>NZ_JBEYXQ010000001.1:0-773786 GCF_040645115.1 Streptomyces sp. NPDC046860 | reverse complement strand
GTCCCGCGTCTGCACCCGCCCACCGGGGGGCCCCCGCTGGCGCCCCCCCCGAAGCACCCCCCGCAGCCCTCCCGGTAGTGGCCGTCGGGCGCCCGGTGCTCCACGCACCGGCCGCCCTTCGCATGTCCGGAGGGGACTACGCGTCCGCGGCCACGATCTCCCGGCACCGCTCCACGTCCGCGGCCATCTGCTCCAGCAGGCCCTCCAGCGAGTCGAACTTCGCCTGGCCGCGCACGTAGGCGAGGAACTCGACGGCGACGTGCAGCCCGTACAGGTCGAGGCCGACGCGGTCGATGGCGTACGCCTCCACCGTGCGCTCGGTGCCGTCGAACTGCGGGTTGGTGCCGACCGAGATCGCGGCGGGCATCGTCTCACCCTGCGCGTACAGGTACCCGGCGTAGACGCCGTCGGCGGGGATCGCGGTGTGCGGCAGGGTCTCCACGTTGGCCGTGGGGAAGCCGAGTTCGCGGCCGCGCTGGGCGCCCCGGACGACCACGCCCTCCACCCGGTGCGGGCGCCCGAGGATCTCGCGGGCGCCGGCGACGTCGCCCTCGGCGATCAGGGTGCGGGTCAGCGTGGAGGAGAACGGCTTGCCGCCGCCCGCCTCGCCGGTGACGTACAGGTCGACGATCTCCACCTCGAAGTCGTAGACCCGGCCCTGCTCGGCGAGGAAGTCCACGGTGCCGGCCGCGCGGTGCCCGAAGCGGAAGTTCGGGCCCTCCACGACCGCCTTGGCGTGCAGCTTGTCGACCAGGACCTTGACGACGAACTCGGCCGGGGAGAGCTGCGAGAACTCGGGGGTGAACGGCAGGACGAGCACCGCGTCGACGCCGAGGTCCGCCATCAGTTCGCAGCGGCGCGGGTGCGCGGCGAGCAGCGGGGGATGGCTGCCGGGCCGTACCACCTCGCTGGGGTGCGGGTCGAAGGTGACCACGACGGCCGGGACGCCCAGCTTCCGGGCGCGGTCGACGGCGTGCTCGATGATCAACTGGTGGCCGCGGTGGACACCGTCGTAGGACCCGATGGTGACGACACTGCGCCCCCAGTCCTGAGGGATGTCCTCCAAGCCACGCCAGCGCTGCACTGTGACCGCTCCTCGAACCCGTGTCCGTGTCTGACTCCTGTGCAGGTCTAAGGGTGCCATGCCCGGTCACAGGGGCTCGCATCGGTACGGCTCCTGTGACCGGGCGCACGCCCGAAACCCCTGCTCACGCGGGTACGGGCGTCCCGGCGAGGTTCTCGATGGCGCTCCGGGTGCCGGGGCCCGCGACCTCCGCCCAGTCCTCCTGGGCCTCGGTGAGCCAGCGGGTGAGCCGCGCGGCGAAGCCGGGCAGCTCCCGGACGAGACCGGCCAGGACGCGGTCGCCGCCCTGGGGGGTGCGGCCGAGGAGGCGGGCGGTGCGGTGGACGAGCCCGCGGGCCTCCCCCGCCGCCGGGCCCGCGCCGTCGCCGGGCAGGGCGGCCGCCGCGCGCAGCACCGCGGTCAGGACGGCCGGGTCCCGTTCATGGGCGAGCAGCAGGTCGAGCAGTTCGCGGCGCAGCGGGGTCGTGGCCTCGGTGCCGGGGGCGACGAGGACGGCTGCCAGGGCGGCGCGCACCGCTTCGAAGCCCTTGCCGAGCAGCCCGGTGAGCAGGGGCAGCAGGTCGGTGCGGGCGGTGGGGCCGTGGGCGAGGCGGCGGTCGACGTACGCGGCGACGCCGGGCGCGTTCTCCGGGCGGGGCGCGGCCGTCTCCCGGACGAGGACGGCGATACGGCGGGCGTGTGCCGGGTCGCTGACGTGGGCGAGCGCGCGCAGGGCGGCGGCGGTGTCGGGTCCGCCGCGCAGCCGGGCACGGAAGGCGTCCAGGACGGTGTCGGGGTGGGTGGCCAGGGCCGGCAGCAGGGCGGCGGGCGGCAGCCCCCGGTCACCGGCCCTGAAGTGGCGCAGGGCCCGCGCGAGGTGCTGGTCGCGGCTGACCGGGTCGACGGCGAGCAGGGCCAGGGCGCCGCCGTGCAGGGCGCGGTCGGCGGGGCGGGCCAGCAGGGCCTGGGCGGCGCGGCGCAGCAGGGCGCGGTCGGCGGGGGTGCCCGTGTGCGGGGCGGTGCGCCGGGCGAGGACCAGGGCGGTGGCCCGGTGGTCGGGGTCGTCGTCGCGGGCCCAGCGGTCGACGGCGCGGCAGGCGGCGGAGGGTTCGTCCTCGGCGAGCACGGCGAGCAGTTCGACGGCTTTGCGGCCGCCGCTGTCGATCAGGGCCTCGGTGAGGTCGTCGAGGGCGCCGTGCCGGTGGGTGTGCAGCAGGGCCTGGGCGGCGGTGGCCACGGTGGCGTGCGGGGTGGCGGGCAGCGGGCGCTCGTCGTCGAACCAGCGGGTGAGGTGCGGCTGGCCCGCGGCCGGGTCGGCGGCCAGGAGCCGGGCGGCGGCGTCGAGGTACCGCTCCCCCGCGCCCGCGGGTGCGGCCGGGTCGGCGAGCACCAGCTGTCGCAGCAGGCCGAACCGCTCGGCGTCGGGCAGGGCGAGCGCGGTCCAGAAGCCGGGACCGAGATCGTCGGGCACGGCCCGGCCCGCGCGCCGCCAGGCCACGACGCGGTCGGCCAGCAGGCGCAGCTCCTCGCGGTACGGCTGGGCGTCGGGCACGCTCAGCAGGGTCCGGCGCAGCAGCCGGGCGGCCCACCAGGACGCCGGGTCGAGATCGAGGGCGTCGGCCAGTTCCCGCAGCCGGAAGGCGAGCCGGCGGGGTGCACGGCGGCCGAGGAGCAGCAGCGCCTGTACGACGGGGCCGATCCGGTGGTGCGGCACGGGCGGTGTGCCGGGCGGCGGCTCGGCGCGGGGGTGGTGGACCAGGACCCGCAGTGCCTCGTCCAGGTCGAGATGGGTGCCCTGGAGCCAGTCGGCGAACTCCTCGTGGGCGAAGCGGTAGCCGCTCCCGGAGCGGACCAGCAGCCCTTCGGCGAGCACGGCGGAGGCCCATCCGGTGCCGTGGGCGAGCCTCGCCGGGGCGGGTCCCTGCGGGAAGAGGGCCTCGAAGGTCTCCCGGTCCAGCACGCCGTGTCCGTGCCCCAGGGCGCGCCGGGCGGCCTCGTGGACCTGCCCGGCGACCCTGGTGGCGAGGCGGCGTACGGCCCTGTCGCCGAGGCCGTCGGCGGCGGCGAGGCGCTCGGCGACGCGCAGGCACGTCAGGTCGAGGCGGGCGGCGAGGACGTCGTGCCGGTCCAGCGGGCGCAGGGGGGCGTCGGCGGGGAGCGCTGCCCTGACCTCGGCCAGCAGGCGCAGGGCGAGCGGGTGCCGGGCGTCGGCGCCGGTGAGGGCTCCGTCGGGGATGCCGTGCCGGGCGCGGGCGGCGCGGGCCTCCTGGCGGGTGAGGCCGGTCAGGCGGAGGCGTGCGGGGAACGACTCGGCGGCGCTCTCCCAGAACTCGTCCCGGCAGGCCAGCACCAGCCGGGCGCCGGTGGCGCGCAGCCAGTCGGTGCTCGCCCCGGCCCACTCGGGCAGGAGGGCGGGCGGCATCTCCTCGGGGGCGTCGAGGCAGAGCAGCAGCGGACGGCCCAGGCGCGCGGCGAGGGCGGCGAGCCGGTCGGGGTCGAGGTCGGCGAGGTCGGCGGGGCGCCCCGGTCCGGAGGCGGCGGCGACGGGCGCGGCGCGCTCCAGTGCGCGGCGGACGGCGTCGGCCACGGAGTCGTCGGTGCCCTTCAGGTCGGCGCCGCGCAGCCACAGCGTGGGGGCCGGGGTGTCGCCGCGGCGGCGCCGGGCGGCGAGCGCCGCCAGCTCGGTCGTACGGCCGCTGCCGGGGTCACCGGTGAGCGCGAGCACGGGGTGCGGCCCCTCGGCGAAGTCGGCCAACTCACCTGCGATCGCTTCCCGTTCGATGACGGAGTCGAGCCCGGTGAGGGTTCCGGGCGGGCCGTCCCGGCTGACGGAGGCGGCGCAGAGCTGGAGGACTCCGGCGAGGTTGAGGTCGGTGCCGTAGGCCGGGACGGTGGACTCGTTGCGGGCGAGCAGGGCGGCGAGCGCGGCGTCCGGCGCACAGGGGCGGACGGGGACGGCGAAGCCGGAGTCCCGGTCGGGGGAGCGCAGGGTGGCGCCGAGGACGCCGAGGACGGCGCCGGTGCGGGCGTCGAGCACCGGGCCGCCGGTCGTGCCGCCGCCGGGCCGCAGGGCGTCGCGGGCGGCGGTGCCGAGCGCGAGTTCCAGCGCGTCGTCAAGGACGCGGCCGCTGCCGTCGGCGGGGTAGGCCGCGCGGGCGGCGGTGAGCACCCTCGCCTCGCGCCAGCCTCCTGCGGCAAGGCGTACGTAGGTGCCCGCCTCGATGCGGTCGCGGACGGTCAGCGGCAGCGGGGCGACGCCCAGGCTCCCGGCGTGCACGAGCGCGAGTCCGTGCCGGGGCAGGGGGACGACGGCGTCGGCGTCGACCACGCGCGTGCGGTCGCCGGCGGCGCACAGCACCAGCCGGGACAGGCCCTCGACGGCGTCGTGGCTGGTGAGCAGGGTGCCCTGGTGGTCGGTGAGGAAGCCGATGCCGCGCAGGCGCCCGAAGAGGTCGCGGATGCGCACCAGGGCGTCCGGGCGGTCCCCGGGGCGGCCGGGTGCCGGGGCGGCCGTCCCGTCACCGCTGCCCGCTCGCGGCACTGCTCCCGCCATCGTCCCGCCCTCCCCAGCCGTGCACCCGCTTCCACCTCGACGGTAGGCACGTGATGATCACCGGAACAGGGCGCGGGGAGAAAGCGCCCCCTTCCGCTCCCCCGGTTCACTCCGAGCGCCCGTCCGGACGGGTGAATAGGCCGTGCGGAGTGGATAGACGTCTTGGGTGGGGGAACCGAGGGGGGACCGTGGAGCGGCGGGTGTGACACGTACCCCGTGACCGCCGCTCCACGGGCAGGGTCCCGCTCAGCCGAAGACGGCGAGGCTCTTGGCCTTGCCCTTCTGCTCCTCGACGAGCGCGAGGAACCGGCCCTCGGGGTCGAACACCGCGATGGGACCGGCGCCCGCGTACACCTCGGGCATCTCCAGCCGGACGCCGTTGAGCAGCAGCTTCCCGCGCCGCGTATCCACGTCCCAGCGGGGGAACGCGGCGGAGGCGGCCTCGGCGACCGGCATCACGGTCAGCTCCTCCTGGAGCTGGTCCAGGGTGCGGGCCGAGTCCAGCTTGTACGGGCCGACCCGCGTCCGGCGCAGCGCCGTGAGGTGGCCGCCGACGCCCAGGTCGGCGCCCAGGTCGCGGGCGAGGGCGCGGATGTAGGTGCCGGAGGAGCACACCACCGAGACGACCAGGTCGAGCACGGGGGTGCCGTCCTCGGCGACGGCGTCGCGGACGTCGTACACCGCGAAGGAGGAGACGGTCACGGGGCGGGCCGGGATCTCGAAGTCCTCGCCCTCACGGGCGCGCTTGTAGGAGCGCACGCCGTCGATCTTGATGGCGCTGACCTTGGACGGCACCTGCATGATGTCGCCGCTGAGCTTCGCCACACCGGCGTCGATGGCCTCGCGGGGCACCCGGGAGGCGTCGGTGGAGGAGCTGATCTCCCCCTCGGCGTCGTCGGTGAGGGTGTTCTGGCCGAGCCGGATGGTGCCCAGGTACTCCTTCTCGGTCAGGGCGAGGTGCCCGAGGAGCTTGGTGGCGCGCTCCAGACCGAGGACGAGGACACCGGTGGCCATGGGGTCGAGGGTGCCGGCGTGGCCGACGCGGCGGGTCCGGGCGATCCCGCGCATCTTGGCGACCACGTCGTGCGACGTGAAGCCCGACGGCTTGTCGACGATGACAAGGCCGTCGGGCGGGGTGGGCTTGGCTGTCATTCGGTGCTGTCGTCCGTCTCGTCGTCGGACTCCGGCTTGCGGTACGGGTCCGCGCCACCGGCGTACGCGGCGCCCGAGGACGCCTCGCGCACCTGGGCGTCGGACTGCCGGGCCCGGTCGAGGAGGTCCTCGATGTTGCGGGCCGTGTCCGGCAGGGCGTCCGCGACGAAGGTCAGCGTCGGCGTGAACTTCACCCCGGCCGCGCGGCCGACCTCGGAGCGCAGGATGCCCTTGGCGCTCTCCAGGCCCGCGGCGACGGCCGCCCGCTCCTCGTCGTCGCCGTAGACCGTGTAGAAGACGGTCGCCTCCCGCAGGTCACCCGTGACACGCGTGTCCGTGATGGTGACGTGCGAGCCGAGCCGCGGGTCCTTGATCCCCCGCTGCAGCTTCTGGGCCACCACCTCGCGGATGAGGTCCGCCAGCCTTTTCGCCCGAGCGTTGTCGGCCACTGGTCCGTCTCCCGTTCTTTCTTCTGCTTCGCGTTTCTTCGCGCTTCTTCGGTCAGTCGTCGTCGCCGTGGAAGCGCCGTCGTACGGACAGCAGCTCCACTTCGGGGCGGGCGGCGACCAGCCGTTCGCACTGGTCGAGTACGTCGGTGAGGTGCGCCGCGTCGCCGGACACCGTGGCGAGGCCGATGAGCGCTCGCCGGTGCAGGTCCATGTGATCCACCTCGGCCGCGCTCACGGAGTACTTCCGCTGGAGTTCGGCGACGATCGGGCGGACGACGGAGCGCTTCTCCTTCAGCGAGTGGACGTCGCCGAGGAGGAGGTCGAAGGACAGAGTCCCCACGTACATGTGAAACCGGTTAACCCGCCGGCCCGGGATCGGTGGTCTAAGCACCGTACCCCGTACGAGCTGCGTGCTCGACAGGGTTTCCGCCGCAACCTGGGGGCTCCGCCCCCCAGACCCCCGTTTGCCACCCACCCGTCTCGGTCGGCTCAATAGCCAACAGTTTCGGGTGGTGGGTGGGCATAGGCCGGGGGTCTGGGGGCGGAGCCCCCAGGGACGGCACGTCGGCCGACAGGTACAGGACCCATCGGCCGACGCACAGCGCAGCGTTACGCGCGCGGCTTCTCGCGCATCTCGTACGTCGCGATGACGTCGTCGACCTTGATGTCGTTGAAGTTTCCGAGGTTGATACCACCCTCGAAGCCTTCGCGGATCTCGGTGACGTCGTCCTTGAAGCGACGCAGTCCGGAGATGTTGAGGTTCTCGGCGATGACCTTGCCGTCGCGGAGGAGGCGCGCCTTGGTGTTGCGCTTGACCTCGCCCGAGCGGACCAGGACACCGGCGATGTTGCCCAGCTTGGACGACTTGAAGACCTCGCGGATCTCCGCCGTGCCGAGCTCGACCTCCTCGTACTCCGGCTTGAGCATGCCCTTGAGGGCCGCCTCGATCTCCTCGATGGCCTGGTAGATCACCGAGTAGTACCGGACGTCGACGCCCTCGCGCTCCGCCATCTGCGCCGCGCGGCCCGCTGCGCGGACGTTGAAGCCGATGACGATGGCGTCGGAGCCGGTCGCCAGGTTGATGTCGGACTCGGTGACCGCACCCACACCGCGGTGCAGGACGCGGATGTCGACCTCTTCGCCGACGTCGAGCTGGAGCAGCGAGGACTCGAGAGCCTCCACCGAACCGGACGCGTCGCCCTTGATGATGAGGTTGAGTTCCTGCACCAGACCGGCCTTGAGGGCCTCGTCCAGGTTCTCCAGCGAGAACCGGACGCCGCGACGGGCGAAGTTGGCGTTGCGCTCGCGCGCCGCCCGCTTCTCCGCGATCTGACGGGCCGTACGGTCCTCGTCGACGACCAGGAAGTTGTCGCCGGCGCCCGGGACGTTGGTGAGACCGAGGACGAGGACCGGGGTCGAGGGACCCGCCTCTTCCACGTTCTCGCCCTTGTCGTCGAGCATCGCGCGGACACGGCCGTACGCGTCGCCGACCACCATGGTGTCGCCGACCCGCAGGGTGCCTCGCTGGACCAGGACGGTCGCGACGGCACCGCGGCCGCGGTCGAGGTGGGACTCGATCGCGATGCCCTGCGCGTCCTGCTCCGGGTTGGCCCGCAGGTCGAGCGAGGCGTCCGCGGTCAGGACCACGGCCTCCAGCAGGCTCTCGATGTTGAGGCCCTGCTTGGCGGAGATGTCGACGAACATGGTGTCGCCGCCGTACTCCTCGGCCACCAGACCGTACTCGGTGAGCTGACCGCGCACCTTGGTCGGGTCGGCACCCTCGACGTCGATCTTGTTGACCGCGACCACGATCGGGACCTCGGCGGCCTTGGCGTGGTTGAGCGCCTCGACCGTCTGCGGCATGACACCGTCGTTGGCCGCGACGACCAGGATCGCGATGTCGGTCGACTTCGCACCACGGGCACGCATGGCGGTGAACGCCTCGTGACCCGGGGTGTCGATGAAGGTGATCTTGCGCTCTTCGTCGTTGACCTCGGTCGTGACCTGGTACGCACCGATGTGCTGCGTGATACCGCCGGCCTCGCCCGCGACGACGTTCGTCTTGCGGATGGTGTCGAGCAGTCGGGTCTTACCGTGGTCGACGTGACCCATGACGGTCACGACCGGCGGACGCGGCATGAGGTATTCCTCGCCGCCCTCGTCCTCGCCGAACTCGATGTCGAAGGACTCGAGCAGCTCGCGGTCCTCCTCCTCCGGGCTGACGATCTCGATGATGTAGTTCATCTCGCCGGCCAGGAGCTGCAGCGTCTCGTCGGAGACGGACTGCGTGGCGGTGACCATCTCGCCGAGGTTCATCATCACGGCGACGAGCGACGCCGGGTTGGCGTTGATCTTCTCCGCGAAGTCGGTGAGGGACGCACCGCGCGACAGGCGGACGGTCTGTCCGTTGCCGCGAGGCAGCATCACGCCGCCGACCGACGGGGCCTGCATGGCCTCGTACTCCTGGCGCCTCTGCCGCTTCGACTTGCGACCGCGACGCGCGGGACCGCCGGGACGGCCGAAGGCGCCCTGCGTGCCACCACGGCCACCCGGACCACCGGGACGACCACCGAAGCCGGGACGGCCACCGCCGCCACCGCCGGGACGGCCGGCGAAGCCGCCGCCACCGCCACCGGGACCACCGGGACGGCCGGCGAAGCCACCGCCGCCACCGCCACCCGGACGACCGGCGAAGCCGCCGCCGCCCGGACGACCGCCGCCGCCACCGGGACGACCGCCGGCACCGGGACCGCGGCCACCGGGGCCACCGCCGCCGGGACGCGGGCCCGCGGCGGGACGCTGCGGCATCATGCCGGGGTTGGGACGCGGACCGGCCGGGCCGGGACGCGGGCCGCCCTGCGGGCGGGGCATGCCGGCGGGCGACGGACCGGGACGGCCCGGAGCCTGCGGACGCGGACCGCCGCCCTGAGCGCCCGGACCCTGCGGACGGGGACCGGCGCCGGGGGCACCGGGACCGCCGGCCGGACGGGGGCCGCCCTGCGGACGGGGCGCCTGCGGGCGCGCCATGCCGGTGGAGCCACCGGACGTGAAGGGGTTGTTGCCCGGACGGGGACCGGCCGGACGGGCGCCGGGACGCTGGCCCTGGCCACCGGGGCGCGGGGCGCCCTGGCCGGGACGGCCCGACTGGCCCTGGCCACCCTGGCCGGGAGCGGCCGGACGGGCGCCACCGGGCTTGGGGGCACCGGGACGGGCACCACCGGGACGCGGGGCCTGCGTGGCGGGACCCTGCTGCGCGGCGGGGGCCTGCGGAGCCTGGGCGGCCGGCGGAGCGGTGAACTCCGGGGCGGCCGGGGCCGGGCGCGGCGCGGGCTTGGGACCCGGCACCGGACGCGGGCCGGAGGCGGCCGGCGCGGGAGCCGAGGGAGCCGCCGGGGCAGCGGGCTGCTGCGCGGCGGGCTTGGGGGCGCCCGGCTTCGGGGCAGCCGGACGGGCCGACTGCGCCGGGGAGGGCGCGCCGGGCTTGGGGGTCGCCTTGCGCGGGGCGGGCTTGCCGCCGCCCTGGAAGGCATCGGTCAGCTTGCGTACGACAGGCGCTTCGATCGTCGAAGACGCCGAACGGACGAATTCACCGAGTTCCTGGAGCTTGGCCATGACGACCTTGCTCTCTACACCGAACTCCTTGGCGAGTTCGTATACCCGGACCTTAGCCACTTCGCTCCTTTGAGGTCCGGGTGAAGCCGGACCGTCGCTAGTTCATGGGCGTACTCATCGCGTACTCATCGAGTGCTCATCGCAATCTCGACCTGCTTTCGACTCGCGAGGTACCAGGCCGCCACGGTGTTCCGGGCGGCACTTCTTACGGTGTTGCCTGCTCGACGTATCGGCGCAACGCGTTTGTGTCGAGCGCTTGCGGGGCGCGCAGTGCCCGCGCGAACGCCCGGCGGCGAACCGCCTGGTCCAGACAGACCGGTGCCGGGTGTACATAAGCACCCCGGCCGGGCAGCGTACCGCGAGGATCGGGGACGCAGGCGTCCTCGATCATCACGATCCGCAGTAGATCGTTCTTGGCCGCTCGCTTCCGACACCCCACACAGGTGCGTTCAGGGCATGCGCGGGTTGGCGTCCGGCCAGACACGATTAAGTCTACCTCCCCGTACCGACCTCACCCCTTTGGGGCAGAGGTCGAACAGTTGCAGTGTGGTGAACGGTCACGATCCGGTCGGGATCTGTCTCGATCCCGACCGTGATCACGACGGGATCTAGTCGGTGACCTGCTCGGTGTCCGGCCGGATGTCGATGCGCCAGCCGGTGAGGCGGGCGGCCAGGCGGGCGTTCTGCCCCTCCTTGCCGATCGCCAGCGACAGCTGGTAGTCCGGCACGGTGACCCGGGCGGAGCGGGCGGCGAGGTCGACGACCTCGACCTTGCTCACCCGGGCGGGTGACAGGGCGTTCGCCACCATCTCGGCCGGGTCGTCCGACCAGTCGACGATGTCGATCTTCTCGCCGTTGAGTTCGCCCATCACGTTGCGCACCCGGCCGCCCATCGGGCCGATGCAGGCACCCTTGGCGTTCAGGCCCGAACGGGTGGACCGCACGGCGATCTTGGTGCGGTGACCGGCCTCGCGGGCGATGGCGGCGATCTCCACCGAGCCGTCCGCGATCTCCGGCACCTCCAGGGCGAAGAGCTTCTTCACCAGGCTGGGGTGGGTGCGGGAGAGCGTGACCGAGGGACCGCGCACACCCTTGGCGACGCGGACCACGTAGGAACGCAGCCGCATGCCGTGCTGGTAGGTCTCGCCGGGCACCTGCTCCTGCACCGGCAGGATGGCCTCCAGCTTGCCGATGTCGACCAGCACGTTCTTCGGGTCGCGGCCCTGCTGGACCACGCCGGTGACGATGTCGCCCTCGCGCCCGGCGTACTCGCCGAGCGTGGCGTCGTCCTCCGCGTCCCGCAGCCGCTGCAGGATGACCTGCTTGGCGGTGGTGGCGGCGATCCGGCCGAACCCGGAGGGGGTGTCGTCGAACTCGCGGCGCTCCTGCCCCTCCTCCAGGTCCTCGGGGTCCTCCTTCGCCCACACGGTCACGTGACCGGTCTGCCGGTTCAGCTCCACGCGGGCGTGGCGACGGCTTCCCTCGGTGCGGTGGTACGCGATGAGGAGGGCCGACTCGATCGCCTCGACCAGCAGGTCGAAGGAGATCTCCTTCTCCCTGACCAAGCCCCGCAGGGCGCTCATGTCGATGTCCACGGCTACGCCTCCTCCTCTTCCTTCATGTCCTTCTTGTCCTTGCGGTTGAACTCGACCTGCACCCGCGCCTTGGCGATCTCCGGGAAGGCGAGCCGGCGGCTGGTGGCCTTGCGGCCCTTCACGCCGGGAACCTCCAGGTCCACACCCTCGTCGTCCACGCCCACGATGCGCGCGGTCACGTCCCCGCCGTCGGCGAGCTGGAACCTGGCCAGCCGGTCCAGGGCACGCCGGTAGTGGCGGGGTTCGGTGAGCAGGCGCTCGGCGCCGGGGGTGCCGACCTCCAGGTCGTAGGCCTGGTCTCCCATCGCGTCGGTCTCGTCGAGCTTCGCCGAGAGCGCGCGGCTCACATCGGCGATCCGGTCCAGGTCCGCTCCGGTGTCGGAGTCGACGACCACGCGCAGCACCCGCTTGCGTCCTACGGAGTCGAGGGCGATCTCCTCGAGATCCAGCCCCTGGGAGGTGACGAGCGGTTCGAGCAGCTCTCGCAGCCTCTCGCTCTGGGTGGTGCTCATCCGGGTGACTCCTCGGCCGCGTGTGCTGTTGTGGGATGGGTCGCGTGTCTGATCAAAGGGTATCCGGTCGCGATGGGTGTTGCCGTCCACCCGGCGCCGGGCGCCACCGCCCGGGGCGTCCGTCCGGTGGCCGTCGGGGCGTGGGGCGGTGCCGGTGAGTGGTGCGGGCACGGGGCGCGGGTACGGTGATCACGGGCGTGCCGCCCGTTCGCCGGGCCCCGCCTTCCGGTGCCCTCCCCGCGTCTTGCCGTACGAGCCCCCCGAGGACGTCTGCCGTGCCGTACTCCCCACCGCCGCGCGCCCGTTCGGGGCCGCGCAGAAGAACCCTGCTCGCCGCCCTCACCGGTGCCGGCGCCCTGCTGACGGGCTGCGCGTCCGGCCCGAGCCCCGCCGAACGCGCGGTGTCGGCGGCCACCCGCGCACGCGCGCGTGCGGCGCGCGACAGCGCCGATCTGCTGACGCGCTACGACGCGGTGCTCGACGCGCACCCGGCGCTCGCGGACCGGCTGGCCCCGCTGCGGGCGGCGGTGGCCGCGCACCGGGACGCCTTCGGCGGCAAGGACGAGTCCGGCACGCGCACGAAGAAACCGACCGCCCCGGCCCCCACGGCGCCCGCCGACCGGAAGGACGCGCTGGCCTCGCTGGCGTCCGCCGAGCGGACCGTGGCGGACCGGCGGGCGGGTGCGCTCCTGGAGGTGCCGGGCGATCTGGCACGGCTGCTGGCGTCGGTGTCGGCGGCCGGGGCCGCGCACGCGTATCTGCTGACGGAGGCGGCCAAGTGAGCGAGCAGGACAAGAAGGCCGAACTGGCGGCTCTGCAGACGGCGTTGGCGGCGGAGCACGCGGCGGTGTACGGCTACGGCGTGGTCGGCGGCCGGATCGGCGCGCCCCGGCAGGGCGAGGCGCGGTCCGCGTACGACGCCCACCGGGCGGCCCGCGACACCCTGGCCCGCTCGGTCCGCGACCTGGGCGGCGAGCCGGTGGCGGCGAGTCCCGCGTACGCGCTGCCCTTCTCGGTGGCCGACTCCCCCGCCGCGCTGCGCCTCGCCGCCGAGCTGGAGGAACGTCTCTCCGGGGTCTACGCCGACCTGGTCCGCGCCTCCACCGGCTCCCGGCGTACGGCGGCCACCGCCGCACTGCGCGAGGCGGCGGTGCGCGCGACCCGCTGGAGCGGGAAGGCCCCGGCGTTCCCGGGCCTGGCGGAGCGCGCCGACGACACGACGGGCCGCGCGGGAGCAGCGGACTCCGCCCCCTCGGCGACGCCCACCGCCTGAGCGGGACGCGGCGGGCGGTGAGCGGGAGGGCGTAGCCTTCCTGGGGCCTCTCGTCGTGGAGGGGCCCCGTGGACGCAGGAGAAGGGGAACGACTCGCGCATGGCTTTCGAACCGCCTCGGCGACTGGTCCGGGCGAGCCGGGAGACCGCTCCGCCCGGTGACGACTGGCTCACGAAGCTGCCCGAGGCGGCTGAACGGGCAGTCGCGCAGCGCGAGTTGACCGTGGACCGGGTGCAGGTGCCGGGCGGCCGCAGCAGCCTGGTGCTGCTGGTGCGGCGCGCGGACGGCAGCCCCGCCGTGCTGAAGCTGGCGCCCGCGCGGGCCCGGCCGGAGAGCGAGCGGGCGGCCCTGGCGCACTGGGCCGGGCTGGGTGCCGTACAGGTGCTGGACGGCGGGTCCGGGGACGTCGCGGAGGGCGCGCTGCTGCTGGAGCGGCTGCACCCGGACGTCTCGGTGCGCTCGCTGCCGGAGGCGAAGGCGCTGCTGGAGGCGGCCGGGACGCTGCGCCGCCTGTGGGTGGAGCCGCCGGCCGGGGAGGGCGCGCACCGGTTCGAGACGGTGGCGGAGCGCACCGGCAGGCAGGCCGAGGCGATGGCCGCGAGCGCCCTGACGGACCCCGAGGCCGCACCCCTGGTGGACGCGGCGCTCGCGGTGCGCGAGGAGCTGCTGGCCGGGGCGCCGGACCACCGGCTGCTGCACGGCACGTTCCGGCAGAGCAAGGTGCTCGGCGGGGAGCGGCTGCCATGGCTCGCGGTGGGCCCGGACCCGGTGGTCGGTGAGTGCGCGTTCGACCTGGCGCGGCTGGTGCGCGACCGGGTCGAGGACCTGATCGCGGTGCCGTCGGGCGCCTCGGTGACCCGGCGCCGGATCAAGCGGCTCGCGGAGTCGCTGGAGGTGGACCAGGAGCGGCTGCGCGGCTGGACGCTGTTCAGGGCCGTGGAGTCCGGGGTGCGCGCCCGCCGGGTGGGCCGGGAGCAGGACGCCGACCTGCTGCTGGAGTTCGCCACCTGGCTGTGAGGACGCGGGAAGGCCCGGCCGCGTGACGCGGCCGGGCCTTCTCATGTGTCCGCTCAGGCGGTGAGGCGGGCGATGGCCTCCTCGACCGTCAGCTCCTCGCGCTCACCGGTCTTGCGGTCCTTCAGCTCCAGCACGCCGTCGGCGCTGCGGCGTCCGGCGACCAGGATCTGCGGCACGCCGATCAGCTCGGCGTCGGTGAACTTCACGCCCGGCGAGACCCCGGCCCGGTCGTCGACCAGGACGCGGACGCCCGCGGCGGCGAGCTTGTCGGCGACGTCGAGGGCCAGCTCGGTCTGGAGCGCCTTGCCCGCGGCGACCACGTGCACGTCGGCCGGGGCGACCTCCTTGGGCCAGCACAGGCCGTGCTCGTCGGCGGTCTGCTCGGCGAGGGCGGCGACGGCGCGGGAGACGCCGATGCCGTAGGAGCCCATGGTGACGCGGACGGGCTTGCCGTTCTGGCCGAGCACGTCGAGCTTGAGGGCGTCGGCGTACTTGCGGCCGAGCTGGAAGATGTGGCCGATCTCGATGGCCCGGTCCAGCTTCAGCCCGGCGCCGCACTCGGGGCAGGGGTCGCCCTCCTGGACCACCACGACGTCGACGTACGCGTCGACCTCGAAGTCACGGCCCGCGACGACGTTCTTGGCGTGCGTGTGCTCCTTGTTGGCGCCGGTGATCCAGCCGGTGCCGGGGGCGACGCGGGGGTCGGCGATGTACTTCACCTTCTCGCCCAGGCCCTGCGGGCCGACGTAGCCGCGCACCAGGTCGGGGCGGCCGACGAAGTCCTCGGCGGTGACCAGCTCGACGGCGGCCGGGGCGAAGTGCTCCTCGACCTTGCCCATGTCGACCTCGCGGTCCCCGGGCACGCCCACGGCGACGATCTCGCCGTCCACCTTGACCAGCAGGTTCTTCAGGGTGGCGGAGGCGGGGACGCCGAGGGAGGCGGCGAGGGTCTCGATGGTCGGGGTGTCCGGGGTGGGGATCTCCTCCAGCGCGGGCACGGCCGAGCCGTCGACCGGGGCCGGCTCGTAGCGCACGGCCTCGGTGTTGGCGGCGAAGTCGCAGCTGGGGCAGTCGGCGAAGGTGTCCTCGCCGGCCTCGGCGGGGGCGAGGAACTCCTCGGACTGCGAGCCGCCCATGGCGCCGGCGGTGGCGGCGACGATGCGGTAGTCGAGGCCGAGGCGCTCGTAGATCCGCTGGTAGGCGGCGCGGTGCAGGGCGTAGGAGGAGGCCAGGCCCTCGTCCTCGGTGTCGAAGGAGTACGAGTCCTTCATCAGGAACTCGCGGCCGCGCAGGATGCCCGCGCGGGGGCGCGCCTCGTCCCGGAACTTGGACTGGATCTGGTACAGGATGACCGGCAGGTCCTTGTAGGAGGACGTCTGGTCCTTCACCAGCAGGGTGAAGATCTCCTCGTGGGTGGGGCCGAGGAGGTAGTCGCCGCCCTTGCGGTCCTGGAGGCGGAACAGCTCGGCGCCGTACTCGTCCCAGCGGCCGGTGGCCTCGTAGGGTTCGCGCGGCAGCAGGACGGGGAGGACGACCTCCTGGGCGCCGATGGCGTCCATCTCCTCGCGCACGATCCGCTCGACGTTGGCGAGGACCTTGGTGCCCAGCGGCAGCCAGGACCAGATGCCGGCAGCGGTGCGGCGGACGTAACCGGCGCGGACGAGGAGCTTGTGGCTGAGGACCTCGGCGTCCGCCGGGTCGTCGCGCAGCGTCTTCGCCAACAACTTGGACATGCGCTGGACCGGTACGTTCGCCATTTTTCTCGTACTCCTGCCGGAAATGTAGGTGATGGCTAGGAGGTTAGCCGGGCCGCCCGCGCGGGTGGAAATCGGTTACGGGCGGCGCAGCGGGAGGGGGGCGCCCATCACGGCGTACGGCTTGGGGGCGCTCGGGAAGTGGACCTGGCGGGCCAGGTCGGTGTAGCCGAGGGCGTGGTAGAGGCCGCGGGCGGGGCTGTCGGTGTCGATCGCGGAGAGGATGGAGCGGGGCTGGGCGGCGCTGTCGGTGATGCGGGTGATCAGGCGGCGGCCGATGCCCCGGTTCTGGTGGCCGGGGTGGACGTGCAGCTCGGTGATGACGAAGGAGTCGTCGAGCCAGCCGTCGTTGCCCAGGGCGCGCAGGTAGGGCTCCACGACGGTGGACCACCAGTGGGCGCGGGAGTTGGGCATGCCGTAGACGAACCCGATCAGCGCGCCCCGGCTGGTGGCGCCGAGGGCGCGGGCGCCGGGCATGAGCATGTGGCGCTGGACGATCTGCCGGCGTACGGCGATCTCGTCGGGGCCGAGACCGAAGGCGAGGGCCTGGACGGCGAGGGCCTCGTCGACGTGGGCTGCGAGGTCCAGGGTGCCGATCACGAGGTCCATGCCGGGAGCGTACAGGGGCGCCCGGCGGGGCCGGATCAGAAGAGGATGCTCATGAGGGCGCCGACCTCCTGGAAACCGGCCCTCTGGTAGGTCCGGCGGGCGGCGGTGTTGAAGTCGTTGACGTAGAGGCTGGCCACGGGGGCGACGTCGGCGAGGGCGTAGCGCAGCACGGCGGCCATGCCGGGGGCGGCGAGGCCCTTGCCGCGGTACTCGGGGGCGACCCACACGCCCTGGATCTGGCAGGCGTGCGAGGTGGCGGCGCCGATCTCGGCCTTGAAGACGACGTTGCCGTCCTGGTCGAGGCGGGCGAAGGAGCGGCCGGCGCCGACGAGTTCGGCGACCCGGGCCTGGTAGAGGAGTCCGCCGTCGCCGGCCATCGGGGAGACGCCGACCTCCTCGGTGAACATGGCCACGCACGCGGGCATGATCGTGTCCATCTCGTCCTTGCGGATGCGCCGGACGTAGGGGTCGGGGGTGATGTCGGCGGGCACGCGGTCGGTGACCATGAGGGGCTGGCGGGCGCGGACCTCGCGGGCGGGGCCCCAGTGGGGTTCCAGCAGGCGCCACAGCTCGGCGGTGGCCTCGACGGGGCCGACGATCGAGGAGCAGCGGCGGCCGGCCCGGCGGGCGCGGTCGGCGAAGGCGCGGACGGCACGGGGGGTGGCGCAGACGGGGACGAGGTTGGCGCCCGCGTAGCACAGGGACGTGAGCATGCCGTCCTCGTACCAGCCCCACATCTCGCCGCCCAGGCGCCAGGGGTCGAGGCCGGCGACCTGGACACGGGCGGACACGAAGGCGTTGGCGACGGGCTCGCGGTCGAGGATGGCGAGCGCTGCGTCGAGGTCGCTCGGTTCGAGCACCCGTGAGGTGGTCTGGGTCAACACGTGCGGGGCCTCACCCTGGGGGTTCTGCTTCGGTCCCCGCACTATAGCCGCGCTGCTTCGGGGGTGCGCCTTTGAGCTGGGGTGCCTGGTGTTCGTTCGGCGGGTGCGGGTGCGGGGTGGCTTGTCGCGCAGTTCCCCGCGCCTGGGGGCGGCCTGCGGCCTGCCCCCAGCCCCGCGCTGGAGGGGCGGGCCTGCGGCCTGCCCCTCCACTTCTCGGACCGCGTCAGCCGGCTACGGCCACCGTGGGCTCGCCGGAGGCGATGCCTTCGGCCTCCATCTTCTCTGCGAGCTTCATGGCTTCCTCGATGAGGGTCTCCACGATCTTCGACTCGGGGACGGTCTTGATGACCTCGCCCTTCACGAAGATCTGGCCCTTGCCGTTGCCGGAGGCGACACCCAGGTCGGCCTCACGGGCCTCACCGGGACCGTTCACCACACAGCCCATGACCGCGACGCGGAGGGGGACCTCCATGCCGGTCAGGCCCGCGGTGACCTCCTCGGCCAGCTTGTACACATCCACCTGCGCGCGCCCGCACGACGGGCAGGACACGATCTCCAGACCCCGCTGCTTCAGGTTCAGCGACTCCAGGATCTGGTTGCCGACCTTGACCTCTTCCACCGGCGGAGCCGACAGCGAGACCCGGATGGTGTCACCGATGCCCTCGGAGAGCAGCGCACCGAACGCCACCGCGGACTTGATCGTGCCCTGGAACGCCGGACCCGCCTCCGTCACACCCAGGTGCAGCGGGTAGTCGCACTGCGCGGCGAGCTGCCGGTACGCCTCGATCATCACGACCGGGTCGTTGTGCTTCACCGAGATCTTGATGTCCCGGAAATCATGCTCCTCGAACAGCGACGCCTCCCACAGCGCCGACTCCACCAGCGCCTCCGGCGTCGCCTTGCCGTACTTCTGCAGCAGACGACGGTCCAGCGAACCCGCGTTCACGCCGATCCGGATCGGGGTGCCGTGCTCCTTGGCCGCCTTCGCGATCTCGCGGACCTTGTCGTCGAACTGCTTGATGTTGCCCGGGTTCACCCGCACCGCCGCACAGCCCGCCTCGATCGCCGCGAACACGTACTTCGGCTGGAAGTGGATGTCCGCGATCACCGGGATCTGCGACTTCCGCGCGATCGTGGCCAGCGCGTCCGCGTCGTCCTGCGTCGGACACGCCACCCGCACGATCTGACACCCCGACGCCGTCAGCTCCGCGATCTGCTGCAACGTCGACCCGATGTCCGAGGTGCGCGTGGTCGTCATCGACTGCACCGAGACGGGGGCGTCGCCGCCGACCGCGACGGTGCCGACCTGGATCTGCCGGCTCCTGCGCCGCTCGGCGATCTTGGTCGGTACGGACGGCATGCCGAGAGAAATCGCAGTCATCTGCTGTGCAACCCCAAGTCGTGGATCAAGATCCGGTCCCGTGAACGGCGGGCTCCAGGCTTCGAGATTACGACACGGCACGGACCGCCAGCACATCCCACCCGGCAAACCCACCCAATGGATGGCGGCCCGGAACAGGGTGTTCCGGGCCGCCGTGCTGGTCGTGCGGTCAGGAGATCCGCACCGGGTTGACCACGTCCGCGATCAGCACGAGCACCGTGAAGCAGACGAAGATCCCGGCCACCACGTAGGCCACCGGCATGAGCTTGGCCACGTCGAACGGGCCGGGGTCGGGACGCCGCAGCAGACGGGCCACCTGGCGCCGCAGCGACTCCCACAGCGCGCCCGCGATGTGCCCGCCGTCGAGCGGGAGCAGCGGGAGCATGTTGAACAGGAACAGCGAGAGGTTGAACCCGGCGACCACGAAGACGGCCATGGCGACCTGCTGAGAGGCCGGGATGTCCAGCGTGGCGATCTCGCCGGTGACGCGGGCGGCGCCGACGATGCCCATCGGGGAGTCCGGCTCACGCGGCCCGTCGCCGAAGGCGGCGTTCCACAGGGCCGGGACCTTGCCTGGCAGGTCGACGAGGGACGCCACCGCGTTGCCGACCTGGTCGCCCATCCAGACCACGGAGTCGCCGAAGTCGAGCTTGACGACGCCGCGTGCCGGGCTGAAGCCGAGGAATCCGGCGGTGACGTACTCGCCCTGGACGTAGTTGCCGCTGGAGTCCTTCTTCGCCACCTGGTTGGTGGCGATGGTGGCATGGAGGGTCAGCTCCTTGCCGTCCCGCTCGACCACGATCGGGACGTCGCGGCCGGCGCTGTTCCGGATGAGGTCGGACAGCGTGTTCCACTTCTCGGTCGGCCGGCCGTCGAAGGAGACGATCTTGTCGCCGCCCCTGATCCCGGCGGCGGCCGCCGGGGAGGCCGGGTCGGACTTGCGGCAGTCGTCGCGGTGCTGGTTCTGCGCGATGACGCACGCCGAGACCGAGGAGACGGTGTTGGTCTCCTGCTGGATGCCGAAGCCCATCAGCACCGAGAGGAAGAGCCCGACCGCCAGGATCAGGTTCATGAAGGGGCCGGCGAACATGACGATGACGCGCTTCCACGGCTTGCGCGTGTAGAACATGCGCGTCTCGTCTCCGGGCTTCAGCTCCTCGTACGCCGCCGAACGGGCGTCCTCGATCATGCCGCGCCACGGTGAGGTGGAGCGGGCGGAGATCCGGCCGGCGTCGTCCGGCGGGAACATGCCGATCATGCGGATGTAGCCGCCGAGGGGAACGGCCTTGATGCCGTACTCGGTCTCGCCCTTGTGCCGCGACCAGATGGTCGGGCCGAATCCGACCATGTACTGCGGGACGCGGATGCCGAAGAGCTTGGCCGTCGACAGGTGCCCCAGCTCGTGCCAGGCGATCGAGACGAGCAGGCCGACCGCGAAGACCACTATGCCGAGGATGAACATCAAGGTCGTCATGCACGCGCCTCCGCGGTAGCCGTCCGGTTGGTCAGTTCGCGGGCCCGGGCCCTGGCCCAGGTCTCCGCTTCGAGGACGTCCGACACCGTGAGTGAAGTTCCCGTGACCGGGGTGCCGTGCTCCTCGACCACCCGGATGACGGTCTCCATGATCCCGTTGAAGGGCAGAGCGCCGCCCAGGAAGGCTTCGACGCACTCCTCGTTTGCCGCATTGAACACCGCCGGGGCGGTGCCCGCGAGCCGGCCCACGTGCCGGGCGAGGTTCACCGAGGGGAAAGCCTCGTCGTCCAGCGGGAAGAACTCCCACGTGGACGCCTTGCTCCAGTCGAAGGCCGGGGCGGCGTCCGGGACGCGCTCGGGCCAGCCCAGTCCGATGGCGATCGGCCCCCGCATGTCGGGGGGCGTCGCCTGGGCGATCGTGGAACCGTCGTTGAACTCGACCATCGAGTGGACATACGACTGGGGATGCACGACCACCTCAATGCGGTCGAAGGGAATGTCGTAGAGCAGGTGCGCCTCGATGACCTCCAGCCCCTTGTTGACCAGGGTGGCGGAGTTGATCGTGATCACCGGGCCCATCGCCCAGGTGGGGTGCGCGAGGGCGTCGGAGACGGTGACGTGCGCCAGCTCGGCCTTGGTGCGGCCGCGGAAGGGGCCGCCCGAGGCGGTGACGACCAGCTTGCGGACGTCGGCGCGGGTCCCGGCGGCCAGGGACTGGAAGAGGGCCGCGTGCTCGGAGTCCACCGGGATGATCTGGCCGGGCTTGGCCAGCTCCTTCACCAGGGGGCCGCCCACGATCAGCGACTCCTTGTTGGCGAGCGCGAGGGTGCGGCCCGCCTCCAGGGCGGCCAGGGTCGGCGCGAGGCCGATGGAGCCGGTGATGCCGTTCAGGACGGTGTGGCAGTCGGAGGCGGCGACCTGGGCGGCGGCGTCGGGTCCGGCGAGGATCTCCGGGAGCGGCTCGCCGCCGTACCGCCCGGCCAGGGCCTCGCGCAGCGCCGGTACGGCGTCCTCGCGGGCGACCGCGACGGTGGCCACCCGCAGCTCGCGCGCCTGCTCGGCCAGGAGGTCCACCCGGCCGCCGTTCGCGGAGAGGGCGGTGACCCGGAAACGGTCGGGGTTGCGCAGCACCAGGTCGATGGCCTGGGTGCCGATGGACCCGGTGGAGCCGAGGATCACCACGTCCTTCGGCCCGTCGCCCGCGACGGGGTCGTACACGAGGTGCGGGTCGGCGAGCGGGGCGGGGCTGGCGAGGCTGTCGGTCATCCCTCCATTGTGGCCGCACCCGCGGGCCCTCCGGACCGCGTGTCCCCCGCCCGGGTGGCGGGGCCGGGAGCCCGGCGCCCGGCACATCTCCCGCCTTTGTGAATCATGGGTGAAGATCCTGTGATAACAATTCGGTTGAACGGGTGAACTTATCGCCCGCGCACCGCCTTTGTGAACGACATCCTTGGGGGGATCTCTTCGTGCGTACCGTGCGCCTTCGCGCCGCCCTGCCCGCCCTCGCCGGCGCGGCCCTGCTGACCGGCACCCTGCTGAGCACCCCGGCCCAGGCGGCCGGGGGTGTCCAGATCCACCGGGTGTACTTCGACAGCCCCGGCACGGACACCCGGTCCAACTCCAGCCTCAACGGCGAGTGGGTCCAGCTCAAGAACACCGGCCGCTCGGCGGTCTCGCTGAAGGGGTGGGTCCTCAAGGACGCCTCGAACCACAAGTACTCCTTCCCGAACGTCACGCTCGGCGCCGGGAAGTACGTGAAGGTGCACACCGGCAGCGGCCGCGACACCACCTCGGACAAGTACCAGGGCCGCCGCGCCTACGTCTGGAACAACACCAGCGACACGGCGACCCTGACCAAGTCGAACGGCTCCAAGGTCGACACCTGCTCGTGGACGACCCGGAACGGCAGCGACACGTACTGCTAGGCGCCGTACGGGCGGCGGGCGTTGGCGCGCTCGCTCGCTCCCGGGGTGGCGTCCGCGATCCACGCGCCCTCCCCCGAGGGGTCGAGGACGCCCTCCTCCAGCCACTCGTAGGCCCCGCCGAGGACGCCCTTGACCACCTTGCGGTCGACGCCGTCGGTGTTGTGCCACAGACGGGCGAACAGCTCGTCCACGCGGACGCGGGCCTGGCGGCAGAAGGCGTCGGCGAGCTGGTACGCCTCGCGGCCGTGCTCGCCCTCGCGGCGCAGCCGCTCGGCCCGCACACAGGCCGCGCTCATGGCGAACAGCTCCGCGCCGATGTCCACGATCCGGCCGAGGAAGCCCTGCTTGGTCTCCATCCGGCCCTGCCAGCGGGACATGCCGTAGAAGGTGGCACGGGCCAGCTTGCGGGCGTGCCGCTCGACGAACCGCAGATGCCCGGACAGGTCGATGCCGTGCTTGAACTCGGCGTACGAGGAAGGCAGTTGTCCGGGACCGGCGACCAGCTTCGGCAGCCACTTGGCGTAGAAGACGCCCGCGCCCGCACCCGCCTTCGCCTTGTCCTGGAGGGACTTGTCGGGGTCGATGAGGTCACCGGCGACCGAGAGGTGGGCGTCGACGGCCTCGCGCGCGATCAGCAGGTGCATGATCTCGGTGGAGCCCTCGAAGATGCGGTTGATGCGCAGGTCGCGCAGCATCTGCTCGGCCGGTACGGCACGCTCGCCGCGGGCCGCGAGGGACTCGGCGGTCTCGTAGCCGCGGCCGCCGCGGATCTGGACCAGCTCGTCGGCCATCAGCCAGGACATCTCCGAGCCGTACAGCTTGGCGAGGGCGGCCTCGATGCGGATGTCGTTGCGGTCCTCGTCGGCCATCTGGGAGGCGAGGTCGACGACCGCCTCCAGGGCGAACGTGGTCGCCGCGATGAAGCTGATCTTGGAGCCCACGGCCTCGTGCAGCGCGACCGGCTTGCCCCACTGCTCGCGCTCGGCGGCCCACTGGCGGGCGATCTTCAGGCACCACTTGCCCGCGCCGGCGCACATCGCGGGCAGCGACAGCCGACCGGTGTTGAGCGTGGTGAGCGCGATCTTCAGGCCCGCGCCCTCGGGGCCGATCCGGTTGGCGGCGGGCACCCGCACCCGGTGGAAGCGGGTGACGCCGTTCTCGATGCCGCGCAGGCCCATGAAGGCGTTGCGGTTCTCCACCGTGATGCCCTCGGCGTCGGCCTCCACCACGAACGCGGTGATGCCGCCGGGGTGCCCCTCGGACTTCGGTACCCGGGCCATGACCACGAGGAGGTCGGCGACGACCCCGTTGGTGGTCCACAGCTTCACGCCGTCCAGGACGTAGTCGTCGCCTTCCGGGACCGCCGAGGTGGCCAGGCGCGCCGGGTCCGAGCCGACGTCCGGCTCGGTGAGCAGGAAGGCGGAGATGGCGGTGGTGGCGCAGCGGGGCAGGAAGGCGTCCTTCTGCTCCTGGGTGCCGAAGATCTTCAGCGGCTGCGGCACGCCGATCGACTGGTGGGCGGAGAGCAGCGCGCCGACGGCGGGGCTGACCGAGCCGACCAGGGCGAGGGCCTTGTTGTAGTAGAGCTGGGAGAGGCCGAGGCCGCCGTACTTGGTGTCGATCTTCATCCCGAGGGCGCCGAGCCGCTTCAGGCCGGCCACGACCTCGTCGGGGATGCGGGCCTCGCGCTCGATGCGGGCCGCGTCGATCTCCGTCTCGCAGAAGGCGCGCAGCTCGGCGAGGAATGCCTCGCCGCGCCGGACGCTCTCGGCGTCGGGGAGCGGATGGGGGTGGATGAGGTCCAGCCGGAAGCGCCCGAGGAAGAGCTCCTTGGCGAAACTGGGCTTGCGCCAGTTCTGCTCCCGGGCGGCCTCCGCCACCTGCCGGGCCTCGCGCTCGGAGACGTTGGTGCGTTGAGTGGTGGGGGCGGACATGAGGCTCACCTCGCCGCGAAGAGGGATGGTGGCGGACCGTGGGTAACCGACCCGTTGCTACTGGATCGTTGGTACCTGAATCGGGCGCGCCCCACCACCCCTTGCGCGTCCGTTCGGGTGAACGGACGCGGCGGGGGGCGGGCTCTCGCTCAGGCGGTCTGGAGCGCCTGAGCCAGCGGCTCGTGCTCCTCGGCGGGGCCGTCCTCGGTGGCGGCCGGGGTGCCGCGGCGGCCGGTGAAGGCGTAGGCGGCGCCGACCAGCAGTCCGCCGCCGACGAGGTTGCCGAGGCCGACCAGGAGGAGGTTGTGGCCGAAGGCGGCGAGCGTGTCGCCGGGGACGTGCTCGAAGAGGCCGAGCGAGAAGGTCGTCATGTTGGCGACGACGTGCTCGAAGCCGGAGGCGACGAAGGCGAGGATGCCCGCGAAGATCAGCATGATCTTGGCCGCGTCGGAGCGGGTGCGCATGCCCATCCACACGGTCAGGCAGACCAGGAAGTTGCAGAGCACGCCGCGGAAGAACATCGCCTCGCCGCTCTCGGCCATCTTGGCGGTGAGCATGCCCGTCAGACCGGCCAGGCCGGGGGCGGACGCTCCGGGAGCGGGGACGACGTCCAGCACCCCGGCGGCGTGGACCAGCCAGGCGAGGGCGACCGAGCCGGCCAGGTTGCCGACGAAGGAGCCGACGATCACGGCGAGCGCGTTGACGGGCGAGATGGCCCGGCGTACCGCGCCCTGGACCATCGTCATCATGTTGCTGGTGGCCAGCTCGCCGCCGGCGAAGATCACCAGGGTCAGCGCGACCCCGAAGACCAGTCCCTGGACCAGCTTGACCCAGGGCGAGTGCGCGGCGCTGAGCGGGCCGGACACGCTGACCATCAGGACGACGCCCATGCCGATGAAGGCTCCGGCGAGCGCCGAGAGGACCAGGTAGCGACCGGGGGAACGGAGCAGCTTCGCCTTGCTCCGGGCGGTGGCGACCTGCGCGTCCAGGGCGTCTTCCATGGGTATCGGCACGATGCCCTCTCACTTTCCGCGAATGACCGCTCCGATTGCGGCTCGATGCGGAGGGAAGTGTGCGCCCGCGCGTACGAAAAAGTCAAAAGTGCAATCAATGGCTCGATAGGCGCCGTTTATCGGACTTAAGAGGCGAAACCGATCAAACGATCGGCACTACTTATCACCGTAGGCAAAAGGGAACGGCCGGAGCCCCCGCACAGCGGGCTCCGGCCGTTCCGTGTGACCTGTCCGTGGCAGGTCAGAGTGCGAGGCCCGTGAGGACCAGGACGCGCTCGTAGGTGTAGTCGTCCATCGCGGAGCGGACACCCTCGCGGCCCACACCGGACTGCTTGGCGCCGCCGTACGGCATCTGGTCCGCGCGGTAGGAGGGGACGTCGCCGATGACGACACCGCCGACCTCCAGGGCGCGGTGGGCCCGGAAGGCGGCCTGGATGTCGTGGGTGAACACCCCTGCCTGCAGGCCGTACTTGGAGTCGTTGACCGCGGCGAACGCCTCGGCCTCGCCGTCGACCTTCGTGACGGTGAGGACCGGTCCGAAGACCTCCTCGGTGGCGAGGGTGGCGCCGGCGGGCAGGTCGGTGAGGACGGTCGGCGCGTAGGTGGCGCCGTCGCGCCCGCCGCCGGTGAGGAGGGTCGCGCCCAGCTCGACGGCCTCGTTCACCCAGGACTCGACGCGCACGGCCGCGGCCTCGCTGACCAGCGGGCCGACCTCGGTCTTGTCGTCCGACGGGTCACCGGTGACCTGGGCCTCGACGGCGGCCACGATGCGCGGCAGCAGCCGGTCGTACACCGCGGCGTCGGCGATGACGCGCTGCACCGAGATGCAGGACTGGCCGCCCTGGTAGTTGGAGAAGGTGGCGATACGGCCCGCCGCCCAGTCCAGGTCGGCGTCGCTCGCCCAGTCGCCGAGGACGACGGCCGCGCCGTTGCCGCCCAGCTCCAGCGTGCAGTGCTTGCGCGGCACCGAGTCCATGATCGCGTAACCGACCTGCTCGGAGCCGGTGAAGGAGATCACCGGGAGCCGCTCGTCCTGGACCAGCGCGGGCATCTTGTCGTTGGCGACCGGCAGGACGCTCCACGAACCGGCGGGCAGGTCGGTCTCGGCCAGCAGCTCGCCGATGACCAGGCCGGACAGCGGGGTGGCCGGGGCGGGCTTCAGGATGATCGGCACACCGGCGGCGATGGCCGGGGCGACCTTGTGCGCGCACAGGTTCAGCGGGAAGTTGAACGGCGCGATGCCGAGGACGACGCCCTTGGGGAAGCGGCGGATCAGCGCCATGCGGCCCTGGCCGCCCGCGTCGGTGTCCAGCCGCTGGGCCTCGCCGCCGTTGAACCGGCGGGCCTCCTCGGCCGCGAGCCGGAACACGGAGACGGCACGGGCGACCTCGCCGCGCGCCCACTTGATGGGCTTGCCGTTCTCACCGGAGATGAGCTGGGCTATCTCCTCGGTGCGCTCGGCCAGCCGCCCCGCGACGTGGTCCAGGGCGGCGGCGCGGACGTGCGCGGGGACGGCGGCGAACTCGTCGCGCACCGCGTACGCGGCGGCCACGGCCTCTTCGACCTGGGCGTCGGTGGGCACGCTCGCCCGGCCGACGACACGGCCGTCCCACGGGGAGGAGACGTCGAAGCTGTCCTCGCCGGTGGCCTGGCGGCCGGCCAGCCAGAAGGCGTGGGTGGAGGTCATGTGCGGGTCCGGCCCTTCCGCGTCGGGGGGTGTGCTTGCGTGATCCACGGTAGGGCGGGCACGACCGGCGGTCGCTTGTCCGAGTCGTACGGAAAGGGGCGGGGGATGCTCCGGTTCGGCGTGGTCGGCTACTCGGCCGAGGTGGCCTTCAGCGCGAGCCACAGCTCCATGCGCACGTCCGGGTCGTCCAGGGAGCGGCCGAGGATCTCCTCGACCCGGCGCATCCGGTAGCGCAGGGTGTGCCGGTGCACGCCCAGGTCGGCGGCGGCCGCGTCCCACTGGCCGTGCCGGGACAGCCAGGCCCGCAGCGAGGCGACCAGGTCGCCGCGTCCGGTCGCGTCGTGGTCGCGCAGCGCCCGCAGCAGGCCGTCGGCGAAGGCCCGTACCGCGTCGTCGGCCAGCAGCGGGAGCACCGAGCCGGACGCGACGTGCTCGTGCTCGACCAGGACCCGGCCCCGCCGCCGGGCGACGGAGAGCGCCTGCTCGGCCTGGCGGTAGGCGGAGGCGGCCGCGATGGGACCCGCGGGGGCGGAGAGGCCGACGACGAGTCCGCCGTCGTCGCCGTTCGAGGAATCCGGTACGAGCCGTGCCGCCTCCAGCGAGTCGGCGTACGCCGTGCAGGCGGCGACCGCCGTGCCGCCGTCGGTGGCCAGCACCACCAGGCGCTCGCGTTCGGGCACCACCAGGACGGCTTCGCCGGAGCGGGCGGCGGCGGACTCGGCCGTCTCCGCGAGCGCGTCGAGCGGGTCGCCCTCCGTTCCCTGCCGCTCGGCGACCAGCATCCGGAACGGCGCGTCCAGCAGCCCGCCGTACAGGTCGCCGGCGACCGCGCGGGCGTGGTCGGGCTCCCCGGCCAGCAGCATACGCAGCACGGCCGCGCCGACCCGCTGTTCGGCGGCGTGCAGGGAGCGGGAGCGCTCGGTGGTGAGGGTGAGCAGGGCGATCGCGGAGTGCACCGCGTAGCGCTCGGCGGTGCCGGGGGCGGCGGCGGTGCCGACGGCGAGCGCGGCGCGGGGGCGGCGGCCGGTGCCCAGCGAGTGCAGTTCGATCCGGTCCTCGGTGTCGGGGGCGGCGACCACCGAGGAGGCCGGGGCGGGCCGTTCGCGCAGCCGCTCGACCTCGGCGGTGAGCCGGGCGGCCCTGCGGCCCGCCCATTCGGGCGCCGCGGCGACGACGGCGCCGGACGCGTCGTACAGCGCGGCCCAGCCGTCGACCTGGGCGGCGAGCGCGGCGAGCAGGCCCTCGGGGCCGGTGGTGAGCGCCTGCCGGGTCAGTTCGCGCTGGGCGGCGAAGCCGGCGGTGACGGCCCGGTACTGGTCGGCGGCGATGGCGGCGGACACGGCCTT
Organism: Streptomyces sp. NPDC046860; assembly: GCF_040645115.1. Classification (NCBI taxonomy): domain Bacteria; kingdom Bacillati; phylum Actinomycetota; class Actinomycetes; order Kitasatosporales; family Streptomycetaceae; genus Streptomyces; species Streptomyces sp. NPDC046860. Next base: position 745,554 of record NZ_JBEYXQ010000001.1, on the reverse strand, counting down.
GCTGATGGCGAGGAACGGGGTGCGCCGGGGCACCTCCAGCAGGGGCAGCCCCTCCTGCCGGGCGGCCCCGACCAGCGCCTCGGGGATGTCGTCGTAGTTGACCCCGACCGCGAAGCCGAGCCCGACGACGCCCGCGCCGGCCAGCCGCTTCACGTACCGCCGCATCGCCTCGGGGTCCTCCGCGTCCAGCTTGAGCGCGGTGATGAGCAGCAGCTCCCCGCCCTCCATGTACGGCACGGGGTCGGCCAGCTCGCTGACATGCGCCCAGCGCACGGGTACGTCGAGCCGGTCCTCCCCCGCGCGGACCGTCAGCTTCAGCGCGGAGTGGTGGACGAGCGAGGCGAGCGTCGGCGGCATGGGACCTTCAGGTCGGGACGGCCGGCGCGTCGTCGCGCCGCCCGGGACGGTGATCTCTTGGCCGCCACGTATGAACGGCCCGCCCCGATTCTGCCTCACCGTACGGTGGCGGGCTCCCGCTCAGTTCCGGAGGTCCACCAGCAGGGGCGGGGCGTGTTCTCCCCGGACGGTGGTCAGGGAGAGGACCGCGTGGCCCGGCGGGACCGCGTGGGCCAGTTCGGAGGCGGACCAGCGTTCCCGTTCGACCTGGCGGACGGTGACCGCGCGGGCGGTGGGCGCCTGGCCGGTGATGACCCGGCGGAGCATGTGCACGGCCTTGCCGGCCGGGGTCTCGGCGATGATCTGCCGGTCGGTGACGTCGCGGGCCTCGATCCACTCCTTGCCCCACACCTCGGCGAAGTCCTGCCCGTCCCAGGGGGTGAGCCCGGAGAACGCCATCCGGCAGCCGGTGGCGCCGAGCAGCGGGCCGCGCAGCGGGCGGGGCACGTCGTCCAGGGTGCGCAGGGTGAGGACGACTCCGGCGCCCGCGGAGCGCAGCCGCTGGATGCCGCGCACGGACTCGGGGGTGACGACCCCGGCCGCCTCGTCGAGCAGCAGGCAGGCGAAGAGGGACCGGTCCTCGCGGGCGGTGACGGCGGCGGTGAACTGGGCCAGCACCAGCCGGGCCAGGATGCGGGAGGCGTCGGCGTGGCCGCGCTGGGGCAGGTCGATGCGGACGCGGACCGGATGGTCGAGGGCCTTGAGGGTGAAGGGCCGGGAGGCGCCGGAGGTGTCGAAGAAGGCGGCGAAGGCGGGCCGGTCGAGCAGCGCGACCCGGTCGGCGAGCACGGGGGCCACGTCGCCGGGGTGGGCCTGCTGCCGTTCCCGCGCGTCCAGCTCGCGCAGCAGGGACGCGTGCCCGGTCTCGGTCAGCGCCTTGCGCAGCGCGGCGAGCGGGCCGGGGGAACCGTCGAGGAGCTGGCGCAGCTCGGGGACGGAGGGGAAGCGGTCGTGGACGGCGCGGAAGGGGCCGAGGAGCTGGGCGAGGACGGTGGTGGACCGGCGGCTGTCGGAGCCGGGGTGCGCGTCGGCGAGGTCGCCGACGAGGGCCTCGGCGAGTATGGCGGCGGCCTCGTCGGGGTCGGTGGTGCCGCCGTAGAGGTCGAGGTCGTAGGCGGAGTCGGGGTGGCCGACCCGGACGACCACGTCGTACGCCTCGGCGGGGCCGAGTCCGGCGCCGGCCGCGCCGACGCTGACCACGGCGGCGCGTCCGGCGAGGGCGTGCAGGCACAGCGACTCCGCGAGCGGCCGGACCAGGCTGCCGGTCTTGCCCGAGCCGGCCGGGCCGACGGCCACCAGGGAGGTGCCGAGCAGGTCGGTGCCGAGGGCGAGTCCGGCGCCCCGGTACTGGTAGGGGTTGCGCGGGTCGTCGGCGGCGGCGCCCAGGCGCACCTGGCCGGTGAGCAGGTCGTGCCGGGCCTGGCGGGCGGGCAGGTCGCGTTCGCCGGACGGGTGCGGGCAGGCGGCGGAGCCGTCGCGCAGGACGGCCCCGGTGAACGCGGACAGCGGGTAGGCGCCGGAGCGCACGCCCTGCCAGGCGCGGCCGATCCTGGCGTGGTCGACGTCCCGCATGAGTCCGGTGCGGGCCTCGGCGGCGAGCCGCTCGGCGGCCTCGTGCGCGCCGTGGGCGCGCAGCTCGGGCCAGTCGGCGGGGTCCTCGCCGGGCGCGGGCGGCGGGGGTTCGGCGGGGGCGCCGGAGCGCAGCCAGGCCGGGGGTCCGAAGCGGCGCCAGACCTCGCCCCAGCGGCCGATGCGGGCGACGACGAGCAGGATCACGAGGGCGATGAGGGTGTAGTACGTGTACCAGAGGACCGCGTTGCCGACGCGATCGTTGCCCTCGCGCCAGGAGTCCGGGGTGAACAGCTCCAGCGGGAGCACCCACCAGCCGCCCAGGTAGCCGTTCCACAGCAGGGACCACACCAGCCAGCCGACCAGGAAGGCGATCACGGCGCCGCTGAGCATCTGGCGGGCCGGGGTCCGCTCGGGCTCGGTCTCGGGGCGGGGCCGGTGCCCGAGGCGCCAGACGCCGGGCGCGGCGGCGGGCCGGGAGGCGCGCAGCCAGGCGAGGAAGGCGGAGCCGTCCGGGCGGGGCGGCGCTCCGGGTGGCATCGTGGGCATGGGCGGCGGCGCGGCGGCCCCTTCCGGCGGCCGTGTCGGGCGCGGTACCGCACCGGTGTGGCCGGTGCGCGTGTCCCGCGTACCTTCGCTGTCCATCGCCCTGCCCCCTTGACCAGCCGCTCCGTCGTCGTCAGCGAGTCAATCTAACGCCCCCGCAAGGGGAGTTCACCGTTTACGCGGCCGACGGCCGTCACCACGTCACGGACCGCTATGTCCACCACGGACAACGGGCCGCGCCGACAACGCCCACATGGAGCATGCCCACCCCACGGCACCCGTCTTAGCCTGCGGGAAAACAAGGCAAGCGTCCGTAATACCCCCCAGGAGCCCCGCATGACCGCACTTCCGCAGGAGCGCCGCGTCGTCACCGCCATTCCCGGCCCGAAGTCGCAGGAGCTTCAGGCCCGCCGCACCGCGGTGGTCGCCCAGGGCGTGGGCTCCACGCTGCCCGTCTTCGTCACGCGCGCGGGCGGCGGTGTCATCGAGGACGTGGACGGCAACAGCCTGATCGACTTCGGCTCCGGCATCGCCGTGACCTCGGTGGGCGCCTCGGCCGAGGCCGTGGTGCGCCGCGCGAGCGCCCAGCTCGCCGACTTCACCCACACCTGTTTCATGGTCACCCCCTACGAGGGCTACGTGGAGGTCGCCGAGGCCCTCGCGGAGCTGACCCCGGGTGACCACGCGAAGAAGTCGGCGCTGTTCAACTCGGGCGCCGAGGCGGTCGAGAACGCGGTGAAGATCGCCCGCGCCCACACCAAGCGCCAGGCCGTCGTCGTCTTCGACCACGGCTACCACGGCCGCACCAACCTCACGATGGCGCTGACGGCGAAGAACATGCCGTACAAGAACGGCTTCGGCCCGTTCGCCCCCGAGGTGTACCGCGTGCCGGTGGCCTACGGCTACCGCTGGCCGACCGGTCCGGAGAACGCCGGTCCGGAGGCCGCCAAGCAGGCCATCGACCAGATCACCAAGCAGGTCGGCGCGGACAACGTGGCCGCGATCATCATCGAGCCGGTGCTCGGTGAGGGCGGCTTCATCGAGCCGGCCAAGGGCTTCCTCCCGGAGATCGTGAAGTTCGCCAACGACAACGGCATCGTCTTCGTGGCGGACGAGATCCAGTCCGGCTTCTGCCGCACCGGCCAGTGGTTCGCGTGCGAGGACGAGGGCATCGTCCCGGACCTGATCACCACCGCCAAGGGCATCGCGGGCGGTCTGCCGCTCGCCGCCGTGACGGGCCGCGCCGAGATCATGGACGCCGCGCACGCGGGCGGTCTGGGCGGCACCTACGGCGGCAACCCGGTGGCCTGCGCCGCCGCGCTCGGCGCGATCGAGACGATGAAGGAGCAGGACCTCAACGGCAAGGCCAAGCGCATCGAGGAGGTCATGAAGGGCCGCCTCGCCACGATGGCCGAGAAGTTCGACATCATCGGTGACATCCGGGGCCGCGGCGCGATGATCGCCATCGAGCTGGTCAAGGACCGTGACACCAAGGAGCCGAACGCCGAGGCGGCCGCCGCGCTGGCCAAGGCGTGCCACCAGGAGGGCCTGCTGGTCCTGACCTGTGGCACCTACGGCAACGTGCTGCGTTTCCTGCCCCCGCTGGTCATCGGCGAGGACCTGCTGAACGAGGGCCTGGACATCATCGAGCAGGCGTTCTCGCGCATCTGAGCGAGCGGACCGCTCGTCCGTCGAGTGGTCCGTACCTCTGGCGGACGACTGCGGCAGGCCGTGTGAAGAACGTGTGCGAGGTGGATGACAGGACGCGATTGCGTCTGTCCGACCGCCTCGGCCTGCCGTAGGTTCTGTCCCGATGAGAGATACACCCCGCTCGCAGGGGACTGCGGGCGGCTTCAGGCCGGGGCCTCCCCAGCTTCGACCTGGTCGTGCCCTCGCGCACACAGCCGGGGCCTGAGGGCTCCGGGATCTCCACACCGATCGGACGGTCGCCGCCCCAAACCCCCCGGGGCGTGCGACATCCCGGTCCGGTCGGCCGCCTCGGAACCACCCCCCCTGTTCCGGGGCGGCCGACCTCCTTCACGCCGCCCGCGCCCGTGCGAAGCTGGCCCGGTGCCGAACACCGCCCGCCGCCTCGCCCTCGCCGCCCTCCTGACCGGCTTCCCGGCGCTGCTGTTCGCGCTGATCACCTGGCAGGTCCTGGTCCGGGGACCGCTGCTCACGCTGGACGCCCGGCTCAGCCGCGGCCTGGTCCACCCGGACCGCTTCTCCGAACTCCTCTCCGACCTCGGCAACATCGAGGTGGCCGTACCGGTGCTCGTCGTCGCCCTGGCACACGCGGCCTGGCGGGGCAGGTCCGCCGGGACGCCCCGCTGGTGGCTGCCGCCCGCCGCGGCCGCGCTGCTGATGGCGCTGCTCCCGGCGCTCGTCGTCCCGCTGAAGCTGTGGACCGCGCGGCCGGGGACCCCCGTGGTGCCCCCGGCCACCGGCTACTTCCCCTCCGGTCACACCGCGACGGCGGTCGTGGCGTACGGCGCCTCGGCGCTGCTGCTCCTGCCCTGGTGCCGCACCCTCGCCGCACGCCTCGCGGCGGTCGGTGTCCCGGCCGCGCTGGTGCTCGCGGTGTCGTACGGGCTGGTGCGGCGGGGCTGGCACTGGCCGCTGGACGTGCTGGCGTCCTGGTGCCTGGGCGCGGTGCTGCTGGCCTTCCTGGCGCTGCTGCTCAGCCGAAGTAGGAGTCGAAGGTCCGCTGGAACTCCCAGCCCGCGAACCGGTCCCAGTTCACCGACCAGGTCATCAGCCCCCGCAGCGCGGGCCACGTCCCGTGGGTCGGGTACGAGCCGCAGTTCGTCTTCTTAGTGAGGCAGTCCAGGGTCTTGGTGACCTCGGCCGGGGCGACGTAGCCGTTGCCGGCGTTGACCGAGGCGGGCATGCCGATGGCGACCTGGTCGGGGCGCAGCGGCGGGAAGACGTTGCCGGCGTCGCCCGCGACCGGGAAGCCGGTGAGCAGCATGTCGGTCATGGCGATGTGGAAGTCGGCGCCGCCCATCGAGTGGTACTGGTTGTCCAGGCCCATGATGGGGCCGGAGTTGTAGTCCTGGACGTGCAGCAGGGTGAGGTCGTCGCGCAGGGCGTGGATGACCGGGAGGTAGGCACCGCAGCGCGGGTCCTGCCCGCCCCACTTGCCGCTGCCGTAGAACTGGTAGCCGTTCTGCACGAAGAAGGTCTCCGGGGCCATGGTGAGCACGAACTCGGTGCCGTACTTGGCCTTGAGGGTCTTCAGCGCGGAGATCAGGTTGACGATCACCGGGGTGGTCGGGTTCTTGAAGTCGGTGTCGCCGGTGTTCAGCGAGAGCGAGTGGCCCTCGAAGTCGATGTCGAGGCCGTCGAGTCCGTAGGTGTCGATGATCTTCGAGACGGACGAGACGAAGGCGTCACGGGCGGCGGTGGTGGTGAGCTGGACCTGGCCGTTCTGGCCGCCGATGGAGATCAGCACCTTCTTGCCCGCGGCTTGTTTGGCCTTGATGGCGGCCTTGAAGTCGGCGTCGCTCTCGACGTTCGGGCATTCGGACACCGGGCAGCGGTTGAACCGGATGTCCCCGGAGGTGACCGAGGTGGGCTCGCCGAAGGCCAGGTCGATGACGTCCCAGCTGTCGGGCACGTCGGCCATGCGGGTGTAGCCGGAGCCGTTGGCGAAGCTGGCGTGGAGGTAGCCGACCAGGGCGTGGGCGGGCAGTTCGGCGGAGCCTCCGCCGTCGCTGCGGGCCGGGGTGATGGCGGTGACCGTGGCGGAGCGGGCGGACTCCCCCGCGTCGTTGGTGGCGGTGACCTGGAAGGCGTAGGCGGTCGAGGGGTTCAGGCCGCTCACCGTGGCCGAGGTGCCGCTCACGCTCTGGACCTTGGTGCCGTCGCGGTAGACCGCGTAGCCGGTCGCGCCGCTCACCAGCGTCCAGGAGAGGGCCACGGACGTGGCGGTGACGGTCCCGGTGCGCAGTCCCGTCGGCACGGAGGGCGGCTGGGTGGTGCCGCCGCCGGGGCCGGTGAGGGAGATGTCGTCGGCGTAGTAGGCGCCGGTGCCGTACCAGCCGTGGGTGTAGATCGTGACCTTGGTGGTGTTGGCACCGGTGGTGAAGGTGGTGGCGAGCTTCTGCCAGTCGGTGGCGGACTGGGTCCAGGTGGAGACGTCGGTGGTGCCGGTGCCGCTCGCGCCGAGGTAGACGTAGGAGCCGCGCACCCAGCCGGCCAGCGTGTACTGGGAGTTGGGCCTGACGGACACCGTCTGGGAGCACTGGGCGTTGTCGCTGCCCTCCGGGGTCGCTCTCAGCGCGGAGGAACCGCTGTGCACCGGTGAGGTGACGGTCGTGCCCGCGGTGCAGGTCCAGGGCGACAGGCCGGACTCGAAGCCGCCGTTGACGGCGGCGTCCGCGTCGGCCGCACGGGCGGCCGACGAGAGCGCGGCACTGCCGGGCACGGCGAGAGCCATGACCGTGAGGAGTGCGACCAGAGGTCGGGGTCTTTCCACAAATGCCTCCAGGCATGGGGGAGTTGGAGGTCGAGGGTGCACCCAACTTGGTCCAGACCAATTCCGTTGTCAAGGAGTCAGGGGCGGCGCCCGCCCTCCTCGACGGCCAGCGCGGCCGCCGCCTCGTGCATCGCCAGCTCCAGCAGCGCCGGGTCGGTCAGCGTGCCCGACCCGTCCGGCGGCACCAGCCAGCGCAGCCCCCGGGCCGCCCGCCCGGGGTGCGGCACCACGATCCAGGTGCCGGAGCCGGCCGTGCGGATGCCGGTGCCCAGCCAGCGGGCGGCGGTGCCGGGCGGCACGAAGAAGCCCACCCTGCTGTCCCCGAAGTCGACCAGCACCGGGCCCGGCTGGTCGAGGACCCGGGTGAGCACGTCCAGCGTCGGATACCCCAGCTCCCCCGGCAGGATGAGCACGTCCCACGCCTTGCCCGCGGGCAGCAGGGCGACCCCCAGGGGGCTGCGCTCCCATTCCCAGCGGCAGGCTTCCGGGTCCGGCGCCACCGACGCCAGCCACTCCACCGCGGTCTTCGCCCCTGTCATGAAATGACCTCCCTCTCGTTCGCGGACACACACACGCGCCGTCTGCGAAGGAGAGGGAGGCGGACCCGCCGGCATTACGCGGGTTCGGCGGGCTCTTTCGGGTGACCTGGCTCACACCCGCCGGGAGGCGCCGGTCAGCTGTCGAAGCCGAGGCCCAGCCGGTCCATGGCCCGCAGCCACAGATTGCGTCTGCCGCCGTGCGCGTCGGCCCGCGCCAGCGACCACCGGGTCAGCGCGATCCCCGTCCAGGCGAACGGCTCGGGCGGGAACGGCAGCGGCTTCCTGCGGACCATCTCCAGCCGGGTGCGCTCGGTGTCCGCGCCGTCCAGCAGGTCCAGCATCACGTCGGCCCCGAAGCGGGTCGCGCCCACACCGAGTCCGGTGTACCCCGCCGCGTAGGCGACCCGGCCCCGGTGGGCGGTGCCGAAGAACGCCGAGAAGCGGGAGCAGGTGTCGATGGCGCCGCCCCAGGCGTGGGTGAAGCGGACGCCCTCCAACTGCGGGAAGCAGGCGAAGAAGTGCCCGGCCAGCTTGGCGTAGGTCTCCGGCCGGTCGTCGTACTCCGCGCGGACCCGGCCGCCGTAGGGGTAGATCGCGTCGTAGCCGCCCCAGAGAATCCGGTTGTCCGGGGTCAGCCGGAAGTAGTGGAACTGGTTGGCCGCGTCGCCCAGGCCCTGGCGGTTCTTCCAGCCGAGCGAGTCGAGCTGCCCGGCGTCCAGCGGCTCGGTCGTCAGCGCGTAGTCGTAGACCGGCACCGTGTAGGAGCGGACCCGGCGCAGCAGGCTCGGGAAGACGTTGGTGCCGAGGGCGACCTTGCGGGCCCGGACCGTGCCGTAGGGGGTGCCCGCCTCCATGCCCGCGCCGTACTGCTTGAGGGTCAGGGCCGGGGTGTGCTCGTACACCCGGACCCCCAGGGCGACGCAGGCCCGCTTCAGGCCCCAGGCCAGCTTGGCCGGGTGCACCAGGGCGACACCGCGGCGGTCCCACAGCCCGGCCTCGAAGGTGGGCGAGTCGATCTGGGAGCGCAGGGCGTCGCGGTCCAGGAACTCCATGCCGTCCGCGAGGCCCTTCTCGCGCAGCTCCCGGTGCCAGTCGCGCAGTTCCCACGCCTGGTACGCCTCGGTGGCGACGTCGATCTCGCCGGTGCGCTCGAAGTCGCAGTCGACGCCGTGCCGGGCGAGCGCCGCCTCGATCTCGTCGAGGTTGCGCGTGCCCAGTTCCTGGAGGGTGCCGATCTCGTCCGGCCAGCGGGCCAGGCCGTTGGCGAGACCGTGGGTGAGGGAGGCGGCGCAGAATCCTCCGTTGCGGCCCGAGGCGGCCCAGCCCACCTCGCGCCCTTCCAGCAGCACCACGTCCCGGCCGGGATCGCGTTCCTTGGCGTTCAGCGCGCTCCACAGTCCGCTGTACCCGCCGCCGACCACGAGCAGGTCGCAGGTGTCGGTGCCGGTGAGGGCGGGCTCGGGACGGGGCTTGCCCGGGTCCTCCAGCCAGTAGGGGACCGGCTGGGCTTCGGAGAGGGAAGCGATCCAGTTGTCTTTTCCACGGCTCATGGCGCTAGGGGCCATGATTCCAACTCCCTACGGGGTGTTATGCCTGCCGCCGGCCGCGCCGTCGGGTGACGAGCATCGGGACCAGCACGAACAGTACGGCGACCAGGAACATCGCCGTACCGATGACATTGATCTGAACGGGCGTTCCGCGCTGCGCCGAGCCCCAGACGAACATGGGGAAGGTGACGGTCGAGCCCGCGTTGAAATTGGTGATGATGAAATCGTCGAAGGAGAGCGCGAAGGACAGCAGCGCGCCCGCGGCGATTCCGGGTGCCGCGATGGGCAGGGTGACCCGCCAGAAGGTCTGCACCGGTCCCGCGTACAGATCGCGGGCGGCCTCCTCCAGGCGCGGGTCCATCGACATCACGCGCGCCTTGACGGCGGTGACGACGAAGCTCAGGCAGAACATGATGTGGGCGATCAGGATGGTCCAGAAGCCGAGCTGGGCGCCCATGTTGAGGAACAGGGTGAGCAGCGAGGCGGCCATGACGACCTCGGGCATCGCCATCGGCAGGAAGATCAGCGAGTTGACCGCGCCGCGCGCCCGGAACCGGTAGCGGACCAGCGCGAAGGCGATCATCGTGCCGAGCGCGGTGGCGCCCACGGTGGCCCACAGGGCGATCTGGAGGCTGAGCGAGAGCGAGCCGCACAGGTCGGCGACCCCGCACGGGTCCTTCCAGGCGTCGGCGGAGAAACGCTGCCACTCGTAGTTGAAGCGGCCCTTGGGATTGTTGAAGGAGAACACCGTCACGACGATGTTCGGCAGCAGCAGGTAGGCGAGCGTCAGCAGTCCCGCGACGACGACGAGACGGCGCTTGAGCCAGGTGAGGGCGGCCATGTCAGACGAGGTCCTCCGTCCCGGCCCGGCGGATGTAGAACGTGACCATGGCCAGGATCGCGGCCATGAGGATGAAGGAGAGCGCGGCGGCCGTCGGGTAGTCGAGCACGCGCAGGAACTGGGTCTGGATGACGTTGCCGATCATGCGGGTGTCGGTGGAGCCGAGCAGTTCGGCGTTGACGTAGTCGCCGGCCGCCGGGATGAAGGTGAGCAGCGTGCCGGAGACCACGCCGGGCATGGACAGCGGGAAGGTCACCTTGCGGAAGGTGGTCCAGGGCCGGGCGTAGAGGTCGCCCGCCGCCTCGTGCAGCCGTACGTCGATCCGCTCCAGCGAGGTGTACAGCGGCAGGATCATGAACGGCAGGAAGTTGTACGTCAGTCCGCACACCACCGCCAGCGGGGTGGCCAGCACCCGGTCACCGGCGGTCCAGCCGAGCCAGCCGGTCACGTCCAGCACGTGCAGGGTGTTGAGCGCGTGCACCACGGGCCCGTTGTCGGCGAGGATCGTCTTCCAGGCCAGGGTGCGGATCAGGAAGCTGGTGAAGAACGGCGCGATCACGAGGATCATGATCAGGTTCCGCCAGCGCCCGGCGCGGAACGCGATCAGGTACGCCAGCGGATAGCCCAGCAGCAGGCACAGCACGGTCGCGGCGGCGGCGTAGAGCACCGAACGGACGAACTGCGGCCAGTACTCGGCGAGCGCGTGCCAGTAGGTGGCGAAGTGCCAGGTGACCTTGTAGCCCTGCTCCAGCGACCCGGTCTGCACCGAGGTCGACGCCTGGTAGACCATCGGCAGCGCGAAGAACACGATCAGCCACAGGATGCCGGGCAGCAGCAGCCAGTACGGGGTGAACCGGCCGCGCTTACGGGGCGGCTTCGCGGGTTCCGGCGGGGCGAGCGGCGGGGGCGCCTCGGTGAGCGTCGGCATCAGGCGGCCGCCTCTTCCTCGGTGCCCGCGTCGATGTCCTGGGCGGCGTCGAGCGCGAAGGTGTGCGCCGGGTTCCAGTGCAGGACGACCTCGGCGCCGGGGACGAGACGGGCGTCCCGCTCGACGTTCTGCGCGTACACCGCGAGCGCGCCCGCGACCGGGCTGTCGATCACGTACTGGGTGGAGACGCCGATGAAGCTGGCGTCCGCGACGGTGCCGGTGAGGCGGTTGCGGCCCTCGGGGACCGAGCCCGCGTCGTCGGCGTGGGTGAGCGCGATCTTCTCGGGGCGGACGCCGACGAGCACCTTGCCGCCCGCGGGCGCCGGGGCGGAACACCGCGCCTCGGGCAGCAGCAGCTTGCCGTCCCCGGCGCGCAGCACGATGTCGCCGCCGCTGCGGGAGTCGACCTCGGCCTCGATCAGGTTGGAGGTGCCGAGGAAGTTGGCGACGAAGGTGGTGCCCGGGTTCTCGTACAGCTCGGCGGGCGAGCCGAGCTGCTCGACGCGGCCCGCGTTCATCACGGCGACCGTGTCGGCCATGGTCATGGCCTCCTCCTGGTCGTGCGTGACGTGGACGAAGGTGATGCCGACCTCGGTCTGGATGCGCTTGAGCTCCAGCTGCATCTGGCGGCGCAGCTTGAGGTCGAGGGCGCCGAGGGGTTCGTCCAGCAGGAGCACCTTGGGGTGGTTGATCAGGGCGCGGGCGACCGCGACGCGCTGCTGCTGGCCGCCGGAGAGCTGGTGCGGCTTCTTGCGGGCCTGCTCGCCGAGCTGGACGAGGTCCAGCATCTCCTCGACCTGCTTCTTCACGCTCTTGACGCCGCGCCGGCGCAGGCCGAACGCGATGTTCTCGAAGATGTCGAGGTGCGGGAAGAGGGCGTAGGACTGGAAGACCGTGTTGACCGGCCGCTTGTACGGGGGCAGCCCGGTGACGTCCAGGTCGCCGAGGTGCACGGTCCCGGAGGTCGGCTCCTCCAGCCCGGCGATCATGCGCAGGGTGGTGGTCTTGCCGCAGCCGGAGGCGCCGAGCAGCGCGAAGAAGGAGCCCTGGGGCACGGTCAGGTCCAGCGGGTGCACGGCGGTGAACGAGCCGTACGTCTTGCCGATCCCGGTGAGGCGGACGTCGCCGCTGCCGTCTGTCGTCGTCTTCATCCTCGTCACGCCCCTGTGAGCTTTGCGAACTTCTCTTCGTAGGCCGTCTCTTCCTTCTGGCTCAGGGAGCGGAAGGCGTGGGACTTCGCCTGCATGGCCTTGTCGGGGACGATCAGCGGATTGTCCGCCGCGTCCCGGTCGATCTTCGCAAGCCAGGGCTTCACGCCGTCGACCGGAGTGACGTAGTTGATGTAGGCGGCGAGCGCGGCGGCCTGCTCGGGTTCGTAGAAGAAGTCGATCAGCCGCTCGGCGTTCGTCTTGTGACGAGCCTTGTTGGGGATCAGCATATTGTCCGTCGAGGTGACATAGCCGCTGTCCGGAATGATGAAGTCCACATCGGGGCTGTCCGCCTTGAGCTGGACCACGTCCCCGGCCCAGGCGACACAGGCCGCGAAATCGCCCTTGGCGAGGTCGGCGGTGTAGTCGTTGCCGGTGAAGCGGCGTATCTGGCCCTTGTCGACACCCTTCTGCAGCCGGGCTATCGCCGCGTCGTAGTCGTCGTCGGTGAAGTCGGCCGGGTCCTTGCCCATGTCGAGCAGGGTCATCCCGACGCTGTCCCGCATCTCCGAGAGGAAGCCGACCCGGCCCTTCAGCTTCGGGTTGTCCAGCAGGTCGGAGACGGATCTCACCTCGACGCCGTCCAGCGCCTTCTTGTTGTAGGCGATGACCGTGGAGATGCCCTGCCAGGGGTAGGAGTAGGCCCGGCCGGGGTCCCAGTCGGGCTCGCGGAACTGGGGCGAGAGGTGGGCGAAGCCGTTCGGCAGGTGCGCGGGGTCCAGCTTCTGCACCCAGCCGAGCCGGATCAGCCGGGCGGCCAGCCAGTCGGTCAGGACGATCAGGTCACGGCCGGTGTCCTGGCCGGCGGCGAGCTGCGGCTTGATCTTGCCGAAGAACTCGTTGTTGTCGTTGATGTCCTCGGTGTAGCGGACCGTGATCCCGGTCTTCCGCCGGAACGCGGCGAGCGTCGGGTGCCGCTTGCCGCTGTCGTCGACGTCGATGTACTCGGTCCAGTTGGAGAAGTTGACCGTCTTCTCGCGGGCCGAGCGGTCGTCGGCCGACGTGCCGCCGGGCGTCCGTCCGGCCGCCGGGATGCCGCAGGCGCTCAGCGTCCCCAGCCCGCCGGCCGCGAGCGCCCCCATGGTGGACGCCCGCAGCAGCGAACGGCGGGTCAGCGCCGCCCGCCCGCCGCGCATGCTGCGCCGCACGGCGGCCCACTGGGCCGGGGTGAGGCGGTCGGGCTCGTACTGATCCATACGCGTGGTGCCCTTTCGGAAAGCGGGAGGGGGTCCGGCAGAGGCGACGGGGGGCCTGGCAGGAGCGGCACCCCCTAGGGGCGGTCCCCGAAGACCGTGCGGTGCCAGTCCTTGCGGACGGCCGCGGTGTTGTCGTACATGACGTGCTTGATCTGCGTGTACTCCTCGAACGAGTACGCCGACATGTCCTTGCCGTAGCCGGACGCCCGGTGTCCGCCGTGCGGCATCTCGCTGATGATCGGGATGTGGTCGTTGATCCACACACAGCCCGCCCGCAGCTCGCGGGTGGCACGGCCGGCCCGGTAGACGTTGCCGGTCCACGCGGAGGCGGCCAGCCCGTACGGGGTGTCGTTGGCGAGGCGCAGGCCCTCGTCGTCGGTGTCGAAGGGGAGCACCACCAGCACGGGGCCGAAGATCTCCGACTGGACGATCTCGCTGTCCTGGGCGGCGCCGGTGACGAGGGTGGGCCGGTAGTAGGCGCCGCGTGCCAGGTCGCCGCCCGGCGCCTCGCCGCCGGTGACCACCCGGGCGTAGGCGCGCGCCCGGTCCACGAAGCCGGCGACGCGGTCGCGGTGGGCGTGCGAGACCAGCGGGCCGAGGTCGGTGCCGGGCGCGAAGGGGTCGCCGAGCCGCACGGTCTCCATCAGCGCCGCGGTCCGCTCGACGAACGCCTCGTACAGCGGGCGCTGCACGTAGGCCCGGGTGGCCGCCGTGCAGTCCTGGCCGGTGTTGATGAGCGCGCCCGCGACCGCGCCGTTGGCAGCGGCCTCCAGGTCGGCGTCGTCGAAGACGACGAAGGGCGCCTTGCCGCCCAGCTCCAGGTGGAGCCGCTTGACGGTGGCCGTGGCGATCTCGGCGACCCTGCGGCCCACCGCGGTGGACCCGGTGAACGAGGTCATCGCCACGTCCGGATGTCCGACCAGCCGCTCCCCCGCCTCGGGCCCGGTCCCGCAGACGACGTTGATCACGCCGTCCGGGATGCCCGCGTCGACGGCCGCCCGCGCGAAGAGCAGCGAAGTGAGCGGGGTCAGCTCGGCGGGCTTGAGCACGATGGTGTTGCCCGCGGCGACGGCCGGGAGGATCTTCCAGGCGGCCATCTGCAGCGGGTAGTTCCAGGGCGCGATCGACCCGACCACACCGATGGGCTCACGCCGGACGTACGAGGTGTGGTCGCCGGAGTACTCCCCCGCCGACTGCCCCTGGAGATGCCGGGCGGCGCCCGCGAAGAAGGCGGTGTTGTCGATGGTGCCCGGCACGTCGAACTCGCGGGTGAGCTTCAGCGGCTTGCCGCACTGGAGCGACTCGGCACAGGCGAACTCCTCGGCCCGGTCGGCGAGGACGGCGGCGAAGCGGTGCAGGGCGTCGGAGCGCTCGCCGGGCGTCGTGGCGGCCCAGCCGGGGAAGGCGGCACGGGCGGCGGCCACGGCCGCGTCCACGTCCCGCTCCCCGGCGAGTTCGTAGCGGTGGACCTCCTCCCCGGTCGCGGGGTCGGTCACCGCGTGGAAGCGGCCCGAGGTGCCCGGCACGGGGCGGCCGGCGATGAACTGCGCTCCCTCGGCGAACCGGTCGCGCGGGGTGAATCGTTCCGGGGTGGCGGTGCCCGGCTTGTGCATGTCGCTCTCCTCCGCCGGACACCCCTTCGGGGGCCGGGTGGCGTGGCTCCAGCTCGATTTGAGTGCCGATCCTGGCAGAGGGGCCGTACTGCAACAAGGGATTCCGTTGTTGCCTTTTGGTTACGCGACGGAATCTGTCGACCGGCTGTCGAGTCGGCACCTAAAAGAACTGACGGGTTGTCGGTGGCGGCTGCCACACTCGCCCGTATGGGGAAGATCGACTCGGTGGAAGCGCTGACCGGCGCGGTCCGGGCGGGCACGCCCGTCACGTACCTGCACTTCTGGGGGCACCGCCCGCAGCGGGACGGCCGGGTGGGCCCGGGGTGCCTGAGCCAGTGGTGGCCGGCGCCGTTCACGGTGGACGGGGTCGTCTACGCGACGGCCGAGCACTGGATGATGGCGGCCAAAGCGCGGCTCTTCGCCGACCCGGAGGCCGAGCGGCTGGTCCTGGCCGCGGGACATCCGGCCGAGGCGAAGAAGGCGGGGCTGCTGGTGAAGGGCTTCGACGAGGAGACCTGGCGCCGGGAGCGGTTCCGGATCGTCGTCGAGGGCAGCGTGCACAAGTTCGCCGCCCACCCCGACCTCCGGGAGTTCCTGCTCGGCACGGGCGAGCGGGTGCTGGTGGAGGCGAGCCCGGTGGACCGGGTGTGGGGCATCGGGCTCGCTGCGCGGGACGAGGCCGCGTCCGACCCGGCCCGCTGGAAGGGGCCGAACCTCCTGGGCTTCGCGCTGATGGAGGCCCGGGAGCGGCTGCGGTCAGACGCGGGGTGAGGCGAGGGCGGGGGCGACGGGGGCGTAGGGCGCGGAGTTGTAGGAGGAGTCGCCGGGGTCGCTGTCCCAGTCGTCGTCCGGCCTGTCCGCGCCGGCCACGAGGAAGTACATCACGATCATGAAGGCCAGCGTGGCCAGGCCCACGACGGTGCCGATGGCGCCGAGCACGATGCCCGCCTGGGCCTGCGACCGGTTGGTGGCCTCACCCCGGTCGGCACGGTTACGGCCCTTGAAGCCGAGGACCACGGCGATGACGCCGAGGGCGATGGAGAAGACGCCGTAGAGGCAGAACAGCACGACCGAGAGGATGCCGAGCACCATGGCGGCGGTGCCGGCGCTGTTCTGCGGAACGGGTCCCATGGGGCCGCCGGGCCAGCCGTAGGCGGAGGGCTGGGGGTAGCCGTGGGGGGCCGGGTAGCCCTGGGGGGTCGGGAAACCTTGGGGGTTCGGGAAGCCCTGGTTCGGGAAGCCCTGCGGGTTCGGGTGACCGGGGTGGCCCGGGTAGCCGTAGCCGACGGGGGGTACGGGGGTGCCGGTGGGGGCGTAGGGCGGGAGACCGGGACCGTTCGGGGCGATCGGCGGGGGCGGGAGGGCTGGGCCACCCGAGGACATCGGCGGGGGCGGGACACCGGGGCCCGTGGGCTGCGGCGGGACCCCATGCTGCGGCGGGACAGCGGGGCCCTGGTGCGGGCCGAAGCCGACGGCGGGCATCGCGGCCATGGTGGCCTGGTCGTGGACCGAGGGCTGCTCAGGGACGCCCGGCGTGGGGTCCTTCCGGAGCGACGGCCCCTTCGGCGGCGGCCACGAGGGATCGGGAGCCGGTCCCTGACCGTTCGCCCCCCGTCCACCGTCGGGCTGCGTCTGCTCCGTCATGTCCTCATCCCCCCGCTCGGATCGTCAGATCATCTCAGATCCGCCCCAGGAGCCGTGCGCCCCGCACGTCCTGCACCGACCGTAGCGCCTCGGCCACCCCACGGGCCCCGCTCTAGGATGTCTGCGCACCACCCGATCAGCCGATCACCCGCGCCCGGACCCCACCCACAGGTCCGCGAGCGCCTTTCCCGGGGAGGACCCCTTGACCGAGCGCAGCGCCGCCCGCGACCCGCACAGCTTCATCGCCGGACTGCCGAAGGCCGAACTGCACGTCCACCACGTCGGCTCCGCCTCCCCCCGCATCGTCTCGGAACTGGCCGCCCGGCACCGCGACTCCAAGGTCCCGACCGACCCGGAAGCGCTGGCGGAGTACTTCACGTTCACCGACTTCGCCCACTTCATCCAGGTGTACCTGTCGGTCGTGGACCTGGTCCGCACCCCGGAGGACGTCCGGCTGCTGACGTACGAGATCGCGCGGGACATGTCCCGGCAGCAGGTGCGGTACGCCGAGCTGACCGTGACCCCGTTCTCCTCGACCCGGCGCGGGATAGAGGACCGGGCGTTCATGGACGCGATCGAGGACGCCCGCAAGTCCGCCGAGGCCGACTTCGGCACGGTGCTGCGCTGGTGCTTCGACATCCCGGGCGAAGCCGGTCTGGTGTCGGCGGAGGAGACGGCGCGGATGGCGACCGACGACCGCGTCCGCCCGGAGGGCCTGGTGTCCTTCGGCCTCGGCGGCCCGGAGATCGGCGTACCGCGCCCGCAGTTCAAGCCGTACTTCGACCGCGCGATCGCCGCCGGACTGCACTCGGTGCCGCACGCCGGTGAGACGACCGGACCCGAGACGGTGTGGGACGCGCTCACCACGCTCGGCGCGGAGCGGATCGGCCACGGCACCAGCTCCGCCCAGGACCCCGCGCTCCTCGCCCACCTGGCCGAGCACCGCATCGCCCTGGAGGTCTGCCCGACCTCCAACATCGCCACGCGCGCGGTGCGCACGCTGGAGGAGCACCCGCTGAAGCAGTTCGTGGACGCGGGCGTGCTGGTCACGATCAACTCGGACGACCCTCCGATGTTCGGCACCGACCTGAACAAGGAGTACGCGATCGCGGCCCGTCTGCTGGACCTGGACGAGCGGGGTATCGCGGGCCTGGCGAAGAACGCGGTGGAGGCGTCCTTCCTGGACACGGCGGGCAAGGAGCGGATCGCGTCGGAGATCGACGCGTACACGGAGGCGTGGCTCGCGGGCTGACCTCCTGGCACCCACACGGCTGCCAGAATGACGCCCATGCAGACCTGGACCGCCGTCGCACACCGGGGCGACCCCTACCGCTTCCGCGAGAACACCCTCGCCTCGCTGCGCTCCGCGCTCGAACAGGGCGCGGACGCGGTCGAGATCGACGTACGCCTCACCCGGGACGGCGTCCCCGTCCTGCTGCACGACGCCTCCCTGAAGCGGCTGTGGGAGATCGAACGCCCACTCTCCGCGCTCACGGCGGCGCAGGTGACCGAGCTGACGGCGGGCGGCATCCCGACCCTGGCGGAGGCCCTGTCCGCCACGGAGGGCACCCGGGTCATGGCGGACCTGTGCGGCGGCGTGACCCCGCGGATGGCGGACCGCGTCCTGGACGTGGTCCGCGAGTCAGGGGCGGAGGACCGCGTCTACTACTCGGCGGGCGCGGAGTCCCTCCTGACCCTCCGCGCGGCCGCGCCCTCCGCCGAACTCGCCCTCACCTGGACCACCACGGCCCGCCCCCGCCCCGCCCTCCTCACCGCCCTGCGCCCCCGCTACCTCAACTACCGCTTCCCCCTCGTCGACCACGACCTGGCCCAGCGGGTCCACAAGGAGGGCTACCTCCTGTCGGCCTGGACCCCGGACACGGGCCGCTCGATGCGGAGACTGCTGGCACTGGGGGTGGACTCGATCACGACCAACCGGATCGAGACGCTGGTGGGGTTGCGGACGAGGGTGCGATAGAAGCACCGCTCTCCTAAAGCGGTTCTCCATCACGCCCGTTCGTACGCAGGTGCGTTCGCTCGCACGCTCCGGGACACAGAGACCGGCGGCCTCCCCCTGGAAGGGGAAGGCCGCCGATGCCCGACAGGCTTCGCTCAGTCGAAGTAGTCCGGCTGGGTCTGCACGTTCAGCTCGGGCAGGTGCACCCGGCGGGCCGAGTCCGTACGACGATCACTCAGCTTCAGGACGTCGAAGCCCTTGATGATGTCGTTGGAGTAGATGTGGCCGTTGTAGTAGTACGCCGACCACGAGCCGCCGACCTGGAGGGTGTCCGTGGAGAGCGGGCCCCGCTCGAAGTAGGCGATCTCCTTCGGGCTGCGGGAGTCGGTGAAGTCCCAGACGGAGACGCCGCCCTGGTACCACGCCTGGACCATGAGGTCGCGGCCCTTGACCGGGATCAGGGAGCCGTTGTGGGCGACGCAGTTCTCGGTGTCGGCCTGGTGGCGGGGGATCTTGTAGTAGCTGCGGAAGACCAGCTTGCGGTGATCGCCGCGGCCCGTGATGTCGTAGATGCCGTCGGCGCCGCGGTTCGGGCCGATGGCCGCGTTGCAGGTGGCCGCGCCGCCGCCGCCCAGCTCGTCGGTGAAGACGACCTTGTCCGCGCGCTGGTTGAACGTCGCGGAGTGCCAGAACGCGAAGTTGACGTTGTCCTGGACCCGGTCGATGACCTTCGGGTGCTCGGGGTCCTTGATGGAGAACAGGATGCCGTCGCCCATGCAGGCGCCCGCGGCGAGGTCCTTGGAGGGCAGCACGGTCAGGTCGTGGCAGCCGGTGGTCTTGGAGACGCCGGGGTTGGTCGGCGCGCCGGGGTTGCCGCCGCCGTCGGGGCCTTCACCGGGGAAGAGGACGGGGAAGCCGACCACGGCCGCCTTCTCGGGCGCCTTGCGCGGCACCTTGATGACCGAGATGCCGTCGTGCGGCGGCTGGCAGTCGGGGAAGGTGGCGCTCGGGGAGTAGGAGGAGACGTAGACGTAGACGTCTCTGCGCTCGGGCACCAGCGTGTGGGTGTGGGAGCCGCAGGCGGTCTCCACGGCGGCGACGTACTTCGGGTTCGCCTTGTCGCTGATGTCGAAGATCTTCATGCCCTCCCACGACGACTTCTCCGTCGCGGGCTGTGTGGTGCTGGCGCAGGAGTTGTCGCTGCGCGAGGAGTCGGTGGAGAGGAAGAGCAGGTCGCCGCTGACGGAGACGTCGTTCTGCGAGCCGGGGCACAGCACCTGCGAGACCGTCTTCGGCGCCTTCGGGTTGCTGATGTCGAAGATGCGGAAGCCGTCGTAGTTGCCGGCGAAGGCGTACCGGCCCTGGAAGGCGAGGTCGGTGTTGAAGCCGGGGAGGGCGTCCTTCGGGATGTTGGTGAGGTGCTCGATGTTGGCGGAGTGGACGGTCTCGTCCTGGCCCGGTATCTCACCGTCCGCCACGGCGCCCCGTACCTCGGCCGCGTCGCTCTTGGAGAGACGCTGCCCGGCGGCGGGGCTGTCGCCGGGATCGGGGGTCGCGGAGGCCGGTGCGGTGGTGAGCAGCGCGGCCAGGAGTCCCGCCGCGGCGGCGACGACTCCCAGCCCTCTGCGACGGGTTCGGGAATGCTGGAACGGGGTCACTGCTTCCTCCCTGGTGCCGGACGTGGGGGCGCGGCTCACATTCCCCCGCAGTATCGTCCGTGCCATGGACAGGTCAACAGTGCGCAATGAGTCGGGTCCGAAGGTTCTCGGTCATTCGCGGGCGGAAGAGTGCTAGGACGGTCAGTGCTCGCACCGCCACGAAGACTGGAGATCCCCGTGCCTCACCGTCGCGCCTCCCTCACGACGGCCCTCCTGGCGGGCACGGCCCTGCTCGCGGCCGGCGGCTGCTCCGCTTCCGGCACCGAGTCCGCGCACACCGAGCCCTCCGTCATAGCCCCCGGCAAGCCCGGCGAGGCGAACCGGACACTGTCCGCCGAGGACGCCGCCGATCAGCGCGCGGACGACAACTCGCCCAACACGGCGGACCGTTCCTACGTCGTCATGATGATCAGCCACCACTCCCAGGCCCTGGAGATGACCGGACTCGTGCCCGAGCGGGCCCAGTCGGCCCAGGTGAAGGGCATCGCGGAGCGGATCTCCGCCGCGCAGGGACCCGAGATCGCGGCGATGAAGGGCTGGTTGGCCACCAACGGCAAGGGCGGCGAGGCTCACCACCACCATGGCGCGATGCCCGGCATGGCCACCGACGCCCAGCTCACCGAACTGCGCGCCGCCGAGGGCAAGGCGTTCGACCGGCTCTTCCTGAAGCTGATGATCGCCCACCACCAAGGCGCCGTCTCCATGGCCACCGACGTGAAGGCGCAGGGCAACAACATCCAGATCGAGGAGATGGCCGACGACGTCATCGCCCAGCAGACCAGCGAGATCGTCCGGATGCGCGGCATGCTCTGACCGGGGCGACGAGCCGGAAGCCCCGGTCAGCGATGCCTCACTCCCGCGCCTGCTTCCCCACGTACTCCGCCAAGTGCCGCCCCGTCAGCGTCGACCCGTCCGCCACCAGCTCGGCCGGCGTCCCCTCGAAGACGATCTGTCCGCCGTCGTGACCCGCGCCCGGCCCCAGGTCGATGATCCAGTCCGCGTGGGCCATCACCGCCTGGTGGTGCTCCACGACGATGACCGACTTCCCGGAGTCCACCAACCGGTCCAGCAGGCCGAGGAGTTGCTCCACATCGGCGAGGTGCAGGCCGGCAGTCGGCTCGTCGAGTACGTACACACCGCCCTTCTCCGCCATGTGCGTGGCGAGCTTGAGCCGCTGGCGTTCGCCGCCGGAGAGGGTGGTCAGCGGCTGGCCGAGGGTGAGGTAGCCGAGGCCCACGTCGGACAGCCGGGTCAGGATGCGGTGCGCGGCCGGGATGCGGGCCTCGCCCTCCGCGAAGAAGGCTTCCGCCTCACTGACCGGCATGGCCAGCACCTCGCTGATGTCGCGGCCGCCGAGCCGGTACCCCAGCACCGCCGACTGGAAGCGCCGCCCCTCGCACTCCTCGCAGGTCGTGGCGACGCCCGCCATCATGGCGAGGTCGGTGTAGACGACGCCGACGCCGTTGCACGTCGGGCAGGCGCCCTCGGAGTTGGCGCTGAACAGCGCGGGCTTGACCCCGTTGGCCTTGGCGAACGCCTTGCGGATCGGGTCCAACAGCCCGGTGTAGGTGGCCGGGTTGCTCCGCCGCGACCCCCGGATCGCGCCCTGGTCGACGGAGATGACCCCCTCCCCCGCGGGCACCGATCCGTGCACCAGCGAGCTCTTGCCGGACCCGGCGACCCCGGTGACGGCGACCAGCACCCCGAGCGGGATGTCCACGTCGACCCCGCGCAGGTTGTTGGCGTCCGCGCCCCGGATCTCCAGCGCGCCGGTGGCCTCGCGGACACTCTCCTTCAGCGCGGCCCGGTCGTCGAGATGGCGCCCGGTGACGGTGTCCGAGGCCCGCAGCCCTTCCACCGTGCCCTCGAAGCAGACGGCGCCGCCGCCCGTACCGGCGCCGGGACCGAGGTCGACCACGTGGTCGGCGATGGCGATGGTCTCCGGCTTGTGCTCCACGACCAGCACGGTGTTGCCCTTGTCGCGCAGCCGCAGCAGCAGGCCGTTCATCCGCTGGATGTCGTGCGGGTGCAGGCCGGTGGTGGGCTCGTCGAAGACGTACGTGACGTCGGTGAGCGAGGAACCGAGGTGCCGGATCATCTTCACCCGCTGCGCCTCGCCGCCGGACAGCGTGCCCGAGGGGCGGTCGAGGGAGAGGTAGCCGAGGCCGATCTCCACGAACGAGTCGAGGCTGTGGCCCAGCGCGGTCAGCAGCGGGGCCACGGAGGGGTCGTCGAGACCGCGTACCCACGCGGCGAGGTCGGTGATCTGCATCGCGCAGGCGTCCGCGATGCTCACGCCGCCGATGGTCGACGTACGGGCGCCCTCGTTCAGCCGGGTGCCCTCACAGTCGGGGCAGACGGTGAAGGTGACGGCCCGCTCCACGAAGGCGCGCACATGCGACTGGAGCGCGTCGACGTCCTTGGCGAGGAACGACTTCTGGATCTTCGGGATCAGGCCCTCGTAGGTGAGGTTGATGCCCTCGACCTTGATCTTGGTGGGCTCCTTGTGGAGCAGGTCGTGCAGCTCGCGCTTGGTGAACCTGGCGATCGGCTTGTCCGGGTCGAAGAAGCCGCAGCCGGTGTAGATACGGCCGTACCAGCCGTCCACGCTGTAACCGGGGATGGTCAGCGCGCCCTCGCGCAGCGACTTGGTGTCGTCGTAGAGCTGGGTGAGGTCGATGTCGGTGACCGCGCCCCGGCCCTCGCAGCGCGGACACATGCCGCCGGTGCGGCTGAAGGTCACCTTCTCCGCCTTGCGCGCCCCCTTGTCCACCTTGATCGCGCCGCTGGCCTGCACGGAGGCGACGTTGAAGGCGTACGCGCTGGGCGGGCCGATGTGCGGGGCGGCGAGGCGGCTGAACAGGATGCGCAGCATGGCGTTGGTGTCGGTGACGGTGCCGACGGTGGAGCGGGGGTCGGCGCCCAGCCGCTGCTGATCCACGATGATCGCGGTGGTCAGCCCGTCGAGGATGTCCACCTCGGGCCGGGCGAGCGTCGGCATGAAGCCCTGCACGAACGCGCTGTACGTCTCGTTGATCAGCCGCTGCGACTCGGCGGCGATGGTGCCGAACACCAGCGAACTCTTGCCGGAGCCGGAGACACCCGTGAACACCGTCAGCCGGCGCTTGGGGATCTCGACGCTGACGTCCTTGAGGTTGTTCACCCGCGCGCCGTGGACGCGGATCATCTCGTGGCTGTCGGCGGCGTGCGCGTCCGTGCCCTTGGTCATACCGTCTCCATCTTCACGTACTGGCTTCTTGTCGTACGCCGGGTCGGCTCAGCGGTGTTCCTGGATGCGGAGCATGTTGCCCGCGGGGTCCCGCACGGCACAGTCCCGGATGCCGTACG
This sequence comes from Streptomyces sp. NPDC046860, assembly GCF_040645115.1. Taxonomy (NCBI): domain Bacteria; kingdom Bacillati; phylum Actinomycetota; class Actinomycetes; order Kitasatosporales; family Streptomycetaceae; genus Streptomyces; species Streptomyces sp. NPDC046860. The sequence goes on along the minus strand of NZ_JBEYXQ010000001.1, from coordinate 722,084 downwards.
GCTGGTCGGCCGGCTCCTGCACGATGTCGGCGTCGGCGGCCACCAGCCGGTCGAAGGTGCCGTCCAGGTCGGGGGTGGCGAGCACGATGCTGGCGTACGTGCCCTTGGCCATCATCTCGGCGACGACGCGGCGCTCGTCGTCGGTGATGCCGGGGTCCAGGGCGGGCGGGCTCAGCACGATGTTCGTGTCCGGCTGGCCCTTCGGGCCGACGGTGAGCCAGCGCATCTTGTCGTGGCCCACGTCGTTGCGCAGCTCGAAGCCGAGGGTGTCGCGGTAGAAGGCGAGGGCGGCCTCGGGGTCGTCCTGCGGGAGGAAGCTGGCGTGAATGCTGATGTCCATGGCCGTCACGCTAGCCGTGGCCCGGAAACCGCGCTTCTCGATTCCTGACCGGTCTGGTGACCACCTTGACCACGCAGGTCGGCAGCCCTTCCGTCGCCCGCGCGGCCTCGGTCCGGTACACGCTCGGCGGCATCCCGACCAGCTCGCTGAACCGCGTGCTGAACGTCCCCAGCGACGAGCACCCCACCTCGAAGCACACCTCGGTCACGCTCAGGTCCCCGCGCCGCAGCAACGCCATCGCCCGCTCGATGCGCCGCGTCATGAGATAGCTGTACGGCGACTCCCCGTACGCCGCCCGGAACTGCCGGCTCAGATGCCCCGCCGACATGCTCACCCCCCGGGCCAGCGCCTCCACGTCCAGCGGCAGCGCGTACTCCCGGTCGATCCGGTCCCGCACCCGCCGCAACAACCTCAGCTCCCGCAGACGCGGCGCCTCACCGGACAAGTCCCTCATCCTGAGATCGTGCCACGGGACCCGCAGCGGAAAGGGGGCTTTGCCCCTGCCCCTCCGGTGCCACGCCCCTACAACCCCACGATCGCGTTCCACCGCCGCGAGAACTCCGCCCGTTCCGTCGGCCTCATGTCGCGGGCTATCGCCAGGCGGCGGCGCATCGTGGGGGTGGGGAAGATCAGGGGGTTGGCGGCCAGGGCGGCGGTGTCCTCGTCGGTGCTGTCGGCCAGGATGTGCTGGGCGGCCGGGACCGGGCAGACGTAGTTGACCCAGGTGGCGAGTTCCGCGGCGACCGACGGGGTGTAGTAGTAGTCGATCAGGCGCTCGGCGTTGGCCTTGTGGGTGGCCAGGTCGGGGATCATCAGGGAGTCCGACCAGAGTTCGGCGCCCTCCTCGGGGACGACGAAGCGGATGTGCGGGTTGTCGGCCTGGAGCTGGATGACGTCGCCGGAGTACGCCTGGCAGGCGAGGACGTCGCCGCTGACCAGGTCCTTGGTGTAGTCGTTGCCGGTGAAGCGGCGGATCTGGCCGCGGCGGACCTGGCGTTCCACCTCGTCGCACATGGTGTGGAAGTCGTCCGGCGTCCAGCGGGTGATGTCCACGCCGTTGCCCTGCATGAGCAGCGCGTACGCCTCGTCCATCCCGGACAGCAGCGTCACCCGGCCCTTGAGGTCGCCTGCCCAGAGGTCCCGCACGTTCCGGATCTCACGGCCGAGGCGGCGGCGGTCGTAGGCGATGCCGGTGATGCCGGACTGCCAGGGGACGGTGAACATGCGGCCCGGGTCGAAGGCGGGGCGGCGCAGCAGCGGGTCCAGGTACTTCGCGACGTTCGGCTGCCCGGCGCGGTCCATCCGCTGGACCCAGCCGAGGCGGACGTACCGCGCGCACATCCAGTCGCTGATGACGATGAGGTCCCGGCCCGTGGGCCGGTGGTTCATCAGGGCCGGGCTGATCTTGCCGAAGAACTCGTCGTTGTCGTTGATCTCCTCGGCATAGGAGACGGAGATCCCGGTGCGCTTCTCGAAGGCGTCCAGTGTCGGCCGCCGGTTCGGGTCGTCGTCATCGGTGTCGATGTACAGCGGCCAGTTCGACCAGGCCAGGCGGTGGTCGGTGGCGGACCGGTCGGGGGTGGACCGGTCGCCGGGGCGTACGTACGCCGAGGGCACCCCGCACCCGGCGAGCGCGCCGAGCGCGGCGGTGCCCCCGAGGGCCCGCAGGACGGTCCGGCGGGAGGGGGCGGAGCCACGAACAGAGGTGTGAAGCACTCCGAAAGTGTGCCGCCCCGCCCGCCGGACGGACAATCGGGGCTGGTCAGGAGTCCAGCGAGGTCATCACGTGCTTGATCCGCGTGTAGTCGTCGAACCCGTACGCCGACAGGTCCTTGCCGTAGCCGGACTTCTTGAAGCCGCCGTGCGGCATCTCCGCGACCAGCGGGATGTGGGTGTTGATCCACACGCAGCCGAAGTCCAGCTTCTTGGACATCCGCATCGCGCGACCGTGGTCCTTGGTCCACACCGAGGAGGCGAGCGCGTAGTCGACGCCGTTGGCCCACTCGACGGCCTGGTCCTCGTCGGTGAAGGACTGGACGGTGATGACCGGTCCGAACACCTCGTTCTGGACGATCTCGTCGTCCTGCTTGAGGCCGGAGACGACGGTCGGGGCGTAGAAGTAGCCCTTGTCGCCGACCTGGTGGCCGCCCGACTCGACCTTGGCGTGCGCGGGGAGCCGCTCGATGAAGCCGGCGACCTGCTTGAGCTGGCTGGGGTTGTTCAGCGGGCCGTAGAGCACGTCCTCGTCGTCCGGCTGCCCGGTCTTCGTCTCGGAGGCGGCCTTGGCGAGCGCGGCGACGAACTCGTCGTGGATGGACTCCTGGACGAGGACGCGCGTGGCGGCGGTGCAGTCCTGGCCGGCGTTGAAGAAGCCCGCGACCGAGATGTCCTCGACGGCCTTGGGGATGTCGGTGTCCTCGAAGACGACGACCGGCGCCTTGCCGCCCAGCTCCAGGTGGACCCGCTTGAGGTCCTTGGACGCCGACTCGGCGACCGACATGCCCGCGCGCACCGAGCCGGTGATGGAGGCCATGGCGGGGGTGGGGTGCTCGACCATCATGCGGCCGGTGTCGCGGTCGCCGCAGATGACGTTGAAGACGCCCTCGGGCAGGACCGAGCCGATGATGTCGGCGATGAGGACCGTGGAGGCGGGCGTGGTGTCCGAGGGCTTGAGGACGACCGTGTTGCCCGCGGCCAGCGCCGGGGCGAACTTCCACACGGCCATCATCATCGGGTAGTTCCACGGCGCGACCTGCGCGCAGACGCCGATCGGCTCGCGGCGGATGATCGAGGTCAGGCCGTCCATGTACTCGCCGGCCGAGCGGCCTTCGAGCATCCGGGCCGCGCCCGCGAAGAAGCGGATCTGGTCGACCATCGGCGGGATCTCCTCGGAGCGGGTGAGCCCGACGGGCTTGCCCGTGTTCTCCACCTCGGCCGCGATGAGTTCCTCGGCCCGCTCCTCGAACGCGTCGGCGATCTTCAGCAGGGCCTTCTGCCGCTCGGCGGGGGTGGTGTCGCGCCAGGCGGGGAACGCCTTGGCGGCCGCGTCCATGGCGGCGTCCACGTCCGCCTGCCCGGACAGCGGCGCGGTCGCGTACACCTCACCGGTGGCGGGGTTGACCACCTCGGTGGTGCGTCCGTCGGCGGCGTCCCGGAACTCACCGGCGACATAGTTCCGGAGTTTGCGCAGCCCACGCGGCTCGGTGCTCACTGCCGGCCTCCTGATCTGGTTCGAGGGTTCGAGCTGTCCCGGCCTCCGGGAGACAGCGCGGCTGTCCGGAGGCTGAGACAAGCCAACCCTAGTCGGGACACCCGCGTTTTCAACACCCCCACCACCATCGGTCCTGCGAAATCCGCACACTGCGGGCTCGTAAACAACGAATTTCATCGATCGAGCCTTGCGAAACTGTCGAGGTGTCGTGCACAGTGAGGACGTGGCCAGCCGAAGCACAGAACACAGGGACTCCGCCCGCGAGTCCAGGAGCGGAACCCCCCAGTTGGACGCCGTCTCCCTCGCCATCATCGAGCAGCTCCAGGAGGACGGCCGCAGGCCCTACGCCGCGATCGGCAAGGCCGTCGGCCTCTCCGAGGCGGCCGTGCGCCAGCGCGTGCAGAAGCTGCTCGACCAGGGCGTGATGCAGATCGTCGCCGTCACGGACCCGCTCACCGTGGGCTTCCGCCGGCAGGCGATGGTCGGAGTCCATGTCGAGGGCGACGTGGAGACGGTCGCGGACGCGCTGAGCGCCATGTCGGAAGTGGAGTACGTGGTCATGACCGCGGGCTCCTTCGACGTCCTCGCCGAGATCGTCTGCGAGGACGACGACCACCTGCTGGACGTGATCAACCGGCGCATCCGGGCCCTGCCCGGCGTCCGCTCCACCGAGAGCTTCGTCTATCTCAAGCTCAAGAAGCAGACCTACATGTGGGGAACCCGATAACCGTGACGCAGAAGGACCTCAGCCGCACCGCGTACGACCACCTGTGGATGCACTTCACCCGCATGGCCTCGTACGAGAACTCGCCCGTGCCGACCATCGTCCGGGGCGAGGGCACCCACGTCTTCGACGACAAGGGCAAGCGCTACCTCGACGGCCTCGCGGGCCTGTTCGTCGTCCAGGCCGGGCACGGCCGGGTGGAACTGGCGGAGACCGCCCTGAAGCAGGCCCAGGAGCTGGCCTTCTTCCCGGTGTGGTCCTACGCCCACCCCAAGGCGATCGAGCTGGCCGAGCGGCTGGCCGGCTACGCTCCCGGCGACCTCAACAAGGTCTTCTTCACCACCGGCGGCGGCGAGGCCGTGGAGACCGCGTGGAAGCTGGCCAAGCAGTACTTCAAGCTGGTCGGCAAGCCCACCAAGCACAAGGTCATATCCCGCTCGCTGGCCTACCACGGCACCCCGCAGGGCGCGCTGTCCATCACCGGCCTGCCCGCGCTGAAGGCCCCCTTCGAGCCGCTCGTGCCGGGCGCGCACAAGGTGGCGAACACCAACATCTACCGCGCCCCGGTCCACGGCGACGACCCGGAGGCGTTCGGCCGCTGGGCCGCCGACCAGATCGAGCAGCAGATCCTCTTCGAGGGCCCGGACACGGTCGCCGCGGTCTTCGTCGAGCCGGTGCAGAACGCCGGCGGCTGCTTCCCGCCCCCGCCCGGCTACTTCCAGCGGGTGCGCGAGATCTGCGACCAGTACGACGTGCTGCTCGTCTCCGACGAGGTCATCTGCGCCTTCGGCCGCCTCGGCACGATGTTCGCCTGCGACAAGTTCGGCTACGTCCCGGACATCATCACCTGCGCCAAGGGCATGACCTCGGGCTACTCCCCGATCGGCGCGACCATCGTCTCCGACCGGATCGCCGAGCCCTTCTACCGCGGCGACAACGTCTTCCTGCACGGCTACACCTTCGGCGGCCACCCGGTCTCCGCCGCGGTCGGCCTCGCCAACCTCGACCTGTTCGAGCGCGAGGGCCTGAACCAGCACGTCCTGGACAACGAGGGCGCCTTCCTGCGCACCCTCCAGAAGCTGCACGACCTGCCGATCGTCGGCGACGTCCGCGGCAACGGCTTCTTCTACGGCATCGAGCTGGTCAAGGACAAGAACACCAAGGAGTCCTTCGACGCCGACGAGATCGAGCGCGTCCTGTACGGCTTCCTCTCCAAGGCCCTGTTCGACAACGGCCTGTACTGCCGCGCGGACGACCGGGGCGACCCGGTGGTCCAGCTCGCCCCGCCGCTGATCGCCAACCAGGAGACGTTCGACGAGATCGAGCAGATCCTGCGCGCGACCCTGACGGAGGCGTGGCAGAAGCTCTGAGCACACCCCGGGGCGAGCCCCGGACCGGCCCCGGCGCCGCCCGTTCGAGTGAGAACGGCGGCCCGGGGCCGCGTGCTGTCCCGCCCTCCCGCCGACCGCTGCCTAGCGTGCCAGTGACCGATCGGCCCGGTCTTCGTTCCCCCGAACAGGGGACACGGACACGGGAAAAACGGATCAGAACCGAGGTGTACGCCATGGAGGCTCCGCCGGACAACGACGTGCTCTGGGCACGCTCCCTGCACTACAGGTATCCCGACGGCTCCCCCGGCGTCGCCGGCGTCTCGCTCGGCGTGCGGGAGAGCGAGATCCTCGCGGTCGGCGGCCCGCGCGGCAGCGGCAAGACCACCCTGCTGCGCTGCCTGTCCGGGCAGGTCAGGGTGGACGAGGGCGAGGTGTGGTTCAACAGCTCCCCGGTGCACACCCTGGGCCCGATGGCCCGCGAGAGGCTGCGCCGCGACCGGTTCGGCTGGATCGACCCGGCCCCGGCGCTCGTCCCGGAGCTGAACGTCTGGGAGAACGCCGCGCTCCCGCTGATGCTGCGCGGCACCGGCCGCCGCCGCGCCAAGGTGGCCGCGATGGAGTGGCTGGAGCGGCTGGACGTCGGCGACAAGTCCAGGAAGCGCCCGCACGAACTGCTCCAGGCCGAGCGCCAGCGCGTCGCCATCGCCCGCGCGCTGGCCCCGGGGCCCACGGTGCTGTTCGCCGACGAGCCGACCGCGCCGCTGCACCGCGCCGACCGCGGGCACGTGCTGCGCACGCTCACCACAGCGGCCCGCTCGCACGGCATCACGGTCGTCCTCGCCACCCACGACCCGGAGACCACGGCCCTGGCCGACCGCACGGTCTCGCTGCTGGACGGGCGGCGCGTGAAGACCGTGCACCTGCCCGACAGCCCGGACACGGAAGGCCGGGCGGCGTGCTCGCTCTCCGTCTGACCCGCGCGGCCCGGCCCGCCGTCCAGTTGCGCCGCCTGCTGGTCGCGGCCGCCTCGGCGGGCACCGGGTTCCTGCTGCTCGGCTCCCTCGGCTACGCGCTGGACCACCCCGGCACCCCGGGCGCGGCGGCGCTGCGCCTGGCCTGGTGCGTGGTGCCGCTCGCCGCGACGGTGTACCTGGCGCGGGCGGTGGCCCGTACCGACCCGGGCACCCGGCCCCGGCCGGGGCTGTCGGCGGTGGGGCTCGGGCCCGGCCGTCTGATGGCGGTCTCCGCGCTGACCACCCTGCTCTCCTGCACACTTGGCTCGCTGGTCGCGCTGCTGTTCTTCCTGCATCTGCGGGGCGACCTGACGGGCATGCCGTTCGACGGGAAGGGCGCGCAGTTCCTCGCCGCGGACCGGCGTCTCCCGGTCGCGGCCGCGCTGACCCTGCTGGCGCTGCTGCCGGCCGTCGCGTCCGCGGCGGTCGCGCTGGGCCTGCGTCCCAGGGACCCGCGCCGGCCGGCCGCGAAGCGCCGTTCCCCGATGTCCTTCGGCGCCCGCCGGCACACCGTCACCCGCGCGGCCGAGACCCCGGAGGAGGCGCCCGCGGAGGTCGCCGCCGAGGAGGCGGGCTGGTCGGACGTGCTGACCGTCGCGCCGCCGCCCCGCGAGGCCCCGGCGGGCTTCCCGTGGGGGGTCGCCGCCCTGGCGGCCGGTCTCGCCGTGCAGGCGTACGCGAACCGGGCGGCCCCGGCGTCCGTGCTCGCGCTGCCCGTGGAGGGCGCCGCGGTGCTGGGCGGCTGGCTGCTCACCGCGCTCGGGCTGGTGCTGGCAGCGCCCGGCCTGACCCACCTGTGCGGGCGGGTGCTGCAGTCGGCGCAGCCGGGCGCGCTGCGGCTGCTGGCGGGGCGGGTGCTGATGTCCGAGGCCACCCGCATCGGACGCCCGCTCGGCGTGGTCTGCGCGGTGACGTCGGCCGCGCTCGCGACGACCGCGATGTACGACCGGCCGGCCGCCGCCTTCGGGCCGCTGTCCACGGTGGCCACGGCGGTGGTGGGCGGTTGCACGCTGGCGACGCTGCTGACGGCCGCCGTGGAGGCCCGCCAGTCCCGCGCCGGCACCACGGCCGCGCTGCTCCGGCTCGGCGCCCCGGCCACGATGCTGCGCGGGTCGGCGGCGCTGCGGGCCGGTGCCCTGATCGCCCTGTTCGTGCCGCTCACCCTGCTGATCGCCTACCTGTCGGTGCTGCCGCCGGCGAAGTGAGCGGAAGGTTTTCGCGGGCCGCCGATGAGTTTTCCGGCGGCCCGCCGTCTGTACCGGTGAACGCGGCTCGCACACTTCGGCGCGGCTCGCGCACTTATCGCAGGGGAGAACCCATGTACCAGCAGATGATCTTCGTGAACCTGGTCACCGCCGACGTGCCCGCCACCCGGAAGTTCTACAGCGACCTGGGGTACGGCATCAACGAGCAGTTCAGCGCGGACGAATGCGTCAGCGTGGTGATCAGCGACACGATCGTGGCGATGTTCCTCACGCCCGAGCACTACGGCCGCTTCACGGGGAAGAAGATCGTGGACTCCCGCACCTCCAGCGAGACCCTGCTCTGCCTGAGCGCCGAGAGCCGCGAGAAGGTGGACGAGCTGGTGGAGAAGGCCGTCGCGGCGGGTGGCACCTCGCACGGCGAGACGCAGGACCACGGCTCCATGTACGGCCGCGCCTTCGACGACCTCGACGGCCACACCTGGGAGGTCATGTGGATGGACCCCGCCGCTATCCAGGGGTGATCCTTCCGGTATGACACCGGGCCGGATCATCTTCCTCAACGGCACGTCGAGTTCCGGGAAGTCGAGCATCGCGCGCGAGCTGCTCGACATCCTGGACGACGGCGTCTTCTTCCACCTGTCCGTGGACGACTTCAACTCGATGCGCACGCGGCGGGAGCTGGCCCCGCGGGAGTTCGACGCCGCGCTGCGCCGGACCCGTCTCGGCTTCCACCGCTCGGTCGCGGCGATGGCCGAGGTGGGCAACGACCTGGTGGTGGACCACGTGCTCAGCGAGCCGTGGCGGCTCGCGGACTGCCTGACCGTGCTGCGGCCCGAGGACGTCCTCTTCGTCGGCGTCCACTGCCCGCGGGCCGAGCTGGAGCGGCGCGAGCGGGCGCGCGGCGACCGCGAACCGGGCCTCGCCGCCCAGCAGTACGACCTGGTGCACCGCCACGGCGACTACGACCTGGAGTGCGACACCGGTACGGCGAGCCCGCACGAGTGCGCCGAGCGGATCAAGGCGTTCCTCCCCCACCGGCCGTCCCCGACCGCCTTCAGCCGCCTGCGGGTCCGGTACTCCGCCGAAGGGTGAAGACACCCCCTAGCATGTGCGGATGTCTCCGATACCCAGGCCGCACGAGGTCGCCCCGGACCACGAGATCGAGTCGCTGGCGGAGTTCGACGCCGTCGTCACCGCGCACGGGACGCTCGCCCGGTTCCGGGTGCAGGCCGTCGACCTGACCGGCCGTACGGACGACCTGCTCACGCTGGACACCGCGGGCGCCGTCTTCCTGGGGTGCCCGATGGACCCCGGCGCGGCCGCGCACGTCACCGCCGCCGGCGCCCTGGTGTTCCCGCCGGTGCCGGGTCTGCCCTTCGATCCGTACCGCGGACTCACCTACACCCCGGACGAGTTGTTCGCCTCGCTGGCGGACGGGTACGAGGCGACGCCGGACGCGCGGGCGTACGAGTGGTTCCGGCGGACCAGGTCCGACGGCGACATCCTCGCCTCCATGCTGCGCGCGGTGCACGACGACTCCGTCTCCGACGCCCTGGACGAACTCCTGGACGGCGCCCGGGTGGTGGGCGTGATGGGCGGCCACGCGATGGAGCGCGGCACCGAGGCGTACGCGGGCGCGGCCCGGCTCGGGCGCGAACTGGCCCGCTCCGGGCACATGGTGGCGACCGGGGGCGGTCCCGGCGCGATGGAGGCGGCGAACCTCGGCGCGTACGCGGCGCCGTTCGAGGACGGGATGCTGGGCGAGGCGCTCGGCATCCTGGCCAAGGCGCCCTCGTTCACCCCGTCCGTGACGGACTGGGCGAGTGCCGCCTTCGAGGTGCGCGAACGCTGGCCGGACGGCGGGGAGTCGGTGGGCATCCCGACCTGGTTCTACGGCCACGAGCCGCCCAACGCGTTCGCCTCGCACGTGGGCAAGTACTTCGCCAACGCGACGCGGGAGGACGGCCTGCTGGCCCGCTCCAACGCCGGGGTGGTCTTCCTGCCGGGCGCGGCCGGGACCGTGCAGGAGATCTTCGACAACGCCACCCCCAACTACTACGGCTCGCGCGGGAATCCGACGCCCATGGTGCTGGTGGACGAGGAGCACTGGACGGAGAAGCTCCCCACCTGGCCGCTGCTGCGGGCGTTGGCACGGGAACGGCCGATGGAGTCCCGTATCGCCCTGGTTGGCCGGATCGAGATGGCTTCTGACGCGCTGAAACGTCTCAGCAAGTAATAAGAAGGCAAAGTCAATACCTGTTGACGGCCTACGCATTGACATGCTTATGACGCGCTTATAAACCTGTGTGTCTCGTGGGAGTGCTGGGGCCGGCTTCCCTCCGCCGCTCCAACTCCTCATCAGCCCCCCGCAGTTCTGCACTCAGCAAAGGACATGACTTGTCCATATCCCGCCGTAACGCGCGCCGCTCCGTGCGCATCCTGGGTCTCGCCTCCGCGTCGGCCGCTCTGGTCCTGGGTGTCTCCGGCCAGGCTCTCGCGTGCAACATCAGCGAGTTCTCGGCCGAGGCCACGTGCACGGGCGACAAGGGCCAGATCGTCGTCAAGGACGTCGACCCCTCCGGCCAGAAGGCCACCGTCACGGTCTTCCTGGAGAACAACGGCGCCGACGAGAAGAAGATCGGCGAGCAGGTGGTCACCGGCTCCCGTGAGGGCGCCACGATCACCTTCGACGAGGACTGGAAGCCCGGCGCGGTCTACCGCGTCAGCGTCAACGTCCCCCGCTTCATCAACAACAAGGACATCACGCCCAACCTGACCACCCCGGCCACCGCGTGCAAGAAGGAGGCGCCCACCACCCCGAGCACGCCCGCCTCCGAGTCCGCCAAGCCGTCCCCGTCGGTGACCGAGCCGGCCGGGGAGAGCGCCGCCCCGTCCGCCTCGGCGTCCGAGAGCAGCGCCGCCGCGCCCGCCTCCGAGGCCCCGAGCAACGCGCCCTCCGCGGCGATCGGTGACTCCAACCTCGCCGAGACCGGTGCCAACTCCAACACCGGCCTGATCGCCGGTGTCGCCGGTGCCCTCGTCGTCGTCGGCGGCGGCGCGGTGTACTTCGGCATGCGCCGCCGTGGCGCGAAGAGCGGCAGCTGACGCCCCCGCCCACCGGCACGACAGCGGCCCGTCCCCGTCTCGCACGGGGGCGGGCCGCCGTCGTACGCGCGCGGTGTCAGCCGAGGACGACGATCTCCGCGGCGTCGAACTCCACCCCCACCTCGGCGCCGGCCTCCGGCGCCTCGCGCAGCGGGCAGGCCGCCTCCAGATGCGGGCCGCCGTCGCGGGGCCGGAGCCGGAGCGCCACATGGGTGCCCCGGAAGGTGCGCGCGCCCACCGTGCACGGCAGGCCCTCACCGGCGGCCACGAGCCGCACCCCGGTGGGCCGGACCAGCAGTTCCCCGGTGCCCTGCGGCGAGCCCTCGGGCACCGGCAGCTTGCCCCAGGGGGTGTCCGCCGCCGTCCCGGTCACGCCCGCCGGGACCACGTTCTCGAAGCCCAGGAAGCGCGCCACGAACGCGTCGGCCGGCCTGCTCCACACCTGAACCGGGGTGCCCGACTGGGCGATCCGGCCGTCCCGCATCACCACGACCCGGTCGGCCAGCGCGAACGCCTCGCCCTGGTCGTGGGTGACGGCGAGCACCGTGGTGCCCAACCGGCCGAACAGCTCCCGGAGTTCGACCACCAGCCGCTCCCGCAGCGAGCGGTCGAGCTGTCCCAGCGGCTCGTCCAGCATCAGCAGCCTCGGCCTGGGCGCGAGCGCCCGCGCGAGGGCCACCCGCTGCTGCTCGCCGCCCGAAAGGCCGGCCACCGCCCGCCGGGCCGAGCCGGGCAGGCCGACCAGCTCCAGCAACTCCGCTACCTCCGCGTCCCGTTGCCGCTTGGGCATGCCGTGCATGCGGGGTCCGAAGGCGACGTTCTCGCCGACGTCCCGCTGCGGGAAGAGCTGATGGTCCTGGAACATCAGCCCGACCCCGCGCCGGTGCGCGGCCACGCCCCGCTGGTCGCGGCCGTCGAGCGACACCCGGCCCGAGTCCAGCGGCTGCAGCCCGGCCACGCCGCGCAGCAGGGTCGACTTGCCGCTCCCGCTCGGCCCGAGCACGCACACCACCTCGTGCTCGGCGACATCGAGGTCGACCGCGTCCAGCACGGGCCGCCCGCCGAGACGGACCGTCGCCTCCGTAAGGCGCAGCAGCATCAGAACTCCCCCGTCCGGTCGGTGCGCAGCCGCTCCAGCAGGAGCAGCGCGGCCGCGCAGACCACCATCAGAATCGTGGAAAGGGCCATCGCCTGGCCGTAGTTCAGCTCTCCCGGCCGGCTCAGCAGCCGGGCCACCGCCACCGGGAGCGTCGGGTCGTCGGGGCGGGCGATGAACACGGTGGCCCCGAACTCGCCGAGCGACACGGCGAACGCGAACCCGGCGGCGACCAGCAACGCCCGCCGCACCAACGGAAGATCGACCTCCCGCCACACCCGCCAGGGCGAGGCCCCGAGCACGGCGGCCGCCTCCCTGAGCCGGGTGTCCACCGCCCGCAGCACCGGCAGCATGGTCCGGACGACGAAGGGTGCGCCGACCAGCGCCTGGGCGAGCGGGACCAGCAGCCAGGACTGGCGCAGGTCCAGCGGCGGTTCGTCCAGCGCGATCAGGAACCCGAAGCCGACGGTCACGGCGGAGACGCCGAGCGGCAGCATCAGGAGCGCGTCGAACCCGCGCACCAGCCGTCCCGCGTCCCGGCGGGCCAGCGCGGCGGCGGCGAGCCCGCCGACGGCCAGCGCGATGCCGGTGGCGGCGGCCGCGTACTCCAGCGAGGTCCACACCGCGTGCAGCGGCGCCACCAGGAACGTACCGCCGTCGGCGTCGGTGAGCGCCCGGTAGTAGCCGAGGTCCGGGGCGTCCAGCGAGCGGCGCACCAGCACGGCGAGCGGCAGCACCAGCAGCACCGCGACGGTGGCGAGCACCCCGCCGAGCAGCGCCCGCTGTCCGGCGCCGCGCGGACGGCGCGCGGTGACCGAGGCGTCGACCAGGCGCAGCGCGGTCTCGCGCCGGCGCACGGTCCAGGCGTGCACGGCGAGGATCGCGCCGACCGCGGCGAACTGCACCAGGGTGAGGACGGCGGCCGTGGTGAGGTCGAAGACCTCGGAGGTCTGGCGGTAGATCTCCACCTCCAGGGTGGAGAAGGTGGGTCCGCCGAGGATCTGGACCACGCCGAAGGAGGTGAAGGTGAACAGGAACACCATCAGCGCGGCGGCGGCCACGGCGGGCGCCAGCGCGGGCAGGGTGACCTGCCGCCAGGCGCGCAGCGGGGACGCGCCGAGCATCCGGGCGGCCTCCTCCTGCCGGGGGTCGAGCTGCCCCCAGAGCCCGCCGACGGTACGGACGACGACGGCGTAGTTGAAGAAGACGTGCGCCAGCAGGATCGCCCACACCGTGGTGTCCAGGCGCAGGCCCCACAGCTCGTCCAGCAGTCCGCCGTGGCCGACCAGGGCGAGGAACGCGGTGCCGACGACCACCGTGGGCAGGACGAACGGCACGGTGACCACGGCCCGCAGCACCTGTTTGCCGGGGAACTCCAGCCGGGCGAAGACGTAGGCGGCGGGCAGCGCGATCAGCAGGGTGAGCGCGGTGGAGGCGACCGCCTGCCAGGTGGTGAACCACAGCACGTGCCGGATGTCGGAGCGGCCCAGCACCTCGGCGAACCGCCCGAGGTGCCAGGTGCCGTCCGTCTTGAGCCCGCGCGCCGTGATCGCGGCGACGGGCCAGGCGAAGAACAGGGCGAAGAACGCGGCGGGCAGGGCCATGAGCCCCAGCCGCGCCGCGCTCCGGCGGCCACGCCGTCCGGCCGCCCCGGCTACTTCAGTACGAGCGACGTCCACGAGCTGACCCACTGGTCGCGGTTGGCGGCGATCCTGCCGGGCGCCATGACGGCCGGGTCCTCGGCGGCGGGCCCGTACTCGGTGAACTCGGCGGGGACCTCGGCGTCCTTGATCACCGGGTACACGAACATGTTCATCGGCATGTCCTGCTGGAACTCCCTGGTGAGCAGGAAGTCGATGAACGCCTTGCCGCCCTCGGCGTTCTTCGCGTTCTTCAGCAGCCCGGCGAACTCGACCTGCCGGAAGCAGGTGCCCTGGGCGACGCCGGTGGGGGCGGTCGCCGGCTTCTTCTTGGCGTAGATCACCTCGGCGGGCGGCGAGGAGGCGTACGAGACGACCAGCGGCCGGTCACCGCCCGCCTTCCTGCCCTCGGAGGAGCCGGAGAACTCCTGGTAGTACGCCTGCTCCCAGCCGTCGACGACCTTGACGCCGTTGGCCTTGAGCCTCTTCCAGTACGCCTCCCAGCCCTTGTCGCCGTACCGCGCGGCACTGCCGAGCAGGAAGCCCAGGCCGGGCGAGGAGGTGGCGGCGTTCTCGGTGACCAGGAGGTTCCTGTACTTCGGGTCGGCGAGGTCGGCGAAGGTGTGCGGCGGCTTCAGCTTGTGCTCGGTGAAGTACGCCTTGTCGTAGTTGACGCAGACGTCGCCGTGGTCGACCGGCGTGACCCGGTGCTTGGCGCGGTCGAGCTGGAAGGCGGGGTCGGCCTGGTCGAGGCCCTTGGCCGCGTACGGCTGGAAGAGGCCGTTGTCGAGGGCGCGGGAGAGCAGGGTGTTGTCGACGCCGAAGAAGACGTCTCCCTGCGGGTTGTCCTTGGTGAGGACCGCCTTGTTGACGGCCTGGCCGGCGTCGCCGTCCTTCAGGACGCGCACCTTGTAGCCGGAACGCTTCTCGAAGTCCGCGATCACGTTCTTGGACGCGGCCCACGAGTCGTGGCTGACGAGGGTCACGGTCTTGGTGTCCGCGGCCCCCTCGGTGCCGGTCGACCCGCACGCGGAGAGCGTGAGCAGGCCGAGGCCCGCCGCCGCGGCCACGAAGGTCTTGGTGTGCACTGATGGTCCTCCTGGGGTGGGCCAGGAAGAGACGCGGCCCTGCCCGGTCTCCGCGCGGGAGGCCGGGCAGGGCACAACAGCTTGAGTGATGACCGAACTTCCTACCCAGAATGACCTGGGCGAGGTTCAGAGGGTCTGCGGCCTGGTTGCCGCACTCTCAGCGCTGTGGCGCTCCCCTGTCGGAATATGCAGATGTATGACCGTATGAAGTTGTGCTGACCGGCCCAGGTTACCGCTCGGTGGCCGCGAGCTGACCACACGCCCCGTCGATCTCCTGACCGCGGGTGTCGCGGACGGTCACCGGCACGCCGTGCGAGGCGATGGCCTCCACGAACGCCTTCTCGTCCTCGGGACGGGAGGCGGTCCACTTGGAGCCGGGGGTGGGGTTGAGCGGGATGAGGTTGACGTGCACCGGCCGGCCCTTGAGCATCCGGCCGAGCCGGTCGCCGCGCCAGGCCTGGTCGTTGATGTCCCGGATCAGCGCGTACTCGATGGACAGCCGGCGCCCGGACTTCTCCGCGTACTCGAACCCGGCGTCCAGCACCTCGCGCACCTTCCACCGCGTGTTCACGGGGACGAGGGTGTCGCGCAGTTCGTCGTCGGGGGCGTGCAGGGAGATCGCCAGACGGCACTTGAAGCCCTCGTCGGCGAAACGGTGGATCGCGGGCACGAGACCGACCGTCGAGACGGTGATGCCGCGCTGGGACAGCCCGAGGCCGTCCGGGGCGGGGTCGGTGAGCGCCCGGATGGCCCCCACGACCCGCTTGTAGTTGGCGAGCGGCTCGCCCATGCCCATGAAGACGATGTTGGAGAGCCGCGCGGGCCCGCCGGGCACCTCGCCGTCCCTCAGCGCCCGCATGCCGTCCACGATCTGGTGCACGATCTCGGCGGTGGACAGGTTCCGGTCCAGCCCCGCCTGCCCGGTCGCGCAGAACGGGCAGTTCATCCCGCACCCGGCCTGGCTGCTGATGCACATGGTGACCCGGTCCGGGTACCGCATCAGCACCGACTCGACCAGCGTGCCGTCGAACAGCCGCCACAGCGTCTTACGGGTGGTGCCCTGGTCCGTGGCCAGATGCCGGACCACCGACATCAGCTCCGGGAACAGCGCCTCCCGCAGCTTCTCCCGCGAGCCGGCCGGGATGTCCGTCCACTGCTCGGGGTCGTGCGCGTACCGCGCGAAGTAGTGCTGCGAGAGCTGCTTGGCACGAAACGGCTTCTCCCCCGCCTCGGCGACGGCGTCCTTCCGCTCGGCAGGCGAAAGATCAGCGAGATGCCGCGGCGGCTTCTTGGCTCCGCGGGGGGCGACGAAAGTGAGTTCTCCGGGCTTGGGCATGGTGGTACCAGTGTCGCAGATCGACTTGGGTGGCCTGGTCCGCGCGCTCGTGCCCCAGAGGCGCCGCATCACCGAGGGCGTCGACCACCTGGCAGCACCCGGTCACGGGACGTCGATCTGCCAGGCGATGACACCCGTGGAGCCTTCAGCCGCATCGGCGTCGATGCGTACCCGCCCGGACGCCGTGATCCGCTGCCGCACGATCGTCCGATCGCAGGGCACCTCGGTGTTGGCACCGGGGCTCGCGGGGGTCACCGTGACTCGGGCGCCGCCTCAGATACGAGGCGCCGCCTCAGATACGAACGGACCCCGCCCTCCATGACGGAGAGCGGGGCCCGAGGACCGTGCGGCGGGGTTCAGGACCCCACGAACGCCACCAGCAGCAGCCACACCACCGGGGCCGTCGGCAGGAGGGAGTCCAGGCGGTCCATGATTCCTCCGTGGCCGGGGAGGAGGGTGCCCATGTCCTTGATGCCCAGGTCGCGCTTGATCATGGACTCGCCGAGGTCGCCCAGCGTGGCGCTGACCGCCACCGCGAAGCCCAGGATCAGGCCCTGCCACCAGGCGCCGTCGTCGATGAGGAACTGCATGCACAGCGCGCCCGCGACCATGGCGAACGCCACCGCGCCCATGAGGCCCTCGCGGGTCTTGCCGGGGCTGATGCGCGGAGCGAGCTTGTGCTTGCCGAAACGCCAGCCGACCGCGTAGGCGCCGGTGTCGCTGACCACGGTGAGGAGCAGGAACGTCAGCACCCGCCAGGCGCCGTCGTCGGCGGTGAGCATCATCGCCACGAACGTCGCCAGGAACGGGACGTAGAACGCGGCGAAGACCCCCGCCGTGACGTCCTTCAGATAGCCGTCCGGCGGCTGGGTCATCCGCCAGACCAGGACCGCGAGCGCGGTGAGCGCCATGGCGACCCAGGCGCCCTCGGCGCCGCGCGCGTACCCCGCGACCACCATCGCCGCACCGCCGACCGCGAGCGGCACCAGGGGTGCCCTGATCCCCTTGCGCTCCTGCAGCCGGCTGGTCAGCTCCCACAGACCGACGACCACCGCGACGGCGACCACACCGACGAAGACGGCCTTGACGACGAAGAGCGAGGCGATGATCACCACGCCGAGTCCCACGCCGACGCCTATGGCCGCGCTCAGGTCGCGGCCCGCGGTCTTCTTCGGCGCGGGGGCCGGCTGCGGGGAGTCGGGCATCGGGTCGTCGTCCTGGTC
Organism: Streptomyces sp. NPDC046860; assembly: GCF_040645115.1. Taxonomy (NCBI): domain Bacteria; kingdom Bacillati; phylum Actinomycetota; class Actinomycetes; order Kitasatosporales; family Streptomycetaceae; genus Streptomyces; species Streptomyces sp. NPDC046860. The sequence goes on along the minus strand of NZ_JBEYXQ010000001.1, from coordinate 704,772 downwards.
TCCGCCATACGCGGGTACGTCGGGCACGCTGGGCATGGGGCGAGTCTGCTGCGCCTCGGGCGCATCGTATGCGGGACCCGCCGTGGCAGCCCCCTGGACAGGCCCACCCGCGGTGGGCCCCCAGTACCCGGCCTGCCCCGCCTGCGGCGGCGCCCCCCAGGAAGAGTCGCTCATCAGACTTCGAGCAGCTCCGCTTCCTTGTGCTTGAGAAGCTCGTCCACCTGCGCCACGTACTTGGCGGTCAGGTCGTCGAGCTCCTTCTCGGCGCGCCGGCCCTCGTCCTCGCCGACCTCGCCGTCCTTGATCAGCTTGTCGATGGCGTCCTTGGCCTTGCGGCGCACGGAACGGATCGAGACCTTGGCGTCCTCGGCCTTGTGCTTGGCGACCTTGATGTAGTCGCGGCGGCGCTCCTCGGTCAGCTCGGGGAACACCACACGGATGATGTTGCCGTCGTTGCTGGGGTTGACGCCCAGGTCCGAGTCACGGATCGCCTGCTCGATGTTGCGCAGCGCGCTCTTGTCGAACGGGGTGACCACGGCCATGCGCGGCTCCGGAACGGAGAACGAGGCCAGCTGGTTGATCGGCGTCGGGGCACCGTAGTAGTCGGCCACGATCTTGTTGAACATCGCCGGGTGCGCACGGCCGGTGCGGATCGCGGCGAAGTCCTCCTTGGCGACCACGACGGCCTTCTCCATCTTCTCCTCGGCTTCGAGGAGGGTCTCTTCGATCACCACTTGCTCCTGCGTGTCTTGAGTAAGGCCCGGCTGCGGTCCCCGATCGGGCGGCGGCCGGCTGCGTCGCGTCTGCTTCCTGCACGGTTCCCGACCGGCAGGACATTGTCCATCCCCCGGCCGGGGCGCGTCCCGTCCGTGCCCCGGACGGGGTCGCGCCCGTAAGGCGGGGTCGCCGGTCAGTCCCGGCTGCCCTGGTCACCCACGAGTGTGCCGATCTTCTCACCCTTGACGGCCCGAGCGATATTGCCCTCCGCCAGCAGCTCGAAGACGAGGATCGGCAGGCTATTGTCGCGGCACAGGGTGACGGCGGTGGCGTCGGCGACCTTGAGGTCGCGGGTGATGACCTCGCCGTAGCCGAGCGCGTCGAACTTGACGGCGTCCGGGTGGGTCTTGGGGTCGGCGTCGTAGACACCGTCCACGCCGTTCTTGCCCATGAGCAGAGCCTCGGCGTCGATCTCCAGGGCGCGCTGGGCGGCGGTGGTGTCGGTGGAGAAGTACGGCATGCCCATTCCGGCGCCGAAGATGACCACGCGGCCCTTCTCCAGGTGGCGCACGGCACGCAGCGGGATGTACGGCTCGGCGACCTGGCCCATGGTGATGGCGGTCTGCACGCGGCTGTCGATGCCTTCCTTCTCCAGGAAGTCCTGGAGGGCGAGGCAGTTCATCACGGTGCCGAGCATGCCCATGTAGTCGGAGCGGGCGCGGTCCATGCCGCGCTGCTGCAGCTCCGCGCCGCGGAAGAAGTTGCCGCCGCCGATCACGACCGCGATCTCGGCGCCGTCGCGCACCACGGCGGCGATCTCGCGGGCGATCTTGTGCACCACGTCGGGGTCGACGCCGAGGCCCCCGCCGCCGGAGAAGGCCTCTCCGGACAGCTTCAGCAGAAACCGGCCGCGCACTTTGCCGTCGTCGCTCTTCTGGGCCTTGGTGGTCATGGAGATCCCGCCTCTTTCACGTGTTGCACATACGAAGAAGGCCATTGCCGATGGGGTCGCTTCAAGCTCCCATGCGCGGCAATGGCCTCCTCGTCAGATCTGCTGCCGTCCGCCACTGGCTCACGGATGGCGGTCTGCGCGGACGACTGCTGTCGACCCTATCGGGGTCGCGCGTCGATCGCGGTACGGACTCAGATGCCGACCTTGATGCGCGAGAAGCGCTTCAGGGTGACACCGGCCTCGTCCAGCACCTTCTGGACCGACTTCTTGTTGTCCAGGGCGTACGGCTGACCGAGCACCGTGGCGTCCTTGAAGAAGCCGTTGAGGCGACCCTCGACGATCTTGGCGATCGCGGCCTCGGGCTTGCCCTCGGCGCGGGTGGTCTCCTCGGCGATGCGACGCTCGGACTCGACGACCTCGGCCGGCACGTCCTCCTTGGCGAGGTACTTCGGCGCGAAGGCGGCGATGTGCTGGGCGATGCCCTTGGCGACGTCGGCGTTCGGCTTGTCCAGCTCGACGAGGACACCGATCTGCGGGGGCAGGTCGGGCATCGTGCGGTGCATGTACGCGCTGACGTAGCCGTCGGTGAACTGCGCGAAGCGGTCCAGGACGATCTTCTCGCCGAGGTTGGCGTTGGCCTCGTCCACGAACGCCTGGACGGTCTTGCCGGGCTCGATCTCGGAGGCGAGGAGCGCCTCGATGTCGGCCGGGGCGGTCTTGACGACGTGCTCGGCGATGGCGTTGGCCACGGCCTGGAACTTGTCACCCTTGGCGACGAAGTCCGTCTCGCACTTCAGCTCGACCAGGACACCGGCGGAGTTGTCCTCGGCGATGATGGAGACCACGGCGCCGTTCTCGGCGGAGCGGCCCTCACGCTTGGCGACGCCCTTCTGGCCCTTGATGCGCAGCGCCTCGACGGCCTTGTCGACGTTGCCCTCGGCCTCGTCCAGCGCCTTCTTGCAGTCCATCATGCCGGCGCCGGTGAGCTCACGGAGCTTCTTGACGTCGGCGGCGGTGTAGTTCGCCATGAGTCTGTGAGTCTTTCTGGAAGTCTTGGGAGATCGGAGATCCGCACGGGCCCGCGACCGGCGGTCGGCCGGGTCGCGGGCTTCGTGTCGGGCTACGGATGACGGACGGGGGCGGGGTTCATGCCGCCCCCACCGTCAGCTCCGGTGTCAGGCCTGCTCGGCCTTGGGGGCCTCGGCCTCGACCTCGGCGGCAGCCTCTTCGACGGCCTCGGAGACCGGGGCGTCGGGGGCCGGGGACTCGGCGGCGATCTCGACGGCCTCGGCGGCCTCGTCGGCCTTCTTCTCGCCCTCGAGCAGGTCGCGCTCCCACTCGGCCAGCGGCTCGGCCGCGGCCTTCTCGCCCTTGTCACCGGTGGCGACGCGCGAGCGGGAGATGAGGCCCTCGGCGACGGCGTCGGCGATCACGCGGGTGAGCAGGGTGACGGAGCGGATCGCGTCGTCGTTGCCCGGGATCTTGTAGTCGACCTCGTCGGGGTCACAGTTGGTGTCGAGGATGGCGACGACCGGGATGTTGAGCTTCCGGGCCTCGCCGACCGCGATGTGCTCCTTCTTGGTGTCCACGATCCAGACGGCGCTGGGCACCTTCTGCATCTCGCGGATACCACCGAGGGTCTTCTCGAGCTTGGCCTTCTCGCGGGAGAGGACCAGCAGCTCCTTCTTGGTCAGACCGGAGGCGGCGACGTCCTCGAAGTCGATCTGCTCGAGCTCCTTGAGGCGCTGCAGACGCTTGTAGACGGTCGAGAAGTTGGTGAGCATGCCGCCCAGCCAGCGCTGGTTGACGTAGGGCATGCCGACGCGGGTGGCCTGCTCCGCGATGGCCTCCTGCGCCTGCTTCTTCGTGCCGACGAACATGACCGTGCCGCCGTGGGCGACGGTCTCCTTGACGAACTCGTAGGCGCGGTCGATGTACGACAGCGACTGGAGCAGGTCGATGATGTAGATGCCGTTGCGCTCGGTGAAGATGAAGCGCTTCATCTTCGGGTTCCAGCGACGGGTCTGGTGACCGAAGTGGACGCCGCTCTCCAGCAGCTCCCGCATCGTGACGACGGCCATGGCCATCTCCTTGAGTTTCTCGGTTGTGCCGCGTCCGCCGGACGGCGGTCGCGCCTGACGCCCGCGGTGCGCCGTGCCGCGAAGGACCGAGGGGCGCTTGTACGGACCCTGTGACGGGCCTCGTACCGGGGCGTGCGAAGTCGACCCGGTGACCCGGATCGCCAGAAGAAGTGTACGGGACGGCCGGGGTACCGGGTGACGCCCCTGTCCACAACCGGCCGGTTGTCCACAGGCCCGCCCGCGATCCGCCGAGGAACGGCAGGGTTCCGGCATGCGAGAACTGGTGTGCCGTGCCACGAACTGGGCTGTCCTGCCCCTGCTGTTGACCTTGACGATGCTGACGCCCCTGGCCCGGGCCGGCCCTCCCCGCGAGGAGGGGGCGCCTGCCGGGCGGGTGCCCGCCGTGGCCCGGTTCTGGCCGGTGGGGACGCGTCCGGCGGTGCTGCGCGGCTGGGAACCGCCGGCCACGGCGTACGCCGCCGGGCACCGGGGCGTGGACCTGGCGGCCACGCCGGGCGCCCCGGTGCGGGCGGTGGCGGCGGGCCGGGTGTCCCACGCGGGGCGGGTGGCGGGGCGGGGTGTGGTGTCGGTGCGGCTGGCGGGGACACCGCTGCGCACGACGTACGAACCCGTGCGCGCGGCGGTGGCGGAGGGCGCGGAGGTACGGGCCGGGGAGGTGGTGGGGACGCTGGAGGGCGGCGGGGCGCACTGCCCCGGCACCTGCGTGCACTGGGGGCTGCGGGACGGCGGGACCTACCTCGATCCGCTGTCGCTGCTGCCGCCGTGGCTGCTCGGCCGGGGTCCGTCCCGGCTGCTGCCGGTGCTCGGCGTCCCGGTGCCGCCCGGCTGAGCGGTGTCAGCCCCGGACGCCGCGCAGGGCCATGGCGACCGCCGCCTCGGTGATCGCCTCGGGATGCTCGGCCGCACCGAGTTCGATACGGCGCACGGCCGCGTCGACGACGCCCTGGAGCAGCATCGCGGCCAGCCGGGGCTGCTCGTGCCCGAGTCCGGCCAGCGCCTCGACGATCATCGCGACGAGCCCGCCGTGCGCGGCGCGGATCTTCTCCCGCGCCCCGGCGTCCAGCTCGCTCGCGGAGATCGCCACGACGGCCCGGTGCCGCCGGTCACCGACCAGGGCCAGCTGCCGGCGCACATACGCCTCGACCTTTCCCTCGGCCGAGGGCTCCGCCGCCATCGCGGCCTCGACCTCCGCCGCCCAGACGGGGAAGTCGACCTCGCACAGCTCCTCGACCACGGCGCCCCGCGACCGGAAGTACTCGTACACCGACGACCGGGCCAGGCCCGTGCGCTCCGCCAGCGCGGGGAAGGTCAGCGCCTCCGTCCCGCCCTCGGACAGCAGGGTGCGGGCCGCGTCCAGCAGGGCGGCTCTCTGCATCGACCGGTGCTCGGCCACGGAGGCCGCTCGAATCCTTGGCACGGTCCCACTCTACGGACCGGCCGCCGGACGCGGCACGAGGTCAGCGTCCGAAGCTCGCCAGCTTGGCCCTGAGCTGGAGCACCGACTTGGTGTGGATCTGGCTGACCCGGCTCTCGGTGACACCGAGGACGTTGCCGATCTCGGCGAGGGTGAGGCCCTCGTAGTAGTACAGCGTGACCACGGTCTTCTCCCGGTCGGGCAGGGTGTTGATGGCCCGCGCCAGGAAGCGGCGCAGCTCGCGGTCCTCGGCCACCTCGACGGGGTTGTCGGCGGCGGTGTCCTCCAGGGTGTCCATGAGGCTGAGCCGGCCGCCGCCCTCGCCGCCGACGTGCAGCAGCTCCTCCAGCGCGACGACGTTGGCCAGGGACAGCTGGCTGAAGACGGAGTGCAGCTCCTCGACCTCGACCCCCAGTTCGGCGGCGACCTCCTGCTCGCTCGGGGTGCGGTGCAGCTTCGCCTCGAGCGCGGCGCAGGCCCGTTCGTAGTTGCGCGCCTTCTGCCGGACGGAGCGGGGAATCCAGTCCAGCGCCCGCAGCTCGTCGATCATGGCGCCGCGGATGCGGGTGATCGCGTACGTCTCGAACTTGATCTCGCGGTCGATGTCGAACTTCTCGATCGCGTCGATCAGCCCGAACACGCCGGAAGAGACGAAGTCCGCCTGCTCCACGTTGGGCGGCAGGCCGACGCTCACCCGGCCCGCGACGTATTTGACGAGCGGCGAGTAGTGCAGGATCAACTGCTCCCGGAGGCGCTCGTCCCCCGTCGCCTTGTACGACCGCCACAGCTCGTCGAGCGTCGAGGGAGCGGGCGGCCGCACGCTGCCGCCGTCGCGGGCGGCTGGGGGGACCGCCGCCCGGTCGGAGCCGGAGGTGTGCTGGGGCATTCGTCGCCTAGTGCCGTTCTGCCGTGAAGTGCCGTGAACTGCCGTGCCGTGGGTGGGGGATGCGGAGGAGGTGGCTGGACGCCGGGTCGTCGGTGGGGCGCGGGCCGCGGTGGGGCGGTGCGGGTCGCCGGCCCTTCCGTGCCCGAGCTTTCGTGAGCGTAGCGTGACTGAGGAGTCGCGGTGTGCGAACAATCGGGCGCCACCCGTGCGCGACTCCTCCGCGGGGCGGCTCCCCCGGCTCACCCCGGTTCGCTCAGCGTGACTGGCCGAGGGAGTCAACTCCGGTAAACGCCAAGGGCGTAGGCGATTCGCCCGGACGGCCGAACACCCTCGGTCAGGGCGGGTGCGGGCCGGTCAGGACCGGGAGCACCCCCTGGCGTGTCAACTTCCAGCCGTCGTCGTGTCGTTCGACATAGCCAAGCGCTCGAAGCTCGTACAGCCGGGCGACCGCGTCCTCGCGCGAGGTGCGCGCCTCGCGGGCGATCTCGCCGGGTCCGGCCGGGCGCCCCGCGGGCAGTGCGGCGAGGACGGCCGCCGTCCCGGGGGCGAGCAGATCGCGTGGGAGCACCGGGCCGCGCCGGGGCGGGGCCAGTTCGCCGATCTCCCCGACGAGTTCCACGACATCGGCCGCGTCGGTGACCAGCACCGCCTCCCCGCGCAGCAGCTCGTGCACTCCGGCGGAGAGCGCGCTGCTGACGGGGCCGGGCACGCCCATGGTGAATCTGCCGAGCCGCTGGGCGGCGCGCGCCGTGACCAGGGACCCGCTGCGGCAGGCCGCCTCGACGACGACGGTGCCCCGGGTGAGGGCGGCGATCACCCGGTTCCGGACGACGAAGCGGTTCGGTGTCGGTTGGTCCCCCGGAGGCAGCTCGCCGATGACCAGGCCCTGCTGGGCGATCCGGTCGATCAGCGCGGTGTGTCCGCGGGGATAGGGCCGGTCCACGCCGCAGGCCAGCACGGCGACCGTGGCGCCGTCCGCGGCGAGCGCGCCCCGGTGGGCGGCGCCGTCGACCCCGTAGGCCCCGCCGGAGACGACCACCCACCCGCGTTCGGCCAGCCCGGCGGCAAGGGTCGCGGCGGCGTGGGCGCCGTACTCGGTGCAGGCGCGGGCCCCTACGACGGCCACGGACCGCAGCGCCCACATCCGCAGTCCGGGGTGTCCGCGCACCCACAGCCCCACCGGCCGCTCGTCCCCGAGGTCGTCGAGCTGGGCGGGCCATTCGGTGTCCCCCGGGCACACGAAGCGCGTCCCGGCCTCCCGGGCGGCCGCCAGGTCGGCGCCGGGATCGGCGCGCGCGGCCCGCGCCAGCAGGCCCTGCCAGCGGGTGCCGCTCACCCCGGGCGGGGGTTCGCCGCCCTCCCGGAGCCGGCGCACCGTCTCGCGCACCCCGAACTGCCGCAGCCACCGGCCTCCGACGGGGTCGCCGGGTTCGAGGACGCGGGTGAGGAAGACCCGGCCCGTCCGCTCGGCCTCTCCCGCCTCCTCGGCCTCCCCCGCCCTCATGCCGGAGCCCCGATGGCCATGGGGACGCCCCGGGGGACGCCGGTGCGCAGTTGCAGGGCGAGGGCCACGTCACCGGCGTCCGGACGGTCGTTCCCGGCGAGGTCGGCGACGGTCCACGCCACCCGCAGCACCCTGTCGATGCCGCGCGCGGTGAGCACACCCCGCTCCAGGCTGCGCTCGGCCTCGTCCATGGCGCCCGCGACGGCGTGGAAACGGCTGCGCAGCTCGCGGCCGGGCACCTCGCTGTTGGTGGCCCACGGGGTCCCCGCCAGCCGTGCCGCGGCCCGCTGCCGGGCCTCGCGCACCCGGTCCGCCACGGTCGCGGTGGACTCCCCGCGCGCGCCGGGGTCGGCGAGCTGGGCCCGGGTGACGGGGTCGACCTCCACCCGCAGGTCGACCCGGTCCAGCAGTGGTCCGGAGAGCCGGGACTGGTAGCGCCGGATCGCCGAGGGCGGGCAGTCGCACAGGGAGTCGCGCTGCGAGAAACGCCCGCACGGGCAGGGGTTGGCCGCGAGCACCATCAGGAACCGCGCCGGGAACCGCACCACCCCCGCGCTCCGGGCGATCACCACGTGCCCGGACTCCAGCGGCTGCCGCAGCGCGTCCAGGGTCTGACTGTGGAACTCGGGCGCCTCGTCCAGAAAAAGGATGCCTCTGTGCGCCAGGGAGACCGCGCCGGGGCGGGCGATGCCGGGGCCGCCGCCTACGAGCGACTGCATGGTGGCCGAGTGGTGCGGAGCGCAGTAGGGCGCCACGTCGATGAGCGGCTTGCCCGGTGGCAGCAGTCCGGCCACCGAGTGCACGGCCGTGACCTCCAGGGAGTCCTGCCGGGTCAGCCGGGGCAGTACGGCGGGCAGCCGTTCGGCGAGCATCGTCTTGCCCGCACCGGGCGGCCCTTCGAGGAAGAGGTGGTGGCCGCCGGCCGCGGCCACCTCCACCGCGGTGCGGGCCGAGGTCTGGCCCACCACGTCGGCCAGGTCGTGTCCCTGGTCGTGCTGGGCGGCACCGGCACTGTGGATGCCGGTGGCCGGGCCGGTACCGGGCATCCGGAGGCCGGCGAGGAGCGGATCGGGGCGCCCAGGAGTGTCCGGCTCCTCCTCCGGCACCGGTTCATCGGCGAGGACGGCGATCAGCTGCCGCAGGCTGCGCACCCCGAGCACCGACACTCCGGGCACGAGCGACGCCTCGGCCGCGGCGCACTCGGGCACCACGACCTGGGTGTACCCGGCGTCGGCGGCGGCGAGCACCGCCGGCAGGATGCCCCGGACCGGGCGGACCCGGCCGTCCAGCCCGAGTTCGCCGATCATGACGATGTCGGCCAGCACCCGGGGGTCGATGCGCTCGGCGGCACCGAGCACAGCACTGGCGACGGCGAGATCGAAACCGGAGCCGGCCTTGGGCACCGAGGCGGGGCTGAGCCCCACGGTGAGCTTCTTCTGCGGCCATTCCCCACCGGAGTTGACCACCGCGGCCCGGACCCGGTCCCGGCTCTCCGTCAGGCTCTTGTCCGGGAGTCCGACCAGGGTGAAGGCGGCCACTCCGGGCTCCAGGTCGGCCTGGACCTCGACGAGGACCCCCTCGACACCGACCAGGGCCACCGAGCAGGTGCGGGCGAATCCCATTCAGGCCACCCCCCGCGCATGCTCCACGGCGGGCGCCCCGCGCCGGGGCACCAGCACCCCGACCAGGTCGATGCGGACCCCGCCGGGTGGCGCGCCCCCGTGTGTGTGGACCCATCGCTCGGCCAGGTCCAGCAGCCGGCGTGCCTTCTCCGGTGTGACGGCGGCCATCGGGTGCTGGAAACCGCCGCCGCGCCGGGTCTTCACCTCGCAGACGACCAGCGTGCCGCCGTCCCGCGCCACGATGTCGATCTCTCCGGAGCGTCCGCAGCGCCAGTTGCGCTCCAGGATGCTCATCCCGGCCTCGGTCAGCCGCCGCGCGGCCAGATCCTCGCCGTACCTGCCCAGTCCACCGCGTGCCTTGCTCATGTCGGCACCACCTCCGGCACCCACCGTGACGGGGGGCGCCGAAAGAAGTGGATCTTGGTGGATGGAGCAGCCGTTGTGGATATCTCCGCCACCCGTGCGGGTGAAGCTCCTCAGCGGCGGGGCATCACCCGCCGGGCAGCTCCAGGTCGCTCTTGTTCAGCTCCTCGATGTTCACGTCCTTGAACGTCAGCACCCGGACCTGCTTGACGAACCGGGCCGGGCGGTACATGTCCCACACCCAGGCGTCCGCCATCGTCACCTCGAAGAACACTTCTCCCTGGACCGAGTGCACCTGCATCTCGTAGTCATTGGTGAGGTAGAAGCGCCGTTCCGTCTCGATCACGTATTTGAACAGACCGACGACATCTCGGTACTCCCGGTAGAGCTTCAGCTCCATCTCGGTCTCGTACTTCTCGAGGTCCTCGGCGCTCATGGCATGTTCCCCTTCAGCCGTGCGATCTCCCCATTGTGCGCCAGTCCGGCGAACCCTCAGACGATTTCCGTGTCGAGGGTCACGGGCGTGGCCGGGGGACCCTCGTCGAGCAGCGTGCGCAGCAGCCCGGCGAGCCTGGTCGGATACACCGTCTCATGCGCCCGCTCGAGTTCCCGGCACGTCCACCAGCGCGCTCCCGACACACTGCGCCGCTCCAGCTCGGTCAGCCCGTCCGCCACGGTGTCCGTCTGCGCCGTACGCGCCAGGAAGTACCACTCGTCCTGGTCCCAGCGGCGGCCGGCGAACGGGAAGGAGCAGCGGCGGCGCCACAGCACCGGGCCGAGTTCGACCTCGGTGATCCCGGTCTCCTCGGTCAGCTCCCGCAGCGCGGCCTGCTCGCGCGTCTCTTCGCCCTCCAGACCGCCGCCCGGCGTGAACCACCAGTCGTCGGCCCGGTCGTCGGGCTCGTGGCCGTGCAGCAGCAGGATGCGGTCCGCGGGGTCCAGCAGCACCACACGGGCGACCCTGCGCAGCCCGCCCGTACAGGCGTCCGGGGCCTCAGCCGACACGGACGGGCTCCGGCTCCGTACGGGCGCGGGAACGGCCCACGAGGCCGGCGACCGGGCCGTAGGCGGCGCCGCCCAGCACCAGCACGGCACCGGCGACGATCATCAGCTCGATGAGCGGCAGCGGCCCCGGCTCGGACAGCGCGCCCAGTGCCTGGAAGCCGGTGGGCCGGGCGAGCATGCCCTTCATCGGCCAGATCACCGAGTCCACGCGGGCGGCCACCGCACCGCGGCTCACCGTGCCCTCGGCGGCGTCGGTGATGTGGGCGGTGGAGTCCAGCGAGCCCTGGCGCTCGTCACCGAGCAGGAAGAGCCGGCCCTCGGGGACCGTCACCGTCGGGAAGCCCTTGATCTCGGCCGGGGAGCCCTCGGGCAGATACGGCTCGTCGACCGGCTTGCCGTTCACGGTGAGCTTGCCGTCGGTGCAGCAGGCGACCGTGTCCCCGCCGACCGCGACGACCCGCTTGACCACGTCGGCACCGGTGACCCAGGTCCTGTCGCTGAACACGACCACGTCACCCCGGCGCACGTCGGCGCCGTCGACCCGCTGGGCCAGCACCCGGTCCCCGGCGTCGATGGTCGGGGCCATGGAACTGGTCGGCACGGTGTAGGGCCGGTAGGACACCGCCGCCCAGCCGAAACCGGCCAGGAAGAGCAGCAGGCCCACGGCCACCGCCACGCCCGACAGCTTTGCGCCGAGGCTCCCCTTGGTACCCGCGCCCGCGGCACTTCCCATGTCGTCTCCCGGTCCCCTCCGCCGGGATCGCCCGGCCTGCCACGATCCGCTCTTGGTAGCACACCGGGCCGGGCAGCCGCGAGGGCGGTGTCCCCCGGTGACCGGTTCTTCACCGGGTCTCCGGGAAACACCGCCCTCGGCGATGCCCGTGCGTCACACCTCGCGCGCGGCCCCGGCGGCGGGGCGGGCGCCCTTGCGGCGGCGCCACACGGCCACCGGCAGCACTCCGGCGACGGCGGCCGCGCCCGGCGCGTACGGCAGCGAGGCGGCGGCGGAGCTCTGCTTGTCCAGTCCGGGCTGGTCGAAGGTGTCGGGGATCGGCAGGGTGCCCCAGCGGTTGATGGGCCACGCCTTCACGATCGCGCGTCCGACGACGTCGTCGACCGGCACCATGCCGTGGTTCTCGTCGGTCTGGTTGTACCGCGAGTCACGCGAGTTCTGGCGGTGGTCGCCCATCACCCAGATGTGGCCCGCGGGCACCTTGACCTTGAACTGGCCGCCCTGGTCGTCCACGCTGCACGGCGTGTTGCCCGGGTAGACGTACGGCTCGTCCAGCGCCTTGCCGTTGACCGTCAGCGGGCCGCTGCCCTTGCACTCGACCGTGTCGCCGCCGACCCCGATCACGCGCTTGATGAGGTCCTTCTCCTCGGCGGACGGCATCAGGCCGATCCAGCTCAGCCCCTTCTGCACCGCGTTCTGCTCCGGCGTCGGCTCGCCCGCCAGCCACTGGGCGGGGTCGTGGAAGACGACGACCTCGCCGCGCTCGGGCTTGGAGCCGAACCAGGGGGTGAGCTTGTCGACCAGGACGCGGTCGCCCTGCTGGAGGGTGTTCTGCATCGAGTCGGAGGGGATCGAGAACGCCTGCACCAGGAACGTCTTGATCAGCAGGGCCAGCACCAGCGCGATGCCGACCAGGATCGGCAGTTCCTTCCAGAAGGAGCGCTGCTTCTCCGGCCGGCGGGCCGCGCCGCCGCCGCTGCCGCCGCCCTCCTCGGTCCGCGGGGGGCGGCCGGGCGGGGTGCCGTCACCGGCCGCCGCGAAGCCGTTCCCGGAGTTCACGGCGCCGTCCGGGGCCGAGGCGTCGGAGCCCACGGGGTGCCCGCGGTGCTCCTCGCCGTCGTGCCCCGACCGTGCGCCAACCGCCACATCCCCCACGCCAACTCCTTACTCTGTGCCGCCGCCTGCCCCATACACGGTGCAGGCCCACCACTCCCATAACGAGCGGGAGTTCCGCAGGGGTCGGGAGCTGGGTCAGTCTGTTCGGATCGTCGGGGGCAACCCTATGCGACAGGGCGGTTCCCGCACTCGCCCCGGCCGCCGCGTCGGTGACGCTTGCGAAGGTTTTAGGTTCCTCCAGGCGCGTCCAGTGCGCGAAGGGCCAGCCGATGAACATGGCCCGGCCGACGACCGACTCCTCGGCGACCGTCCCGCCGTACGACGTGTTCTGGTGGAAACGGGAGTCGGCGGAGTTGCCGCGGTGGTCGCCCATCACCCACAGGCGGCCCTTGGGCACCGTGACGTCGAAGGAGGTCGCCGAGGGCGCGTTCCCGGGATAGACGTAGGCGCCCTCGGTCAGCGGGACGCCGTTGACCGTGACGCGGCCCTCGGCGTCGCAGCACTTCACATGGTCGCCGCCGACCCCGATGACCCGCTTGATCAGGTCCTTCTCGTTGTCGGAGGGCAGCAGGCCGATGAAGGTCAGGCCCTCCTTGAACTGCTTGACCACGACGGGGTCGCTCTTCTTCGGCGTCTCCTCGCCGCTCAGCCAGCCGCCCGGGTCGTGGAAGACCACGACGTCGCCGCGGGCCGGCCTGGAGCCGAACCACGGCGTGAACTTGTCGACCAGCACCCGGTCCCCGATCCGGATGGTCTGCTCCATCGAACCGGACGGGATCACGAACGCCTGGACCAGGAAGGTCTTCAGCACCAGCGCGATCAGCACGGCGACGCCGAGCAGCAGCGGGATCTCCCGCACCGCGGAGCGTCTGCGCTTGCGCTTGACCTTGCGCTGGAGCTTGCGCCGCTCCGCCCGCGAACGGCCGGGGCCGGGCCGGGCGGTCCGGCGGGCGCCGGTAGGCAGCAGATTCTCGGCGGCCGTGCCGGACACCCCGCGCGGCCTTGCCCGGTTACCCATGCGCGGCCTCCGCGGCGGTGACGTGCGCGTAGGCGCCGGGGCGCTCGATGCGCGTCCAGTGGCCGTACGGCCAGACGATCCAGTCGGCGCGGCCCACGACGTTCCCCACCGGGATCATGCCGCCGCCGGGTGAGCCGAGGTGGTCGCGTGAGTCGCTGGAGCGGGCCCGGTGGTCACCGAGCAGGAAGAGGCGGCCGTCGGGCACCACCACGTCGAAGGGCGCCGCGGACGCGCTGTCCCCTGGATACAGGAACGCCGTCTCGTCGACCGGGCGGCCGTTCACCTCGATCCTCCCCTCCCTGTCGCAGCAGACCACATGGTCGCCTGCCACCCCTACAACGCGCTTGACGTAGTCGGCGTGCCCGAAGTAGCCGGTCCCGTCGAAGACGACCACGTCACCGCGGTCCGGCCGGGCACCGAAACGGTACGCGAACTTGTTTACGAGCACGCGGTCCCCGACCCTCAATCCGGGCTCCATCGATCCGCTCGGGATCTCGAAGGGCCGCACCACGAAGGCGCTCAGGAGATACAGGAAGGCCAGGCAGGCGAAGAGGGCAAGGGTGAGCCGGCCACCCGGCACCCGCTCGGCGAGCCGGGCCGGAAACGCGAAACGCGACCGGCCCCGCGCACCCGGTGTACCGGGCGGGCAGGAGCGGTCGCGTTGCGTCGGCTGTGCTTCGGTGTCCATCGGGGCCAGATGTTATCCGGCCCCGCCATGACTCCGGGCAGGCAGTCAGTTGTCGCGCTTCTCCTTGATCTTCGCGGCCTTGCCGCGGAGCTCACGGAGGTAGTACAGCTTGGCGCGACGCACGTCACCACGGGTGACGAGCTCGATCTTCTCGACGATCGGGGTGTGCACGGGGAAGGTGCGCTCGACGCCCACGGAGAAGGAGACCTTGCGGACCGTGAAGGTCTCGCGGACGCCCGCACCCTGGCGGCGGATGACTACACCCTTGAACTGCTGCACACGCGAGCGGTTGCCCTCGATGACGCGGACGTGCACGTTGACGGTGTCACCCGGGCGGAAGGCCGGGACGTCGGTGCGCAGCGACGCGGAGTCGACGGTGTCGAGCAGGTGAGACATTTCGTCTGCTTTCTTCGCTGATGCCACAGGTCATCAACGGAACTAGATGTTCGAAGAGGTCGGCCGTGCGGGTCGGAACGGGCGTCGTGTCCCCCTGTGGCAGGGGCGCACGCCGGACGGACGCACAACAGCGGCCTATTGTTCCACGCCGTCGGTCCTGCGCCAAAATCGCCCGAACGGGTGTCCCTCCGGGTCCGGGGCCCAGCCCAGGATGGAGAGCATCTCCCGGTCCTTCTTGTCGAGCGTCGCGGGGTCGCAGCGCTCGATCAGGTCGGGCCGGTTGGCGGTGGTGCGGCGCATCGCCTCGTCCCGCCGCCAGCGCGCGATCTTCCCGTGGTGGCCGCTGAGCAGCACCTCCGGGATGTCCCGGCCGCGCCACTCGGGCGGCTTGGTGTAGACGGGCCCCTCCAGGAGGTTGGCCATCGCGCCGGGGGCGAAGGAGTCGTCCCGGTGGGACTCGGCGTTGCCCAGCACGCCGGGCAGCAGCCGCGCCACGGCCTCGGTGACGACCAGGACGGCCGCCTCGCCGCCCGCGAGGACGTAGTCCCCGATGGACACCTCGTAGACCGGCATCCGGGTCGCGTACTCGTCCGTGACCCGGCGGTCGATGCCCTCGTAGCGGGCCGGGGTGAAGATCAGCCAGGGGCGGGCCGACAGTTCGACGGCGAGTTCCTGGGTGAAGGGGCGGCCGCTCGGGGTCGGCACGATCAGGGCGGGGCTGTGCGCACCCGACTCGTAGCCGTCGGCCAGGACGGTGTCCAGGGCGTCGCCCCAGGGCTCGGTCTTCATGACCATGCCGGGGCCGCCGCCGTAGGGGGTGTCGTCGACCGTGTTGTGGCGGTCGTAGGTCCAGGAGCGCAGGTCGTGGACGTTCACGTCGAGCCGGCCGCGCGCGCGGGCCTTGCCGACGAGGGAGACGTTCAGCGGTTCCAGGTACTCCGGGAAGATCGTGACGACGTCGAGCCTCATGCGTCCTCGTCCTCGTCCCGCGCCGGGGACTCGTCCCGCGCCGAAGCCTCGTCGGCCTCGTCCCGCGCCGACGCGATCTCGGCGCGGTCGTCGATCAGGCCGGGCGGCGGCGTGATGACGGCCTTCTGCTCGTCGAGGTCGATCTCGCTGACGATCTCCTCGACGAACGGGATCAGCACCTCGCTGCCGTCGGGGCGCTCCACGATGAAGAGGTCCTGGGAGGGCAGGTGGGAGATCTCGGTGATCCGGCCGACCTCGGTGCCGTCCTCGGTGACCACGTCGAGGTCGATGAGCTGATGGTCGTAGTACTCGTCCTCGTCCTCCGGCATCTCCTCCGGATCGACGTCGGCGATCAGCAGCGTGTTGCGCAGCGCCTCGGCGGCGTTGCGGTCGCCGACGCCCTCGAAGCGCAGGAGGAGACGGCCGCTGTGGACGCGGCCGGAGGCGATGGTGAGCGGCCCGGCGGAGGCCGGGTCGGTGGTCAGGACGGCGCCGGGTCCGAGCCGCGACTCCGGCTCGTCGGTGCGCACCTCGACGGTGACCTCGCCCTTGATGCCATGAGCACGGCCGATCCGCGCGACTACCAACTGCACGAGAACAGATCTCCTGTCATACGACTGCGGGCCGGGGACGGCCCAGTGGCCCTCCCCGGCCCGAGCCGGTTGCTATGAAGCGTCAGCGGACGTGGTCCACGTCGACGAGGTCGACCCGGACACCGCGGCCGCCGATGGCGCCCACGACGGTACGCAGAGCGCGCGCGGTGCGGCCGTTGCGGCCGATCACCTTGCCGAGGTCGTCGGGGTGGACCCGGACCTCCAGCACGCGCCCGCGGCGCAGGTCGCGCGAGGCGACCTGCACATCGTCGGGGTTGTCGACGATGCCCTTCACGAGGTGCTCAAGCGCCTCTTCGAGCATGCTGCTCAGGCCTCGGTCGACTCGGCGGACTCAGCGGCCGCCTCGTCCTTCTTCTCAGCCTTCTTCTTCTGGGTGATGGCCTCACCCTTGTTGTCGTCGTCGGAGCCGAGGCCCTCGAACGACGGACGCTCGGCCTTCGGCGCGGCCACGAGGAGCGGCGCGGGGGCCGGCTCGCCCTTGAACTTCTGCCAGTCGCCGGTCTTCTTCAGAATGGCGAGCACGGGCTCGGTCGGCTGCGCACCGACACTCAGCCAGTAGGCGACGCGGTCGGCGTCCACCTCCATGACCGAGGGGTTGTACGTCGGGTGGTACTTGCCGATCTCCTCGATGGCCCGGCCGTCACGGCGGGTACGGGAGTCGGCGACGACGATGCGGTAGTGAGGCGAACGGATCTTGCCCAGACGCTTCAGCTTGATCTTGACTGCCACTGGAGTGACTTCTCCTGGTTTTGACGTGTTGGGCACGGCGGGATCTGCCGCGTGGGGTTGCGGTACCCGAGTGCCCGATGGACGCGTCAGCCGGAGGAGAGAGGGGTCCTGTGCGACTGTCGAGTACAGCTAGCCATTGTGCCACACCCGTAGGGGCCCTTCGGCCGGGGGCCCGAGGGCGTCCGGGCACGCCGACGGCGCACCCGGCGCCGGGACATGGCGCGTCGGGTGCGGACCGCACCGCGGGGCGTCGAGGCCGTGCGCGCGGTGGTACGGCTGCCACGAGCAGCCGTACCACTAGCTCGCCGCGGCCACCGCTTCCGGGATGCGGAACGGCTTGCCGCAGCCGCCGCACATGATCGGCGCCTGCGCCAGGACCGAGGGGACCACCCGGACGTTGCGGCCGCAGTCGCAGACGGCCTTGACGCGGACGCCGCCCCCGGAGGAGCCGTGCCGCGCCGCCGGACCCCGGAAGGTGCGCGAGGTGTCGGAGGAGGTGGCCACCGTGTGGGCCTTCAGCGCGCGCTGGAGGCGGTCGATGGTCGGACGGTAGCGCCGCTTGGCCTCGGGGTTGAGCGTGACCAGCGAGAAGCCGCTGCTGGGATGCGGCTCCTCGGGGTGGTCCAGGCCCAGTTCCTCGGCGACGGCCAGGAAGCGGCGGTTGTGGTAGCGGCCCGCCCGGGAGGTGTCGCGCACCCCTCGGGACGCGGCGATGCCGTGCACCGCTTCGTGCAGCAGCCGCTCGAAGGAGAGTTCATGTCCGCACGCGGACGACGACTCCCCGATCAGGGATTCCGGCGCGGCGAGGTCCGGCAGCTCGGGGTGGTACCGCTGAATGTCGGCCCACGCCTGCGCCAGCTCCGCGGCGAGGACAGGTGGTGTCTGTGTCGTGCTCACGTAATGACAACGAGCGGGGGTGCCGCTGTGTTCCTATTCCGGGGCATCTCAAATAATTTGCACCTACCCGTCAGTTGCCGCCGATGCGTCCTGACGAGGGCGGGTCCGCCGTTTCACGGAGAAGCCTCACAGCTCCCCCCAAGCCGGTGCGTAGCCGACCGTACGGTTCCCGGCGGGCGCACGCCCACCACGGCCGCCGGTCCCGCACGTTACCGGGTGCCCCGCGGCGCTCCCGCACCCGGTGGTGCTCCCCGGGTTGCGGGGGCGTGAATTCGAGCCACACGCGCCATCCGGTGGCAAGCCGGGCCCCACGACCACTGGACGACTCGCCGAGCCGGGAGTTACCTGGCATACGTGGAAAGTGCGCACGCACAGGCACACGGGGGCCACACACCGTGCACAGAGACGGACAGCCGGCGGATGGGGGCACCACCTATGACACCAACGCTCGTGCGGGAGCACCTGGCCCACGCGGGTTCCGCACCACCCCGCGTGAACCCCCGCAAACGCGCGCGCGACTGGTCGGAGATCCAGGAGCGGATGCTCGTCCCGCTCCACGAGACCGTCCACGAGCGCCTCGAAGTGGGACCGGGCACCCGCCTGCTGGGCCTCGGCTGCGGCTCCGGGCTCGCCCTGCTGCTGGCGGCCGCCAAGGGCGCGGCCGTCACCGGCGTCGACTCCCGGGCCGCACACCTCGCCCTGGCCCGCGACCGCCTGCGGCCGGACGGCCCCCACGACGCCCGCCTCGTCCAGGCGGACTCCCCCGCCGACGCGGCCGGGGCCGACGATCCCCCGTACAACCTGGTGACCGCCTACGAGACGATCGGCGGTCTCGGCGACCACGACGGACTCGACGACACCCTCGCCGCCGCGCTGCCGATGGCCGCGCGCGGGGCCGCCGTGGTGCTGGCCGGCTGGGGGCCGCCCGAACGGTGCGCCACCTCCACCGTGCTGCGCGTGGCCGCCAAGCTGGCCGAACCGCTGCGCGGCGCCCGCACCTGGCGCCCGGCCCGGCGGGACGACCTGGAGGAGGTCGCCCGGCGCGCCGGCCTGAAGCCGGACGGCTCCGGCCGGGTGGCCTGCCCGTTCGGGTACGCCGACGCCGACAGCGCGGTACGCGGACTGGTGTCGACCGGGCTGTTCGACACGGCGATCGCGGCGACCGACCGCAAGCAGGTCGGCAAGGAGCTGACCGAGTCCCTGCACCCCTACCGCCGCCCGGACGGGACGGTGTGGATGCCGAACGTCTTCCGCTACCTGATAGCCCGCGTGCCCTAGGGGCATCCCGTACGTGCCGAGGGCGCCCCCTCACGAAGAAGGGGCGCCCTCGGCACGTACGGGCCTGTTCAGCCCATGAACTTCTTGAACTCGTCCGGCAGCTCGAAGTCCTTGCCGCCCTGCTGGGGCAGACCGAGCGCGTTGCCGCCCTGGGCCGCGGCCTCGCGGCGCTGGGCCTCCTCCAGCTCCTGCTGCTGGCGCTTCATCGGGTTGCCCGAACGCTGCTTGCCCTTGGCCTTCTTGGGCTGCTTCTTGGTGCGGCCGGGGCCGCCGCCCATGCCCGGCATCCCCGGCATGCCCGGCATCCCGCCGCCCTGGGCCATGCGGGACATCATCTTGCGCGCCTCGAAGAACCGCTCCACCAGGCCCTTGACCGCGCTGACCTCGACGCCGGAACCCTTGGCGATACGGGCGCGGCGGGAGCCGTTGATGATGTTCGGGTCGGTGCGCTCGGCCGGGGTCATCGACTTGATGATGGCGGCCGTGCGGTCCACGTCCCGCTCGTCGATGTTGTTGATCTGGTCCTTGATCTGGCCCATGCCCGGGAGCATGCCGAGCAGCTTGCTGATGCTGCCCATCTTCCTGACCTGCTCCATCTGGGACAGGAAGTCGTCCAGGGTGAAGTCCTGGCCCTTCTTCGACGCCAGCTTCGAGGCCATCTTCTCGGCCTCTTCCTGACTGAACGTCTTCTCCGCCTGCTCGATCAGGGTGAGCAGGTCACCCATGTCGAGGATGCGGGAGGCCATCCGGTCGGGGTGGAACGCGTCGAACTCGTCCAGCTTCTCGCCGTTGGAGGCGAACATGATCGGCTTGCCGGTGATCTGCCGGATCGACAGGGCGGCACCACCGCGGGCGTCGCCGTCGAGCTTGGAGAGCACCACGCCGTCGAAGCCGACGCCGTCGCGGAACGCCTCGGCGGTGTTGACCGCGTCCTGGCCGATCATGGCGTCGACGACGAAGAGGATCTCGTCCGGGGAGACGGCGTCGCGGATGTCCGCGGCCTGCCGCATCATCTCCTGGTCGATGCCCAGGCGGCCGGCGGTGTCCACGATCACGATGTCGTGGACCTTGGACTTGGCGAACTCGATGGAGTCCTTGGCGACCTTGACCGGGTCGCCGACGCCGTTGCCCGGCTCGGGGGCGTAGACCGCGACGCCGGCGCGCTCGGCGACCACGCTGAGCTGGTTGACGGCGTTGGGGCGCTGGAGGTCGCAGGCGACGAGCAGCGGGGAGTGGCCCTGCTCCTTCAGCCAGCGGCCGAGCTTGCCCGCGAGCGTGGTCTTACCGGCACCCTGGAGACCGGCCAGCATGATCACGGTCGGCGGCTGCTTGGCGAAGCGGAGGCGGCGGGTCTCGCCGCCCAGGATCGTCACCAGCTCTTCGTTGACGACCTTGAGGACCTGCTGGGCGGGGTTCAGCGCCCGGGAGACCTCGGCGCCGAGGGCGCGCTCCTTGACGTTCTTGATGAACGACCGGACGACAGGCAGGGCCACGTCCGCTTCGAGGAGCGCGATGCGGATCTCGCGTGCCGTGGCGTCGACGTCCGCCTCGGTCAGCAGACCCTTGCCCCGGAGAGACTTGAAAGTCGCTGACAGGCGGTCGGAGAGAGTATCGAACACGGCGGCGTCGGTCCTCGGGGTCGGAGTCGTTTTGGGCTGCCCTCCAGGGTATCCGGCCCCGCAAGCGATTCGTTCCCGCCCGTCGCACTCGGCGGGCGGGGAATCGCCGCGTCAGGCGCGCAGTGCCTCCTCCAGCGCGCGTGCCGTGGCCGCCGCGTCCGGCGCGGGCAGGGGTGCGCCGGTACCGCTCGTGACGTAGAAGGCGTCCACCGCGTTCGCGCCCAGCGTGCTGACGTGCATGCTCCTCACCCGTACCGCCGCCTTCTCCAGGGCCGTGCCGATGCGGAAGAGGAGGCCCGGGGCGTCCTGGGCGCGGACTTCGATGACCGTGGCGTGGCGGGAGGCGGCCGGGGCGACCGTGACGCGCGGGGGCGGGGCCGCGCGGCCCCGGCGACGGGGGTAGGCGGCGTCGCGCTCGGCGAGGCGGGAGGTGATGTCCAGGGAGCCTTCGAGGGCGCGGACGAGGTCGGCGCGGAGCCTGGCGGCCTGCGGGAGTGAGCCGTACTCGGCGGCGACGCGCCAGTCCAGCAGCAGGACGCAGCCGTCGTCGTCCACGTCGTCGGGCAGTCGCAGCGTGCGCAGTCCGCCCGTGCGGACGGTGAGCCGGTGCAGGGCGAGGACGCCGGCGAGGGCGGGCAGGACGCCGGGCTGGTCGGGTACGGCGATGAGCAGCTCGACGCCGAGCGGTTCGCCCGTATCGGCGGGGTCGTCCGTCTCGGCGGAGTCGTCCGGCGGGGCGGGTTCGGGCTGGGCGCGCAGGGCGAGGACGGGGCCGCCGGTGCGGTGGGCCTCGACGGCGAGGCGTTCCTGTTCGGCGGTGGGGGCGGCGGTCTCGGGTTCGGTGCCCGGGTGTTCGCCCGCGAGGAGCGCGGAGACGCGGCGGACGAGGTCGGCGACGAGGGAGCCGCGCCAGGCGGACCAGGCGGCGGGGCCGGTGGCGAGGGCGTCGGCCTCGGTGAGGGCGTGCAGGAGTTCCAGGGTGGACTGGCTGCCGACGGCGTCGGCGACGGCGCGGACGGTGGCGGGGTCGTCGAGGTCGCGGCGGGTGGCGGTCTCGACGAGGAGCAGGTGGTGCCGGACGAGGGCGGCGAGCACGGCGACGTCGGCGCGGTCGAAGCCGAGCCGGGCGGCGACGTCCTTGGCGATGATCTCCCCGGCCACGGAGTGGTCGCCCGGCCAGCCCTTGCCGATGTCGTGCAGGAGGGCGGCGACGAGGAGGAGGTCGGGGCGGCTGACGCCGCGGGTGAGGGCGGAGGCGCGGACGGCGGTCTCGATGAGGTGCCGGTCGACGGTCCACAGGTGCACGGCGTTGCGCTGCGGGCGGCAGCGGACGCGTTCCCAGTCAGGCAGCAGCCGGGTGATCAGGCCCTCTGCCTCCAGCGCCTCCCATACGTCGACGGTGGGTCGGCCGGAGCCGAGCAGGGTGATGAGCTGTTCGCGGGCCTCGGCGGGCCAGGGGGTGGGCAGCGGGCGGGCGGTGGCGGCCATGCGCCGCACGGCGTGCGGGGAGAGCGGCAGGGCGGCCTGGGCGGCGGCGGCCGCGGCGCGCAGGGGCAGCACGGGGTCGCGTTCGGGGCGGGCGGTGCGGGCGAGGACGGCCTCGCCGTCCTGTTCCACGACGCCTTCGGCGAGGGGGGTGCGTTCGGCGACCGGCTTGCCGCCGCCGAGCATGGCGCGCAGGCGGGGCCGTACGGCGCGGGCGCGCAGCACGCGGCCGACCTCGCGCCAGGTGACGTCGCCGGCGTACGAGATCACGCGGGCGGCCTCGTAGACCTGGCGGAGCAGGGTGTCGGCGTCGAGGAGGCCGAGTCCGGCGGCGACCTGGTCCTGTTCCTGGAGGGCGAGGCGGTCGGTGGCGCGGCCGGTGACGAGGTGGAGGGCGTCGCGGGCGTCGAGGAGGCGGCGCCGGGCGTCGGCGAGGCCCTCGCGGGGGGCGTCGGCGAGCCAGGAGGCGGCGACGGCGCGCAGTGCGGTGGCGTCGCGCAGTCCGCCCCGGGCCTCTTTCAGGTCGGGTTCGAGGAGGAAGCGGAGTTCGCCGTGGCGTTCGGCGCGCTCGGCGCAGAGTTCCCGGAGTTCGGGCAGGCGTTTGGGCGCCTGGTTGCGCCAGTCGGCGAGGATCGCCGTGCGCAGTCCGGCGGTGAGGCCGAGGTCGCCGGTGAGGTGGCGGGCGTCGAGGAGACCGAGCTGCACCTTCAGGTCCTCGCCCGCGGTCGCGCGGGCCTCGGCGGGGGTGCGTACGGAGTGGTCGAGGCTGATGCCGAGGTCCCAGACGGGGTACCAGAGCCGGTCGGCGAGGGCGGCGACGGCGGCGGGGTCGCTGCCGTCGTGCAGGAGCAGCAGGTCGAGGTCGCTGCGCGGGGAGAGTTCGCCGCGGCCGTAGCCGCCGACGGCGACCAGGGAGATGCCCTTGGCGGCGGGTGCGGCGGCGTCGAAGAGGCCGGTGAGCCAGTCGTCGGTGAGTCCGGCGAGGGCCGCACGGCGCGGCGGCCCGGACCGCGCCTCCTCACCGAGGAGGCGCAGCCGGGCCGCCGCGTAGCCGCTGGGTCCCGTGTCTTCGTTCTGTTTCCGGTCATCCGTACGGCTCACCCAGCGACTCCTGTCTTTCCTTCGTGTCAGAGCGCGTCCGGGCCGCGCTCGCCGGTGCGGACGCGGACGGCGGTCTCGACGGGCAGGGACCAGACCTTTCCGTCCCCGATCTTCCCGGTGCGGGCGGCCTTGACGACGACGTCGATCAGCTGCTCGGCGTCCTCGTCCTCGGCGAGCACCTCGATGCGGATCTTGGGGACGAGGTCGACGGTGTACTCGGCGCCCCGGTAGACCTCGGTGTGCCCGCGCTGGCGGCCGTAGCCGCTGGCCTCGGTGACGGTGAGGCCGTGGACGCCGAACGCCTGGAGGGCTTCCTTGATCTCGTCGAGCCGGTGCGGCTTGACGACCGCCGTGATGAGCCTCATGCGTCCACCTTCTTGTTCTTCGCGGCGGCGAGCGCCTGGGCCGTGCCGCCGACGACCCCGCCGCCGGTGCCACTGAAGTCGTAGGCGGTCTCGGCGTGCTGGGACTGGTCGATGCCGGAGATCTCCTCGTCCTCGGGGACCCGCATGCCGATGGTCTTGTCGAGGAGGAAGGCGAGGACGGCGGAGGCCAGCAGGGAGTAGGCGAGGACGGCGAAGACGCCGGCGCACTGCTTCCAGAGCTGGTCGAAGGTGTGGTCGCCGTAGAAGACGCCGGCCGCGTCGGACTGGCCCTTGCCGGTGGCGAAGAAGCCGATGAGCAGGGAGCCGACGATGCCGCCGACCATGTGGACGCCGACGACGTCGAGGGAGTCGTCGTAGCCGAACTTGAACTTCAGGCCGACGGCCGCGGCGCAGGCGACACCGGCGATGACGCCGACGGCGATCGCGCCGAGCGGGGAGACGGCGCCGCCGGACGGGGTGATGGCGACGAGTCCGGCGACGGCGCCGGAGGCGGCACCGAGGGTGGTGCAGGCGCCGTGGCGGATCTTCTCGTAGGCGAGCCAGGCCAGCATGGCGGCGGCGGTGGCGACCTGGGTGTTGACGAACATCAGGGCGCCCACGCCGTCGTCGTTGCCCAGCCAGGAACCGGCGTTGAAGCCGAACCAGCCGAACCAGAGCAGTCCGGCGCCGAGCATGACCAGCGGCAGGCTGTGCGGGCGCATCGGGTCCTTCTTGAAGCCGACGCGCTTGCCGATGACCAGGATGACGCCGAGGGCGGCGGCACCGGCGTTGATGTGGACGGCGGTGCCGCCCGCGAAGTCGATCACGCCGAGTTTGAAGGCCCAGCCGTCGGAGGCCCAGACCCAGTGGGCGACCGGGATGTAGACGACCGTGGCCCACAGGGCGACGAACAGGGCCCAGGCCGAGAACTTCACCCGGTCGGCGAGGGCTCCGCTGATGAGTGCGGGGGTGATGATGGCGAACATCATCTGGAAGACCATGAAGACGAACACCGGGATGGTGTAGTCCGGCCAGAGTTCCGTCAGCCCGATGTCGCTCAGTCCGAGCCAGTCGGCGTTCCATCCGATGAAGCTGGAGCCCGACCCGAAGGCCAGGGAGAACCCGTAGAGCACCCAGAGGAGGGTGACGATGCCGATGCTGATGAAGCTCATCATCAGCATGTTGAGGGTGCTCTTGACGCGGACCATGCCTCCGTAGAAGAAGGCCAGACCCGGCGTCATGAGCAGCACCAGGGCGGAACAGATCAGCATGAAGCCTGTGTTCGCGGAGGACAGTTTCGGTGCCTCCGCGGCAAGCGTGATGGCTGCTGCCATCGGCGTCTCCTCATCGGTTGTACGGCCCCGTGCGGGCGGTGCCTGGGCGGTCCGGTCAAGTGAGGGGTGGGCCGGTTATGCGCCATGAGACTGACGCAGCGCCGTTTCGACCGGAGCCCCTGGCTGTTTCGCGGGGGTGACGAAGGCACCTGGCGTGTTACGCGTCCATGAACTGCCCGCTGGCGGGCACGACGATCGTTATCGTGGCGCAACCGGCGCCGGAGCCGCCGTAGCGACAGGCGGGCGGGGGCGTACGGAAACCGGCCGCGGCGGCCTCTCGATGACCTGGCATGGGGGAGCCGAGTCGGGCAGTTCGGGAGGACCGGCCGCGGCCGGGGCAGGTGGAGCCGGGCGGGTCAGCCCGCCTCGGCGCTCTCCGGGAGGTCGACGGCGAGCTGTTCGGTGAGGTCGATGACGGCGGCGAGGTCCCCGAAGTCCCGCGCGGCCGTGCCGACCGTCTTGCGGATACGGGTGTTGACCCGCTCCGAGCGGACCTTGCGGGCGGTCTCCATGGCGCGTGAGGCGTAGTCGCTGCCGCGCTCGGGTTCGCGCTGGAGGAGATGGACGGTGGCCATGCCGATCAGGTTGAGCGCGTAGGACCGCTGGTGTTCGCCGTCCTTGGCGAACAGCTCCACGGCGCGCTCCATCAGCGGCTCGGCGAGCGAGGCGTAGGTGGGGCTGCGGCCGGCCACGTAGGCGAGGTCGCGGAAGGAGTGGGAGTTCTCGCCGTGCAGCTCGGCCTCGGAGAAGAAGCGGATCCAGTCGGGGTCCGGATCGTCCCAGTCGTCGGCGTCGGCGAAGGTGTCCTCGGCCATGCGGACGGCGCGCTTGCACTTGCCGGGCTGGCCCATGTTGGCGTAGGCGCGGGCCTCCATCGCATACAGCATGGACTGGGTGCGCGGACTGGCGCAGTCCCGGCTGCCGTACTGCGCGAGGTGGATCAGTTCGAGGGCGTCGTCGGGGCGGCCGAGGTGGATCATCTGGCGGCTCATGCTGGAGAGCACGTAGGAGCCGAGCGGTTTGTCCCCGGCTTCCTTGGCGGCGTGCAGGGCAAGGACGAAGTACTTCTGCGCGGTGGGCTGCAGGCCCACGTCGTACGACATCCAGCCGGCCAGTTCGGCGAGTTCGGCGGCGACCTTGAAGAGTTTGCGGGTGGTGGCCTCGGGCTGCGGTTCCTGGAGGAGGTCGGTGACCTCGTGGAGCTGGCCGACGACGGCTTTCCGGCGCAGTCCCCCGCCGCACTGGGCGTCCCACTGGCGGAACATCTTGGTGGTGGACTCCAGCAGCTCCAGCTCGGGGCGGGAGAGGCGGCCGGGCCTGCGGGGTTCGTGGACCGGCTCGGGCTCGGGCGGGACCGGGCCGGCGGGGGCGGGGACCAGCCAGCGCTGCATGGGCTCGATCAGCGCGGGGCCCGCCGAGAGGCCGAGGGAGGTGCCGAGGAAGCCGCGCCGGGCGAGCATCAGGTCGCTGCGCGAGAACTCGCTGAGCAGCGCGACGGTCTGCGGGCCGGTCCAGGGCAGGTCGACGCCGGACGCGGAGGGTGACTGGCGGGCGACGCGCAGGCCGAGGTCCTCGATGGAGACGACGCAGCCGAACCGCTCGGAGAACAGCTCGGAGAGGATGCGCGGGATGGGCTCGCGCGGGTTCTCCCCGTCCAGCCAGCGGCGGACCCGGGAGGTGTCGGTGGAGATGTGGTTGGCGCCGAGCTGGCGGGCCCGGCGGTTCACCTGGCGGGCCAGCTCCCCCTTGGACCAGCCGCTGCGCACGAACCACGAGCCGAGCAGGTCGTTGGGGCGCTTGTCAGCGTTCGTACCGCCACCGCCGTTGCCGCCCACTGGAACGCCCCCATTCCGAAACACCTGTCGCCGATGCGCCAAGCCCTATCAGAATGCCGGTGGACCGGGCCGCCCGTCCGACGGTTCTCACCCTTCGAACGAGCTGACGGCTTGCCTCCGGCATACCCATGAGTGCATGTGCCCCCGGGACTCGCACACTCACAGTAATCCCACGATCACCCTTCCAGCCACGGCGATCCTTGAAACGCCACCATTCGCCACCCCTTCGAATGAACTCACGATGACCGCCGCGCGATTCACTTGACACCGGGCGATCGGCAGTGGGCGGCAGGAAGCGCGTGGGGGCGCGTGGAGCCCCGTACACCACCTTTCGTGCCGCGATGCGCCGCCTTGTCCCGACCGGGACGTGGGAAAGCGGGAGTCGGGGAGTCACTTTCCGCATTCCTCCCGCTCCGTTTCGTAACCACCGGCGCGCTGGACCCGTTGGAGGGGGCATGGGTTTCACGATCGGCGGCATCCGGGAGATCCGCTCCGGCACTCGTCGGCGCGGCCGCGCACGGGAGTGCACCACGGCCGCCGAGTTCACCGGGCTGTGGGGCTGGGACGTGGTGCCGGGGGCACGCGCCACGGGCGGCGTCTGCTCGTGCGGGCACGCCGGGTGCCCGGAGCCGGGCGCGCATCCGCTGGACTTCGCCCCCGCGGTGCCCGCCGGCTCCACGCTGCACGAGGCGAGCCGGGCGTGGGCCGAGGTGCCGGGCGCGTCCGTGATGCTGCCGGTGGGCCGGGCCTTCGACGTGATCGAGGTGGCGGAGGCGGCCGGACGGCGGGCGCTGGCGCGGCTGGAGCGGATGGGGCTTCCCCTCGGCCCGGTCACCGCGACCCCGGAGGGCCGCGCGCACTTCCTGGTCGCCCCCGGCACCGCCGCCGAGCTGCCCCGCCTGCTGTACCGCATGGGCTGGGACGACCCCTCCGCGCTGGATCTGCGCGGCCTCGGCCCGGGTACGCACATCACCGCCCCGCCCTCGGACCGGGGCGGCCTCGGCCCGGTGCGCTGGCTGCGCCCGCCGGTGCTGGACGGGGCGGCGCGTCCGCCCGCGGCCCGGCTGCTGCTGGGGACGCTGGCCTACGTGGCCCACCGCTCCGCCGCCCCGGCGTAGCGCGCACGGCCGCCCGCTCTCACGGCGAAGCGCCCGTCCCCCGGTGTCTCGCGGGGGCGGGCGCTTCGGTGTGCTCGCGGTCGGGGTGACGGGGGTCAGTCACCGAGGAGCGCGTCGACGAACGCCTCCGGGTCGAACGGCGCGAGGTCGTCGGGGCCCTCACCGAGGCCGATGAGCTTGACCGGGACGCCCAGCTCGTTCTGCACGGCGATGACGATGCCGCCCTTGGCGGTGCCGTCGAGCTTGGTGAGCACGATGCCGGTGATGTCCACGACCTCGGAGAAGACGCGGGCCTGCACCAGGCCGTTCTGGCCGGTGGTGGCGTCGAGCACGAGGAGGACCTCGTCCAGCGGGGCGTGCTTCTCCACGACGCGCTTGACCTTGCCCAGCTCGTCCATGAGGCCGGTCTTGGTGTGCAGGCGGCCGGCGGTGTCGATGAGCACCACGTCGACGCCCATCTCCTTGCCCTCCTTCACCGAGTCGAAGGCGACGGAGGCGGGGTCGCCGGCCTCCGGGCCGCGCACGGTGTGGGCGCCGACGCGCTCGCCCCAGGTCTGGAGCTGGTCGGCGGCGGCGGCGCGGAAGGTGTCGGCGGCGCCGAGCACGACGGTGCGGCCGTCGGCGACCAGGACACGGGCGAGCTTGCCGGTGGTGGTGGTCTTGCCGGTGCCGTTGACGCCGACGACCATCACGATGCCGGGCTTGCGGCTCTCGGGCTCGGTCCTGACCTCGCGGTCCATGTCGGTGCCGACGAGCTTCAGCAGCTCCTCGCGGAGCAGGCCGCGCAGTTCCTCGGGGGTGCGGGTGCCGAGCACCTTGACGCGCTCGCGCAGCCGCTCGACCAGTTCCTGGGTGGGCTGGACGCCGACGTCGGCGGTGAGGAGGGTGTCCTCGATCTCCTCCCAGGTGTCCTCGTCCAGGTGCTCGCGCGACAGCAGCGTGAGCAGGCCCTTGCCGAGGGCGTTCTGCGAGCGGGAGAGGCGGGCGCGCAGCCGGATCAGCCGTCCGGCGCTGGGCTCCGGGATCTCGATCTCGGGAGCCGCTTCGGCGGCGGGGGGCTCCTCGACGGTGGTGGGGGCGCCGCCGCCCGGCAGGTCCACCTCCTCGATGGTCCGGCGTTCTTCGTCGCGCGGGGTCTCGGCCTCGTCTCCGACGTGGGGTTCGGCCGGAGGCGCGGTCAGGTCGGGCGTCGACGGCGGGGGCGGCGGCAGCGGCTTCTTGCGCCTGCCGGCGATGAGGAGCCCGCCGAGCGCGCCGAGCACGACCACGGCGATGACTACAGCAAGGATGATGGTTTCCATAACCCGTCCAGTATCAGCCATGGGGTATCCGACGAAAGGGCTTCCGCGCGCCTGGCATTTCCTCCAAGAGACAAATGCCACAGGGGCCGTGCAGTCGGCTTAAACTACGATGACTCTTGGCTCCGCTCCGCGCGTAGAGCCGTCGTCCTCGTCCCCCACCGCTAGGACACTCCCCTTTCATGAGCAAGACGGCCGCGCGCGAGGGCGCGCTGGAAACCCGTGGCATCGAGCCGGTCCCCGATCACGAGCGCACCGCGCGGACCCGCGGGCTCTTCCCCACCTGGGTGGGGGCCAACATCAGTGTCCTGCTGCTCACGATGGGCGCGAGCCTGGTCGTGGCGTACCACCTGAACTTCTGGCAGGCCCTCGTCGTGGCGGCCGTCGCGCCCCTCGTCTCCTACGGCCTGGTCGGTCTGATCGGCATCGCGGGCAAGCGGGGCGCCGCGCCCGGCATGGCGCTGTCGCGCGCGGTGTTCGGCCAGCGCGGCAACCTGCTGCCCGGTTCGCTGATCTGGGTCGCGCGCTGGGGCTGGGAGACGATCAACGCCGTGACCGGCGCGTACGCGCTGCTCACCATCCTCGACCTCGGTCTGGGCATCAAGGCGAACGGCGTGCTGGACATGGTCACGCTGCTGCTCTTCGTGATCGCCACGTTCGCGATCTCCGGGCTCGGCATCAACGCCGTGCAGAAGTGCAGCAAGTACGCGGCCTACCTCTTCGGTGTCTTCTCGGTCCTGGTGCTGGGGTACCTGGCCGTGCACACCGAGTGGTCGCGCGTGCTGCACGGGGGCGCCGGGTCGACGGCCTCGCTCATCACCGCGGTCGGCATGATCGCCGCGGGCGGCGTGAGCTGGATTCCGTCCGCGCCGGACTTCACGCGCTACCTGCCGCGTACGGCCTCCTCCAGGGCGGTCGTCGGGCACACCGTCGGCGGGGCGGGCATCGTCGTTCTGCCGCTGGTGCTGATGGGCGCGGTGATGGCGGTGGGCACCCCGGACCTGGCCTCGGCCTCCGACCCGGTCTCCTTCCTCGGCAAGATCCTGCCGCTGTGGATCACCGTGCCGTATCTGCTGATCGCGGTGATCGGCATGCTGCTGATCAACTCGATGTCGATGTACTCGGCCGGGTTCACCGCGCAGACGCTCGGCTTCCGCATCCCGCGCCACTGGGCCGTCTCCGTCAACGCCGTGATCTCGCTGGCGCTGGGCGGTGTGCTGATGCTGGTGGCGTCCAGCTTCATGGGCTCCTTCATCGCCTTCCTGTCGATGCTCGCGGTGGCCTTCTCCGCCTGGACGGGCGTCTTCGGCGCGGACATGCTGCGCCGCAAGGAGTACGACGCCCGCGCCCTGGCCGACACCACCCGCACCAGCGCCTACTGGTACCGCGCCGGCTTCTCCCCCGCGGCCGTCACCGCCTGGGCCGTCGGCCTGGTCTCCGGGCTCCTCTTCACCACCTCGGACTGGTTCACCGGCCCGCTGGCGGCCAACAACGTCATCGGCCGGTACGGCCTGGGCTGGATCGCGGCGATCGTCATCTCCGCCGCCCTGTACCTGGCCCTCCCCAAGCCTCCGGTAACCCGCCCGGCCACCACCCCGACCCAGACCCCGGCCGAGGAGCAGACCCCGGCCACGGTCTGACCCCCGCCACGCTCTGAAGGCCCCCTCCACGGAGGGGGCCTTCGGCATGCCACCGGGTGCGTACGCTTCGGCAACGCGGCCTCGCTGCTGGCCTCCTGTCACGAGGCGGCGAATCTGACCTCGGCGTTCACCGGCCGGGCCGTCGGAGAGCCGCGTACCGACGGGCTCCGCCGGTGCGTGTGTTCCGTCGGCGGAGGAGACGACGACACGGGCCCTGGCGAACTGGAGCGAGGCACGACGTGGTTCTACCTGGCCTGGGACATCGGGGTGGCCGCTCTCGCGCCGGGGCGCCGGCACTTGGCCGTGCCGGCCGCGACCGACACTGACTGAGCCCCGGCTCCACGCCCCCGCAAAACCACACCGCCCCCGCTCCAGGCAGTGGCCGGAGCGGGGGCGGTGGAGGTGCGAGGAGAGGGGCAGCGGGGACTTGGCCCTTCTCCTCGGGCTTGTGGGGGCTAGCCCATCTCCTCCAGCGTCTTGCCCTTCGTCTCCTTGACGAACTTCAGGACGAACGGGATGGAGAGCGCGGCGAAGATCGTGTAGATCACGTAGGTGCCGGAGAGGTTCCACTCGGCCAGCGACGGGAAGCTCGCGGTGATGGCCCAGTTGGCGATCCACTGCGCGGAGGCGGCGACGCCGAGGGCGGCGGCGCGGATGCGGTTCGGGAACATCTCGCCGAGGAAGACCCAGACCACCACGCCCCAGGAGAGGGCGAAGAAGAGGACGAAGACGTGGGCGGCGACGAGGGCGACCCAGCCCTGCGTGGCGGGGAGCTTGCCGTCGACGAGGTGGTACGAGAACGCCCAGGCCTCCAGCGCGAGACCGACGACCATGCCGACCGAGCCGATGAGGGCCAGCGGCTTACGGCCGATCCGGTCCACGAAGATCATGGCGATCACGGTGCCGATGATGTTGATGATCGACGTCGTGAAGGAGTACAGGAAGGAGTCCGTCGGGTCGACACCGACCGACTGCCACAGCGTCGAGGAGTAGTAGAACGCGACGTTGATGCCGACGAACTGCTGGAAGACCGAGAGGCCGATACCGACCCAGACGATCGGCTTGAAGAAGAAGCTGCCGCCGAGCAGGTCCTTGAACGAGGACTTGTGCTCGCTCTTCATGGCGTGCTCGATCTCGTTCACACGGGCGTCGAGGTCGACGTCCTTGCCCTCGACCTCGGCCAGGATCTCGCGGGCGCGCTCGCGGCGGCCGACGGAGAGCAGGAAGCGCGGGGACTCGGGGATGGCGAAGGAGAGCAGGCCGTAGAGGACGGCCGGGATCACCATGACGCCCAGCATGACCTGCCAGACCTCGAGGCCCATCAGCTTGCCGCGCTGGTCGCCGCCGGCGGCGTTGAGCAGGCCCCAGTTGACCAGCTGCGAGACGGCGATGCCGATGACGATCGCGGCCTGCTGGAAGGAGCCGAGCCTGCCGCGGTACGCGGGCGGGGACACCTCGGCGATGTAGGCCGGGCCGATGACCGAGGCCATGCCGATGGCGAAACCGCCGATGATGCGCCAGAAGGCGAGGTCCCACAGCGCGAAGGGCAGCGCGGAACCGACGGCGCTGATGGTGAACAGCACGGCGGCGATCTGCATGCAGCGGATACGGCCGATCCGGTCGGCTATGCGGCCGGCGGTGGCGGCACCGATGGCGCAGCCGATCAGCGCGATGGCGATGACCTGGGCGAGGACGGCGGACCCCACGTCGTAACGGTCACGGATGGCCTCGACGGCGCCGTTGATCACGGAGCTGTCGTAGCCGAACAGGAAGCCGCCCATCGCGGCAGCGGCCGCGATGAAGATGACGTGCCCGAGATGTTCGGGATGAGCCGTCCCGGCTCCTGGCTGGGGTGCCTGCGCTGTGCTGGTCACGTGTAACTCCTCGGGCCACGGCAACGCTGCCGGGTGGGGGCGAGCCCTTCCAGGTTCCAGTGGCGCACAACTTGGCGCCACTTACACCTGAAGGTAAAAGCAACGTTGCAGAGACTATGCCTTCAAGTTTCGAAGTCAATACCTAGATGACTGTGACTTAAGAGATACGCCCACGCTCAAGTTGTTCAAGAAGTAAACGCAGTCGTATTTGATCTTGAAAGGCCGGCTAGCGAAGCCGCTGCGAGATGACCTTCGACACACCGTCACCCTGCATCGAGACGCCGTACAATGCGTCGGCCACCTCCATGGTGCGCTTCTGGTGGGTGATCACGACGAGCTGCGAACTCTCCTGCAGCTCACGCATGATGCCGATCAGCCGCTGGAGATTGGTGTCGTCCAGAGCCGCCTCCACCTCGTCCATGACATAGAAGGGGCTGGGGCGGGCCTTGAAGATCGACACCAGCATGGCCACGGCCGTCAGCGACCGCTCGCCACCGGACAGCAGGCTCAGCCGCTTCACCTTCTTCCCGGGCGGCCGCGCCTCCACGTCCACCCCGGTGGCCAGCATGTCGTCCGGGTCGGTCAGCACCAGCCGGCCCTCGCCGCCGGGGAAGAGCCGGGCGAAGACGCCCTCGAACTCCCGGGCGGTGTCCCGGAACGCCTCGGCGAAGACCTGCTGGACACGGTCGTCGACCTCCTTCACCACCCTGAGCAGATCGGCCCGGGTCTTCTTCAGGTCCTCCAGCTGCTCGCTGAGGAACTTGTGCCGCTCTTCGAGCGCCGCAAACTCCTCCAGCGCCAGCGGATTCACCTTGCCGAGCTGCTGGTAGGCCCGCTCGGCCGCCCTGAGCCGCTTCTCCTGCTCCGCGCGGACGAAAGGACGCGGCAGGTCACGGGGGTCTTCGGCGCCCTCGGGCGGCACCTCGCCGTCGGCCGGGGGCGAGGGCGGCACCGGCTGGAGCGGACCGTACTCGGCCACCAGCCCCTCGGGTTCCACCCCGAACTCCTCCAGCGCCCTGGCCTCCAGCTGCTCGATCCGCAGCCGCTTCTCCGCGCCCAGCACCTCGCCGCGGTGCACCGAGTCCGTCAGCTTGTCCAGTTCCGCCTTGAGGTCGCGCCCCGCGCCACGGGCCTCGGCCAGCTCCCGTTCGCGGACCGCCTTGGCCGCCTCGGCGGCGTCGCGCTCCCGCTGGGAGCGGCCGAGGGACACCTCGATGTGCGCCAGCAGCTGCCGGGCGCCGTCGGCGACGGCCGAAGCGACGGCCGCCTCGTGGCGCAGCCGGGCCCGCCGCCGCTCCGCACGCGCGCGTGCCTCGCGCTCGGCGCGGGCGGCCCGGTCCAGCGAGTCGGCCCGCCCGGCGAGCCCCTTGACCCGCTCCTCGTGGGTACGGACCTGGAGCCGGGCCTCCATCTCGGTCTGCCGCGCGTTGGCGCCGTCGGCGGAGAGCCGGTCGCGTACGGCGGTGTCGGGTTCCTCCTCGGCCGGCATCTCCTCGGCGGTGGCCAGCCGCGCGGCCAGCTCCTCCGCCTCGGCGACGGCCCGCTCCAGCGCCTCCTGGGCGCGGGCGGCGGCCGCGGCCGAGCGCTCCGCCTCCCCGGCGGCGCCCCGCGCCTGCCCGGCGAGCCGGCCGAGCCGCTGGGCGACGGCCGACTTCTCCCGGTCGGCCGCCCGGCGCCGCTCCCCCGCCTCCTCCACCAGCGCGGCGGCCTCGGCCCGTACCGCGGACGCCTCCTGCCGGGCCAGCGCCAGTTCCTCGCACCGCACGGCCAGTTCCGCGAGCCCGGCGGCGGCCTCGTCCACGGAGGCCCGTACCTCCAGCAGGCTGGGCGCCCCGGCCGAGCCGCCCTCCGCGAAGTGCGCCCCGAGCAGATCCCCCTGAGCGGTCACCGCGATCAGGTCGGGCCGCGCGTAGACGAGCGTCTCGGCCTCCTCCAGCGTGCCCACGACGACGATCCCCCGCAGCAGCCGCCGCACGGCGGGCATCAGCTCCTCGGGGCCGCGGACGAGATCGGCGGCGAAGGGGTGCCCGTGCGCCGCCGCGACCCGGCTCTCCGCGTCCTGCCCGCCCGCGATCATGAGCGCGGCCCGCCCCGCCTCCTCCTTGCGGAGATGACGGATGGCCTCGGCCGCGGCGGCGGGGGTCGAGGCGGCGAGGGCGTCGGCCGCCGTGCCGAAGGCGGTGGCGAGGGCGGTCTCGTGGCCGGGGGTGACGGTCAGGAGATCGGCGGCGGGGCCGAGGACGCCGGTGAGACGGTGGCGGGCGTCGAGCAGGGTGCCGGTGCCGTCCTTGCGGCGCAGGCCCAGGGCGAGGGCGTCGTGGCGGGCGCCGAGGGCGGCGCGTTCGCGTTCGGCGCCGGTGAGCGCGTCGCGGGCGGCACCGGACGCGGCCTCGGCGTCGGCGAGCCGGCGCCTGGCCCTCTCGTGCCGCTCGGCGAGCTCGGCGTCGTCCGCGTCGAGCCCGTCG
Source organism: Streptomyces sp. NPDC046860 (assembly GCF_040645115.1). Classification (NCBI taxonomy): domain Bacteria; kingdom Bacillati; phylum Actinomycetota; class Actinomycetes; order Kitasatosporales; family Streptomycetaceae; genus Streptomyces; species Streptomyces sp. NPDC046860. Next base: position 669,635 of record NZ_JBEYXQ010000001.1, on the reverse strand, counting down.
ACCTCGGCCTGGAGTGCCTCGTACTCCTCCTGCGCCCGTACCGCCCGCTCCTGGGCCTCGTCCCGGCCGGTGGCCAGCCGGTCGATCTCGGCCTGGGCGGAGGCGGCGCGGGAGCGGGCGGCGCCCACCTTGCCCGACAGCCGGGCCAGCCCCTCGCGGCGGTCGGCGATGGCCCGCGCGACGTCCTTCAGGCGCCGCTCCTCCGCGGTGAGCGCGCGTTCGAGTTCGGTGCGGTGGGTGACCGTGTCGTCGAGGGCGTAGCGGGCGGCGTCCAGGGCGGCTTCGAGCTCCGCCTCCTGCTCCCGGACCCGGGCCGCCTCGCGCTCCAGGTCTTCGGGGTCGCGGCCGTGGCGTTCCTCGGGGGGCCCGGTGGTGGCGCTGCGGACCCGGGCCTCGGCCAGCGAGACGGTGCCGCGCACCCGTTCGGCCAGTTGCGACAGGTCGTAGAAGGTCTGCTGGGCGCGGCCGAGGCGTGGGGAGAGCCCGCGGACCTCTTCCTCCAGGCGGGTCTCGCGCCGCAGGGCCTCGCGCAGTTCCCGGTCGGCGGTGTCCTTGCGTTCCTTCAGGGCGGCCTCGTCGGCGATCTCGGCGCCGAGCGCTTCCCGGAGCCGTACGAGGTCGTCGGCGAGCAGGCGCAGGCGGGCGTCGCGCAGGTCGGCCTGGATCACGGCGGCGCGGCGGGCGACGGCGGCCTGGCGGCCGAGCGGCTTGAGCTGGCGGCGCAGTTCGTCGGTGAGGTCCTGCACGCGCGCGAGGTTGGCCTGCATCGCGTCGAGCTTCCGCAGCGCCTTCTCCTTGCGCTTGCGGTGCTTGAGGACGCCCGCGGCCTCCTCGATGAAGGCGCGGCGGCCCATGGGGTCGGCGTGCAGTACGGAGTCCAGCCGGCCCTGACCGACGATGACGTGCATCTCGCGGCCGATGCCGGAGTCGGACAGCAGTTCCTGGATGTCGAGCAGGCGGCAGACGTCGCCGTTGATCCGGTACTCGCTGCCGCCGTTGCGGAACATGGTCCGCGTGATGGTGACCTCGGCGTACTCGATGGGCAGCGCGCGGTCGGAGTTGTCGATGGTGAGGGACACCTCGGCCCGGCCCAGCGGCGGACGGCCGGTGGTGCCGGCGAAGATGACGTCCTCCATCTTGCCGCCGCGCAGCGACTTGGCGCCCTGTTCGCCCATGACCCAGCTCAGCGCGTCCACGACGTTGGACTTGCCGGAGCCGTTCGGGCCGACGACACAGGTGATGCCCGGCTCGAAGCGGAGTGTGGTCGCCGAGGCGAACGACTTGAAGCCGCGGAGGGTCAGGGCCTTGAGGTGCACGCGGCCGGACTTTACCGGGCAGGTGGTATCTCACTCCACGAACACTCGCAACCCCACGGTTTCGCCCATGTACCCGAAGGGCACATCATTTGTTGAAGAGGCTGAAAGGATGCGCGGGGGAAGAACTGAGGGACGCCAAAGGCGTCCCTGGGACTCGGACGGACGGGCTCCGCCGTCCGGGTCGGCTCGTAGCGATTGCGTCAGAAGCGGTTGTCTCGGGCGGGCCCGACCGCTGCCGCTGTGGTGGAGCGGCGCAGCGATCAGGTGAGCGCAGGCTCCGCCTGGTGTGCGTCGATGCTCTCCATGATCCTGTCCTGAGAGGCGGCAGCCGTCAGCGCGTCGTTCTCCGACTGGATCCGAGTGAGCTCGGACTCCAGGTCCTGTACACGCTGCTGCAGCCGTCGCATCTCGGCGAGGAGTCGCGGGTCGGAGCCGCCGACGTAACCGAGAAGCGCCTTTGCCATGATGGATGGTCCTCCACACTGAGTGACCGACCGATGCGGTTGGGTCGTGAGGGATTCGCACCCGGCATTGCCTGGCACACGCTGGTGTTGCACTGCCGTTCGTCATGCCAAACAGCCAAGATGCGCGGGGCTTTCAGCGTCTCACCAAAAAGTTTGACGGTCAACACGATCACACCCCGTATTGGGGGGCGAACCCGTGGCGCGCGGCCGGTAGCCGGCGGCGCTGCTGCTTGTACGGGGCCCTCGGGGCGTGACGATCAGCTATATCTCGGGAGCCTGCCACGCCGAGCCGTTCTTGGCAACCACCAGCCTGTTTTCCCCCGGGCCGCCCCCGCGCGGCGCTCTCGCGCGGGGGTCCGAGGGGGTCCGGGACGGCACTCTGCGGATCGGGATCAGCGGATGGCGAAGCCGTCGTAACCGCCGCGGGGTGTGTCCCAGATCTCGGTGACACCGTCGACGCGTCCGGGCGTGTCGACGCCCTCCAGCCAGTGGAGCAGTCCTTCACAGCCCTCGCGGGGCCCCTCGGCGACCACTTGGACCCGTCCGTCGGCCAGATTGAGAGCAAAACCACTCAGCCCGCCGATCTCCAGCGCCCGGGCACGCGTGAACCAGCGGAAACCCACTCCCTGGACCCGCCCGCGCACCCAGGCGACCAGCCGTACTTCCTCACTCATGGCTGCAACCTAACCGCCTGATGTCCCGCGAGGCACACCCTGTCCCAGTGGTATGCGGTACCGTCCCCACCCAATGACTCTCATCTAAAACTCACTCGATCGAGTGAGTTGGATCGGCCGGGGGGTATCCGCCGCAATCCGGCGTCGGCCGATCGTGAGTACGAGGAATGGGGCAGGGCATGGGACGCCATCGACGATCCGGTTCGGGAAGCACGGGACCGGAGTCGTACGAACCCAGGGGCGCGGCTTCGCACCAGCGGCCCCAGGCGCACACCGGGACCACTGCCCGCGGCTCCGACTACCTCTACGCCACCGACGACGAGCGCCGGGCCCTGGAAGCCGACTTCGCGGCGCGGATCGGCACGCCGCAGCGCGGCCACCGGCGTGCCCGGAAGGCGGCCACCCCCGTGCGCACCGGTCTGCTGGGCGTCTCCGCCGCCGTGGCCCTCGGCACGGCGGCCGTGGCCGCGGGCGCGGTGCCCGGTCTGCAGAACTACCGCATCGGCGGCACCAGCAGCGGCCCCGCCGACCGGGTGCAGGCAGTGGGCGCCCCCGGCAACGCGGCCAGCGAGCAGGGCGGTTCCTCCGGCAGCGCCGAGATCCCGAGCGCGCCCGGCTCCCCCTCGGCGGGCCGGCAGACCACCACCCCGGCCTCGCCCGCCCCCTCTGCCCCGGCGTCGGCCCCGACCTCACAGGCCCCGCAGCCGAAGCCGGCGCCGTCGAAGCCCGCCGCCGATCCCGCGCCGGACACCGAGCCCAGCGAGTCGCGGACCAAGACCCCGAAGCCCGAGCCCAAGAAGCCCGAGACCTCCGCGCCGGCCGCGGTGTCGGCCCAGGCCGTCGCCGAGGCCGAGGTGCTCAGGCTGGTCAACGTGGAGCGGGCGAAGGTCGGTTGCACCCCGGTGGCGGCGAACTCGGCGCTGGCGGACCTGGCCGCGGCCTTCAGCGGTGACATGGCGGCGCGCAGCTTCTTCGACCACACCGACCCCGACGGCGCCACCCCCTGGGACCGCGCCTCGAAGGCCGGCGTCACGGGCCTCGGCGGCGAGAACATAGCCCGCGGCCAGGCCGACGCGGCGGCGGTCATGGATGCCTGGATGAAGAGCCCCGGCCACCGCGCCAACATCCTCAACTGCGACTTCAAGACCCTGGGCGTCGGCGTCCACATGGCCCCCGGCGGCCCTTGGTGGACGCAGGACTTCGGCTACTGAACCACCCCTCCCACCCCACCCCCCACTAACCCCCAGTGAGCGCAATCTGGTGGTTAGCCCCCTGCTCGCCTACGCTGGGAGCATGAGCGGGAGTATTCAGGAGCAGGCGGTCGAGGGGTTCGACTTCGACGTGTTCGCCAGGGCCTGTCCCTCGCGCGGGACGCTGGAGCATGTCACCGGGCGCTGGGGCGGCCTGGCGCTGAGCGCGCTGTACGAGGGGTCGCTGCGGTTCAACGAGCTGCGCCGCCGGGTGGACGGGGTGAGCGAGAAGATGCTCTCCCAGACGCTCCAGGCGCTGGAGCGGGACGGCCTGGTGCACCGCGAGGCGCAGCCGGTCAACCCGCCCCGCGTGGACTACGAACTCACCGACCTCGGCCGCCGGGTCGCCGGGCGGCTGCTCGCGCTCATCCACTGCGTGGAGGGCGCCATGGGCGAGGTCCTCGCCGCCCGCGAGCGCTACGACGAGGCGCGCGGCACCCGCTGACACTTCGGGCAGAAGTAGCTGGAGCGGTTCATCCACGGGCGCCGCAGCATGGCCGTACCGCAGCGACGGCAGGGCAGGCCCTCGCGGCCGTAGGCGTCCAGCGAGCGGTCGAAGTAGCCGGACTCGCCGTTGACGTTGACGTAGAGACTGTCGAAGCTGGTCCCGCCGACGTCGAGCGCCGCGTTCATCACGTCCCGTACGTGGCCGAGGAGTTCGGCGGTGAGCGGGCGGGTGAAGGTGGCCGTGGGGCGCTCGTAGTGGAGGCGGGAGCGCCACAGCGCCTCGTCGGCGTAGATGTTGCCGACCCCGCTGATCAGCGACTGGTCGAGCAGGGCGCGCTTGATCGTGGTGCGCTTGCGGCGCAGCGCCTGGTGGAAGCCCTCGTCGTCGAAGAGCGGGTCCAGCGGGTCGCGGGCGATGTGCGCGATCACGTCGGGCAGGCCCTCGGCGGTGTTGTCGTGCAGCGAGAGCCCGCCGAAGGTGCGCTGGTCCACGAAGCGCAGTTCGGTACCGAGGTCGTCTGCGAACCGGACCCTGACCCGCAGGTGCTTCTCGTCCGGCGCCGCGTGCGGCTGCACGAGGAGCTGGCCGCTCATACCGAGGTGGGCGAGGACGGACTGCCCGGTGTCGGCGAGCGGCAGCCACAGGTACTTGCCGCGCCGGCTGGGCGTGCCGAACCGGTGCCCCTTGAGCCGGTGCGCGAAGTCGTCGGCCCCCGCCAGGTGCCGCCGCACGGCACGCGGATGCAGCACCTCGGCCTCGGCGACCACGCGCCCGCCGACCCAGCGCTCCAGTCCCCGCCGGACGACCTCGACCTCGGGCAACTCGGGCATCGACAACCCCCTGTGGGAGAACCGTGTGGAAAGTGCCGAGCGCCCGCCCCCGTCGGACGGGGGCGGGCGCTCGGTCGGTACTGCTCGGTCAGGCGGTGGCGGACGACGTCTCGCCGTCCTTGACGGCCTCGGCCTCGGCGGCCGTGGAAGCCGTCTCGGCACGCTCGTCCGCGGCGGCCTTGATGGCCCGCCAGGCGGACTCGGCTGCCTGCTGCTCCGCCTCCTTCTTGCTGCGGCCGGTGCCGGTGCCGTACGAGACGCCCCCGACGCGGGCGGCAGCAGTGAAGGTCTTCTCGTGGTCGGGGCCGGTCTCCGTGACCAGGTACTCGGGCACGCCGAGCCCCTCGATCGCGGTGAGCTCCTGGAGACTGGTCTTCCAGTCCAGGCCGGCTCCGAGGTTGGAGGACTTCTCGATCAGCGGGTCGAAGAGCCGGTGTACCAGCTCGGACGCCGCGTCGAGGCCCTGGTCGAGATAGACCGCGCCGATCACCGCTTCAAGGGTGTCGGCGAGGATGGATGCCTTGTCCCGGCCGCCCGTGCCCTCTTCACCACGGCCGAGCCGGATGAAGGAACCCAGTTCCAGGCCACGGCCGACCTCCGCCAGCGCACGCGAGTTGACCACCGCGGCCCGCAGCTTGGCCAGCTGGCCTTCGGGCAGGTCGGGGTGGATGCGGTACAGCGTGTCCGTGACGACGAGACCGAGCACGGAGTCCCCGAGGAACTCCAGCCGCTCGTTCGTCGGCAGGCCGCCGTTCTCGTACGCGTAGGAACGGTGGGTCAGCGCACGCACCAGAAGGGCGGACTCGACGTGATAGCCGAGCCGCCCTTCCAGAAGCGTGTGGGACGAGGCCATATTGTCCGCCGGTGCGCTCGCGCGTCGGCGAGTGCTGTTCACTCCGGCGTTCTCCGCCTTCTTGGCAGTGGACACAGTGCCTCTCACCAGCCCGCTCAGACTTCGAGGACCTGGCGCTTGTTGTAGGTGCCGCAAGACGGGCACGCGATGTGCTGCTGCTTGGGCTCGTGGCAGCGCTCGCACGCAACCAGGGTGGGGACCGCAGCCTTCCACTGCGACCGGCGGTGGCGCGTGTTGCTGCGCGACATCTTCCGCTTCGGAACAGCCACGGCTACTTCTCCTGCTTCTCGTCGGCACGTGCTGATCGAGGCACGTCGCCGCTCATCTCGTCCTTCTCGCCGTCCGACATGGTGTCGGCGAGTCCCTGCAATGCCGCCCATCGGATGTCGACGGCGTCATGGTGGTGGTCCGGGTCGTCCGTGAGCCGCGCTCCGCACTGGGAGCACAGACCCTGACAGTCGTCCTGGCACACCGGCTGCATCGGCAGTGCGAGCACCACCGCATCCCGCAGCAGAGGTTCGAGGTCGATCAGACCGTCCTCGAGATACTGCCTGTCCTCGTCGTCCTCGGCGTCGTCGCCCGGTTCCGCGATCACGCGGCCACGGTCGTCGGCGTCAGGGTACGAGAACATTTCCTGGAAGTCCGCTTCGAGCTCCAGCCCGACCGGCTCCAGACACCTTACGCACTCCCCCTTGGCGGATGCACGGGCGGTGCCTGTGACAAGCACCCCGTCCATGACCGACTCAAGACGGAGCTCCAGCTCCAGCGGGGTGCCTTCCGGCACTCCGACGACTCCTTCGATACCGAGGTTCGAAGGGGCGTCGACCTCGCGGGTCAGGCGCTGCATCGCACCAGGCCGCCGGCCCAGCTCGTGCGTGTCGATCACGAGAGGGTTGCGGTGGTCGAGACGTGCGTTGGAGGCCATTCCTGCTTTCGGTCTTCGAGCTAGGAGGGACGCCGCCCGACGGTGTTCCGGGCAGCGCTGATCGCGGGGATACACGCGACCGAACAGCCAGGATACTGGACCTTTCGCTCAGGGCCCAATCGGGCCCCGAGCCCGGCTACAGCCCCCGGCCCTGCTCGTACGCGCGCAGCTGCTCCGCGCTGATCATGCTGGTGTCGAAGAGGCTGGTCTCGTCCAGGGAGTAGTCCTGCTGAGCCTGCCCCTGCGGCTGCTGCTGGTTCGGATCGTACGGCGCCTGCTGGGCGTCGTAGCCGTGGAAGGCGCCGTCGGCCTGCGGGGCGTAGCCGTGCGGAGCGGCGTACGGGTCCTGCTGGTACCCGTACGCCTCCTGCGGGGCGTAGCCGGGCTGCGGGGGGTAGGCCGGCGGGTAGGCGTCGGGCTGCTGGTAGCCGTAGGTCTCCTGCGGCTCGTACGCCGGTTCCTGGGCCGCGGGGGCCAGGGGCGCCGCCGGGGCCGGGGTGCGCTGTGCCGCGGCGGGCGGGGTGTCCGCGAGGGCGGCGAGGTCGGCCAGGTAGTCGGCGTCGCTGGAGTGCTGGAAGGTCGTGGTGTCGTCGGCGAGGGCCCCGAGGTCGTCGGTGGCGATCCGGCCGTGCAGCTTCTGCCGGCCGCGGTGGACGGCCTCCAGGGTCTTGGCGAGCACCGCCTCGAAGGCGCCGAGCTTGACGTCGACGTAGGCGTCCGCGTCGTGCCGCAGGGTCTCGGGGTCCTGGCTGCGCTCGGGGGCGTCCTCGTCCTCGTAGCCGTGCTCGTCCAGGCCGGGGCCGGTGCCGAGCAGCTTCTCCCGGCCGCGGCCGACCGAGCCGAGGGTCTTGGTGAGGACGACCTCGAAGTTGGCCAGCTTGGAGTCGACGTAGTCGTCGGCCTCGGCACGGACCTGCTCGGCCTCGGCGCGGGCCTCGGCCAGGATGCGGTCGGCCTCGGCCTGCGAGTGGCGGGCGACCTCGGTCCCGGCGATCAGGCTGCCGCGTTCGGCGCGGGCGGTCTCGATGATCCGCTCGGCCTCGTGGCGGGCCTGCTGGACCATCTGATCGCGGTCCCCGATCAGCTCCTGCGCCTGTTCGAGGGAGCCGGGCAGCGCCTGGCGGACCTCTTCGAGCAGCGCGAGCAGTTCGGCCCGGTTGACCACGCAGGAGGCCGACATGGGCATGGACCGGGCACCGGAGACCGCGGAGACGATCTCGTCGAGCTTGTTCTGGACGTCCACCTGGCTCGCCCCTCCCAAAAGCTGTGTCGGAGACGGACGGGGACGACTGTACGGCCATGGCGCGACCGCCCGACACCGGGTGACGTGTTGTCACCTTCCCGCCGGGTCAGTCCTTCCGGAGCGCCGGGTCAGTCCTTCCGGAGCCGCTCGCCGAGGGCGGCGAGCACCTGCGGCGGCACCAGGTGGGACACGTCGCCGCCCCAGGCCGCGACCTCCTTGACCAGCGAGGAGGAGAGGAAGCTGTAGGTGGGGTTGGTCGGCACGAACAGCGTCTCGACCCCGGTGAGGCCGTTGTTCATCTGGGCCATCTGGAGTTCGTAGTCGAAGTCGCTCACCGCGCGCAGGCCCTTGACGATGGCGGGGATGTCGCGCTGCTTGCAGAAGTCGACGAGGAGGCCGTGGTGGGCCTCCACCCGGACGTTGGCGTACTCGGCGGTGACCTCGCGGATCAGGCCGATCCGTTCGTCGACGTCGAACAGGCCCTTCTTGGAGGTGTTGATCATCACCGCGACGAACACCTCGTCGTACAGACGGGAGGCGCGGGCGATGATGTCGAGATGTCCGTTGGTGATCGGGTCGAACGATCCGGGACAGACGGCGCGGCGCACTGGAGATCCCTCGCTCTCGGGTCCGGTCATCGTGCGTCTTCGCACGTTGAGGCGGCGCGACCGTACCAAAACGTTCCCTCGCCGTAGCGACGGGACCGGATCGGCTCGAACCCCTCCGGCCAGTGGAATTCGCCGCCTCTGGTGCTGCGCTCCACGGTGACGAGGGCTTCGGCGGTCAGCCAGCCCCCGGTACGGAGTGTGAGGAGGATCTCGCGGAGATCGTCGTCGGAGACGGCGTACGGGGGGTCGAGGAAGACCAGGTCGTACGGCTCGGCGGGCGGCGCGGTGCGGACGACTTGTTCCGCTTTGCCCGCCCTCACCTCGGCGCCGGGCAGGCCCAGTTCGCGGACGTTGTCGCGGACCGTGCGCGCCGCGCGGGCGTCGGCCTCCACGAGCAGCGCGTGGCCCGCGCCCCGGGAGAGGGCCTCCAGACCGACCGCGCCCGAACCGGCGTACAGGTCGAGGACGCGCTCGCCGTCCAGCGGGGCGCCGAGGAGGGACTGCCAGGTGGAGAAGAGGGCTTCGCGTGCGCGGTCGGAGGTGGGACGGGTGCCGGTCCCTGGCGGGACGGCCAGGCGGCGTCCGCCTGCGGTGCCGGCGATCACGCGGGTCATATGAGGGTCCTTCTTCTGCGGATGCGTTCTTTTATTTTCGCAGGTGGTGGGGGGCGTCTGCTGGTGCGTTGGCGGGTGCGGGGCCGTGGTGGCTGATCGCGCGGTTCCCCGCGCCCCTCGGGGGGAAGGACACTTCAGCCCTTTTCCAGGTACTGCTCTCTTTCCTCGTCCAGGAGGGCCTCCAACGCCGTGCGCAGGCCGGGGAGGTGCTCCAGCTCCGGGTCCGCCTCGACCACCGCCGCCGCCTCCTGCCGCGCCTCCGCGATGATCTCCTCGTCCTCGATGACCTCCAGGACGCGCAGGCTGGTGCGGGCGCCGGACTGGGCCTGGCCGAGGACGTCGCCCTCGCGGCGCTGTTCGAGGTCGATGCGGGAGAGTTCGAAGCCGTCGAGGGTGGCGGCGACCGCGCCCAGTCGCTGGCGGGCCGGGCTCGCCTCGGGCATCTCGCTGACCAGCAGGCACAGCCCGGGGGCCGAGCCGCGGCCGACGCGGCCGCGCAGCTGGTGGAGCTGGGAGACGCCGAAGCGGTCGGCGTCCATGATGACCATGGCGGTGGCGTTGGGGACGTTGACGCCGACCTCGATGACCGTGGTGGCGACCAGGACGTCCGTCTCACCGGCGGCGAAGCGGCGCATCACGGCGTCCTTGTCGTCGGGGTGCATCCTGCCGTGCAGCACCTCCACCGTGAGCCCCTGGAGCGGGCCCCGGGCGAGCTGGTCGGCGACGTCGAGCACGGCGAGCGGGGGCCGCTTGTCGCCCTCGGCGGCCTTCTTCTCGGCCGCGCTCTCGTCCTCGTCACCGATGCGGGGGCAGACGACGTACGCCTGGTGCCCGCCCTCCACCTCCTCGCGGACGCGCTCCCAGGCGCGGGTGAGGAAGTGGGGCTTGTCGGCGGCCGGGACGACATGGGTGGCGATCGGGGAGCGCCCGGCCGGGAGCTGGTCGAGGACCGAGGTCTCCAGGTCGCCGAAGACCGTCATCGCCACCGTGCGCGGGATCGGGGTGGCCGTCATGACGAGCAGGTGCGGGGGCTGCTTGCCCTTGCCGCGCAGGGCGTCGCGCTGCTCGACGCCGAAGCGGTGCTGTTCGTCCACGACGACCAGGCCGAGGTCGTGGAACTGGACCTTGTCCTCGATGAGCGCGTGGGTGCCGATGACGATCCCCGCCTCACCGGTGACGATGTCCAGCAGCGCCTGCCTGCGCGCGGCCGCCCCCATCGACCCGGTCAGCAGCACCACCTTGGTGCCGTGCTCGGAACCGCCCAGCATGCCCCCCTCGGCCAGCTCCCCCATCATCTCGGTGACGGAGCGGTGATGCTGCTGGGCGAGCACCTCGGTGGGCGCGAGCATGGCCGCCTGACCCCCCGCGTCGACCACGGCGAGCATGGCGCGCAGGGCGACCATCGTCTTCCCGCTGCCCACCTCTCCCTGGAGCAGCCGGTGCATCGGGTGCGGGGTGGCGAGGTCGGTGAAGATCTCGGCGGAGACGCGCTGCTGGCCGTCGGTGAGGGTGAAGGGGAGGCGGGCGTCGAAGGCGGTGAGGAGGCCGTCGTCCAGGGGGCGGCGGGGGACGGCGGGGAGCTGGGTGTCGGCGTGGCGCCGGCGGGCCAGCGCGACCTGGAGGACGAACGCCTCGTCCCACTTGAGGCGGGCGCGGGCGTCGGCGACGTCGGCCTTGGTGGCGGGGCGGTGGATCTTGACGAGGGCCTCGGGCAGCTCGACCAGGCCGCGGCCCTCGCGGAGCGGGCCGGGCAGCGGGTCGACGGCCTCCTGGACGCTGGGCAGCACGGTCTGGACCGCCTTGCCGATCTTCCAGGACTCCAGCTTGGCGGTGGCGGGGTAGATCGGGATGAGGGAGCCCGCCCAGTTCTCCACGGCCTCGTCGCCGTCCTCGGCGTCCTTGTCCAGCAACGCGTAAGCGGGGTGGGCGAGTTGCAGGCGGCGGTTGAAGACGGAGACCTTGCCGGAGAACATCGCGCGGGTGCCGGGCAGCAGTTCCTTGTGCGGCTTGTGCACGCCGTTGCCGAAGAAGACCAGTTGGAGGCGGCCGCTGCCGTCGGTGATGGTGACCTCCAGCCGCTGGCCCTTGCCGCGCGGGGCGCGCGAGGAGGCGAAGGTGTGCAGCCGGGCGTCGGCGACCTGGGCGACCACGGTGACGTGCTCGTCCATGGGGAGGTCGGCGAGGTGGGTGAGCTGGCCGCGCTCCTCGTATCTGCGGGGGTAGTGGTGCAGGAGGTCGCCGACGGTGTGCAGGCCGAGGTTCTCGGCCATCACCTTCGCGGTGGCGGGACCGAGCACCTTCTTCAGTGGTTCTCGCAGTGCGGGCACGAGATCCATTGCACACCACACCACCGACATCGCCGCACAGGTGCCCCGCGCGATCCGGGACACCCGCCCGGCATCCCTGGTCAGGTCCGCCCCCCGGCCCTAGGATGACGCGCTACGGCCATCCCCCGCGGTCACCGCCCCCACGGCACCGGAACCGCCCGACCCCGCGCCGCGCGAAGCTCCCCCCACCGGCGCCGTGACGATGGACTTCCACACCCCCCAGTCATCCCCGGCTTCCGAGCCGCCCCCGCCGCCCCACACCTTCCAGGTCGACCTGCGCGGCCTGGTGGACCTGCTCTCGCGGCATCTGTACTCCAGCCCCAAGGTCTATCTGCGCGAGCTGCTGCAGAACGCCGTGGACGCCGTCACCGCCCGGCGGGCCGAGGAGCCCGGCGCCCCGGACCGGGTGCGGCTGTACCCGGACGGCCGGGGCGGCCTCAGGGTGGAGGACAGCGGCATCGGGCTCACCGAGTCGGACGTGCACAGTCTGCTGGCGACCATCGGCGGCAGCTCCAAGCGGGCGGAGGGACTGGAGGAGACCCGCGCGGGCTTCCTCGGCCGGTTCGGCATCGGCCTGCTGGCCTGCTTCGTGGTCGCCGAGCGCATCCGCGTGGTCAGCCGCAGCGCCCGTACGCCCGCCGCGCCGCCGGTGGAGTGGACGGCGGCCGACGACGGTTCGTACACCGTGCGCGCCCTGCCGGACGCGGCGCGGCCGGAGCCGGGGACGACGGTGCACCTGGTGGCGCGGGCGGGTGCGGGCGAGTGGCTGACGCCGGCGCGGGTGCGCTCCCTGGCGCGGGACTTCGGCGCGCTGCTGCCGTACGACGTGCGGGTGGACGACGAGCCGGTCACGGAGGTCCCGGCGCCCTGGGACCGCGTCTGGCCGGACCCGGGCGCGCGGCGGGCGGCGCTGGAGGCGCACTGCCGGGAGCTGTTCGGCTTCACCCCGCTGGACTCGGTGACGCTGGACCTGCCGGTGGCCGGGGTGCGCGGGGTGGCGTACGTGCTGCCCGCGGCGGTGAGCCCGGCGCAGCGGGCCGCGCACCGGGTGCACCTGAAGGGCATGCTGCTCACCGAACGGGCCGAACAGCTCCTGCCGGACTGGGCGTTCTTCGTGCGCTGTGTGCTGGACACGGACTCACTGCGGCCCACGGCGTCGCGCGAGGCGCTGTACGAGGACGAGACGCTGGCCGCGGTGCGCGAGGCGCTGGGCGAGCGGGTGCGGGACTGGCTGACGGGGCTGGCGGCCGGCGCCCCGGAGCGGCTGGCGGCGTTCCTGGACGTGCACCATCTGGGGGTGCGGGCGCTGGCCCGGCACGACCGGGAGGTACTGCGGGTGATGCTGCCGTGGCTGCCGTTCGAGACCAGTGACGGGCGGCTGTCGCTGGAGGAGTTCGCGCGGCGGCACCCGGTGGTGCACTTCACGCGGAGTGTGGAGGAGTTCCGGCAGGTCGCGCCGATCGCGGCCGCGCAGGGCGTCGGGGTGGTCAACGGGGGTTACACCTACGACGCCGAGCTGGTGGAGGCGCTGCCGTCGGTGCGGCCGGGCGCGGTGGTCGCGGAGCTGGACGCGGACACGGTGACCGCGCACCTGGACGCGGTGGACCCGGCGGAGGAGCTGGCGCTGTCCGGTTTCCTCGCGGCCGCGCGGGCCAGGCTCGATCCGCTGGGCTGTGACGTGGTGCTGCGGGCGTTCCACCCGGTGACGGTGCCCGCGCTGCATCTGGACGACCGCTCGGCGCGGCACGAGCGGGCGCGGTCGGACGCGGAGGAGCGGGCGGACGAGCTGTGGGCGGGCATCCTGGGCTCGCTGCGCGGCAGCGCGCCGCGCGCGAGGCTGGTACTGAACCATCTCAACCCGCTGGTGCGGCGGCTGGGTTCGCTGAGCGACCCGGAGCTGACCGGCACGGCGGCCGAGGCGCTGTACGGGCAGGCGCTGCTGCTGGCCCGGCGGTCGCTGCGGCCGGCCGACTCGGCGCTGGTGCACCGGGCGTTCGCGGGGCTGCTTCAGTGGGCGACGTTCGGGGAGGGCGGGGCGCGATGAGACGGATCACGGACTTCGAGGCGCTGCGGGAGGCGCTGGCGGAGAACGCCGAGCTGCCGGAGGGCGCGGCGCGCAACGCGCGTGCGGAGGAACTCCTGGCGGAGGCCGAGAAGCTGGACATCCCGCTCGCGGTGATCGAGGCGCTCGGCCATCAGGTGCGGGTGTACACGTACAGCTCGGAGAGGGACCGGGCGTTCGTGCCGTTCGCGCGGCTGCTGCGGATGTGGGACGAGCGGCCGGAGGACTTCGACGCCGAGGAGGCGCACGCGCTGCACTGGGCGTTCAAGTGGATGACGGCGGGCATGCTGGGCCGGCCGCACGTGCCGCTCGCGTCGGTGGAGACGTGGCTCGGCGAGATGGAACGCCGCTACCGGGTCGCGGGGTATTCCGAACGGGCTGTGCGGGGTGCCGAGTTCGCCGTCGCCTCGCATGTCGGGGACCGGGCGCGGGCCGGGCGGGCGTACGCGGCGTGGCTGGCCGCCGACCGGGACGACATGGCCGACTGCCACGCCTGTGAGCTGGCGGCGCAGGGCGGCTGGCAGGTGGAGTCGGGCCGGGACGCGGAAGCGCTGGAGCTGTGGCGGCCGGTGCTGGAGGGCGAGTTCGCGTGTGCGCACGAGCCGCACGGGGTGCTGGCCCGGTCGCTGGTGCCGCTGCTGCGGCTGGGCCGGGTGGAGGAGGCGCGCGCCCATCATCTGCGGGGCGTCCGGCTGGTGCGGCCGATGGAGAGCATGCGGAGCGCGCACGCGGCGCACGTGGAGTTCTGCGCGCTGACCGGGAACGAGGCGCGTGCTCTGGAGCTGCTCGCGGAGCGGCCCGCCTGTTTCACGGACACCGGGGACCCGCGCGGTCTGCTGGAGTTCCTGGCCGTGGTGGTGCTGCTGATGGACCGGCTCACCTCGCTGGGCCAGGGTGCCCGGCAGGTGCCGGGTCCGGCCGGGCGGGCGTGGACGGCGCGGGAGCTGGCCGGGTACGCGCGTACGGAGGCGCTGGAGCTGGCCGCGCTGTTCGACGAGCGCAACGGCACCTCGCACATCGGTGATCTGACCCGCGCGACGATGGCGGCCCGGCCGTCGGCCGAGCGTCTGCCGCTGGGCGTGAGGACGGCTCCCGTCCCGGCGGCGCCCGTGGCGGAGGAGGACCCGGCGGAGCGGCCGGAGGTGTCCGAGCTGCTGGCGCGGGCCCGGCGGCTCTCGAAGACGCTGCGGCCGGACGCCCCGCAGGCGTGGGCGGCCCTCGCGCGGGCGGCGGACGGCGCCGAACTCGACGCACGCGCGCGTGCCGAGCTGGCCGACAACGAGGCGATGTCCCTCGGCGCGGACGGCGTCCAGGTCTTCGAGCGGGCCGCCGCCCTTTACGCGGAGGCGGGCGATGCGGCCGAGGCGCTGGCGGCACGCGCGCGCGGTGCGTACGTACACGCCTTGGCCGGCGGGACCCGGGAGGCGCGGAAGACGGTCGACGGCCTGTACGACGAGGCGCTCGCGCTGTACGCGGAGGGGGCGAGCGGTCCCGGGCAGACGGCGGCGGTGCTGATCAGCCGGGCCCGTGTGCTGATGCGGTGCGCGCACGAGGGCTCCCCGGCCGGGGAGGCGGAGCGGGCCGCGCGTGAGGTGCTGGCGTTCGTCGGCGGCCGTACCGGGGACGACGTGCGGCTGGTGGCGCGCGGGGCCGAGGCGCGGGCCATGCTGGCGGAGCTGGCCGAGCTGGGCGGGGACCCGGCCCGCGCGGCCGGCCTGTTCCGGCGGGCCGCCGCGGAGTACACGGGGGCGGGGCTGCCCTGGTTCGCCGTGGAGTACGAGGCGCGTGCGGGGGCGCTGGCCCAGCAGCTCGGGGAGCCGGCCGAGGCCGAGCGGGCGCTCCTGGCCGCGCTGGAGCTCGGCGGGGCGTATCTGGAGCCGACCGGGCGGGCCCAGCTGCACCTCCAGCTCGCCGAGCTGATCGGTGCGCGGGACGGCACCGAGGAGGCGGCCGGGCACGCGCTGCTGGCCGCGCGCTGGGCGGACGAGGCGGGCGAGAGCGGCACCTTCGGCGCCTGGGCCCGGCATCTGCTGGGCGGGCTGCTGCTGCGCCAGGGGCGCTGGACGGAGGCCGCCGAGGTGCTGGAGTCGGCGCTGTCCGAGCTGTCGGCGGAGATCCACGGGGACGGCGCGCTGGTGCAGACCCGCTGGTGGCTCGGGGACTGTCTGAGCGAGCTGGGCGAGCACCGTCAGGCGGCCGAGCACCGGCTGCTGGCGGCGGGCATCGCCGAGCACTGGCCGGAGCAGCAGGACCACGCGACGCTGGCGCACCTGGCCGGTGAGTCCCTGGGCGAGGCGGATCTCCCGGCGGAGGCGGACCGCGCCTATGTCCGGGCGGGCGAGCTGTGGGAGGCGCTGGGCAACCCGTACTTCACCGTACGGGCGCTGCGGGCGCGGGCGTGGCTGGCGCCCCGGCTGGAGGCGGGGGTGCCGGGGGCGCGGGCGCTGATGGAGCGGGCGGTGCGGGTGTGCGAGGAGGCGCTCGCGGAGGCGGAGGACCCGCTGGAGCGGGCCCGGCTCACCACCGAGCTGGCGCACACCCACCGCCAGTCCGGCGAGTTCCTGGCCACGGTCGTGGAGGGAGCGGGCGAGGAGGCGGTGGCGGAGCTGGAGCGGTCGGCGGCGCTGTACGCCACGCTCGGCGCGGACGGTCTGCACGGCCGGACGGGTGCCGAGCTGGCCGCGGCGGCGCTGGAGGGCGGCCTCGGCAGGACGGCCGGGGCGAGGGCACGCGCGCGTGCGGTGCTCGCCGTCTACGAGGGCGCCGACGAGGCGGACGACACCGTCCGTCTGCGGCGGGAGACGGCGGCCCGTCTGCTGGACGGGGAGTGAACCCGGCGGCCCGCCCCGCCCGCCCGGCCCGCTGGGCTCACTCGACGCCGATGAGCAGCAGCGATCCCTGGCGGCCGCCCCGGTAGACCACGGTGTCGACGGCGAGGTAGGACTCGCGGACGCGGGCTTCGAGGCGGTCGGCGACCGTCTCGGGGGCGTCGTCGCCGACGACGAGGGTGACCAGTTCGCCGCCGGCCTGGAGCATGCGGTCGAGCACGGTCTCGGCGGTGCCGGTGAGGTCGGGGCCGATCACGGCCACGTCGCCGTCGATGAGCCCCAGCACGTCCCCGGCCTGGCAGATCCCGGCCGTCGTCCAGGACTGGCGTTCGGCGACGAGGACCTCGGCGTACCGGGTGGCGCCCGCGGCGGAGGTCATCTGGACGACGTCCTCGTCGAAGCGGCGCTCCGGCTCGTGGACGGCGAGCGCGGCGATGCCCTGGACGGCCGAGCGGGTCGGGATCAGGGCGACCCGGACGCCTTCGGCGCGGGCCTGCTCGGCGGCGGCGGCCGCCGTGTGGCGCAGTTCGGCGTCGTTGGGCAGCAGGACGACCTCGCGCGCGTGCGCGCGCCGCAGGGCCTGGGCCAGTTCGCCGCTGGCGGGCGGTTCTCCGGGGCGGGCGAGGACGGTGGTGGCGCCCGCCTCGGCGTACAGCCCGGCCAGTCCCTCGCCGGGCACCACGGCGACGACGGCCCGCTGCGCCCGTTCCCTCGGCGGCCGCCGCCCTCCGGTGTGGACGTCGTCGGCGGCGAAGTGGGTGATCCTGATCCGGTACGGGCGCCCGGCCTCGACGCCCGCCTCCACGGCGGCGCCCGCGTCGTCGACGTGCACGTGGACGTTCCACAGCCCGTCGCCGCCGACCACGACCAGGGAGTCCCCGAGGGCGTCGAGCCGTTCGCGGAGCCGGGTCACGGCCGCGTCGCCGGCCTCCAGGAGGTAGATCACCTCGTAGGCGGGGCCGTCCTCCCCGGTGTGCTCCCCGTTGTGTTCCGGGGTGCGCTCCGGGGTGCGCTCCGGGTCGTCGGCGCAGGCGAGGGGCGTGGCCGGCGCGGTGCGGGCCTCCTCCGGGACCGCGTCCCCGGTGAGCGCCTCCACCAGGGCCGCGAGCACGGTGACCAGGCCGCGTCCGCCCGCGTCCACGACCCCGGCGCGGCCGAGCACGGCCAGTTGCCCCGGGGTGGCGGCCAGCGCGGCGCGAGCGCCCTCGTAGGCGGCCAGCGCGACCGTCCCGCAGTCGCCCTCGGCCGCGTCGGCGGCGTCGGCGGCGGCCGAGGCGACGGTGAGGACGGTGCCCTCGACCGGGTGGGCGACCGCCTCGCGGGCGGCGTCGGCGGCCCTGCGCAGGGCCAGGCGCAGTCCGGCGCCGTCGGTGTGAGGGGCGTCACCCGCACCGGGGGCGGTGAGTGCCTGGGCCATGCCGCGCAGCAGTTGGGCGAGGATCGTGCCGGAGTTGCCCCGGGCGCCGATCAGGGCGCCGTGGGCCATCGCGCCCAGGACGTCCGCGAGACAGGGGCCGCCGCCGGGCGGCTCGTGGCCGGTGAAGACCGCCTCGACGGCCGTGGCGGCCGATTCCACGGTCAGGTAGAGGTTGGTGCCGGTGTCCCCGTCGGCGACGGGGTAGACGTTGATCGCGTCGATCTCCTCGCGGGCGCTCCCCAGCGCCCGCAGCGCCAGACCGCACCAGGTGCGCACCGCGAGAGCATCGAGGAATGTCTGCGGCACCTGCGCCACCTGCGCCTCCCTGTGGCTGGACGTGGGACGCAGCGTAGACCGTGGGGCGGGCTCCGCCGCAGGAGGGCCGGGCACGGGGTACCGGGGCGCCATGGTAGTTTCGTTGTACGGAAGCAGTCGTTGTATGCTGCTCCGGTTGCCCGATCCCGGTCGGGCCATTCCCCCTGGCAGCGCCACCGAAAGATCTCAGGTCTCCTGATCTCGATCCCGGCATGCCGGGATCAACCGTAAGTGCATCTGAAGTCTTTGGAGTGACCCGTGGCTGCCAACTGCGACGTCTGCGGCAAGGGGCCGGGCTTCGGCAACAACATCTCGCACTCGCACCGCCGTACGTCCCGTCGCTGGAACCCGAACATCCAGCGCGTCCGTACCGTGGTCGGCGGGACGCCGAAGCGCGTGAACGCTTGCACCTCGTGCATCAAGGCCGGCAAGGTCTCGCGCTGACGCACAGCTAAGCGCGCGGCCACTGTCGGTTGCTGCGTCGAGCCGGTCCACCCTCGGGTGGGCCGGCTCTTCGCGTTGCCTAGAAACGCCAGCCGTGGTCGACGGGGCCGATCCCGGCGCCCAGGGCGAACCCGTGGGCGATGGCCCCGGTGACGTACTCCTTGGCCGCCGTGACCGCTTCGGGGACGGTCAGTCCCTTCGCCAGCCCTGAGGCGACGGCGGAGGCGAGCGTGCAACCGGTGCCGTGGGTGTGCCGGTTGTCGTGGCGCGGTGCGCGCAGCCGGAACTCCCGGTCGCCGTCGGTGAGCAGGTCGACGGCCTCGCCGGTGAGATGCCCGCCCTTGATCAGCACCCACCGGGGTCCGTAGGCCAGTACGGCTTCCGCCGCAGGGCGCAGATCGGCCTCCGAAGTGACCTCGAATCCTGTGAGTTGGGCCACTTCGTCCAGGTTCGGGGTGGCCACGGTCGCCACCGGGAGGAGCCGGGTGCGCACCGAGTCCAGGGCGGAGGCGGCCAGCAGCGGGTCGCCGTGCTTGGAGACCCCGACCGGGTCCACCACGACGGGCGCGTCCGTGCCGGAGATCAACT
The DNA here is from genome assembly GCF_040645115.1 of Streptomyces sp. NPDC046860. NCBI lineage: Bacteria > Bacillati > Actinomycetota > Actinomycetes > Kitasatosporales > Streptomycetaceae > Streptomyces > Streptomyces sp. NPDC046860. The sequence continues at coordinate 650,429 of NZ_JBEYXQ010000001.1, read as the reverse complement.
CGGCGACCGCCTCGACCAGTTCCGCCGAGGCCAGCATGCCGGTCTTCACGGCCTGTACGCCGATGTCGTCCACCACGCTGCGGTACTGCGCCCGCACGGCCTCCACGGGCAGTTCCCAGGCACCCTGGACGCCCAGGGAGTTCTGGGCGGTCACGGCGGTGATCACGCTCATCCCGTGCACGCCGAGCGCCAGCATCGTCTTCAGGTCCGCCTGGATGCCCGCTCCGCCGCCGGAGTCCGAGCCGGCCACCGTGAGGACGCGCGGCGGCGCCTGCCCCGCGGGCCTCACTCCGGGTCCCCGAAGTGGTCCCAGCCGCCCGTGGCGGTCCAGGGGGCGCCGTCCACGGTCACCTGGGGCAGCGCCGAGGGGTTGAGCACCTCGCCGATGACCTTCCAGCGGGCCGGGAGCTTGGTGTCGGGCGGGAAGGTGGCCACGATCGCGTGGTCCTCTCCCCCGGTGAGCACCCACTGGAGCGGGTCCACGCCGACCGCCTGGCCGATGTCGTTCATCTGGGTGGGGATGTCGATCGCGCCGGAGCGGATGTCGATCCGGACCTTGCTGGCCTCCGCGATGTGACCGAGGTCGGCGATCAGCCCGTCGCTCACGTCGCACATGGCGGTGGCGCCGAGCGCGGCGGCGGCCGGGCCCGCGTGGTACGGCGGCTCGGGGCGGCGGTGGGCCTCCACGAAGGCGCGCGGGGAGCGGAAGCCGCGGGAGAGGACCGCGAAACCGGCCGCGGACCAGCCCAGCCAGCCCGTGACGGCCACCAGGTCGCCGGGCTGGGCGCCCCCGCGGGTCACCGGCTCCTGGTTGCGCAGATCGCCGAGCGCGGTGATCGACACCATGATCGTGTCGCCGCGTACGACGTCGCCGCCGACCACGGAGGCGCCCGCGACCTGGCACTCGTCGCGCAGGCCGTCCATCAGCTCGGTCGGCCAGGTGACCGGGAGTTCGGCCGGGACGACCAGGCCGAGCAGCAGCGCGGTGGGCACGGCGCCCATCGCGGCGATGTCGGCGAGGTTCTGGGCCGCCGCCTTGCGGCCCACGTCGTACGCCGTGGACCAGTCGCGGCGGAAGTGCCGGCCCTCCAGCAGGATGTCGGTGCTCGCCACCACCCGGCGGTCCGGGGCGGCGACCACGGCGGCGTCGTCACCGGGGCCGATCCGGACCGCCGGGGTGGTGGTGAGACGGGAGGTCAGCTCCCGGATGAGCCCGAACTCACCAAGCTCACCCACTGTGCCCTTCATGGCCTCAAGCCCCTTCTGTGCCTGTCCCGTGCCCGGTCGCGCGTCATCAGTGTCCCCGATACGGTCGAGGTGGCCGTCAACTTCCGTCGTGCCCGCACCCCGGCGCGCGTGCCCCGTCTCCCCAGGGTCTCCCCCTGGGGAGCGGCGACGCGATACCGTGGCGTTCCTCTTCCCCACATGATCCTCGTGGCCGCCCTGGAGGTTCCGTGGTACAGGCGTACATCCTGATCCAGACCGAGGTCGGCAAGGCGTCGACCGTCGCCGAGACGATCGGCCGCATCCCTGGTGTGATCCAGGCCGAGGACGTGACGGGGCCCTATGACGTCATCGTCCGCGCCCAGGCCGACACCGTCGACGAACTGGGTCGCATGGTGGTCGCCAAGGTCCAGCAGGTGGACGGCATCACACGCACCCTGACCTGCCCGGTCGTGCATCTGTAGCCCCCGTCTACGCTTGGCCGGTGAACTTCTTCCGTCACCGGCCCCTCGGCCTGCTCGCACCCGCGCTGCTGATCGCGGTCGCGGGCTGTTCCACGGCGGACGACGGCACCTCCGTCGCGGCTCCCCGCCCCGACGCGCGGACCGCCCCTCTGTGCCGGAGTCTGGACGAGGCGCTGCCCGAGAAGGTGGACGGCCTGCGCCGTGACGATCCCCGGCCCGCCTCCCGCTACACGGCGGGCTGGTCGGGCCCGGCGATCATACTGCGCTGCGGGGTGGTCCGGCCGCCGAAGATGATCGACCCCGACGTGGCCCAGGGCCACGACCCGGACGCGCTCGCCGGCGGGGTGGACGGCGTGGACTGGCTGATGGAGAAGCGGGACGACGGCTCCCTGCTCTTCACCACCTCCGGCCGCCGCGCCTACGTCCAGGTGACGCTGCCCGCGGAACTCTCCGGCCCCGACGACTCGACGGCCGTACTGGTCGGACTGGCCCCGGCCGTGAAGAAGGCGATCCCCGAGGGGATCGCCTCCATGCGGTGATGACGTGTTGAGGCCCTAGCGCAGACCGGTCGGGCGGCGCAGCGCCGCCTGGATCAGGCGGTCCACCAGCTCCGCGTAGCCGACGCCGGACGCCTCCCACATCTTGGGGTACATCGAGATGGGGGTGAAGCCGGGCAGGGTGTTGATCTCGTTGATGACGAACTCGCCGTCGTCGGTGAGGAAGAAGTCGGCGCGGACCAGGCCCTCGCAGGAGGCCGCCTCGAACGCCTCGACCGCGAGCCGCTGGATCTCGGCGGTCTGCTCGCCGGTGAGCGGCGCCGGGACGACACCGGGGGTGGAGTCGATGTACTTGGCGTCGAAGTCGTAGTACGCGTGGGCGCTGGGCGGCGGGATCTCCGCCGGGACCGAGGCGCGCGGGCCGTCCTCGAACTCCAGGACGCCGCACTCGATCTCGCGGCCGGACAGCGCGGCCTCCACGATGATCTTCGGGTCGTGGCTCTGGGCCTCGGCGATGGCCTCGTCCAGCCCGGCCAGGTCGTCGACCTTGGTGATGCCGATGGAGGAGCCGGCGCGCGCGGGCTTCACGAACAGCGGCCAGCCGTGCTCGGCGGCGAAGTCCACGATCCGCTTGCGGGCGGCGGACTCGTCCTGCTGCCACTCGCGGGGGCGGATCACCACGTACGGGCCGACCTTGAGCCCGAAGGAGGTGAACACCCGCTTCATGTAGTCCTTGTCCTGGCCGACGGCCGAGGCGAGCACGCCCGAGCCGACGTAGGGAACACCGGACAGTTCCAGCAGACCCTGAAGGGTGCCGTCCTCGCCGAAGGGGCCGTGCAGCACCGGGAAGACCACGTCGACCTCACCGAGCGCCTTGGGCACCGCGCCGGGCTCGCTGTAGACGACCTCGCGGTTGGCGGGGTCGACGGGGAGCACCACGCCGCCCTCGGTGGACTCCGCGACGTCCAGCACCTCCGGGGTGCGGCGGTCGGCGATGGCCATCCGCGCCGGCTCGTCGGCCGTCAGCACCCAGCGGCCGTCACGGGTGATGCCGATCGGCAGGACGTCGTACTTGGTCCGGTCGATGGCGCCCAGGACGGCACCCGCGGTGACCGTGGAGATCCCGTGTTCGGAGGAGCGGCCGCCGAACACGACGGCGACCCGCGGCTTGCGGGGCTGCGCTGCAGGGCTCTGGGGGAGGTTCTCGGTGCTCATATCGCGTTGAGAGTACCCGTTGGTAGGGCCCGGAGACAGCGTCGACCCGGCGCTTTCGCTCAGCGTCGCTCGGGCTTCGCGCTGCGCGACATCAGCTCCTTCAGAGCGACCACCGGCGGCTTGGCGTCGTGGACGATACCGACGACCGTCTCGGTGATCGGCATGTCGACGCCGTGCCTGCGGGCCAGATCCAGCACGGATTCGCTGGACTTGACGCCCTCGGCGGTCTGCTTGGTGACCGCGATGGTCTCCTCGAGCGTCATCCCCTTGCCGAGGTTGGTGCCGAAGGTGTGGTTGCGCGACAGCGGCGAGGAGCAGGTCGCCACCAGGTCGCCGAGTCCGGCGAGACCGGAGAAGGTCAGCGGGTCGGCGCCCAGCGCCATGCCGAGCCGGGTGGTCTCGGCGAGGCCGCGTGTGATGAGCGAGCCCTTGGCGTTGTCGCCCAGGCCCATGCCGTCCGCGATGCCGACGGCGAGACCGATGACGTTCTTGACCGCGCCGCCGAGTTCGCAGCCGATGACGTCGGTGTTGGTGTACGGCCGGAAGTACGGGGTGTGGCAGGCGGCCTGGAGCCGCTGGGCGACCGCCTCGTCGGTGCAGGCGACCACGGCGGCGGCGGGCATCCGGGCGGCGATCTCACGGGCCAGGTTGGGCCCGGTGACCACGGCGATCCGGTCGGGGCCGACCTTGGCGACGTCCTCGATGACCTCGCTCATCCGCATGGCGGAGCCGAGTTCGACGCCCTTCATCAGGGAGACGAGCACGGTGTGCGGGGCGAGCAGCGGGGACCAGTCGGCGAGGTTGGCGCGCAGCGTCTGGGAGGGGATCGCCAGGACGGTGAAGTCGGCGTCCCGCAGCGCCTCGGCGGCGTCCGAGGTGGCGCGCACGCCCGCCGGGAGTTCGACGCCGGGCAGGTAGCCGGGGTTGGTGCGCGTGGAGTTGACCGTGTCGGCCACGTCGGCGCGGCGGGCCCAGAGGGTCACCTCGCAGCCCGCGTCGGCGAGGACCACGGCGAACGCGGTGCCCCAGGAGCCGGTGCCCATGACGGCGACCCGGACAGGCGTGCTCACTTGCCGCTTCCCCCTTCGGTGGCGGTGGGCGTGGCCTCGCCGGCGGGCGCGGGCACCGTGTCCTGGCCCTGGCCGGACTGGGCGCGGGTGCGGCGGCGCTGCTCGATCCGCTCGCGGCGCGGGTCGTAGGGCACGGCCGGTGCCTTCTCGCCGCGGATCTCCTCCAGCTGGCGGGTGACGGCCGCCATGATCACCTCGGTGGCCTCCCTGAGGACTTCGGCGGTCATCTCCTGGCCGTAGAACCGGGAGAGGTCCACCGGCGGGCCGGCGAGCACGTGGTGGGTCTTGCGCGGGAGGAGGCGGGGCTTCTTCGCGTAGGGAGGCAGGAGTTCGTTGACGCCCCACTGGGCGACCGGCACGACGGGGCACTTGGTCTGCAGGGCCACGCGGGCGGCGCCGGTCTTGGCCGTCATGGGCCAGCCGTCGGGGTCGCGGGTCAGGGTGCCCTCGGGGTAGAAGGCGACGCACTCGCCCTGCTCCACCGCCTCGATCGCGGCGCGGAACGCGCTGAGCGCGTCGGTGCTCTCGCGGTAGACGGGGATCTGGCCGGTACCGCGCATCACGGCGCCGACGAATCCCTTCTTGAAAAGGCCGCTCTTCGCGAGGAATCGCGGAACCCGTCCGGTGTTGTACTGATAGTGCGCGTACGCGAAGGGGTCCACGTGGGAATTGTGGTTCACCGCGGTGATAAATCCGCCGTCGGCCGGAATGTGCTCCATTCCTCGCCAGTCCCGCTTGATCAGAACCGCCAGCGGCGGTTTGCAGATCACCGCGGCGAAGCGGTACCAGAAGCCGATTCTGCGGCGGGACACGCGGACACCTTCCTCCATGGCCTCTGAGGGCCTTCACCTCGGCCGGGGGCCGCACAAGTGTGACTCCGGGCCGCCGGTCTGTCGAGAACACCGTACGCCCGCATGTCCACGGCGACCGCCCCCGGACGGCCCTTCACAGCATTCCCCCACACCCCGGGGCGGCTCGGGAGACCTGGTGGGAGCGGGTGACAATGAGCGCGAGCAGAGAGGGAGGGTACGCCGGTGCAGTGGAGCTTGGTCATCCCCCTGAAGCCCTTGGCGCGGGCGAAAAGCAGGCTCGCGGACGCCGTCGCCGAGGGGGCGCGGCCGGGGCTGGTGCTGGCGTTCGCGCAGGACACGGTCGCCGCCGCGCTGGAGTGTCCCGGGGTCGCGGATGTGGCGGTCGTCACGGACGACCCGGTGGCCGGGCGGGCGCTGGCCGCGCTGGGCGCGCTGATCGTGCCGGACGAGCCGGGCGGCGGGCTGAACGCCGCGCTCACGCACGGGGCCTCGGTGGTGCGCGCGGGCCGGCCGGAGGCGGCCGTCGCCGCGCTCAACGCGGATCTGCCCGCGCTGCGTCCGGCGGAACTGGCGGATGTCCTTTCCGCGGCCGCCGAATTCCCGCGCGCATTCCTCGCGGACGCGGCGGCATTCGGCACGACCCTGCTCGCCGCCGTTTCCGGCCGGGAACTCGCCCCGGCTTTCGGGGGCGCCTCACGTGCCCGGCACCGCGCCTCGGGCGCGGCGGAACTGGCTCCGGGGAGCGTGGAATCGGTGCGGCAGGACGTGGACACGGGCGACGATCTGCGGGCGGCGCTGGCTCTGGGCGTGGGCCCGCGCACGGCGGCGGCGTGCGCGCGGTGGGCGGCTCCGGTGCCCTTGTCCGGGCAGTAGGCTGCGGACATGCAGGCCACCGCTTACACCTACGACCCCGAGACCCGCAGCGGGCAGGTGCTGCTCGACGACGGCACTCCGGTGCCCTTCGACGCGGCCGCCTTCGACGCGGGCGGCCTGCGGCTGCTGCGTCCCGGTCAGCGGGTGCGGATCGAGACCGACGGCCGGGGTGCGGGTCTGCGCATCACCCTGGTGACCCTCCAGACCTTCTGAACGGGCCCTGAACGGCTTTTCGACGCACCGCGGGCCGGACTCCCCGGGGGAGTCCGGCCCGGCGCGTGTGTGCCCTGGTGGACCGATGTGCCGTGGAAGGCCGTGCCGCTAGCGGGCGCTGGTCTTCTTGGCGGTGGTCTTGCGTGCCGTGGACTTCTTGGCGGGCGCCTTCTTGGCGGTGACCTTCTTCGCGGGCGCCTTCTTGGCCGTGGTCTTCTTCGCGGCCGCGGTCTTGGACGCCGTCGTGGTCTTCTTCGCCGGAGCCTTCTTCGCCGTGGTCTTCTTGGCGGCGGCGGTGGTCTTCTTCGCCGGAGCCGCCTTCTTGGCGGTGGTCTTCTTCGCGGCGGCCTTGGTGGCCTTCTTGGCCGCGGCCTTCTTCACGGTCGCGGAGGCGCCACCGGTCAGGCTGCCCTTGGGCGCCTTCTTCACGGAGACCTCGCCACCACGGGGAAGCTTCTTCGAACCGCTCACCAGGTCCTTGAAGCCCTGTCCGGCGCGGAAACGCGGGACCGACGTCTTCTTGACCCGAACCCGCTCGCCCGTCTGGGGGTTACGGGCGTAGCGGGCGGGGCGGTCCACCTTCTCGAAGGACCCGAAGCCGGTGACCGAGACCCGGTCGCCCGCGACGACGGCGCGGACGATGGCGTCCAGGACCGCGTCGACAGCATCGGCGGCCTGCTGGCGGCCGCCCACCTTGTCGGCAATCGCTTCTACGAGCTGCGCCTTGTTCACGTCTTCCCCTTCGGAGACATCGCCAGAACGAAAGTGTTCAAGCTTTTTCGCACGTTAGGCAGATATATACCGCAAATCAAACACGAAACGGGCTTCTCACCCTTGTGCCGCATCGGTTTCGACGGCTCGGACTGTTCAGCGGTCCTCTTCGGGCATCCGGCCCGCTTCGAGGTCCGCGGTGAATCGTTCGAGACGCGTTGCCGCACCGGCGAGATCGTGTTTGGCCACGGCCGTAATGACCAGCAGCTTCCGGGTCAGCGCCATCCGTACGCCCTCCGGGACTTGCAGTGCGCGCACGGTCGCGTGCGCTTCCTTGAGCTGGTCCGCGACCGCCGCATAGAGCTGGAGTTGGCCGTCGTGTTCCATGCACAGATTGTGCCATCTGGGGCGAGTTGTCGCCTGCGCAGGGGGCAACTGCCGCCTCCGCGCGCCGTTTCGGGGCGTCCCGCGGGGACTTCCGGACGGACCCCGGTGACCTGCAACTTCGTTGCTGTGAACGGGAGTTGGGGTGCGCATGCGAGGCGCTCCGGACCGTCCGGGTCCGGACATGCGCGTACCCCCAATCGTGGCGATCGGGGGTACGCGGCGGCCGTCGAGGTGGCCGAAACCTTATGGGTGCGAGCGGTTGCTCAGATTGTCAGCGTCCGGGGCTTGTGGGCCGGGCGGGCGCTCTCGTAGGCGGCGATGGAGTCTTCGTCGCGCAGGGTGATGGAGATGTCGTCCAGGCCGTTCAGCAGCCGCCAGCGGGAGTTCTCGTCCAGCTCGAAGGGGGCGGTGACGCCCTCGGCGCGGACCTCGCGGGCCTCCAGGTCGACCGTGATCTCGGCCGCGGGGTCGCGCTCGGTCAGCTCCCACAGCGCGTTGACGGTCTTCTGCTCCAGCACCACCGTGAGCAGGCCGTTCTTCAGCGAGTTGCCCCGGAAGATGTCGGCGAAGCGGGCGGAGATCACGGCCTTGAAACCGTAGTTCTGCAGCGCCCAGACGGCGTGCTCGCGGGATGAGCCGGTGCCGAAGTCGGGTCCGGCGACCAGGACCGTGGCGCCCTGCCGCTCGGGCCGGTTGAGGACGAAGGTCTCGTCCCCCCGCCACGCCTCGAAGAGCCCGTCCTCGAAGCCGTCGCGGGTGACCTTCTTGAGCCAGTGGGCGGGGATGATCTGGTCGGTGTCGACGTTGCTGCGGCGCAGCGGCACGGCCCGGCCGGTGTGGGTGGTGAAGGCTTCCATCGTTATCGCACTCCAGCGGGCACGTGGGTGTCGGACAGGTCGGCGGGCGAGCCGAGGTGGCCGAGGACGGCGGTGGCGGCGGCGACCTGCGGCGACACCAGGTGGGTGCGGCCGCCCTTGCCCTGCCTGCCCTCGAAGTTGCGGTTGGAGGTGGAGGCGGAACGCTCCCCCGGCGCGAGCTGGTCGGGGTTCATGCCCAGACACATCGAGCAGCCCGCGTACCGCCATTCGGCGCCGGCCTCCTTGAAGACCACGTCCAGGCCCTCGGAGACGGCCTGGAGACCGACCCGCGCGGAGCCGGGGACGACCAGCATCCGTACGCCGTCGGCGACTTTGCGGCTCTTCAGGATCTCGGCGACGGAGCGCAGGTCCTCGATGCGGCCGTTGGTGCAGGAGCCTACGAAGACGGTGTCGACCCGGATGTCGCGCAGCGGCTGCCCGGCCTCCAACCCCATGTACTCCAGGGCCTTTTCGGCGGCGAACCGCTCCGATGCGTCTTCGTACGAAGCCGGGTCGGGGACGTGCGACGAAAGCGGCGCGCCCTGGCCGGGGTTGGTGCCCCAGGTGACGAACGGGGACAGCTCGGCGGCGTCGATGACGACCTCGGCGTCGAAGACGGCGTCGTCGTCGGAGCGCAGGGTCTTCCAGTACGCGACCGCCTCGTCCCACTCCGCGCCCTCGGGGGCGTGCGGGCGGTCCTTCAGGTAGGCGAAGGTGGTCTCGTCCGGGGCGATCATGCCCGCGCGGGCGCCGGCCTCGATGGACATGTTGCAGATGGTCATCCGCGCCTCCATCGAGAGCTTCTCGACGGCCGGGCCGCGGTACTCCAGGACATAGCCCTGGCCGCCGCCGGTGCCGATCCGGGCGATGATCGCCAGGATCAGGTCCTTGGCGCTGACCCCCTCGGGCAGTTCGCCCTCGACGGTGATGGCCATGGTCTTCGGGCGGGTCATCGGCAGCGTCTGGGTGGCGAGCACGTGCTCGACCTGGGAGGTCCCGATACCGAAGGCGAGCGCGCCGAACGCGCCGTGCGTGGAGGTGTGGGAGTCGCCGCAGACCACGGTGGTGCCGGGCTGGGTCAGTCCGAGCTGCGGGCCCACCACGTGGACCACGCCCTGCTCGACGTCGCCCAGCGGGTGCAGCCGCACCCCGAACTCCGCGCAGTTCGCCCGCAGCGTCTCCAGCTGCGCGCGGGAGACCGGGTCGGCGATGGGCTTGTCGATGTCGAGGGTCGGGGTGTTGTGATCCTCGGTCGCGATGGTGAGGTCGAGGCGGCGGACCGCGCGGCCGCTCTTGCGGAGGCCGTCGAACGCCTGCGGGCTGGTCACCTCGTGCAGCAGGTGCAGATCGATGTAGAGGAGGTCGGGCTCGCCCTCGGCGCGCCGGACGACATGGTCGTCCCAGACCTTCTCCGCGAGTGTCCTACCCATCGCTTTCCCTCCGGCCGGCCACGCTCTCGCCGGCGCATCTAGAGATCTTGAGGAAGTGGCGCCCCCGCCGTGATACCGGGGCGGGCGGGCGTCCGACACCGGACCCGCCGTGCGCGGGCCTCCGTGTGCTTCAAGAGTGGCGCGTTCCGGAGAAAATTGAACTTGCGTTTCACAGAGTGAGACGGGAGTATCGTTGCATGGACAACAGTAGCGGCGTCGGCGTTCTGGACAAGGCGGCCCTTGTCCTCAGCGCTCTGGAGTCCGGTCCGGCCACCCTCGCGGGTCTGGTCGGGGCCACCGGACTGGCACGACCCACGGCCCACCGGCTGGCCGTGGCCCTGGAACACCACCGGCTGGTGGCGCGCGACATGCAGGGCAGGTTCATCCTGGGCCCGCGCCTGTCGGAGCTGGCCGCGGCGGCCGGCGAGGACCGCCTGCTGGCGACGGCCGGCCCGGTGCTCACACACCTGCGGGACGTGACGGGCGAGAGCGCGCAGCTCTACCGGCGCCAGGGCGACATGCGGATCTGTGTGGCGGCCGCCGAGCGGCTGTCCGGACTGCGGGACACGGTGCCGGTGGGCTCGACCCTCACGATGAAGGCCGGCTCCTCGGCGCAGATCCTCATGGCCTGGGAGGAGCCCGAGCGGCTGCACCGGGGTCTTCAGGGGGCGCGCTTCACGGCGACGGCGCTGTCCGGGGTGCGCCGCCGGGGCTGGGCCCAGTCCATCGGCGAGCGGGAGCCGGGCGTGGCCTCGGTCTCGGCGCCGGTGCGCGGGCCGTCCAACCGTGTGGTGGCCGCCGTCTCGGTCTCCGGGCCGATCGAGCGGCTCACCCGGCACCCGGGCCGGATGCACGCCCAGGCGGTGATCGACGCGGCGGCCCGGCTCTCGGAGGCGCTGCGCCGCTCCGGCTGAGCCGGTCCGGATCTTCTCCTTCGCTCCACGCTCACACCGGGCGGGGGCGGGCCTCAACGCCGCGGCCCGTCCCCGCCCGACTGTTGTGCACGCACCTCAACGGCGGCCCGCCGCAAGGGCCTTGGGCCGACGGGGTCTTCGGCACCCGGAAAACAGCGAAGGCCCCTCGCTTGCGCGAGGAGCCTTCTTTCTGTACCCCCGACCGGATTCGAACCGGCGCTACCGCCTTGAGAGGGCGGCGTGCTAGGCCGCTACACAACGGGGGCCTGGACACTGCGTTTCCGCAGGTCCGAGCTGGTCTACCTGGACTCGAACCAAGACTAACTGAACCAGAATCAGTCGTGCTGCCAATTACACCATAGACCAATGATGGTTTAGACCAGTCAGTACCCCCGACCGGATTCGAACCGGCGCTACCGCCTTGAGAGGGCGGCGTGCTAGGCCGCTACACAACGGGGGCCCTAGCGATTCCGAGTGATCGGAACCAGTACCCCCGACCGGATTCGAACCGGCGCTACTGCCTTGAGAGGGCAGCGTGCTAGGCCGCTACACAACGGGGGCTCGCGGACATGATCCGCGGGTGCAGATGAGCTCTGCGAGCTGGCCTACCTGGACTCGAACCAAGACTAACTGAACCAGAATCAGTCGTGCTGCCAATTACACCATAGGCCACTGGAACGCAAGCCCCTGAAGGGGATCTTGTTCTAGCAGATGCGCCTGGGTCCCGGCCTTTCGGCCCGTTCCCTCGGCGCAGGAAGAACATTACCCGAAGGTGGACGGGGCTCCAAAACGGCTATCGGCACGCACCAGCGCCGGGAGTTCGGCGAGGCTGGTGATCCGGTGCGCCGGGCCCGTCCGGGCAGCCCGCGCGTGCGGACCGCCGCGGTCGATCCACACCGACATCATCCCGGCCTCCGCCGCGCCCCGCCCGTCGATCTCCGGGTGGTCCCCGACGTACGCCACCTCGTGCGGCGGCAGCCCCAGCCCCTCGCAGGCGGCCAGGAAGGCACCGGCGGCCGGCTTGGAGACGCCCAGCTCGACGGCGCACAGGACGCTCTCGAAGCGGTCGCGCAGCCCCAGGGTGCGCAGCTTGTGCTCCTGGACGGTCAGGCTGGAGTTGGAGAGCACGGCGTGCCGGTGCCCGGGAAGGGCGTCCAGGGCGGGCACCACGTCCGGGAAGACGCTCCAGGCCTCCTGGTAGTGCCCGACGTACCGCAGAAACCATTCCTCAGCTTCGCCGTCGCTCAGCTCGGCCCCCAGGAAGGCCCGCACGCGGTCGAGGCGCTGCCCCTGAAAAGAGGTCTCCCCGGACGCGTGGCGCGCCCAGTGCGTCTCGGTCACCGACCGCCACAGCGCGAGCGCCTGCTCCGGCGTGGAGAAGCGCGCGAGCAGCCCCTCCGCCAGGAGATGCGCCCGCATGCCCTCACGGTCGGCGGTGGTGTAGTCGAAAAGGGTGTCGTCCACGTCCCAGACCACGGCTCGGATGCTCATGAGCCGACGGTAACGGGAAGCGGCCCGCGAGGCAGGGGGCGCGAACGCCGAGGGGCGGCATCCGGTGGCCGGATGCCGCCCCTGGCGGTGTGGCTTTCGTTACGCCGCGAGCCTCGCGAGGGCCGCGTCGATGCGGGCGAGGGTCTTCTCCTGGCCGAGCACCTCAAGGGACTCGAACAGGGGCAGGCCCACCGTGCGGCCGGTGACCGCCACGCGGACCGGGGCCTGGGCCTTGCCGAGCTTGAGGCCGTGGGCCTCGCCGGCGGCCAGGACGGCGTCCTTGAGGGATTCGGCCGAGCTCCAGTCGGCGGCCGCGAGCTTCTCGCGGGCGGTGCGCAGGAGCGCGTCCGAGCCTTCCTTCATCGCCTTGGTCCAGCTCGCCTCGTCGAAGACCGGCTCCGGCAGGAACAGGAAGTCGACGTTGTCGGTGATCTCGGAGAGCACCTTGAGGCGGGTCTGGGCGTGCGGGGCGATCGCCTGCCACTTCGCCTCGTCGAAGTCCCCGGGCGCCCAGGGGGCGACGGGGGCCTTCAGCCAGGGCTCGCAGCGCTCGGTGAAGTCCTTCACGTCGAGCAGGCGGATGTGGTCGGCGTTGATCGCCTCGCACTTCTTCAGGTCGAAGCGCGCCGGGTTGGGGTTCACGTCCGAGATCTCGAAGGCCGCGACCATCTCCTCGATCGAGAAGATGTCCTGGTCCGCCGAGAACGACCAGCCCAGCAGGGACAGGTAGTTGAGCAGACCCTCGGGCAGGAAGCCGCGCTCGCGGTAGAGGTTGAGGGACGACTCGGGGTCGCGCTTGGAGAGCTTCTTGTTGCCCTCGCCCATCACGTACGGCAGGTGACCGAAGGCCGGGATGCGCTGGGCGATGCCCAGCTCCATCAGCGCCTTGTACAGGGCGATCTGGCGCGGGGTGGAGGAGAGCAGGTCCTCGCCGCGCAGGACGTGGGTGATGTCCATCAGCGCGTCGTCGACCGGGTTGACCAGGGTGTACAGCGGGGCGCCGTTGGCGCGCACGATGCCGTAGTCCGGGACGTTCTCGGGAAGGTAGGTGATCTCGCCGCGCACCAGGTCGTCGAAGGTGATCGCCTCGTCCGGCATCCGGAAGCGGACGATCGGCTCGCGGCCCTGCGCCTTGTACTCCTCGGCCTGCGCCTCGCTCAGGTCGCGGCAGTGGCCGTCGTAGCCGGAGGGCTTGCCGGCGGCGCGGGCGGCCTCGCGGCGGGTGTCCAGCTCGTCCTGGGAGCAGTAGCAGCGGTAGGCGTGCCCGGCGTCCAGGAGCTTGCTCGCGACGTCCTTGTAGATGTCCATCCGCTGCGACTGGCGGTACGGCGCGTGCGGGCCGCCGACCTCGGGGCCCTCGTCCCAGTCGAAGCCGAGCCAGCGCATGGAGTCCAGCAACTGGTCGTACGACTCCTCGGAGTCGCGGGCCGCGTCGGTGTCCTCGATGCGGAAGACCAGGGTGCCCTGGTTGTGCCGGGCGAACGCCCAGTTGAACAGGGCGGTGCGCACCAGGCCCACATGGGGGTTGCCGGTGGGCGACGGGCAGAAACGGACACGGACTGCTGAGGAGGGTGCGCTAGCCACGCTTGACAACCTTGTTGGTGAGAGTGCCGATGCCTTCGATGGTGACGGCGACCTCGTCGCCGACGCTCATGGAGCCGACACCCGCGGGAGTGCCGGTGAGGATGACGTCGCCGGGGAGCAGCGTCATCGCCTCGGAGATGTTGACGATCAGGTCCTCGATGGGGTGGACCATCTCGCTGGTGCGCCCGAGCTGGCGCTGTTCGCCGTTCAGGGTGAGCTGGACGGTCAGGTCGTTCGCGCGGGCGAGGTCGATGTCCGTCTCCACCCACGGGCCGAGCGGGCAGGAGGTGTCGAAGCCCTTGGCGCGGGCCCACTGCTTCTCGGTGCGCTGCACGTCGCGGGCGGTGACGTCGTTGGCGCAGGTGTAGCCGAAGATGACGTCCTTGACGCGCTCGCGCGGGACCTCGCGGCACATGCGGCCGATGACGACGGCCAGCTCGGCCTCGAAGTGCAGTTCCTTGGTGAAGGACGGGTACTGGATCTCGTCGCCGGGGCCGATCACCGAGGTGGAGGGCTTGAAGAAGGCGAACGGGACGTCGGGCACCTCGCTGCCCAGTTCCCTGGCGTGCTCGGCGTAGTTGCGGCCGAAGGCCACGACCTTGTTGGGGAGCACCGGCGGGAGCAGCCTGACCTTGCTGAGGGGCACCTTGGTGCCGGACAGCTCGTGGTCGGCGAAGGGGATGCCCTTGATGATGTCGAGGACGAGCTCGTCCTGCTTGTCGCCCTCGACCGCGCCGAAGGCTACGTTCCCGTCGATGGAGAACCTGGCGATGCGCACGGGATTCTGGCGCCTCTCACTGAGAACCGGCGTACTGACGTCCCAGGTTAACCGGTCCGCGCGCCCCGTGTTCGGCCGGTGGTTATCCGGCGCGGGATAGCGGACGCCATTAATTACGGGTTTCCGGGGCCCCGGGCGGCCGCCCGGCGGGCTGTGGGGCCTTGCCCTGGCGGGCCGGGCGGCCGGTGGCGGGCGGGCCCGCGCATTCACGGCTATTGCCGGAGGCCGGTGCGGGGAAATCCGCCGGGCGGCGTGGTGGGCGCGGGCCGGTATTCAGGAGGGGCGGGATATCGCTCGGCCGCCGCATATATCGGGTGCGGGCGGGGGAAAAGCGAGCGCGGCCCGGTGGGCCGTCACGGGTGGACGGTCCGCCGGGCCGCGCTCGCGCGGGCCTGGTGCGCTCAGACGCCGGCCTCGACCACGGCGGAGGCCGGGAGCTCCATGAGGATGGTGCGCCGGGGGTTGGCGGTGCGGTCGGGGAGGTCGGCGGGGTGCTCGGGCAGCTCGGCGATCCGCAGTTCGCCGACGTCCTTGAGGTGTGCCAGCGTCGTGCGCCGCGGGTTCGCCGTCGTCTGGAACATCATCGTCGTCTTCACCGTTGTCGTCCTGTGGCCTCGTCGATCGGGTGGGAATGGGCAGAGCCGCCCATCCTGTAAAGCGTCAGGCTAAACATGCGAATCCCCGTCACAGACGTGAACCACCCATGATCGCTGTGTGAGTTTGCTCACTGTTCGCCACGCAAAAGGGTCAATCCCGACCCTCGACTCCCCGTAATGAAACGGACATTGGGGATCTGAACCCATCATTCCGCTCCTGATCATGGCGACTGGGACACCGCCCGAACGGCCCGCACAGGCGATCGACTCGCCGGAATTGCCCGCCTATACGGGTGATCCACCTCGACCCGTCGTGACTCCGGCGTCACTCGCCGTCACGTAGGTCACAGCTCGGGGTCCGTCCCTTGTTGGAGATCCGGCACTGTGCTGGAATGCCGAGGACCGCCGCAGGATCGAGCCGGCGCAGGGGGCGCGACGCCGCGCCGAGTGGCGGTGAGACAGGGGGGAATCCAGCGCCGGTCACTCAAGACCACACGGGGGGCGTATTCAGGGCGCCCTTCAGACGCCGACACCGTGTCCCGCCGTTCATCCGGAGGGGCGCCTGGTCCAGAGGTTGCGACGCTAGTGCAGGGACGTTTCAAGAGGGATGGCAGCGCTTCGGCCGAGCCGGAGCCGCACGGCGGGACTGCCCCCAAGGCCGGCGGCTCCTCGCACCAGCACGCCCCGGGCGCGGGCAAGGCACCGGCCGGTGACGGCGGCGAGCGCGCAGGACGCCCCGGCACGTCCGCTCCGGCGGGCCCGACCGGTTCCGTGACCGCGACGCCGGGCGCGAAGTCCGCGAAGAGCACGCCCAGCACCGGCTCCCGGATGGCGCTGCGCAACTGGCGCATCTCCACCCGCCTGGTGTCGCTGCTCGCGCTTCCGGTCGTCGCGGCCACCACGCTCGGTGGCCTGCGCATCGGCGACTCGATGGACGACATCAAGCAGCTCGACAACATGAAGCTGCTGACCGAGATGACCCAGCGCGCGACCGAGCTGGCCGCCGCCCTCCAGGAGGAGCGCGACCAGTCCGCCGGTCCCCTGGCGCACGGTCTCAAGTCGTCCGACTACACGGTCAAGGGCTACCGCGACAAGACGGACAACGCGAAGAAGACCTTCGAGGACTCCGCCGAGCAGATCGACGCGGCGAGCAAGGACGGCAACCTCCAGGGCGTCCGCGACACCCTGGTCGGCCTCGTCTCCCAGCTCGACGCCCTCGGCAAGATCCGCCGGGACGCGTACGGCTCCGAGGGCAACTCGACGCAGACCGTCGAGGCGTACCACCGGCTGATCACCCAGCTGATCGACCTCTCCCAGGACATGGCCGAGGCGTCCAGCAACCCCGAGATGATCCAGCGCACCCGCGCCCTGGCCGCGTTCTCCACGGCCAAGGAGTACGCGTCGGTGCAGCGAGCCGTCATCGCGGCCGCCCTGCCCGCGAGCAACGCCACCAAGGGCGACCTGTCGACCAACGACCGCCTCTACGGTGAGGCCGCGTACGACAGCGAGGGCTCCGAGCTCAACATCTTCCGCAAGGTCTACGCGAACCAGGGCGCCGAGGAGATCCTCAAGCCCATCGACGAGAACAACCCGACGATCCAGGCGGCCGACCTCTACGCCAAGCGGGTCTTCGAGTCCCGTGACGGTCTGGCGGGACAGCAGGCGCGTTCGTACCTGGACTGGGTGGACGACAGCTCCACCAAGATCCAGCAGATGAAGAAGATCGAGCACGAGCTGCTCGACAGCATGGAGCAGAAGGCCCGCGAGCTGAAGGCGACCTCCGAGCAGGAGGCGATCATCTCGGGTGTGCTGATCCTGCTCGTGCTCGGCGTCTCGCTGGTCGGCGCCTTCGTCGTGGCCCGGTCCATGATCCGCTCGCTGCGCCGGCTCCAGGACACCGCCACCAAGGTCGCCCAGGACCGTCTGCCCGAGCTGGTCAAGCAGCTCTCCGAGTCCGACCCGCAGGACGTCGACACCTCCGTGGAGTCGGTCGGTGTGCACTCGCGGGACGAGATCGGCCAGGTGGCCGCGGCCTTCGACGAGGTGCACCACGAGGCGGTCCGTCTGGCCGCCGAGCAGGCGCTGCTGCGAGGCAACGTCAACGCGATGTTCACCAACCTCTCGCGCCGCTCCCAGGGCCTGATCCAGCGTCAGCTCTCGCTCATCTCCGAACTGGAGTCCCGCGAGGCCGACCCGGACCAGCTCTCCTCGCTGTTCAAGCTCGACCACCTCGCCACCCGCATGCGCCGTAACGGCGAGAACCTCCTCGTCCTCGCCGGTGAGGAGCCGGGCCGCCGCTGGACCCGCCCGGTCCCGCTGGTCGACGTGCTCCGCGCCGCCGCCTCCGAGGTGGAGCAGTACGAGCGCATCGAGCTGGCGTCCGTGCCCACCACCGAGGTCGCCGGCCGCGTCGTCAACGACCTCGTGCACCTGCTCGCCGAGCTGCTGGAGAACGCCACCTCGTTCTCCTCCCCGCAGACCAAGGTCAAGGTCACCGGTCACGCGCTGCCCGACGGCCGCGTGCTGATCGAGATCCACGACACCGGTATCGGCCTCTCCCCCGAGGACCTCGCCGCGATCAACGAGCGCCTCGCCGCGCCGCCCACCGTGGACGTGTCGGTCTCGCGCCGCATGGGTCTGTTCGTGGTCGGCCGTCTGTCGCAGCGTCACGGCATCCGCATCCAGCTCCGCCCGTCCGACTCCGGTGGTACGACCGCGCTGGTCATGCTGCCCGTCGATGTCGCCCAGGGCGGCAAGAAGCCCGCTCCGGGCAAGGGCAACGGCCCCGGCGCCGGTGGCGGTCCCGCCGCCGCGCAGGCCGCGGCCGGTGCCGCGGCGGCTCGCCGGAACAACGGCGGCGGTGGCGGTGGCGGTGCCCTCGGCGGTGCCCCGGCCGGTGGCGGACGCCTGACCGGCGGCCCCGGCCAGCGCGGCCAGGTCGGCTCCGGCCAGGGTCCGCGTGCCGCGCTTCCCGGCACCGGGCAGAACGGCGGCCGCCCCGGCGGCCCCGGTGGCGCCCGCGGCCCGCAGGGTCCCGGTGCCTTCCAGCAGAACCAGCAGCAGAACCGCACCGCCCCCATGGGCGCCGGCCAGGGCGGCCCGGCCGGCCAGGCTCCGGGTGCCCCGCAGGGCATGCACACCGCGAGCCCCGGCGGCCAGCAGCAGGACGCCTTCGGCGGCCGCGGGCCCGCGCAGCAGCAGCGCGGCGGTGCCGGCGGCGAGCAGGGGCGGCAGCCGCAGCTCCCGCCGCGCGGCGGCCCGCGTGCCGAACTGCCCGGCGGCAACCCGCAGTCGCGTGCCTCGCTGGACGTGCCGCGCGGTCACGACGAGCAGGACCTCTCGCAGACCTCGCGCATGCCGCGCATCGACGACCGGCACGGCATGGGCGGCACCGCCGAGATGCCCCGCGTCGACGCGCACGACCCGTCCGCCACGGGCGGCTTCCCCCGCCAGGACCTTTACGGCGGCGAACAGCAGCAGGGCGGTCAGTTCGCCCGGCCGGGTGCGGGCGGTGCCCAGAACACGGGCCAGTTCCAGCGTCCCGGCGCGAACGACCAGCAGAACATGGGCCAGTACCAGCAGCCCGGCGCCCAGCAGAGCGGTTACGGCCGCCAGCAGCAGGGCGGCGACGAGTACACCCGCCCCGACCTGTTCGGCGGACCGCAGGGCCAGCAGGCTCAGCAGAACACCGGCCGCTTCCCGGTCCAGCAGGGCTACGACGCGTACCAGGGCGGCAACACCGGCCAGCACGCGCTGCCCGCCAGTCCGGCGCAGCAGCACAACGGCGGCCGGCCCGCTCAGGACCCGGCCCACACCGGCCAGTTCGAGCAGCAGCGTCCCGCCGCCCCGCAGCGGCAGGCCCGTCAGCCCCAGGGCGACAACTGGGCCCTGCCGCCGGCTCCGGCCGGCACGCCGGGCGACGGCCGCACCCCGCTGTACGACACGCTGGAGACCAACTGGTTCCAGCAGGAGCAGCAGCAGGCGGAGCAGACCCAGGCCCAGGCCCCTCAGCAGCCGCAGGCGCAGGCCCCCACGCCCGCCCCGCAGCAGTCCTCGTCCACCACCGGCACGTGGCGCACCTCCCCGAACGACGAACTCGTCCGGCAGGCGGAGCGCGTACGACAGCCCGCGGCGGGCGGAGTCACCACCTCCGGTCTGCCGCGCCGTGTGCCCAAGGCGAACCTCGTCCCGGGCACGGCACAGCAGCAACAGCACCACAGCGGTCCGCAGGTCTCCCGTGCGCCTGACGACGTACGCGGCCGGCTGACCAATCTCCGTCGGGGTATCGCTCAGGGCCGTCAGGCCGGGGGCGGCCAGACCGGCAGCTTCCCGAGCCCCACTCACCAGCAGGAGCGTTAGTTGAGTCCGATGAGCCAGGCGGCACAGAACCTGAACTGGTTGATCACCAACTTCGTGGACAACACCCCAGGGGTGTCGCACACGGTGGTGGTCTCCGCCGACGGCCTTCTGCTGGCGATGTCCGAAGGCTTCCCGCGCGACCGCGCCGACCAGCTCGCGGCGGTCGCCTCCGGGCTGACCTCTCTCACGGCCGGGGCATCCCGGATCTTCGAGGGCGGCAGCGTGGCGCAGACCGTCGTCGAGATGGAACGGGGCTTCTTGTTCCTCATGTCCGTCTCGGACGGCTCTTCCCTCGCGGTCCTCGCGCACCCCGAGTGCGACATCGGCCTCGTCGGCTACGAGATGACCCTGCTCGTCGACCGCGCGGGCGCGGTCCTCACGCCGGACCTGCGCGCCGAACTACAAGGCAGTCTGCTCCACTGACCCGTCCCCGCACCACCCACCACACGAAACAACCGTCCGGCCGCCACAATCCCCCCACCGGCCCTGTCAGACGGCACGACTGACCAACTTGCTGTCCCGCCCGGAGGATTCATGACCCCGCCCACCGCCTCTCATGATCCGTACGCGGAACCGTACGGCGATGAGGGCGACCAGCCACTGGTACGTCCGTACGCGATGACCGGTGGCCGGACCCGGCCGCGCTACCAGCTCGCCATCGAGGCGCTGATCAGCACCACGGCCGACCCGGCAGCGCTGATGGGAATGCTCCCGGAGCACCAGCGCATCTGCCACCTCTGCCGGGAGGTCAAGTCGGTCGCGGAGGTTTCCGCGCTCCTGGCCATGCCGCTCGGCGTGGCCCGCATTCTGGTGGCCGACCTCGCCGAGGCCGGCATGGTCGCCGTTCACCAGCCGGGCGGCGACGAGAACAACGGCGGCGCTCCCGATGTGACGCTGCTCGAAAGGGTGCTCAGTGGACTTCGCAAGCTCTGACTCGGGGCGGGCCACGACCTCCGCCAAGATCGTGGTGGCGGGCGGCTTCGGCGTGGGCAAGACCACGTTCGTGGGCGCCGTCTCGGAGATCAACCCCCTGCGCACCGAGGCCGTCATGACGTCCGCGTCCGCGGGCATCGACGACCTCACCCACACCGGGGACAAGACGACGACGACCGTCGCCATGGACTTCGGCCGCATCACCCTGGACCAGGACCTGATCCTGTACCTCTTCGGTACGCCGGGTCAGGACCGCTTCTGGTTCATGTGGGACGACCTGGTCCGCGGTGCCATCGGCGCGGTGGTGCTCGTGGACACGCGCCGGCTCGCCGACTGCTTCCCGGCCGTGGACTACTTCGAGAACTCGGGCCTTCCGTTCGTCGTCGCGCTCAACGGCTTCGACGGCAACCAGCCCTACAACCCCGACGAGGTCCGCGAGGCGCTCCAGATCGGACCGGACGCGCCGATCATCACCACGGACGCCCGGCACCGGTCGGACGCCAAGAGCGCGCTCATCACCCTGGTCGAGCACGCACTGATGGCACGCCTGCGGTAGGACCCCAAGTGCGATCTGCCGTAAGGCAGTTGTCGTAGCTCACCCGGAGCCGGCTGTGGCCTTAGACACGGTCGGCTCCGGTGTTCATAACAGTTCGGCAGAGGAAATCCCGCGCTTCGCCACGCGACGCGGTCGGCCGGTGCCGCTGCGCTCACAAAGTCCTTGCCATTTGCGGGGCTCGCTCGGTAATGACCCGTTTTATCTACGGCTTACAACGACACCGCCCCCGTTTGTTACTGCCCAGGTCGGCGTGCTGGAATGCCTGAACTGCCCAGGGGTCAAAGACGTACTGAGTGGTCGAAGAGGAACCGGGCTCTGAGAGACTGCGGCACGACAGGTGCCGACCCGCCGAGAGGTTGTTGGTCGAGTGAGGCGAAGCAAGAACGGTCCCGAGCCGTCGGCGCGGGGCAACTTCACCCCGCCGCCGCGCGCTGCGGCGCCCACCCCAGTGGTGGCCGGACCGGAGCCGGAGGCCGCTCCCGCGTCCAGCGGGGGCCGCTTCTCACCGCGCAACTGGCGCGTGCCGACCAGGCTGAACGCGATCCTGCTCATACCTGTGCTGGTCGCGCTCATCATGGGCGGCTTCCAGGTGAAGAACTCGATCGACACCTGGCAGGACGCCGAGGACGCGAAGGACACCGCGCGTCTGGTGCAGGCGTCCCTTTCCTACGCCGACGCGCTGTACAACGAGCGTGACATCAGCGCCGCCCCCCTGCTCAAGGGCAAGGCGGCCACGGCTCAGGACAAGGCCATGGTCGACGCCGCCCGCAAGGGCACCGACCAGGCCGCCGCGGCCTTCAGCCGCGCCGCGCAGAACATGCCGGCCAAGCCCGGCCTGGAGCGCCGGCTGAAGCTGTTCCGCGAGTCCGAGCCCTACCTGCAGGAACTGCGCGCGGGCGCCTACGGCCCGAAGTTCACCGGTGCGGGAACCGAAGAGGGTTACGTCAAGGTCGCCCACCCGCTCATGGAGTTCGCGAACGAACTCGGTCTGGGCACGGGGAACATCACGTCCTACGGCCGTACCGTGTACGCCATCTCGCTGACGAAGTCGGCGCTGTCGCTGGAGCGCGCGATCGGCATGCACATGCTGGTCAAGCCCGGTCCGGACGCGCCGAACCTGGCGAGCCAGCGGGTGGCCCTCTCCTCCTACGCCTACCTGGAGGGCATCGCCGCAGGCGAGTACCTCGGCGGTGGCACCCAGGCCGACGCGGACCGGCTGGAGCAGGAGAAGCGCGACATCCAGAACCAGGGTGCCGCGATGGTCGCCGAGGCCAAGTCGAAGGACCCCTCCTACAAGGCGCCGCCGGAAGACCCGCAGAAGATGGTCGCCGCGGTCGTCCAGCTCAACTCGACGGACCCGCTGGAGCGGCAGCAGCTCGCCGTTCAGGGCATCACTCCCGCAAACTGGTGGGCGGTCACCACGCTGAAGTTCAAGGCGTACCGCTCCATCGAGTCGGACATGATCGGCACGGCCGTGAGTGACGCCTCCGACATCGCCGACGACGCCCGCAACTCCGCGATCATCACCGGTGTCGCCGTCGTCCTGGTCCTGCTGCTGGCCTTCATCCTGGCCGGTACGGTCGCCCGTCAGATGAGCCGGTCGATGCGCCAGCTCCGCAACGCCGCGTTCGGCATCGCCGAGCAGCGTCTGCCGATGCTGGTCGACCAGCTCTCCCGTACCGACCCCGGCCGGGTCGACACCCGGGTCGCCCCGATCCCGATCCACACCAAGGACGAGATCGGCGAGGTCGCCCGCGCCTTCGACCAGGTCCACCGCGAAGCGGTCCGGCTCGCCTCCGAGCAGGCGCTGCTGCGGGGCAACATCAACGCGATCTTCACCAACCTGTCGCGCCGCAACCAGTCGCTGATCGAGGGCCAGTTGACCCTCATCACCGACCTGGAGAACAACGAGGCCGACCCGGACCAGCTGGAGAACCTCTTCAAGCTGGACCACCTGGCCACCCGTATGCGCCGCAACGGTGAGAACCTGCTGGTCCTCGCCGGTGAGGAGCCGGGCCGCCGCTGGGACCAGCCGGTCCCGCTGGTCGACGTCCTGCGCGCCGCCTCCTCCGAGGTGGAGCAGTACGAGCGCATCGAGCTGTCGGGTGTGCCGGAGGCCGAGATCCACGGCCGCGCGGTCACCGACCTCGTGCACCTGCTCGCCGAGCTGCTGGAGAACGCCACCACGTTCTCCTCCCCGCAGACCAAGGTCCGCGTCACCGCGACCCGTCTCCCCGACGGCCGCGTCATGATCGAGATCCACGACAAGGGCATCGGCCTCACCGCCGAGGACTTCGCGGACATCAACCACAAGCTGGCGAACCCGCCGACCGTGGACGCCGCGATCTCGCAGCGCATGGGTCTGTTCGTGGTCGGCCGGCTGTCCGACCGGCACGGCGTCCGTGTCCAGCTCCGCCCCTCGGGCGAGCAGGCCGGTACGACCTCCCTGGTCATGCTGCCCGACGCGATCACCCACGGTGGTGGCGGCGAGACGCAGATCGACCGCGAGGAATTCACGGTCTCGCAGATCATCCCGGAGCAGCAGTTCGCCGGTGAGTCGTTCAGCCCCCAGCCGCAGGCCGAGCCGATGCGCACGGCGGCGGAGCTGGGCTTCGACGACAGCCGCTACAACGAGGTGCCGGACGACATCCGCGGTCTGGACCCGGTCGGCCGCTCTCTGGTCCGCGAGGAGCGCCGGGCGGCCCTGGAGGCCCAGACCCACGGTCCGCAGGACGGTGTCGAGGGCGGACAGCCCGGCTACCAGGACGGCTTCGACCAGGCGCCCGGCGGCTACCCGGAGGGCGGCTCCGGCTTCCCCCAGCAGCGACAGCCGCAGGCGGACGCCTTCCAGGAGCAGCAGGCGTACCAGGAGCAGCAGCGGCCCGCCTACGACGAGCAGTACTTCGGGCAGGACGCCGCAGCGCCGCAGAACGACGGTTTCGCCGCGAACAACGGCTACCAGCAGGCCGGTTACCCCGCGCAGGGGCAGAACGGCCAGGCGGGCGACGCCTTCGGCGGCTCGTACGAGGGACAGTCCTTCCAGGACGACTGGCCCCAGCAGAACGGTTACCAGAACGGCTACCCGGCGCAGTACGCTGCGGAGTCGGAGCCGGCGCAGCAGGCGGGCCCCGGTGACCTCGGTCCCGGCGGCCAGGGCGGCTTCGAGCGTCCGGCCCCGGCCGGTCCCGCCGCCGGTCCCGCGTCCGGCGGAGTCACCAACTCGGGTCTCCCCCGACGCGGCGGCTCGAACGGCGCGGCTCCCATGGGCGGTTCCTCCACCGGACTGAACGTGAACGGTTCGGGCGGGCTGGGTTCCAGCGGTCTCACCTCGAACCAGATGAACGGTTCGGGCGGGCTGAACGGCTCCGCCGGCGCGAACGGCGCCCCGCACGGCCGCCAGGAGGCCTCGGCCCCGGCGACGACGGGCGGCACCGACGACTGGCGTTCGGCGAACGACGAGCGCTGGCAGCAGGCTTCGCAGCTGCGCAAGCCCAAGGCGGGCGGGGTCACGTCCTCCGGCCTGCCGCGGCGGGTACCCAAGGCCAACCTGGTCGAGGGCACCGCCGAGAGCACCCCTCAGGGGGGCCCACAGGTCTCCCGAGCCCCGGAGGATGTCCGGGGCAGGCTGAGCAACCTGCGTCGAGGCGTCCAGCGCGGACGCAGCGCAGGCAGTGAAACGAACGGCCAGGCCACCAACCATCAGCACGGTGGGCCTGACAGCACCTACGACCAGGAGCGTTAGTGTGAGCCCGATGAGCCAGGCGGCACAGAACCTTAACTGGTTGATCACCAACTTCGTGGACAACACTCCGGGTGTGTCCCACACCGTGGTGGTCTCCGCCGACGGACTCCTTCTGGCGATGTCCGAAGGCTTCCCGCGCGACCGCGCCGACCAGCTCGCGGCCGTCGCATCCGGTCTGACGTCTCTGACGGCAGGCGCCTCCCGCATCTTCGAGGGGGGCAGCGTGAATCAGACGGTTGTGGAGATGGAGCGGGGATTCCTCTTCATCATGTCCGTATCCGACGGTTCCTCGCTGGCGGTTCTGGCACACCCGGAGGCGGACATCGGCCTCATCGGGTACGAGATGGCCCTTCTGGTGGACCGCGCGGGCACGGTCCTGACCCCGGATCTCCGGGCGGAACTCCAGGGCAGCCTTCTCAACTAATCAGCGGACGGTGCGCGTTCGCGTCCCGGGGCCGTAAGGTTTCGGGACGCGGCTCCACAGCGATGGGTGCCCGGCACAGTCGGAGGAGGAGAAAGTGGCAACACCCCCAGGCGGTCCGTCTTCGGGCAACTGGTCGTACGGTCCCGCACAGGGACAGAACGACGGCTCGGCGAACGGGTACGACTTTCCCTCCGGACCGGACCACCGCCAGCCGTACGCACCGCAGGGCCCCGGCCCCGGCGCGTACGACCAGCCCTCGGCCCCGCGCATCCAGCCGGTCCAGCCGCCGCGGCGCCCCGAGCCCTCGGCGGCCCCGTCCGGCTCCAGCAACCCCTTGGTGCGTCCGTACGCCATGACCGGCGGCCGGACCCGCCCGCGCTACCAGCTCGCCATCGAGGCGCTGGTGCACACCACCGCATCTCCGCACCAGATGCAGGGCCAGTTGCCCGAGCATCAGCGGATCTGCAACCTGTGCCGGGAGATCAAGTCGGTGGCCGAGATCTCGGCCCTGCTGACGATCCCCCTCGGCGTGGCCAGGATTCTCGTCGCCGACTTGGCGGAGGCGGGCCTGGTCGCCATCCATCAGCCCGGCGGCGACGAGAACGCCGGCGGCCAGCCAGACGTGACACTGCTCGAAAGGGTGCTCAGTGGACTTCGCAAGCTCTAGCGGCGGTCCTTCCCGCTCCACCACCTCCGCGAAGATCGTGGTGGCGGGCGGCTTCGGCGTGGGCAAGACCACGTTCGTGGGGGCCGTCTCGGAGATCAACCCGCTGCGTACCGAGGCCGTCATGACGTCCGCGTCGGCGGGAATCGACGACCTCACCCACACCGGGGACAAGACCACCACCACGGTGGCCATGGACTTCGGCCGTATCACCCTGGACCAGGACCTGATCCTGTACCTCTTCGGTACGCCGGGTCAGGACCGCTTCTGGTTCATGTGGGACGACCTGGTGCGCGGCGCCATCGGCGCCATCGTGCTGGTCGACACCCGGCGCCTGGCCGACTGCTTCCCCGCGGTCGACTACTTCGAGAACTCGGGCCTCCCGTTCGTCATCGCCCTCAACGGCTTCGACGGCAACCAGCCCTACAACCCCGACGAGGTCCGCGAGGCCCTCCAGATCGGGCCCGACGCCCCCATCATCACCACGGACGCCCGCCACCGCGCGGACGCCAAGAGCGCGCTGATCACCCTGGTCGAGCACGCCCTGATGGCCCGGCTGCGGTAACACTCCGCTTCGGCACGTCGAAGGGGCCCCTTCCCCACCGGAAGGGGCCCCTTTGTCGTACCCCGCTGCCACACTGGTCCTTCCGTGGCACGGAGGGGGATGCGATGGTGGGCGAGACAGCGGCGCTGCGGCTGGGTTCGACCGTGGCGAAGGCGGCCGCCCAGATGTGGCTCGGGGGCAAGCGCCGCGAGCAGGAGCGCCGGATGGACATGGCGGAACTGATCCGGGTGCGCGTGTCCGGGCTGCGCTTCCAGCGGGGTGTGGAGCGGCAGTTCGACGAGATGGCCGACGCGGTCTACGACCGGCTGGCCCCGTTCCTGGAGCGCGAGTTCCCCGGCCTGGAGGAGAACAGCCGCCAGGCCGTGATCGACGCGGTGTGCGACACCTTCGCGGCGGCGGACCTCTCCGACGAGGCGATCCTGGCGGCGGACGCGAGGCCCGCGGAGATCGTGCGGCGGCTCACGGGGGCGGCACGTCCGCCGGTCGGCCTCGGCGAGGCGGAGACCCGGCTGTACGAGGTGCTGTTCGCGGAGTGCGTCGAGTACTACGTACGAATCGTGCGGGGGCTGCCCGTCTTCGAGGAGCGGGCGCTGAGCGAACTGCTGGCGCGTACGACGTCGTTGGGCGCGGAGATCGCGCGGGTACTGCAACGGCTGCCCGACCGGTCGCTGTTCGCCCCTGAGGGCACGGACCGGGACGGCGAGTTCCGGCGCCGGTATCTGGAACTGCTCAGCACGACCCTGGACGAGGTGGAGCTGTTCCGGCGCACCTCGGACCGGGCAGGGGCGCAGGTGCGGCTCTCGGTGGCGTACGTCAGCCTGCGGGCGACGGGGGACGAGGTCCGTGCCCGGCGCGAGGGTGGGCGGCGTGCGCTGCCCCTGCTGCGGCCCGACATGAGCGACTGGGAGAACTCCGGCGGCGAAGGGCCCGGGATGCGGGTGGAGGCCGCGCTGGGCGGGCCTTCGCGGGTGCTGCTCCGGGGCGAGGCCGGGTCCGGGAAGACCACGCTGCTGCGGTGGCTGGCGGTCACGGCGGCGCGGGGCGCGTTCACCGGGGAGCTGGCCGACTGGAACGGGCTGACGCCGGTCTTCGTGAAGTTGCGGGAGTACAGCGGGCGGGCGCTGCCGGCGCCGGAGGCGATGCTGGACTCGGTGGCCGGGCAGATCACCGGGGTGATGCCGAAGGCGTGGGTGGAACGCCAGCTGGCCGACGGGCGGGCGCTGCTGCTGATCGACGGGGTGGACGAACTCCTGGACGCCGAGCGGCGGGGCGTACGGGAGTGGCTGCGCAAGCTGCTGGCCGCGTATCCCGGTGTGCGGATGGTGGTGACCTCGCGTCCGGCGGCGGCCGGTGCGGACTGGCTGCGCCGGGAGAAGTTCACCGCGCTGCACCTGGACCGGATGACCCCGCCCGACCTGGCGGCGTTCGTCCGGCAGTGGCATCAGGCGGTGCGCGAGCTGGGCGAGGAGCTGCCGTGCCCGGTGGAGGAACTCCCGCGCTACGAGCAGTCGCTGCTGAACAGCCTGAAGGACCGGCCGCATCTCCAGTCCCTGGCGGGAACTCCGCTGCTGGCGGCCATGCTGTGCGCGATGCACCTGAACCGGGGCAGCCAGCTCCCCCGCGACCGGATGGAGCTGTACCGCGACGCCCTCCACACCCTGGTCCACGAGCGGGACGCGGACCGGAACGTGCCTAGCGCGGTGGACAGCGGGCTGAGCCTGGGCGACAAGGTGGTCCTGCTGCGGGACCTGGCGTGGCGCCTCTCGGACAACAACCGCAGCGAGATCTCCCTGGAGCAGGCCGCGGTCCACGTCGGCCGCAAGCTGGCGGGCATGCGGCACCTGGACTCCCTCCAGGACGGCACAGCGGTCCTGGAGAGCCTCCGCGACCGCTCCGGCATCCTCCGCTCCCCGACCATCGGCCGTCTGGACTTCGTCCACCGCACCTTCCAGGAGTACCTGGCGGCGGAGGAGGCGGCGGAGGAGGACCGCATCGGCAACCTGGTCGAGCGGGCCCACCTGGACCTGTGGCGCGAGACGATCATCATGGCGGCGGGCCACGCGAACCGGCCGCAACGGGAGGAGCTGCTCGGCGGCATCCTGGACCGCGCCGCCACGGAACCCCGGCACGCCCGGAAGCTGCGCCTGCTGGCGGCGTCCTGTCAGGAGACGGTGCTGGAGCTTTCCGAGCCACTGGCCGAGCGGCTGGACACGGCGGTCGACGCGTTGCTGCCGCCCCGGCGGGGAACGGACCCGGCCGGCCTGGCCGCGGTGGGTACGAGTCTGCTGCGCAAGCTGCCGCCATCACTGACCGGGCTGACGGTGAACTCCGCGGTCCAGACCGTTCGAACGGCCGCGCTGATCGGTGGCCGTGAGGCGCTCGACCTGGTGACGGGATATACGACGGACATTCGTGATCCCGTGGTCGATGCGCTGGCCCAGAGCTGGCGCTACTTCGATGCGGACGTCTATGCCGACCGGGTACTGGCGCGCCTTCCGCTGGGCCGCACCGTCATCACCATCAGTCATGCGGGGCAGTGGCGGCCGTTGAGTCAGCTTCGCTCCATGAACGGTCTTGTCGTCGAATCCCCCATGGCCTCACTGGAAGTTCTCGACGAGCTCCCGCCAGTCTCGTACCTCAACGTGAACTCGGTCAGCGGCGAGGCCGACCTCAGGCACCTCCAGGCGCACTCCGGCCTTCGGTTCCTGGGCTTGGGGCCGACTCGATCGGTGAGTCACCTGGGCGCGCTGGCCGGCCTGTCGAAACTGGAATACCTCGTGCTCAGCCTGCAGAACATCTCGAGCATCGACGACCTCCGCCTGGGCCGCCGCGCCAAGTACCTCGCCCTGACGTCGGTGACGTCGGAGCACGACCTGACGCCCATCGCCCGTCTGGGCGGGCTGCCGGAGCTGTACATCTACGGAGTCGAGGGCAGCCTGCCCGCGGGCCTGACCGCGCTCTCCGGCCTCCAGGACACCCACCTCTATCTCAGCAGAGTCGATGTCGCCGCATGGACCCGCACACCGGGCTTCGTCCCTCCACGGGTGAAACACCTGACGCTGCGCGGATGCCGGCTCCCTGACGATCCGGGAGCACTCCAGTTCCCCGGAGTGGCGGTGACCACCACCTGATGGACATGCCGCGGCCCCGCCCTCCCGAAGGGAGTGACGGGGCCGTCGGAACGAGGCTCAGTGCCAGCTGTGCGGGGCTCGGAAGCCGCCCTCGCGCTCCAGGCGGCGCCAGCCCGCGCGGGGGCGGGGGCGGTGGGTCGGGGTGGCCTCGGGGCGGGCGGCGGCGCGGGCGAGGAGGACCGCGGTGATGGCGGCGACCTCTTCGGGGTCGGCGTGGCCCTTCTCGACGCGGATGTCGGCACTGTTCATGGCGGTGGTCTCCGGAGTCTCGGTCACTGCGGGGGGTTGCCGTGCTTGCGGGAGGGCAGGTCGGCGTGCTTGGACTGCAGCATCGCCAGCGACTTGATCAGCACCTCGCGGGTCTCGGCGGGGTCGATCACGTCGTCGACCAGGCCGCGCTCCGCCGCGTAGTACGGGTGCATCAGCTCGGCCTTGTACTCCTTGACCATCTTCTGCCGCATCGCCTCGGGGTCCTCGGCGTCGGCGATCTGGCGGCGGAAGATGACGTTGGCCGCGCCCTCGGCGCCCATCACGGCGATCTCGTTGGTGGGCCAGGCGTAGGTGAGGTCGGCGCCGATGGACTGGCTGTCCATGACGATGTAGGCGCCGCCGTACGCCTTGCGCAGGATGAGCGAGATCCGCGGCACGGTCGCGTTGCAGTAGGCGTACAGCAGCTTCGCGCCGTGGCGGATGATCCCGCCGTGCTCCTGGTCGACGCCGGGCAGGAAGCCCGGCACGTCGAGCAGCGTGATGATCGGGATGTTGAAGGCGTCGCACATCTGCACGAAGCGCGCGGCCTTTTCGCTCGCCTCGATGTCCAGCACACCGGCCAGCACCTGGGGCTGGTTGGCGATGATGCCGACCACCTGGCCGTCGAGGCGGCCCAGGGCGCAGAGGATGTTGCGGGCCCAGCGCTCGTGGACCTCGAGGTAGTCGCCGTCGTCGACGAGCTCCTCGATGACCTTGGTCATGTCGTAGGGCCGGTTGCCGTCGGCCGGGACCAGGTCGAGCAGGACGTCGCCGCGGCGGTCGGCGGGGTCGGAGGACTCCACGCGCGGGGGGTTCTCGCGGTTGTTCTGCGGGAGCATCGACAGGAGGTAGCGCACCTCCGCGATGCAGGTCTCCTCGTCGTCGTAGGCGAAGTGGGAGACACCGGAGGTCTCGGCGTGCACGTCGGCGCCGCCCAGGCCGTTCTGCGTGATCTCCTCGCCGGTGACCGCCTTGACGACGTCGGGACCGGTGATGAACATCTGCGAGGTCTCGCGGACCATGAAGACGAAGTCGGTGAGGGCGGGGCTGTAGGCCGCGCCGCCCGCGCACGGGCCGAGCATCACGGAGATCTGCGGGATGACTCCGGACGCCTTGGTGTTGCGCTGGAAGATGCCGCCGTAGCCGGCGAGCGCGGAGACGCCCTCCTGGATACGGGCGCCGGCGCCGTCGTTCAGGGAGACCAGCGGGGCACCGGCCGCGATGGCCATGTCCATGATCTTGTGGATCTTGGTGGCGTGGGCCTCGCCCAGCGCGCCGCCGAAGATGCGGAAGTCGTGGGCGTAGACGAAGACCGTGCGGCCCTCCACCGTGCCCCAGCCGGTGATGACACCGTCGGTGTACGGCTTCTTGGCCTCCAGGCCGAAGCCGGTCGCGCGGTGGCGGCGAAGCTGCTCGACCTCCTGGAAGGAGTCCGGGTCGAGAAGCAGCTCGATGCGCTCCCGGGCCGTCAGCTTGCCCTTGGCGTGCTGCGCCTCGGTCGCCTTCTCGCTCGGGCCCGCCAGGGCCTGCGCACGGATCTCGTGCAGCTCGGCGACCCGCCCGCGCGCGTCCGTCGGCTCACCCGTCGTCTCTTCCAAAACGGTCATGTAGTGACCATACGAAGGACCTCCAGGAAACCGGGCCGTCGACTCCGTACAGTCTCCGGAGCGTTTTCCTGGTACGACCGAACAGAACCGGGGCGGGATGCAGGCGTTCCGACTGCTCAGAGGGCGTCGCCTTTGTAGGGCTGCCACAAAGTGAGCAGTGTCACCGCCCCTCGGATTCCTGGGTGGGACATGCCATCCCCGGAGTGACACGGGGGCACCCGGACGGCGGAACGCGGGTGCTCGGCAACCCTACCCTCCGCCGTCCGGCGCGGTCCGGCTCAGCAGCCGCCGCAGTTGTAGTACAGGACGTCCCAGTGGTTGCCCTCGTCGGCGTAGATGTTGCCCGACCCGGACTGGTACTGCGGCGCGCCGTCGCCGCGCAGCCCGATGTAGCTGAAGTTGTTCTTGATGTACGAGGTCATGCAGGAGACCTTGCCGAAGTCCAGCTTGTAGCCGTTGTAGTGCGAGTACGTGCCGGAGGCGTGGCCGACCTCGGTGCCGCCGGTGATGTTGAGCGCGCAGCCGCTGGCCCGCTTCAGGGTCTGGGCGCCCTGGGCGGTGGAGAGGTTGAGCTGGTCGAACGACGTACAGGTGGAGTTCTGGCGGTTGGAGCAGTTACCGGAGGACGACCAGGTCAGGCCGACGTCGCGGAACATCTGGGTGGCGGTGGCGTGGCTGATCTTCGTGACGGCGAAGGCGTCGGAGGCGGTGCCGACCACGGCGACGCCCGGGGCGACGACGAGGGCGAGCGCGGTCAGGACGGAGCGGACCTTCATGAAGTGACCCTTCCTGCGGTTGGCCGTGCTGCTGTGGGGCGGCTGTGCAGGTGGTGCAGACAGATGGTGCCCGAGTTCTACGCGCGTCCGCCAGAGGGCGTGCGCGGTAACCGTGCGTCACGAGAGAACTGCGCGCCGGATTAAGTTGAAACTCGAACCGAATGGGTCTACCGTCGGGGTGTCGAGTTCGTTGAACGTTAAACCGAATCCGCGAGGAGCACCCCATGGGCATCTTCAGCCGCAAGGACAGCACCCCCCAGGCCGCCGCCGCGACCGCGACCGTGACCGCCGGAACCGGCCTGGCCGCGCTCACCGGTGACTACACCATCGACCCCGCGCACACCTCGATCGGTTTCACCGCGCGCCACGCCATGGTCACCAACGTCAAGGGCGGCTTCACGGAGTTCACCGGGTCGCTGCACCTGGACGGCGACGACCCGGCCGGGTCCACCGCGACGCTCGACGTCGTGATGGACAGCATCGACACCGGCAACGCCGACCGGGACACCCACCTGAAGTCCGCCGACTTCTTCAAGACGGACGAGTTCCCCACGATGACCTTCCGCTCCACCAAGGCGGAGTCCCTCGGCGGCGAGGACTACCGGATCACCGGTGACCTCTCCCTCCTCGGCGTGACCCGGCAGATCACCATCGACCTGGAGTTCAACGGCGCGGCCACGGACCCGTTCGGCAACGAGCGCGTCGGCTTCGAGGGCAAGGCGGAGCTGCTGCGCTCGGAGTGGGGCCTGACCTGGAACGCGGCCCTGGAGACCGGCGGTGTGCTGATCTCCGACAAGATCAAGCTCAGCTTCGACGTCTCGGCCGTCAAGAACGCGTGAGCTCACGGCGGTCCGGCCGCACCACGCGTGAGCGCCCCGTCCCTCACCGGGAGGAACGGGGCGCTCACGCGTGTACGGAGGCGCCGGGCGGGCCCTCAGAAGCCGCCGCCCCCGAAGTCCCCGCCTCCGCCGAAGTCTCCGCCGCCGAAGTCACCTCCGCCGCCGAAGCCGTCGCTGAACCCGCTGGGATCGAAGTCGGTGCCGGACAGGTCGCCGCCCTCGAAGCCGCCCTGGGCCCCGAAGTCGCCGTATCCGCCGCCGTAGTCGGCCGCGTAGGACGGGGTGGCCATCATGCCGCCGAGCAGGGTGCCGACGAGCAGGCCGGGCAGCAGGCCGCCGCCGAAGTAGCCGCCCGCCCAGGGGCCGTAGGCGGGACCGGCGTCCCAGTAGGGGCGGCGGCCGTGCTCGGTCTCCACCTCGCGCGCCGCCGGTTCGCGGCCGTCGGCGAGCCGGGCGGCGTCGGCCGCGCACACCGGCACCTCGCGGGTGCTGCCGCCGGACGGGGTCCAGGCGGCGTCGCCGACGGAGGGGCCGTGCCGGGGGTCGAAGAAGCAGGGCGGGCGCCGCTCGGGCAGCGGCCGCTTCTCCCGGCGGGCGGCGAGCACGGCGAGGGAGAACCGGCCGTCGGCCAGCGCCTCGGTGACCCCGCGCACGTCCTCCGGCCTGCGGGCCTCGCCCATCCGGCGCTTGGCGGTGTCGTAGGCGTCCAGCGCGCTCTCGTACTCGGTGCGCATCGCGTCGTCGGCCCCGGGCTCGCCGGGACGGAAGTCGAGGCGGTCGAGTTCCTCGCCGAAGGCGGTGATGTCCTCGTCCACGACCACCCGCAGCCGCTCCAGGGAAGCCTGCTGCTCCTCCTCCCGGCGGCGGCGGTTGCGGCGGCTGAGGGTGTAGACCCCGGCGCCGCCGGCGACCACGACCGCCCCGGCGACGATCAGCGCCGTGGTGGAGACCCCGCCGCTCTCCTGGGCCGAATCCCAGGAGGAGGGGGCGCGGCCGCGCACGGTGTCGAGCGCGCGGTCGGTGAAGTCGGTGAGCTGGGCCTTGGCGCCCTCGCCCTGAACGCTGGAGACCAGGTTCTGGCGGGCGGTGGCGGAGATGACCGAGGGGTCGGAGCCGGCGGCGAAGCGGTCGCCGACGCGGATGCCGTACAGGCCGGTGATGCCGGTGGCCGACCGGACGTCGCGCAGGACGGTCCTGGTGGGGTGGCCGGCGGGCAGGACCACGACGAACACCGGCTTGCCGGCGTCCTCGATCTTCTTGGCGAGCGCGTCGGCGTCGGCGCGGGAGAGCTGCCCGGAGGCGGCGGGGTCGACATAGACCGGGCTCTCGCGCAGGGCCTGGCCGATGGTGGAGGCGCTGGTGTAGGCGCTGGCGGCCGGTGCGAGAGCGAAGAGCGGCACCAGGGCCATGGCCAGCGCCGCGAGTATCAGTGCGGGGAGGCTTCGGGCACGGGTCGAGAGCACGGCCTTCATGCTTCGACGCTACCTGAAGCCTCCCCCGTTCGGTCAGATGTGCGGATCTGATCTGCTGGTCAGCGTGCCGCGCGGTACGCCTGGAGCAGCTTCGCCAGTGCCTGTCCGTACCGGCCGGTGAGCGAGGCGTGGTCGGCCTCGGCGAAGGGCTTCGCCACCGCCGCCGTGATCCGCTGGCCCGTCTTCTGCTGGACGATCAGCCGGGCCCGGTCGACCAGTTCGCGACCGCGTCGGTCGTCGTGCCGGCGCTCGGCGGTCGCGGCCGCCGAGGCGAGGGTGCTCAGCGCACCGCTCCTGTCCGCCGCCCGTGTGGTCAGACCCCACCCGTAGGGGTACTGCGGGTCGTACGCGCTGTCGCCGACGTTGATCGGCAACTGGGCCTCGCCGCGCGGCCAGGTGACGGGGAGCTGTCCGGTGAAGGGCCGCCTGCCGTAGAGCACGTCGGCCACGCCGCCGCCCTCGGTGCCGGGCAGCCAGGACGCCACCAGGGCGTCGATCTTGCCGAGCCGGTCGCCGATCAGCAGCGGACGGCCGGAGACGGTGAGCACCACGCACTTCATCGCGTCGCACACCTTGTCCACGGCGGCCCGGTCGGCGGCGGACAGGGTCAGTTCGTGGCCGTTGCCCACGTCCCCGACGCCTTCGGCGTAGGGGGTCTCCCCCACGACGACCACGCCCACGTCGTGACCGGCGGTCGGCGCGGAGGCGTCCTTGGACCAGGTGACGTTCCCGCCCGCCTCGCGGATGCCGGCCAGGACGGTCGTGCCCTGGGTGATGTTCCCGGAGGAGCCCTGCCAGGTGATGGTCCAGCCGCCGGTCTGGTTGCCGATGTCGTCGGCGTTGGACCCGGCCACGTACACCTTCTGGCTCTTGCGCAGCGGCAGCAGGCCGCCGTCGTTCTTCAGCAGCACCTGGGACTTGGCGACGGCCTCGCGGGCGACGGCGCGGTGGGCCGGGGAGCCGATGGCGGCGGCGCCCGAGGAGTCGGCGTAGGGGTGCTCGAAGAGGCCGAGGCGGAACTTCTGGGTGAGGACGCGGGAGACGGCGTCGTCGATCCGCCGCTCACTGATCCGGCCGGCCTTCACCTCGGCGGTCAGCGCCGCGGTGAACTCCTTGTAGGTGTAGGGGACCATCATCATGTCCAGGCCGGCGTTGACGGAGGCGCGGACCTGGGCGGCATAGTCGCCGGGGAGCTGGTCGATGGCGTTCCAGTCGCTGATGACGAAGCCGTCGAAGCCCAGGCGGCCCTTGAGCACGCCGTTGATCATGTCGCCGCGGGCGTGCATCTTGACCGGGCCGCGTCCGTCGCCGATGACGTCGAGCGAGGAGTACGAGGGCATCACGGTGCCGACACCCCGGTCCACCGCGTCCTGGTACGGCGCGAGGTGGACGGCCTCCAACTGCTGCCGGGTGAGGGTGGAGACGCCCTGGTCGACGGTGTAGGTGCCGGTGGTGGAGGAGCCGTACGCGGTGCCGCCGTCGGCGACGAAGTGCTTGGCGGTGGCGAGCACCTTGTCGGAGCGGATGAGGTCGCGGCCGTCGGCGCGGCCCTGGAGGCCCTGGATCACGGTCTCCATGGACTCCACCAGTGCCGGGTCCTCGCCGAAGGACTCGTAGGAGCGGCCCCAGCGTTCGTCACGGCTGACGCACAGGCAGGGCGCGAAGTCCCAGGGGATGCCGGTGGCACGGACCTCGGCGGCGGTCACCGCCCCAATGCGCCGGGCGAGTTCGGGGTCGCGGGTGGCGCCGATGCCGATGTTGTGCGGCAGGACGGTGGCACCGGCGAGGTTGTTGTGGCCGTGGACGGCGTCGACGCCGTAGATCAGCGGGATCTGGAACCGGGTGGCCCGGGCGCGCAGTTGGAAGCCGTCGATCATCTTGGCCCACGCGGCCGGGGTGTTCGGGGTGGGCGTGGAGCCGCCGCCGGAGAGCAGGGAGCCGAGGGCGTAGGCGGCGATGTCGTTCTGGTCGGAGACGGCACCGCGCTCGGCCTGGGTCATCTGCCCGGCCTTCTCCGCGAGCGACATCCGCCCGAGCAGGTCGGCGACGCGCTTGCGCACCGGCAACCCGCTGTCCAGGTACGGCAGTCCGTGGGCGTCGATGACGACCTGGGGGTTCTCCGCCGGGGGCTTGGCGCCGGTGACGGTGAGCTTCAGCGGGACGGTCTCGGCGGACTCGGCGGTGCGGTCCTTCAGGGTGGTGACCCGCACGGTCCGGGAGGTCCCGGAGGGGGTGCCGGCCGGGAAGGTGAGGGTGCCGGAGGCGGGGGTGTAGTCCTTGCCGGGGCGGGCGCTGCCCTCGCCGGTGGCGTAGGCGACGGTCACCGGGGAGGTGACCGGCTGCGCGTCGGTGGTGGCGAGGGTGACGCGGACGCTCGCCGTGCCACCCTCCTTCACCGGGCGGACGGCGGTGTCGGTGGTGACGGAGGCGCGCAGCGCCGGGTCGGCGGCGCCGTACAGTTCGACGCCGTCCATGGCGAAACGGCCCTTGACGCCGGCCGGCAGGGTGACCGCGTAGCCCCACATCCGGGTGAGGCCGAGGACGTGGTCGATGCCGCCGACCGGCTGGTAGTCCGTGCGATAGGTGAACGCGGAGAACGGCAGCTCGATCCGCTTCCAGCCGGTGAAGTCGTCGGCGAAGGAGGTCGTCCACAGCTCGGACGCCTCGCCGTGCGCGCCGCCGTCCTTGATCTCGAACGTGATCTTCTTGCCGCTGCCCTGTCCCTCCCACCACAGCCGGACGCCCCGGTGGGCGGACCAGTCGTGGGCGGGGGCGTCGGCGGCGTAGTCGTGGGTGAAGCCGCCGTAGCCGCTGATGTCGTAGCTTCCGGTGAGCACCTTGGCGCCCTCGGGGGCGTCGGCGCGGGCGGTCAGCTCCAGGGCGGGCGGGTCGTCGCTGTCGCCGCCCCAGGTGAAGATGCCCTCGGCCGGCTGGGCGGCGAAGGGCACCTCGCCCTCGAAGCGGTCGACCGGCACGGGGGCCGGGTCGGCGCCGGAGGCGGTGGCGACGCCTCCGGCCAGCGGGAGCAGCGCGGTCAGCAGAGCGGTGGAGACGAGCAGGGCGGTTCTTCGCATGGACCTTCCCTCGGCTCTTGGTGCACTCAGGACATAGCGTTCACTCATGACTTAGCTCACGGCTTGAGTGAACTGGGCCCCCCTCGGCCCCGTCAACCCTTCGCACCTGACATGACACTGCGTCAACTCAACGTCGGGGCAAGCGTGTCGAGCGTTCGCCTTGTGAATGCGAGACCCCTTGACGCGACCCCGGAGCCGTCATTTACTCACGGCTCGCACGCCGCTGTTCCCTCATCCCCCCCACCTCTTCGAAGGGCGGCGCCCCATGAGACGACCCCTGCGTCCCGCTCGGCTGCTGCTGGCCGCGCTGCTGACGACGGCCGGGATCACCACGCTCGCCACCCCGGCCGCGCACGCGGCGGGCGAGCCGGTCACGGCCTGGCTGACCACCACCGACGACTCCGCCGGGCGGCATGTCGTACGCGGCCTGGAGCCGCAGACGCCGTTCGCCTTCTCGGCCGGGACCGGAGGCGGCGGCGAGAACATCACGGTGGACGAGAACACCCGCTACCAGACCTTCACCGGCGGCGGGGCCTCCTTCACCGACACCGCCGCCTGGCTGATGAACAGCAGCGGCGCCCTGTCCCAGGCGACCCGCGACGCCACCATGCGCAAGCTGTTCTCCCCCACGGACGGCATCGGCCTGTCCTTCCTGCGCAACCCGATGGGCGCCTCCGACCTGGCCCGCACCGGCTACACCTACGACGACGTGCCGGCCGGACAGACCGACCCCTCACTGGCGAAGTTCTCCCTGGCCCGCGACCTCGCGGACGTCCTCCCGCTCACCAGGCAGGCCCGCCAGCTGAACCCGAACCTCACGGTGATGGCGTCCCCGTGGACGGCCCCGGCGTGGATGAAGGACAGCGGGTCCCTCAACGGCGGCTGGCTGAAGGCGGAGGACTACGGCGCCTACGCCTCGTACTTCGTCAAGTACCTCCAGGGGTGGCGCGACCAGGGCGTGCCCGTCTCGTACGTCACCGCACAGAACGAGCCGACCTGCTGCTCGGGCTACCCGTCGATGAGCTGGAACGCGAGCGGTCTGGCCTACTTCACCAAGAGCGAGCTGCTGCCCAGACTCCAGCAGGCGGGGCTGTCGACCAAGGTCCTGGCGCACGACTGGAACTGGGACACCTACGACGCCTACGCCGCGCAGACCGTCGGCGACGCGGCCGTGCGCAGCCACCCCAACTTCGGCGGCATCGCCTGGCACGGCTACGGCGGCGACGTCGGCAAGCAGACGTCCGTGCACAACCAGTACCCGGCACTGGACGCCTTCGCCACGGAGCACTCCGGGGGCACCTGGATCGGCGACCAGCAGCGCGAGGACATGTCCGACATCATCAACTACACCCGCAACTGGGCGAAGTCGGTGACCAAGTGGTCCCTCGCGGTGGACCAGAACATGGGCCCGCACAACGGCGGCTGCGGCACCTGCACCGGCCTGGTCACCGTGCACAACGGGGACGGCCGCAGCGGGAGCGTGGACTACACCGTCGAGTACTACGACATGGGGCACCTGACGAAGTTCGTCCGCCCCGGCGCCCAGCGCATCGCCTCCACGGCCTCGGGCACGGTGCCCAACGTGGCCTGGCGCAACCCCGACGGCAGCAAGGCGCTGATCGCGTACAACGGGGGCTCCTCGGCCCGGCAGCTGACCGTCAACTGGGGCTCGCAGCACGCCACGTACACGCTGCCCGCCCGCACCTCGGCCACCTTCACCTGGTCCGGCACCCAGTCGGGCGACAGCTCCCGCACCGGCGCCTTCACCGGGCTCGCGGGCAAGTGCCTGGACGTGGCGGGCGGTTCGAGCGCCAACGGGACCGCGGTGCAGCTCTACGGCTGCAACGGCAGCACCGCCCAGCAGTGGACGGTCGCGGCGGACGGCTCGGTCAGGGCGCTCGGCAAGTGCCTCGACGTGGTCTCCGCGTCGACGGCGGACGGCGCCAGGGTCCAGCTCTACGACTGCAACGGCACCGGCGCCCAGCGGTGGTCGTACAACGCCTCCACCGGGGACGTGGTGAACACCGCGGCGGACAAGTGCCTCGACGTCACGGACAACTCCGCGGCCGACGGGGCGCGGGCCCAGATCTGGTCGTGCACGGGGGCGGCGAACCAGAAGTGGACGCTGCGGTAGCCGGCCCCGGGTTTCCGGCGCGGGCGATGGTGGTACCCGCGCCGTACCGACCGTGACCGGGGAGCCCGAGATGACCACACCGCAGGATCTGCTGTTCGTCGCGCTGGACGTGCCCGCCGACCGGCCCGTCGAGCAGGGCGATCTGTCGCTGGCGCTGGCCGCGGCGGAACTGCTCGACCTGCTCGGCGCCGGGGTGGTCACCCTGCGGGACGACCGGATCGTCCCCGTCTCCGGGCATCTCACCGGTGACCCGATGCTGGACAGGGCGGCGGGGGCGGTGGTGCGCGCCGAGCCCTACGAGAGCGCCGAGGACTGGCTGTGGCGGCGGGGGGACGGACTCTCCGCCGCCTACCGGGACGTGCTGGAGCACGCGGAGCCGCCGGGTTCCGGCCTGCGGCAGCTCTTCCGGCGCGCGGACCGCTCGGTGGACCGGATCGACTCCGAGGCCCGGCGGCACGCGGCCGGGCGGTGGGCCCGGCACGAGCCGGTCCTCGTGGGCCTCGCCGCCGCCCTCGGCATCGAGGACCCGGAGCACCGGGGCCCGGAGCACGGCGGCCCCGTCGAGGGCGCCGAGGACGACCGGGTGGCGGTCGCCCTCGCCGCGCTCGGCGAGGCGCTGACCGAGCTGGAGGGGGTACGGCAGCGGCGGCGGATCGAGGAGGACGCCTTCGACAACGTCTGGCGCGCCCCCTGACCCGCCCCGCCCCGCCCGCTACTCGGCGGGTTCGACGCCCGCCCGCAGCAGCCCGTAGGTGCAGGCGTCCTCCAGGGCCTGCCAGGAGGCGGCGATGACGTTCTCCGCGACGCCGACCGTGGACCACTCCCCCGTGCCGTCGCTGGTGGAGATCAGCACGCGGGTGGTGGAGCGGGTGCCGGAGGCGCCTTCCAGGATGCGGACCTTGTAGTCCACCAGTTCCAGCTTGGCGAGCTGCGGGTAGATCTTCTCCAGTGCCACCCTGAGCGCCTGGTCGAGGGCGTTGACCGGGCCGTTGCCCTCTGCGGTGGCGACGATCCGCTCCCCCTTGGCCCACAGCTTCACCGTGGCCTCGTTGGCGTGGCTGCCGTCGGGGCGGTCCTCCACGATGGCCCGCCAGGACTCCACCTCGAAGTACTTCAGCGGCGCCCCCTGCGCCTCGGCGCGCAGCAGCAGCTCGAAGGAGGCGTCGGCGGCCTCGTAGGTGTAGCCCTTCAGCTCGCGTTCCTTGACGCGCTCGACGACCCGGCCGATCAGGGCGCGGTCGCCGCCGAGGTCGACGCCCAGCTCCCGGCCCTTCAGCTCGATGGAGGCGCGGCCCGCCATGTCGGAGACGAGCATCCGCATGGTGTTGCCGACCCGCTCGGGGTCGATGTGCTGGTACAGGTCCGGGTCGACCTTGATCGCGGAGGCGTGCAGGCCGGCCTTGTGGGCGAAGGCGGAGACACCCACGTAGGGCTGGTGGGTGGAGGGCGTGAGGTTGACGACCTCGGCGATGGCGTGCGAGATCCGGGTGGTCTCGCGGAGGTGTCCGTCGGGGAGGACCTTCCTGCCGTACTTCAGCTCCAGCGCGGCGACCACCGGGAAGAGGTTGGCGTTGCCGACGCGCTCGCCGTAGCCGTTGGCCGTGCACTGCACGTGGGTGGCGCCCGCGTCGACGGCGGCCAGGGTGTTGGCGACGGCGCAGCCGGTGTCGTCCTGGGCGTGGATGCCGAGCCGGGCGCCGGTGTCGGCGAGGACGGTGCCGACGACGGCGCTGATCTGCGCCGGGAGCATGCCGCCGTTGGTGTCGCACAGGACGACTACGTCGGCGCCGGCCTCGGCGGCGGCGCGCACGACGGCCTTGGCGTAGGCGGGGTTGGCGCGGTAGCCGTCGAAGAAGTGCTCGCAGTCGACGAAGACGCGGCGGCCCTCGGCACGCAGGTGGGCGACGGTGTCCCGGATCATCTCCAGGTTCTCGTCGAGCGTGGTGCGCAGCGCCAGTTCCACGTGCCGGTCGTGGGCCTTGGCGACGAGGGTGATGACGGGGGCGCCGGACTCCAGCAGCGCTCTGACCTGCGGGTCGTCGGCGGCTTTGGCGCCGGGGCGGCGGGTGGCGCCGAAGGCGACGAGCGAGGCGTGCTTCAGCTTCAGCTCCTCGCGGGCGCGGGCGAAGAACTCGGTGTCGCGCGGGTTGGCGCCGGGCCAGCCGCCCTCGATGAAGCCGACGCCGAAGTCGTCCAGGTGACGTGCGATGGCCAGCTTGTCCGCGACGGTGAGGTTGATGCCCTCGCGCTGCGCGCCGTCGCGCAGCGTGGTGTCGAAGACGTGGAACGAATCGTCGAGCTCGCTGGTTGCGGTCATGGTCTGAAGGCTCCTGTTGTGAATGTCGGTCTTACCGGAAATGACCGGCTCCACCGTTCCCCCCATGGTCCCTCGCGCTCCGCCTCCGGCTGCGGTTGGGCCGGAAAACGAAAAAACCCCTCGCGGGTGCGAGAGGTCTGCGCGCGGGTCGAGGACGACGGTGCCACCCGCATCTGGTCGTGCGAGGTGGTCACTGCGGACCGGCGCGCCTGCTGCCCATAATCATGGTGAGCGAGAGCACGGGGGCAGTCTGGCACAGATCGCCCACCGTCCCACGGGGTGTCTCACGATGCGGGCCGCGCTGTCCGTCGACGGCCTGGGGGACCGCCCCGGAGCCTCCGGGGCGGTCCCACGAGGGGGGTGACTAGCCGATGCGGTGCATCCAGCCGTGCTGGTCCCCGGTCGTGCCGCGCTGGATGTCCAGCAGGGCCTGGCGCAGACGGAGGGTGACCTCGCCGGGCTCGCCGCCGCTCTGCTTCCACTCGGCGCCGGCCCGCTTGACGGTGCCGACCGGGGTGATCACGGCGGCGGTGCCGCAGGCGAAGACCTCGGTGAGGGTGCCGTTCTCGGTGTCGCGCTGCCACTGGTCGACCGAGATCCGGCCCTCCTCGGCCTCGTAGCCGAGGTCGCGGGCGACGGCCAGCAGGGAGTCACGGGTGACGCCCTCCAGGATGGAGCCGGTGAGGGTGGGGGTGACGATCTTGTTCCCGTAGACGAAGCACAGGTTCATGCCGCCCAGTTCCTCGACCCACCGGTGCTCGACGGCGTCGAGGTAGCAGACCTGGTCGCAGCCCTTGGTGGCGGCCTCGGCCTGGGCGAGCAGGGAGGCCGCGTAGTTGCCGCCGGTCTTGGCGTCGCCCATGCCGCCGGGGACGGCGCGGACGCGGTCCTCGGAGACCCAGATCGAGACCGGCTTCACGCCGCCCTGGAAGTAGGCGCCGGCCGGGGAGGCGATGACGAGGAAGAGGTACTCGTTGGAGGGCTTGACGCCCAGGCCGACCTCG
Source organism: Streptomyces sp. NPDC046860 (assembly GCF_040645115.1). Classification (NCBI taxonomy): domain Bacteria; kingdom Bacillati; phylum Actinomycetota; class Actinomycetes; order Kitasatosporales; family Streptomycetaceae; genus Streptomyces; species Streptomyces sp. NPDC046860. The sequence goes on along the minus strand of NZ_JBEYXQ010000001.1, from coordinate 607,467 downwards.
GTGCCGATCATGAAGGGGCGCAGGTAGAGGGAGTCCTCGCCGCCGTGCGCGGGAACCCAGTCGATGTCCTGGGCGATCAGCGCGTCGCACGCCTCGATGAAGGTCTCGACCGGCAGCTCGGGCATGCCCAGGCGGTGCGCGGAGCGCTGGAAGCGCAGGGCGTTCTGCTCGGGCCGGAAGGTGGCGACCGTGCCGTCGGGCTGGCGGTACGCCTTCAGGCCCTCGAAGATCTCCTGCGCGTAGTGCAGGACGTTGGTGGCCGGGTCGAGCGGGATCGGCGCGTACGGGACGAGCTGGCCGTCGTGCCAGCCGCGGCCCTCGGTCCACTTGATCGTCACCATGTGGTCGGTGAAGCGGCGGCCGAAGCCGGGGCTGGTCAGGATCGCCTCGCGCTCCGCGGCGGCGAGCGGGTGGGCGGAGGGCTTGAGCTCGATCGTGGGCGTCGTCATGGGCGGCAGTCCTTCTCTTCCTGGCGTGGGACGGGCGGCACCGGCGTGTACGGCCGGCACCTCAGGTCACCCCCGGCACAGCGCGGCTCCGGTGGTGGCGGGCCGCGCTCACGCCGTCCGGGCATTCCCTCATTTCGCGGCTCCGCGTTCGATTATCGCGCGGCGGGTGCGCCGGAAGGAATCGGGGTGAATACGACCCAGGGGTTGATGGTGGCACCCGGCGCGGGCACAGCAAAGGGCCGCCGGGCGCCTGAGGCGACCCGGCGGCCCCTGGGGGCCTTACGGGTCAGCCGGTGACCCGGCCTACGAGCGCGTCGCCGATCTCGGCGGTGGTGCGCGGCGCTAGCCCGCCGCGCACGGTGAGGTCGGCGACGACGGCCGCGTCCACGCGGTCGGCCTCCGCCTCGTAACCGAGGTGGCGCAGCAGCAGGGCGACGGAGAGGACCGTGGCGGTGGGGTCGGCCTTGCCCTGTCCGGCGATGTCCGGGGCGGAGCCGTGGACCGGCTCGAACATCGAGGGGTACGCGCGCGTCGGGTTGATGTTGCCCGAGGCGGCGACGCCGATGCCGCCGGAGACGGCCGCGGCGAGGTCGGTGATGATGTCGCCGAAGAGGTTGTCGGTGACGATGACGTCGAAGCGCCCGGGGTCGGTCACCAGGTAGATGGTGGCCGCGTCGACGTGGATGTACTCGGTGGTGACCTCGGGGTACTCCTCGGCCACCTTGTTGAAGATGTTGGTCCACAGGTGCCCGGCGAAGGTGAGCACGTTGTTCTTGTGGACCAGGGTGATCTTCTTGCGCGGGCGGGCCTGGGCGCGGGCGAAGGCGTCCCGGACGACACGCTCGACGCCGAAGGCGGTGTTCACCGAGACCTCGGTGGCGACCTCGTGCTCGGTGCCGGTGCGGATGGTGCCGCCGTTGCCCGTGTAGGGGCCCTCGGTGCCCTCGCGGACCACGACGAAGTCGATCTCCGGCTGGCCGGCGAGCGGGGTGGCCACACCGGGGAGCAGCTTGGAGGGGCGCAGGTTCACATGGTGGTCGAAGGCGAAGCGGAGCTTGAGCAGGAAGCCGCGCTCCAGGACGCCGGAGGGTACCGACGGGTCGCCGATGGCGCCGAGCAGGATGGCGTCGTGGGCCCCCAGGGCTTCGAGGTCGGCGTCGGTGAGGGTGTCACCGGTGGCGTGGTAGCGCCGGGCGCCGAAGTCGTACTCCCTGGTCTCCAGCTTCACGTCCTGGGGCAGGACGGCGGAGAGGACCTTGAGCCCCTCGGCCACGACCTCCTGGCCGATGCCGTCACCGGGGATCACTGCGAGATCGATGCTGCGAGACATGTCCGGCACCCTACTCCGCGTCCCACGGGATGACACGGACCGTCCGCGATGCGGACAACGGACGGTCCCGGGCGGGCGACGCGGCTCAGTGCCCGGTCTCGCCGCCGTTGTCCCGGCGGTCGAGGGCGCGCTGGAGCGCGGCCGCCGCCTTGGCGCGGTCGGTCTCGTCGGAGCGGGAGGTGTGGCGGACGCGGCGGCGGACGGTCGTCTCGGCCATGGGAAATCGACTCCTTCGACAGAGTGGTTGCACGGCAGCGATGAGCTGTGAGACGCCGGAAGGGGCGGAGAGCGCACGCCGCAGGGGTTGCCTGCGCGGGGCGCGGCTCACGACCGCCATTCGCTGGATGGAGCGATTCGTTCGGCTCATCCCAAGCTAAGGGAACGGGCCGCGCCTGTCTGCACGATTACTCGGACTTCCTACTATCTGAGACGGCGAGTCGCCTCACCTGCGGTTTTCCGGCCGGGGCGCCGCCGGTGCTCAGCCGAAGACGAACGGCAGGCGGGCGGCCAGGGCGCCGAGGGCGCTCCGCTCCCCGGGGGTCGGGAGGCGGCGGCCGGTGGCGAGGAGCAGGACGTCCGTGTCGGACAGGGCGGCGGGGAAGGGCTCGCCGGTGCCGCGCTCCAGGAGGGCGCGGGCCTCGGCCAGCGGTTCCGGGGGCGGGGGCGGGGCGTCCGGCAGGTGGGCGATCAGGTCCAGGTGGTGGAGGGTCCACTCCAGGACGTACGCGGAGAGGTAGTCCCCGGCGGTGAGGACCTCGCCCTGGGTGCCGACCCGCGCGGCCGGGTCCGCGAGGCGCGCCGCGCGTCCGGCGGCGGCGCCCACGTCGTCCAGGTGGAACCGCAGCAGGGCGGGGTCCTCGTAGGCCGCAGCCAGCCGGACGGTCAGGGCGTCCAGGGGGTCCTCGCCGGTGGGCGGGGTGTGGGTGACGGTCCAGTACGTCGCCGCGTCGCGGGTCGGTGCGGTGGCGGCCGGGGTGGCGAGGGTGATCAGGACGTCCTGGGCGTCGATGACGAGGTGGCACACCAGGTCCCGTACGAGCCAGCCGGCGCATCCGGAGGGCCGTGCGAAGTCCTCGTCGGCGAGGCCCGCCACCGCCGCCCGCAGGGCCGACCAGGAGAGGGAGAAGCCGTCGGTGCCGCCCATGCCGTCCGCGCCGTCCATGGGCGCACGCTAGCAGCGGCCCGGACGCACGGCGGCCCGGCGAGCCTGTTCAGGGCAGGTTCGCCGGGCCGGATCATGGGGGCCGTCACGGCCCGTCGGGGGGTCAGCCCATGTGCGGGTAGCCGTACTCGGTCGGCGGGACCAGCGTCTCCTTGATGGCGCGGGTCAGGGTCCAGCGCATCAGGTTCTGCGGGGCGCCGGCCTTGTCGTCGGTGCCGGAGGCGCGGCCGCCGCCGAAGGGCTGCTGGCCGACGACGGCGCCGGTGGACTTGTCGTTGATGTAGAAGTTGCCCGCCGCGTAGCGGAGCTTCTCCATCGTGTACGCGGCCGCCGCGCGGTCGCCCGAGATGACCGAGCCGGTGAGCGCGTAGTCCGAGACCGACTCCATCTGGGTCAGCATCTCGTCGTAACGGTCGTCCTCGTAGACGTGCACGGCGAGGATCGGGCCGAAGTACTCGGTGCGGAAGACCTCGTTGTCGGGGTCGGAGCACTCGATGACGGTCGGGCGGACGAAGTAGCCCACCGAGTCGTCGTAGGAGCCGCCCGCGACGATGGTGCAGGTGGGGTCCTCGGCGGCGCGGTCGATCGCGGCCTTGTTCTTGGCGAAGGAGCGCTCGTCGATGACCGCGCCGATGAAGTTCGACAGGTCGGTGACGTCACCCATGGTGATGCCGTCGATCTCGGCCGCGAACTCCTCCTTGAAACCGGAGTTCCAGATGGAGGCCGGGACGTAGGCGCGCGAGGTGGCCGAGCACTTCTGGCCCTGGTACTCGAAGGAGCCGCGGGTCAGCGCGGTCTTGAGCACGGCGCGGTCGGCGGAGGGGTGCGCGACCACGAAGTCCTTGCCGCCGGTCTCGCCGACCAGGCGCGGGTAGGCGCGGTACTTCTCGATGTTGTTGCCGACCGTCTTCCACAGGTACTGGAAGGTCTTGGTCGAGCCGGTGAAGTGGATGCCCGCGAGGTCGCGGTGCTCCAGGGCGACCTCGGATACGGCGATGCCGTCGCCGGTGACCAGGTTGATGACGCCCTTGGGCAGCCCGGCCTCCTCCAGCAGCTTCATCAGCAGCACGGCGGCGTGGGTCTGGGTCGGGGACGGCTTCCAGACCACCACGTTGCCCATGAGGGCGGGCGCGGTGGGCAGGTTGGCGGCGATGGCCGAGAAGTTGAACGGCGTGATCGCGTAGACGAAGCCCTCCAGCGGGCGGTGGTCCATGCGGTTCCACACGCCCGGGGAGTTGGCCGGGGGCTGCTCGGCCAGGATCTGGCGGGCGTAGTGCACGTTGAAGCGCCAGAAGTCGACGAGCTCGCAGGGGCTGTCGATCTCGGCCTGCTGGGCGGTCTTGGACTGGCCCAGCATGGTGGAGGCGGCGATGGTCTCGCGCCAGGGGCCGGAGAGCAGCTCGGCGGCGCGCAGGATGATCGCGGCGCGGTCGTCGAACGACATCGCGCGCCAGGCCGGGGCGGCGGCCAGGGCTGCGTCGATGGCCTCCTGGGCGTCCTCGCGGGTGGCGTTGCGCAGGGTGCCGAGCACGGCCTTGTGATTGTGCGGCTGGACCACCTGGAAGGTCTCGCCGCCGCCCATCCGCTTCTCGCCGCCGATGGTCATCGGCAGGTCGACCGGGTTCTCGGCCAGCTCCTTGAGCTTGGCCTCCAGCCGGGCGCGCTCGGGGGTGCCGGGGGCGTAGCCGTGCACCGGCTCGTTGACGGGGGTGGGGACCTGGGTCACAGCGTCCATGAGAACCGTAACTCCTTTACGTTGAGCGGGTGTTCGGGCTCAGCCCTTGGTGATCATGCTGCGGACGAAGAACTGGAGGTTCGCCGGCTTCTCGGCGAGGCGGCGCATGAAGTAGCCGTACCAGTCGGTGCCGTAGGCGGTGTAGACGCGCATGCGGTGGCCCTCGGCGGCCAGCCGGAGGTGCTCCTCGCCCCGGATGCCGTAGAGCATCTGGAACTCGTACTCGTCGAGCTTACGGCCGGCGCGGTGGGCGAGTTCCTGGGCGATGGAGATGAGGCGGGGGTCGTGGGACCCGACCATCGGGTACCCCTCGCCCTCCATCAGCGTCTTCAGGACGCGCACGTACGCCTTGTCGATCTCGTGCTTCTGCTGGTAGGCGACCTCGGCGGGCTCCTTGTAGGCGCCCTTGACCAGGCGGACGCGGCTGCCGGAGTCGGCCAGGCGTCGGGCGTCGGCCTCGGTGCGGAAGAGGTACGCCTGGATGACACAGCCGGTCTGCGGGAAGTCCTTCCGCAGCTCCTCGTGGATGGCGAACATCGAGTCGAGGGTGGTGTGGTCCTCGGCGTCCAGCGTGACCGTGGTGCCGATGGCGGCGGCGGCCTCGACGACCGGGCGGACGTTGGCGAGGGCCAGCTCGTGGCCGCCCTCCAGCGCCTGGCCGAACATGGAGAGCTTCACCGACATCTCGACCCGCTCGCCCAGGTCGAGGTCCTTGAGGTGGCTGATGAGCGCGAGGTAGGCGTCGCGGGCGGCGTAGGACTGCTCCGGGGTGGTGATGTCCTCGCCGACGACGTCCATCGTCAGCTCCAGGCCCTTGGCGGTCAGCTCCGCGATGATCGGGACGACGTCGTCCACGTTCTCACCGGGGATGAACCGGTCGACGACCTGCTTGGTCACCGGGGCGGCCGAGATCAGACGACGCATCCGGTCGCTGCGCGAGGCGGCGAGAATCACGGGACCCAGCACGGGGCACCTCCACAACAAAAGCACCGAAACGGCCGGGACCCGACGATTCGGGGACGGCACGGAGAACCACCGTGAAACCTAGGGATCTCTTCGATGGTGAGCCATCGACAGACGTCACGCATCCGATCACCGGTTCTCAGACAGATGTATGAAGACGGCTCGGAAATGCGGCAGAATGCCCGGGTGGCGGCCGATTACAGAGATGACTACCAGGAGCTGGTGGACGAGATCTCGGAGCTGCTGGGCGCACCCGCGACCCTGGAGAACCGGGACTTCGAGCTGATCGCGTTCGGCGCGTACGACAGCGAGGGCGAGCTCGATCCGACCGCGCTGGACCCGGTGCGCGCCCGCTCGATCCTGACCCGGCGCTCGACGGCGGCGGTGCGGGCGTGGTTCGAGGGCTTCGGCATCACCCGCGCCACCGAGCCGGTCCGCATCCCGCCGACCCCCGAGGCGGGCGTCTACCGGGGCCGGATCTGCCTGCCGGTACGCCATCGGGGTGTCGTCCTCGGCTACGTCTGGCTGCTGGACGACGATCCCGGACCGAGCGACGCCCAGCTGGCGGCCGCCATGCCGGTGACGGGACGGATCGGCGCACTGCTCGCCGACGAGGCGCGGGCCGGGGCGGGGCTCGGCCGGGAGCTGCGGGCGGTGCTCACGGCGGAGGACGGCTGGCAGCGGGACATGGCCGTCACCGACCTGCGCACCGCGCTGGGGCCGCGCGCGGACGGCCCGCACACCGTGGTCTGCGTCGCCCCCTGGTTCTCCGCCGACCCCGACGACGCCCCCTCGGTGCGCACCGTCCCGCACGCCACCGCGCTGTGCACGGTGCCGTGGGGCGCGACGGCGCAGAGCCTCGCGGTGCTGGTGCGGCTGCGCAGTACGGAGGTGACCGCCCCGGCGCTGGTGACGGCGGCCCGGCTGGTGAAGGAGGCGGAGGGGGCCGTCGTCGGGGTGGGGGTCGGCGAACCCCGGGCGGGGCTGGCCGAGTTGGGCACGGTGTGGCAGGAGGCGTCGGCGGCGGCACGGGCCGCGCTGGCCGAGCCGAGGTTCGCGCCGGTGGCCGAGTGGCGGGGCATCGGACCGTACCGGCTGCTGTCCGCGCTGCCGCCGAGGGCGGTCCAGGACCCGGTGGCGGCACCCCTGCTCTCCCCCGCCCACCAGGAGCTGGCCCGCACCGCCGAGGTCTACCTCGACTGCGCGGGCCAGGCCGGCCGCGCGGCGGCCGAACTGGGCATCCACCGCCAGACGCTCTACTACCGCCTGGGCCGCGTGGAACGCCTGACCGGCCTGGACCTGGACGACGGCGAGGACCGCCTGCTGCTGCACATGGCCCTGAAGCGGGCGCGGCTGGGCTGAGGGTCAGCCCTTCGGGACCGCCGCGATGATCCGGCGGAGCCCCTCGGCGAGGGTTTCGCCGGTGGGGGCCGACTTGGGGTCGAAGGACCACTGGGCGATGAGGCCGGTCATGAGGGTGACGTAGAACGCGCCGAGGGTGTCCGCCGTCTCGTCGGTGACGTCCTCCTCGCGGCCGCCCATGAGCAGCGGGACGAGGCCGCGACCCGCCTCCCGCTGGGCCGCGGCCAGGTGGTCGCGGACCTCGGGCATCCGGTCGCCCATGGTCAGGACCTCCATGCTGAGCCGCCAGACCGAGCCGGGCTCGCGCATGGTGTCGACGATGTTCGACCACACCTCCTCGAACCGCTCGACCGAGCCCGGCGGGGTCGCCCAGATGCCGGCCGCGTCCCCCTCGAACGCGTCCCCCATCCCCTCCACCAGCGCCACGTACGCCTGCGCGAGCAGGGCGTCCTTGGAGCCGTAGTGGTAGCCGATGGAGGCCAGGTTGGTGCCGGACTCCTTCACGATGTCGCGCGCGGTGGTCCGGGCGAACCCCTTGGCCAGCAGGCAGCGCTTGGCGCCCTCGAGCAGATCCTCACGGTGTCCCATGCGGGTCAGCGTACCCCGTTCCATACAAGCGTCCTAGACGCATGACTTATACAGTCGTTCTAGACAGGCGTTTAATACGTGCGTACATTCCTCGGCATGGTGAATCCGACGAGCACCACCCCAACCCCGTTGCAGGAAAAGCCCGTTCGTGCCGGACGGCGCGAGTGGACCGCGCTCGGCGTGCTGATGCTGCCGCTGCTGCTGGTCTCGATGGACGTGTCCGTGCTGTACTTCGCCACCCCGGCGATCAGCGCGGACCTCCGCCCGACCGGCACCCAGCAGCTCTGGATCTTCGATGTCTACGGCTTCGTCCTCGCCGGACTGCTGATGACGATGGGCGCCCTCGGCGACCGCTTCGGCAGCCGGCGGCTCCTGCTGGCGGGGGCCGCCGCCTTCGGCGCCGCCTCCCTGCTCGCCGCCTACGCCGACAGCGCCACCACCCTGATCGCGGCCCGCGCGGTCCTCGGCGTCGGCGGCGCCACCTTGATGCCGTCCACCATGGCGCTGCTGCGCACGATGTTCACCGACCCCGCCCAGCGGGCGAAGGCGATCGGACTGTGGTCCGGGGTGATGACCGGAGGCATCGCACTGGGCTCGGTGATGAGCGGGGTGCTGGTGGAGCACTTCTGGTGGGGCTCGGTCTTCCTGGTCAACCTGCCCGCGATGCTCCTGCTGCTCCTTCTCGGCCCGTTCCTGCTCCCCGAGTCACGCCGCCCCTCCCCCGGCCGCTTCGACTGGCCGAGCGTCCCGCTGTCCCTGGCCGCCGTGCTCCCGGTGATCTACGGCCTGAAGGAGATCCCCGCCGAGGGCTGGCACGTGCGGTACGTGATGTCGGTGACGGCCGGCCTGCTCTTCGCCGCGCTCTTCGTCCACCGCCAGCGCACCGCCGCCTCCCCGCTGGTCGCGCCCGCGCTGCTGCGGCACCGGGGCTTCACCCCGGCCGTGGTGCTGACCCTGGTGTGCGCCTTCGGCATGATGGGCTCGGCGATCTTCACCACGCAGTACCTCCAGTCCGTGCTGGGCAAGAGCCCGCTCGCGGCCGCGCTGTGGAGCCTGCTGCCCTCGGTGCTGATCGGGGTCGCCGGACCGGTGACCGCCGCGCTGGTCGCCCGGGGCGCGGACCGGGGCCGGGTGGTCGCCGCCGGGTTCGCGGTCTCCGCGGCCGGGTACGGCCTGCTCACCCTCACCGGCACCGGCTCGCTGTGGCTGACGCTGGCCGCGGCCGGGGTGCTGGCCTGCGGCGCGGTGATGGTGTTGTCCCAGCTCACCGACCTGGCGATGGGCAGTACGCCGGTGGAGCGGGCGGGCACCGCCTCGTCCCTGCTGGAGACGGCCACCGAGTTCGGCGGGGCGCTGGGCATGGCCCTCCTCGGCTCGGTGGGCACCGCCGTCTACCGCCACCGGATGCCGTCCGGGGCGCCGGCCGAGGCCCGCGAGACCCTGGGCGGCGCGCTGGTCACCGCGGCCCGGCTGCCCGGCCGGTCCGGGGAGGCGCTGCTGGTCTCGGCGCGGGAGGCGTTCACCGGCGGGATGCACGCGGCGGCGCTCACCGGGGCGCTCGTGCTGGCGCTCGCCGCGGCCGGCGCCGCGCTGACCCTGGGCCGACGGGACGCCGAGCGGCCGTGAGGGCCGTGGAAACGCCGGAGCGCCGGGCGGCCCGGAAGGGGGCCGCCCGGCGCTCCGGTGCGTGCGGGGCCGGCTCAGACCAGGTTGACCGAGCGGGCCGCGGTCGCGCCGATCTCCTGGGCCAGCTCGGCCAGGGCGGCCGGCGACACCGTGTCGTCCACGGTGAGCACGGCCAGCGCCTCGCCGCCGGCGGTGGACCGGGCCACCTGCATGCCGGCGATGTTGATACCCGCCTCGCCGAGGACCCGGCCGACGGTGCCGACGACACCGGGACGGTCCTCGTAGCGCAGGACGACCATGTGCTCGGCGAGCCCCAGGTCCACGTCGTAGTCACCGACCGCGACGATCTTCTGGACGTGCTTGGGGCCGGCGAGCGTGCCGGAGACCGACACCTCCTCGCCGCCCGCCAGGGTGCCGCGCACGGTGACCACGTTGCGGTGGTCGGCCGACTCGGAGCTGGTGGTCAGGCGGACCTCGACACCGCGCTCCTGCGCGAACAGCGGGGCGTTGACATAGGAGACGGTCTCGTCCACCACGTCCTCGAACACGCCCTTGAGCGCGGAGAGTTCGAGCACCTTGACGTCGTGCTGGGTGATCTCGCCGTACACCTCGACGTCGAGGCGGGCCGCGACCTCGCCCGCGAGGGCGGTGAAGATGCGGCCCAGACGCTCGGCGAGCGGCAGACCGGGCTTGACGTCCTCGGCGATGACACCGCCCTGGACGTTGACCGCGTCCGGCACCAGCTCACCGGCGAGGGCGAGGCGCACGGAGCGGGCCACCGCGATGCCCGCCTTCTCCTGGGCCTCGTCGGTGGAGGCGCCCAGGTGCGGGGTGCAGACCACCTGGTCCAGCTCGAAGAGCGGGGAGTCGGTGCACGGCTCCTTGGCGTACACGTCGAGACCGGCGCCCGCGACCCGGCCCTCCTTCAGCGCCGCGTACAGCGCGGCCTCGTCGACGATGCCGCCGCGCGCGGCGTTGACGATGCGCACGGTCGGCTTGACCTTGCGCAGCGCCTCGTCGCCGATCAGGCCGAGGGTCTCGGGGGTCTTGGGCAGGTGGACGGTGATGAAGTCGGAGACCTCCAGCAGCTCGTCCAGGGAGAGCACCTTGACGCCCATCTGCGCGGCCCGCGCGGGCTGCACGTAGGGGTCGTAGGCGACGACCTTCATGCCGAAGGCGGACATCCGCTGGGCGACCAGGGCGCCGATGCGGCCGAGGCCGACCACGCCGAGGGTCTTCTCGGCCAGCTCGACGCCGGTGTACTTGCTGCGCTTCCACTCGCCGTTCTTCAGGGCGGTGTTGGCCTGCGGGATGTTGCGCGCGCTGGCCACGAGCAGACCGCAGGCCAGCTCGGCGGCGGTGACGATGTTGGAGGTGGGGGCGTTGACGACCATCACGCCGGCCTTGGTGGCGGCGGAGACGTCGACGTTGTCCAGGCCGACGCCGGCTCGTGCGACGACCTTCAGGTTCTTCGCCGCGGCGATCGCCTCGGCGTCGACCTTGGTGGCGGAGCGGACGAGGATCGCGTCCACGTCGGCGATGGCCGGAAGCAGTTCGGCGCGGTCGGCTCCGTTGCAGTGCCGGATCTCGAAGTCCGGGCCGAGTGCGTCCACGGTCGCGGGCGACAGCTCTTCTGCGATGAGTACCGTGGCTTTTCGACTGGGGTACGAGCTCACGTGAGTCCTCACAAGTCCATTGCGGACGGCCGTCCCGACGGCCGCTGGCGGTGGAGGGTGCTAGCCGCGTGGAAGACGCACGACACTGTGGGCCTGACGCGTTTGTTGTGCAGCAGTGTAGTGGCGCGCGGGCCCGGGGCCTGCGCCGCTACGGAAGGATCACCCGGACGGGAGGCTCCGTTTCGTACGGGTCCGCCGCCCGGTCGGCGTGCCACGCCGCGGCGGCGCCCCCTGAAGAGAGGGGCGCCGCCGCGGCGCGGACCGGATCACGCCTCTTCGTCGACCCAGGACATCAGCTTGCGCAGCTTCTTGCCGGTCGTCTCCAGCAGGTGCTCGGAGTCCTGCTTCTTGTACTCGTCGTACTTCTTCAGGCCGCCGTGGTACTCGTCCATCCAGTTCTTGGCGAAGGAGCCGTCCTGGATCTCGGCGAGGACCTTCTTCATCTCGGCCTTGGTGGCGTCGGTGATGATGCGCGGGCCGGTGACGTAGTCGCCCCACTCGGCGGTCTCGGAGATGGACCAGCGCATCTTCTCCAGGCCGCCCTCGTACATGAGGTCCACGATCAGCTTCAGCTCGTGCAGGCACTCGAAGTAGGCGATCTCGGGCTGGTACCCGGCCTCGGTCAGCGTCTCGAAGCCCGCCTTGACCAGGGCCGCGGTGCCGCCGCAGAGCACGGCCTGCTCACCGAACAGGTCGGTCTCGGTCTCCTCGGTGAAGGTGGTCTTGATGACGCCGGCGCGGGTGCCGCCGATGGCCTTGGCGTACGACAGGGCCAGCGGGAAGCCGTTGCCGGAGGCGTCCTGCTCGACCGCGACGATGCAGGGCACGCCGCGCCCCTCCTCGTACTGGCGGCGGACCAGGTGGCCCGGGCCCTTGGGGGCGACCATGCAGACGTCGACCTCGGCCGGGGGCTTGATGAAGCCGAAGCGGATGTTGAAGCCGTGGCCGAAGAACAGCGCGTCGCCGTCCTTCAGGTGGGGCGCGATGGACTCCTCGTAGACCTGGGCCTGCAGCGGGTCCGGGACCAGGATCATGATGACGTCGGCCTCGGCGGAGGCCTCGGCCGGGGTGACCACGCGCAGGCCCTGCTCCTCGGCCTTGGCGCGGGACTTGGAGGTCTCGGGCAGGCCGACGCGGACGTCGACGCCCGAGTCCCGCAGCGACAGGGCGTGGGCGTGGCCCTGGCTGCCGTAGCCGATGACCGCGACCTTGCGGCCCTGGATGATGGACAGGTCGGCGTCGGCGTCGTAGAACAGCTCGGCCACTGGTTCTCTCCTTGAGGTGCGGTTCGTGCGTCCCACCGTATTGCGGCGGGGGGATGGAAGGTCTCGGGGTCTCGGCATCCGGTCGCCCAGGGGGGCGGCCGGGCCGGGGCTCACGCCGTGCGGTCGAGGGCGCGCAGGGAGCGGTCGGTGATGGAGCGGGCGCCGCGTCCGATGGCGATGGTGCCGGACTGCACCAGCTCCTTGATGCCGAAGGGCTCCAGCATCCGGAGCATCGCGGAGAGCTTGTCGCCCGATCCGGTGGCCTCGATGGTGACGGCCTCCGGGGAGACGTCGACGGTCTTGGCGCGGAACAGCTGGACGATCTCCGTGATCTGGGACCGGGTCTCGTTGTCCGCGCGGACCTTCACCAGAACGAGTTCACGCTGGACGGCCTGTCCGGGCTCCAGCTCGACGATCTTCAGCACGTTGACGAGCTTGTTGAGCTGCTTGGTCACCTGCTCCAGCGGCAGGTCCTCGACGTTCACCACGATGGTGATGCGGGAGATGTCGGCGTGCTCGGTGACACCCACCGCGAGCGAGTCGATGTTGAAGCCGCGCCGGGAGAAGAGGGCGGCGATGCGGGCGAGGATGCCCGGTGTGTTCTCCACCAGGACGGAGAGCGTGTGCTTGGACATGATCGTGGTCTCTCTCGGTCTCTCTCGCTCGAATCCTCTGGTCAGTCCTGGTCGGCGTCGCCGAAGTCGGGGCGCACGCCCCGCGCGGCCATGACCTCGTCGTTGGAGGTCCCGGCGGCGACCATCGGCCACACCATCGCGTCCTCGTGGACGATGAAGTCGACGACGACCGGACGGTCGTTGATCGCGTTCGCCTCCTCGATGACCTTGTCCAGGTCCTCGGGGCGCTCGCAGCGGATGGCGTGGCAGCCCATCGCCTCGGACAGCTTGACGAAGTCGGGGACGCGGGTGCCGGCGCTGGGGCCCGTGGGGCCGTCGGGGCCGGAGTGCAGGACGGTGTTGGAGTAGCGCTGGTTGTAGAACAGCGTCTGCCACTGGCGGACCATGCCGAGGGCGCCGTTGTTGATGATGGCGACCTTGATCGGGATGTTGTTCAGGGCGCAGGTGGTGAGTTCCTGATTGGTCATCTGGAAGCAGCCGTCACCGTCGATCGCCCAGACCGTGCGGCTGGGCTGTCCGGCCTTGGCCCCCATCGCCGCGGGGACCGCGTAGCCCATGGTCCCGGCGCCGCCGGAGTTGAGCCAGGTCGAGGGCCGCTCGTACTCGATGAAGTGGGCGGCCCACATCTGGTGCTGGCCGACGCCCGCCGCGAAGATCGTGTCGTCGGGGGCGAGCTGACCGATGCGCTCGATGACCGCCTGCGGGGAGAGCGAGCCGTCCTCGGGCTTCTCGTAGCCGAGCGGGTAGGTGTCCCGCCAGCGGTTCAGGTCGCTCCACCAGGCGGTGTGGTCGCCCCGGTGGCCCTCCTCGTGCTCCTTCTGCACGGCCTGGATCAGGTCGGCCAGCACCTCGCGGGCGTCGCCGACGATCGGCACGTCGGCCTCGCGGTTCTTGCCGATCTCGGCCGGGTCGATGTCCGCGTGCACGATCTTGGCGTACGGCGCGAAGCTGTCCAGTCTTCCGGTGACGCGGTCGTCGAAGCGGGCCCCGAGGGCGACGATCAGGTCGGCCTTCTGCAGCGCGGTGACGGCGGTGACCGAGCCGTGCATGCCGGGCATGCCCACGTGCTGCGGGTGGCTGTCGGGGAAGGCGCCGAGTGCCATGAGGGTGGTGGTCACGGGGGCGCCGGTCAGCTCGGCGAGGACCTTCAGCTCGGCGGTGGCGCCGGCCTTGAGCACGCCGCCGCCGACGTAGAGGACGGGGCGGCGGGCGGTGGTGATGAGCTTGGCCGCCTCGCGGATCTGCTTGGCGTGCGGCTTGGTGACCGGGCGGTAGCCGGGCAGGTCCAGCACGGGCGGCCAGGAGAAGGTGGTCTTGGCCTGGAGGGCGTCCTTGGCGATGTCGACCAGGACCGGGCCGGGGCGGCCGGTGGAGGCGATGTGGAACGCCTGCGCGATGACGCGCGGGATGTCCTCGGCCTTGGTGACCAGGAAGTTGTGCTTGGTGATCGGCATGGAGATGCCGACGATGTCCGCCTCCTGGAAGGCGTCGGTGCCGATCGCCTTGGACGCGACCTGCCCGGTGATCGCCACCAGCGGCACCGAGTCCATGTGCGCGTCGGCGATGGGGGTGACCAGGTTGGTGGCGCCGGGCCCCGAGGTGGCCATGCAGACGCCGACCTTGCCGGTGGCCTGCGCGTAGCCGGTGGCCGCGTGCCCCGCGCCCTGCTCGTGGCGGACCAGCACATGGCGGACCCGGGTGGAGTCCATCAGGGGGTCGTACGCCGGGAGGATCGCGCCGCCGGGGATGCCGAACACCGTGTCCGCGCCGACCTCTTCGAGGGAACGGATGAGGGACTGCGCACCCGTCACGTGCTCGACGGTGGCGGAGTGCTGTCCTCCGGAACGGGGCCGCGGCTGCGGATGGTGGGCCCCGGTGGCCTGCTCGGTCATCGGCTTCTCTTCTCGAGCTTGAGGGTCTGTGCGAGGTGTGAGCGGTACGGGTGCGGAGCGGGGGGCCGCACGAGGGTCACTCGTGCAACAAAAAACCCCTCGTGCCGCAAGGCAAGCGAGGGGAGCGCGTCGGTGAGGGTGCCGGGTTTTCCGGACGGTGTCCGGTCGAGTCCCAGCTCAGCCGACGCGCTTTCCAAGTACGAGAATTCGGGTGCGCATGGCACTGACCCTCCCCCCGGCGCGCACCATGTGTCAAGTGGGTGGGACGGCCGTCTCATCATGTGAGCGGAGTGCGGTGGTACCGAAGACGGTCGACATGGTTCCGGGGTACAGTCCCGCGCCCTTCCCCGCGAAGACCGGTTCGGCGGGGGCGTGCGGCACCGGGAAGCGGCCGGAGGCGAGCGCCCGGCGCAGCCGGTACTCGTCCACGGGCCCGGCGAACGCCATGCCCTGGCCGTGGGTGCAGCCCATGGCGCGCAGCGCGACGACCTGCTCGGGCAGGTCCACGCCCTCGGCGACGGACTGGAGCCCGAGATCGCCCGCGATGCGCAGCAGCCCGCTGGTGATCTTGTGCAGCCGGGCGGACTCCACGACGCCCTCGATCAGCCCCCGGTCGAGCTTGAGGATGTCCACGGGGAGCCTGCGCAGCGCGGTGATGGCCGCGTGTCCGCTGCCGAAGCCGTCGAGCGCGATCCGCACCCCGAGGCGGCTGAGCGCGGTCAGGCGCCGCTCCAGCTCGTCCAGGGAGATCCGCGGGTCGGTACCGGACAGTTCGATGACCAGCGCGCCGGGCGGCAGCCCGTGCCGGGTCAGCAGCGCCTCGATGGAGCCCAGCGGCATCGAGCGGTCCAGCAGCCGCCGGGCGCTCATCCGCACGGAGACCGGGACGACGAGACCGCCGGCGGCCCGTTCGGCGGCCTGCTCGACCGCTTCCTTGAGTATCCAGCGCTCCAGCTCGGCCGTGCGGTCGCCGTCCTCGGCCACCCGCAGGAACTCGGCCGGGGTGAACAGGACCCCCTGGGCCGAGCGCCACCGCGCGTGGGTGGCCACGGAGGCGATCCGGCCGCCGGTGAGACACACCACGGGCTGGTGCAGCAGCGCGAACTCGCCCTCGTGCAGTGCGGCCCGCAGCCGTCCGGCCAGCTCCGCCTTGCGGACGACGTCCTGCTGCATCTGCGGTTTGTACAGCTCCACCCGGCCCTTGCCGCCCGCCTTGGCGCGGTACATCGCCAGGTCCGCGTTGCGCAGCAGCTCGCCCGCGCCGAGGCCGGGTTCGGCGAAGGCGACGCCGATGGAGGCGTTGACCCGGACATCGTTGCCGTCGATGGCGTACGGCTGGGAGAGGGTCATCCTCAGCCGGTCGGCCAGCTCCACGATGTGCCGCTCGCGGGCGCTGCGGTCGCGGGTGCCGTCGCCGGTGATGAGGGCCGCGAACTCGTCCCCGCCGAGCCGGGAGGCGGTGTCCCCCTGGCGGACGGAGTCCTGGAGTCTGCGGGCGGCCTGGATCAGCAGTTCGTCCCCGGCCTGGTGGCCGATGGTGTCGTTGACGGCCTTGAAGCCGTCGAGGTCGATGAAGAGCACGGCGGTGCCGCGCAGGGCGGCGCCCCGGTCGGTGGCCCGGCGCCCGGACAGGGCCTGCTGGACGCGCCGGGTGAACAGGGCGCGGTTGGGCAGGTCGGTGAGCGGGTCGTGCTCGGCGTTGTGCTGGAGCTGGGCCTGGAGCCGGACCCGCTCGGTCACGTCCCGGCTGTTGAAGATCAGGCCGCCGTGGTGGCGGTTGACCGTGGACTCGACGTTGAGCCAGCCGCCCCGGCCGGAGCGGAAGCGGCACTCGATGCGGGTGGTGGGTTCGTCCAGCGGGTCGGCGGCGAGGAAGCGGCGCACCTCGTAGACCACGCAGTCCAGGTCCTCGGGGTGGATGAGGGCCGCCAGTTCCATGCCGATCAGGGCCTCGGCGCTGCTGCCGTAGACCCCGGCGGCGGCCGGGGAGACGTAGCGCAGGACGCCGTTGGGCGCGGCGATCATGATGACGTCGCTGGACCCCTGCACCAGGGAGCGGAAGTGGTTCTCCTTCTGCGCCAGTTCCTGGGTGAGGGTGATGTTGTCCAGCAGCATGATGCCCTGGCGGATCACGAGGGCCAGCACCACGGCGCCCGCGGTGATCAGCACCACGTGGTCGGGCCGGCGCCCGTTGAGCACGTTGTACAGGATGCCCAGCGTGCAGACGGCGGCGGCGAGGTACGGGGTGAGGGCGGCGAGGGAGCCGGTGAGCGGTGCCCCGGCCGGATAGCGGTGGCCCTCGGTGCCCGGCGGATGGGTCTGGGCGGTGACCGGGCCGCGCTGGCCCGGTACGTGTTCGTGGACGACGCGGGTGTGCCCGTCGGGCGTGCTCCGGTCGCCCTCGCGCCCCCGGGGGGCGGCCCAGGGGGCGTAGGCGAGCAGCAGGGAGCCCGCGAACCAGCCCGCGTCCAGCAGTTGCCCGGAGCGGTAGTTGCTGTGCAGCAGCGGGGAGGTGAACAGCGCGTCGCACATCACGGTGAGGGCGAGGGCGCCGATCGCGGTGTTGACGGCGGTGCGGTTGCCCGGGCTGCGCCGGAAGTGCAGCGCCAGCACCATGCTGACCAGGACGATGTCGAGCAGCGGGTAGGCGAGCGAGAGGGCCGTGTGTTCGACGCTCGGTCCGTCGATCCGGGCGGTCTGGGCGAGCGCCAGACTCCAGGAGAGGGTGAGCAGCGAGCCGCCGATGAGCCAGGCGTCCAGCGTGAGGCAGATCCAGCCGGCCCGGCTCACCGGGCGCTTGGCGAGGACCAGCAGGCCCACGATCGCGGGCGGGGCGAAGCAGAGGAAGAACAGGTCGGCGTAGCTGGGGCTGGGCACCGTGCGCCCGAGGACGACCTCGTACCACCCCC
This sequence comes from Streptomyces sp. NPDC046860, assembly GCF_040645115.1. NCBI lineage: Bacteria > Bacillati > Actinomycetota > Actinomycetes > Kitasatosporales > Streptomycetaceae > Streptomyces > Streptomyces sp. NPDC046860. The sequence continues at coordinate 589,875 of NZ_JBEYXQ010000001.1, read as the reverse complement.
AGACCGCGTTGCCGAGGGCGGCCATGGCGGAGGAGAGGGCGAAGAGCAGCCAGGCGGGGCGGAAGCGGACGCGGCGGCTGCGGGCGTAGAGGAAGCAGGAGACGGCGGCGGTGCCGGCCGCCGCGCTGAGCCCGAAGTCCCCCATGAACAGCGCGAGCTGGGGTGAGCCCCAGTCGAAGGCCGAGCCGACGCCGTAGGCCGCGCAGATCACGGCGAGGGCGAGCTGCTGGGTCAGACGCGATCCGTCGCGCGGTGCCGGCGGGCGGGCCGGGGGCGTGCGGACGGTCTGCTGCGGCGCGCGGGGCGCCCCGTCGAGCGCGGTCGTGGTCACGGGGGGCGCGCTCACCGCGCCCTCCCGGTCCGGGTCGCGCCGGGGTCCCGCGACGGCCGGTGCGGGTGCCTGCGGCGGGCGCCCGGCCTGGGGTGGAGACTGTGCCGGCTCATGTGCCGCTCGCGCCTGCGCGCGGTCGTGCGCCAGGGTCGCCGTCGGCGGCTCCGCCGCGTCGGATCGTTCGTCCATAGGCCGTGCATCGCCCGTCGCCCCCCTCACAGAGCTGAAATGTCCATCCCCGGCGCCGATCGGTCGGCGGCGCTCCCCTGTCGGGACGATACACCAGGATCGTCACTCAGGGACATAGCTTCTCTACTCTCCGTGACGACCAGCGACTATGCGGGCACGCACCGCGCCCGGAGGGTCGCGGAGGGTGCCCGCAAACGCTTCACGCCCCGGTGGTGAGGACCACGTTGCGCAATGGCTCATGGTTCACGAACCGGGTCAGCTGGTCCACCAGGAGCCGCTCGGCGCGCGGCCGGAACGCCGAACTCGGGCCGCCCACATGCGGGGTGATCAGTACGCCCGGGGCCCGCCACAACGGGTGCCCCGGCGGCAGCGGTTCGGGGTCGGTGACGTCGAGCGCGGCGGTGAGGCGTCCGCTCTCCACCTCCCTGAGCAGGGCCTCGGTGTCCACGACGGGCCCGCGCGCGACGTTGACGAGCAGGGCGCCGTCCCTCATCCGCGCGAGGAAGCCCGCGTCCACGAGGCCCCGGGTCTCCTCGGTGAGGGGCGTGGAGAGGATCACCACGTCGGCTTCCGGGAGCAGTCGGGGAAGTTCGGTGAGCGGATGCACGACCCCGCGCGCGGTGGTGCGCCCGGAGCGCGCCACCCGGGTCACGCGCTCCACTTCGAAGGGCACGAGCCGGTCCTCGACGGCCGCGCCGATGGCGCCGTAGCCGACGATGAGCACGTTACGGTCGGCCAGAGCGGGCCGGAACTCCCCTTGCCAGCGCCCGTCGTCCTGGGCCCGCACGAACCCCGGGATTCCGCGCAGCGAGGCCAGGGTGAGGGTGAGGGCCAGCTCGGCGGTGCTGGTCTCGTGCACCCCGCGGGCGTTGCAGAGCCGGACGCCGGGGGCGACCAGGGAGAGGTCGGCGGTGATGTCGTCCACGCCCGCGGTGAGCGTCTGGATCACGCTCAGCCCGGTCATCCGCTTCAGCGGGCGGGTGCGCGCCGGCAGCGGCTTCATGTACGGCACCACGTACACCGCGCAGTCGGCGGGATCACCGGGGAACTCCGGCCGCTCGCCGTCCCAGAACAGGTAGTTCGGTCCTTCGGGCAGTCCGCGGATCTCCTCGGGCGGGAGGGGCAGCCAGACGTCTTCGGTCATGGTCAGGAGGCTAGTTCAGGACGGGCGCGCCCATTGGTTAGGTTGGGGACCTCGAAGAGGGAGGTTCGCGGGCAGGTGGAGCGCAGGACGATCGGCGCGGGGGCGCTCTCGGCGGGGGCCGTGGGGCTCGGGTGCATGCCGATGAGCTGGGCGTACAGCGGGTCGCGGCAGCGGGGCGAGGAGTCGCTGAGGGCCGTGCACCGGGCGCTGGACCTGGGCTCGGACCTGCTGGACACCGCCGACATGTACGGGCCGTTCACCAATGAGCTGCTGCTCGGCCGGGTGCTGCGGGAGCGGCGCGCGGACGCCTTCGTGTCGACCAAGGCCGGGCTGCTGGTGGGCGATCAGCACATCGTGGCCAACGGGCGCCCCGGCTATGTGAAGCGGGCCTGCGACGCCTCGCTCCGGCGCCTGCAGACCGACGTGATCGACCTGTACCAGCTGCACCGCGCCGATCCGGAGGTCCCGGTCGAGGAGACCTGGGGCGCGATGGCGGACCTGGTGCGGGCCGGGAAGGTGCGGGCGCTGGGGCTGTGCGCGGTCGGCGCGCGTGGCGGGCACCGGTCGGGTGGTCGCCGCCCGGGTGGGCGGCTGCACGACACCACGCTGCGCCAACTGCGCCGGGTGCAGCAGGTGTTCCCGGTGAGCGCGGTGCAGGCGGAGCTGTCGGTGTGGTCGCCGGAGGCGCTGGACGCCCTGCTGCCGTGGTGCGCGGAGCGGGGTGTCGGCTTCCTCGCGGCGATGCCTCTGGGGAACGGTTTCCTCACCGGGACGCTGACCCCGGGCGAGGGCTTCGAACCGGACGATCTGCGCGCCCGCCACCCCCGCTTCACGGCCGAGATGATGGCGGCCAACCAGCCCGTCGTGGCCGGACTCCGCCGTATCGCGCGGCGGCACGGCGAGGACGTCACCCCGGCGCAGGTGGCGCTGGCGTGGGTGCTGGCGCAGGGACCGCAGGTCATCGCCCTGCCCGGCACGAAACGGGAGCGCTGGGCGCGGGAGAACGCGGCGGCGGCCGCGCTGCGGCTGACCCCGCGGGATCTGGCCGAGGTGGCCGCGCTGCCCGCCGCGCTGGGATCGTGGGACTGAACCGGGGACGCGCACGGTGCGCGTCTGGTGGGGTAGCAGTGTCGGTGCGACCCCTTCGAAGGGACCTTGACCGTGCGAAGCCGAACCGTACCCGCCGTTCTCGCCGCGACCGCGCTGCTGCTGGCCGCGGGCTGCTCCTCGGACGGGGGTGACGGCCGGGGATCGCCCTCCGGGGGCACGGTGACCTCCGGCGCCGCGTCCCCCTCCGGGACCACCCCGCCCGCGAAAGGCTCGGTGAAGGTGTTGCGCACAGTGGCCGAGGGACTGAAGAGTCCGTGGGGGCTGGCCCCGCTGCCCGACGGGAACCTGCTCGTCTCCTCCCGCGACGACGCCACCCTCACCCGGATCGACGCCAGGACCGGCGAGAAGACGGTGGCGGGCCGCATCTCCGGGGTCGAGCCCGCCGGTGAGGGCGGCCTGCTCGGCATCGCCCTCTCCCCCGGCTTCGCCTCGGACCACATGGTCTACGCCTACTTCACCTCCGCCTCCGACAACCGCGTCGTCCGCGTGCGGTACGACGAGAAGCGGAACCCCGGTGATCAACTGGGCGCACCGGACACGGTGTTCAAGGGCATCCCGAAGGGCCACATCCACAACGGCGGGCGGATCGCCTTCGGCCCCGACGGCATGCTGTACGCGGGCACCGGCGAGAGCGGCAGCAGCGGGCTGGCCTCCGACCGGAAGTCCCTGGGCGGCAAGATCCTGCGGATCACCCCGGAGGGTGAGCCGGCGCCGGGCAACCCCTTCGGGCGCTCCCCGGTGTACTCCTACGGCCACCGCAATGTGCAGGGCCTGGCCTGGGACGGTCAACAGCGGCTGTTCGCCTCGGAGTTCGGGCAGGACACCTGGGACGAGCTGAACGCGATCAAGCCCGGCGGCGACTACGGCTGGCCCGGCACCGAGGGCAGGGGCACCGACGGGCGCTTCCTGAATCCGCTGGCCCAGTGGCACACCGACGAGGCGTCCCCGAGCGGCATCGCGCAGGTGGACGGCGTGATCTGGATGGCCGGGCTCCGGGGCGAGCGCCTGTGGCGCGTCCCGCTGCGCTCCACCTCGGCGGCCGCCCCGCCGCAGGCGTTCCTGAAGGGCGAGTACGGCCGGCTGCGCACGGTGGCCCCGGCCGGGGGCGACCGGCTGTGGGTGCTGACGAGCAACACCGACGGCCGCAACACCCCCGGCAAGGGCGACGACCGTCTGCTGGAACTGCGGGTCCGCTGACCGGGGGCGGTGCGGAACACCGCCCCCGTGCACACCGGCCCCGCGCGCTCAGCCCACCGAGGGCAGGCCGAGCAGGACGTCGGAGTACTTCAGCGCGGCCAGCAGCAGGCCGACGGCACCGAGCGCGACACCGCCCCACGCCACCGACTTGATCCAGGGGGCCTGCGGGCGTCCCGGCGCGCCGAACGCCGGACGGGCGAGCACGACGGCGCCGACGACCAGCGCGGCGACCGCGAAGAGGCCGGCCCACAGGGCGGTGGCGTGCCAGGCGTCGCCGTAGACCGCCTTGACCTGCTGGGCGACGTTCGCCTGGGACGAGGTCTTGAGCTGGCCCATGAGCTGGGCGCGGGCCGAGGCGACGGTGCCGACCCAGCCGCCGCTGAGCGAGACCAGGCCGAGCGCGGCGGACACCACGGCACCGGCGCCCTGGCCGACCCCGGACGCTTCGCGCGGTTCGGCGGCGGCCGTCTCCTCGCCGCTCTCCCGCTGCTCGGGGGCCTGGGCTTCCTCGGTCACGGCGGTCTCCGTCGCCGTCTCGTCGTGCTGCGCGCCGGTCTCGGTCGCGGCGCCTTCCGCTGTCTTCGTAGCCATGCCCGGCACCGTACGGACGGAGTCTGAGAGGCGTCTTAACGCCCGCCGTGCTCCGCGTCTTCACGCCCGCCGTGCTCCGCGCCCTCGCGGGCCGCGCGCCACTCGGGGGCCAGGATCGCCCAGACCTCGGTGTCGGTGCGCACGCCCCGGTGCGGGTGGTTCTCGCGGAGCACGCCCTCGCGGCTCATGCCCAGGCGCCGGGCCACGTTGACGCTGGGCCGGTTGGCGGGAGAGGCGTGCCACTCCACCCGGTGCATGCCGCGCTCGCCGAAGGCCCAGTCCAGCAGGAGCCGCATGCCCCGGGTGACCAGGCCGCGCCCGCCCGCGCCGGGGACGAGCCAGCAGCCGGCCTCGGCGACCTGAGTCTCGTTGTCCCACAGCCGGAACATCAGGCCGCCGACCAGGGTGCCGTCCAGCCAGATGCCGTGCAGGCTCCCGGTGTCGGTGGCGCGCTTGTCGGCGTACCGCTTGAGGAAGGCGCGGGCGCCGTCCAGGTCGGGCACCACGTCCGGCAGGCCGACATGACGGCCGATGAACTCGCGCTCGCCGTCGATGTTGGCGAAGAACTCCGGCGCGTGCCAGACCTCCATCGGGCGCAGTTCAGCGCCGTCGACGCCCAGTGGTGTCGCGTACATCGTGTCGTGGTCCCTTCCGCGGTGACCGGCCGAGCCTTTCACGGGCTCAGTCGAACTGGTCACCGAGGGCCATGATCATGGTTCCGGCTATCAGGAGCCAGAGGGCCCGGCGGGTGCGGCCGCGGGCGCCGAGGCCGGCGGCGGCCGTGCAGACGGCGGCGCCGGTGGCGTACGCGGCGGGGACGAGGGCGGGGGCGGGGCCGGCGAGCCGGAGCAGGGCGGCGGCGACCCCGGCCAGGGCGAGGAGGGCGCCGGTGCCGGTGGCGACCCAGCGGGCGCGGCGGGCCTCGTCGTAGAACTCGGCGTCGTCCTCGGCGCCGTCCTCGGCGTCCTCTTCGTGCCGGACGCCGGGCTCCGCCCGTTCCGTCTCCTCGGCCTCGGCCTCGGCCTCGGCGGGACCGGCAACGGAATCGGTACGTCCACTCATGGCGGGCGAGCGTAGCGCCTCGGTACGCGGGCCCCGGCCGCGCCCCCGGAAAACGGGACGTGGCCCCGGAGGACGAACCTCCGGGGCCACGTCGGACGCGGGACTCAGCCCTCGCTGACGCCCAGCCGGTCCAGGATCAGCTCCTTGACGCGGGCGGCGTCGGCCTGGCCACGGGTGGCCTTCATGACCGCGCCGACCAGCGCGCCGGCCGCGGCCACCTTGCCGCCGCGGATCTTGTCCGCGATGGCCGGGTTGCCGGCGATGGCCTCGTCGACGGCGGTGGTCAGCGCACCCTCGTCGGAGACGACCTTCAGGCCGCGCTTGTCGACGACCTCGTCCGGCGTGCCCTCGCCGGCGAGGACGCCCTCGATGACCTGGCGGGCCAGCTTGTCGTTGAGGTCACCCTTCACGACCAGCTCGGTGACGCGGGCGACCTGGGCCGGGGTGATGGCCAGCTCGTCCAGCGCCTTGCCCGACTCGTTGGCGCTGCGCGCCAGCTCGCCCATCCACCACTTGCGGGCGGAGGCCGCGTCGGCACCGGCGTCGATGGTGGCGACGATCAGGTCCAGCGCACCGGCGTTGGTGATCGACTGCATGTCGGTGGCCGAGATGCCCCACTCCGCCAGCAGGCGGGTACGGCGGGCCAGCGGCAGCTCGGGCAGCGCGGCGCGGATCTCCTCGACCCACTCGCGCGAGGGCGCCACCGGGACGAGGTCGGGCTCCGGGAAGTACCGGTAGTCCTCGGCCTCCTCCTTCACGCGGCCCGAGGTCGTCGACCCGGTGTCCTCGTGGAAGTGGCGGGTCTCCTGGATGATCGTGCCGCCGCCGTCGAGCACGGCCGCGTGGCGCATGATCTCGAAGCGGGCGGCGCGCTCGACCGAGCGCAGCGAGTTGACGTTCTTCGTCTCGGAGCGCGTGCCGAACTTCTCCCGGCCGTGCGGGCGCAGCGACAGGTTGACGTCGCAGCGCATCTGGCCCATCTCCATGCGGGCCTCGGAGACACCGAGGGCCCGGATGACCTCACGCAGCTCGCGGACGTAGGCGCGCGCGACCTCGGGGGCCCGCTCGCCCGCGCCCTCGATGGGCTTGGTGACGATCTCGATGAGCGGGATGCCGGCGCGGTTGTAGTCCAGCAGGGAGTGGGACGCGCCGTGGATACGGCCGGTGGCACCGCCGACGTGCGTCGACTTGCCGGTGTCCTCCTCCATGTGGGCGCGCTCGATCTCCACGCGGAAGGTCTCGCCGTCCTCCAGCTGCACGTCGAGGTAACCGTCGAAGGCGATCGGCTCGTCGTACTGGGAGGTCTGGAAGTTCTTCGGCATGTCCGGATAGAAGTAGTTCTTCCGGGCGAAGCGGCACCACTCGGCGATCGAGCAGTTCAGCGCGAGGCCGATCTTGACGGCGGACTCGACGCCGGTCGCGTTGACGACCGGGAGCGCGCCGGGCATGCCGAGGCACACCGGGCACGTCTGCGAGTTGGGCTCGGCGCCCAGCTCGGTCGAGCAGCCGCAGAACATCTTGGTGTGGGTGCCGAGTTCGACATGGACCTCAAGGCCCATGACGGGGTCGTACGACGACAGCGCGTCCTCGTACGACACCAGGTCGGTCGTGGTGGTCACGGTGAAAACTTCCCTCTCAGCCCAGCAGGACGTCGTCGTCGCCCAGCCGCTTCAGCTCGCGGTAGAGGATGGCGAGGCCGGTGACGATGGCGACGGCGGACACGGCGGCGTCGACCAGGCGCAGGGTGTCCTGCTCGGAGCGCGCCTTCTTGATCTGCTTGGCCACGCCGACCGCGCTGAACGCGGTGCCGGCCATGGACAGGTACGTGCCGGACCTCGACTGCTTGAAGCCCTTGGCCTTGTTCAGTGCGCTCACAGCGACGGTGCCTCCTCGATCAGCGGGTGCCCCCACTTTTCCACGAAGGCGGCCTCGACGGCGGCGCCGACCTTGTACAGCCGGTCGTCCCGCATCGCCGGGGCGATGATCTGCAGGCCGACGGGGAGGTTGTCCTCCGGGGCGAGACCGCAGGGCAGCGACATGGCCGCGTTGCCCGCGAGGTTCGTCGGGATGGTGCACAGGTCCGCGAGGTACATCGCCATCGGGTCGTCGGCGCGCTCGCCGATCGCGAAGGCGGTGGTCGGGGTCGTCGGGGAGACGATCACGTCGACCTGCTCGAACGCCTTCTCGAAGTCCCTCGTGATGAGGGTGCGGACCTTCTGCGCCGAGCCGTAGTAGGCGTCGTAGTAGCCGCTGGAGAGGGCGTACGTGCCGAGCATGATGCGGCGCTTGACCTCGTCGCCGAAGCCGGCCTCACGGGTGAGCGAGGTGACCTCCTCGGCGGAGTGGGTGCCGTCGTCGCCGGTGCGGCGGCCGTAGCGCAGGCCGTCGAAGCGGGCGAGGTTGGAGGAGCACTCGGACGGCGCGATCAGGTAGTACGCCGACAGGGCGAGGTCGAAGGACGGGCAGTCCAGCTCGACGATCTCCGCGCCCAGCTCCTTGAGCAGCTCGACGGACTCGTCGAAGCGCTGCAGGACGCCGGCCTGGTAGCCCTCGCCGCGGAACTGCTTGACGACGCCGACGCGCATGCCGGCGACCGAGCCGTTGCGCGCGGCCTCGACGACCGGCGGGACCGGCGCGTCGATGGAGGTGGAGTCCATCGGGTCGTGGCCCGCGATGACCTCGTGCAGCAGGGCCGCGTCCAGCACCGTGCGGGCGCAGGGGCCGCCCTGGTCCAGGGAGGAGGAGAAGGCCACCATGCCGTAGCGGGAGACCGAGCCGTAGGTCGGCTTGACGCCGACGGTGCCGGTGACGGCGGCCGGCTGGCGGATGGAGCCGCCGGTGTCGGTGCCGATGGCGAGCGGGGCCTCGTAGGAGGCGAGCGCGGCGGAGGAGCCGCCGCCGGAGCCGCCGGGGATCTTGGTGAGGTCCCAGGGGTTGCCGGTCGGGCCGTAGGCGCTGTTCTCGGTGGAGGACCCCATGGCGAACTCGTCCATGTTGGTCTTGCCGAGGATGACGACGTCGGCGTCCTTGAGGCGCTTGGTGAGCGTCGCGTCGTAGGGGGGAATCCAGCCCTCGAGGATCTTCGAGCCGACCGTGGTCGGGATGCCCTCGGTGGTGAAGATGTCCTTGAGCGCGAGCGGGACGCCGGCCAGCGGGCCGAGCTTCTCGCCCTTGGCGCGCTTGGCGTCCACGGCGCGGGCCTGGGCGAGGGCGCCCTCACGGTCGACGTGCAGGAAGGCGTGCACCTTCTCGTCGACCGCGTCGATGCGCGCGAGGTGGGCCTCGGTGACCTCGACGGCCGTCAGCTCGCCGGAGGCGATCTTTCCGGCGATCTCGGCGGCCGTGAGCTTGATGATGTCGGTCATGACTTCTTAGTCCTCCCCCAGGATCTGCGGCACCTTGAAACGCTGCTGCTCCTGGGCGGGGGCGCCGGAGAGCGCCTGCGCGGGGGTGAGCGAGGGACGGACCTCGTCCGCCCGCATGACGTTCGTCAGCGGGAGCGGGTGCGAGGTCGGCGGTACGTCTTGGTCGGCGACCTCGCTGACGCGGGCGACCGCGCCGATGATGTCGTCGAGCTGGCCCGCGAAGTGGTCGAGCTCTTCGGGCTTCAGCTCCAGACGCGCCAGCCGGGCGAGGTGGGCGACCTCCTCGCGCGTGATGCCAGGCATGCAGCGATCCTCTGGGGTGAGTGAGTGTGGTTTGGCCGGGGGCTAGTCGTTCCCTTTCCGTCGTCCGCCCGGAGGGCGGGTCGCGCGGTGTCCGGTGCGTGCGATCGCAAGGCGCCGGAGCGCCCTCGTGGCGGAGCCACGTGGGCGATTCGGCAACGCCGCGAGCGTGCGTGCCGGGCGCCGCGCGACAGACGGAAAGGGGACGACTAGCCCCAATCCTATGGGGCATGGAGGGCTGCCCGGTAAACGGTTTCCCCCCAGACCCCCTGAGGCGGCTCAGGCTCCTGTCGTGGAGCCGGGGCGGACGATCATCAGGACGGTGACGGTCGCCCACAGCAGGTTGAAGACGCCGGTGAGCATGGCGAGGCGGGCGGCGGAGTCCGCGGTGTCCGGGGCGGCCTCCAGCGCGGCCTCCTGGGCGGGCAGGATCAGCAGGCCGAGCACGGCGGCGGCCGCGGCGGTCAGCACGATCGAGGTGATCAGCCATCCGCTGCCGAGCACACCGAGGTTCCGCGCGGTGGCGAGCCCGAAGACGGGCACCGTGACGCCGACGACCGCGTAGATGCGGCAGACGCGGTGCAGCAGCCCGAGGCCGGCGAGCGCCCCCTGGTCGTCCGGGGCGTCGTGCGCCTGGCGCAGGCTCCTCGGGAACATGCTGGCGGCGACGGCGACGGGACCGATGGCCAGGAGGGCGGCCAGGACGTGGACGGAGAGCAGGAGCTTCGTCATGTCACACGCCCACGGGGGCCGGGCCCTGAGCGCGCCAGACGGTGCCCCGGCGCTCGTGGGCGAACAGTTCCTCGACGGCGTGGGCGACACGGGGACCCGTCTCGCGTTCGAGCAGGTGCAGGGCTAGATCGAGGCCGGAGGTGACGCCGGCGCCGGTGACGAGGTCGCCGTCGTCGACGACCCGGGCGCGCACCGCGTGGACGCCCGCCGCTTCGAGCAGGTCCAGGCCCAGGTGGTGGGTGGTGGCGTGGCGGCCCTCGATCAGCCCTGCCATGGACAGCACGAGGGTGCCGCCGCACACCGCGGCCACCGTCACGCGCGGGTCCGCCATGGCCTCGGCCAGCAGCGCGGGCAGCCCGGTGGTCAGCGTCCGGCCCAGCAGGACGGGGATCGGCTCGTCCAGCGGCTTCTCCCCCGCGCCCGCGTCCCGGGCAAAACCCTCGCCGGACTCGCCGACCAGGCCCGAGGCGCCCGGCACGAGGACCAGCCCCGGCCGCGCGGGATCGAGCGCGGCCGTGGCCCGCAGGGCGAGGCCGCCGGTGCCGCTGACCACCTCGCGCGGTCCCTCGGCGGAGACCAGTTCGACGCTCACCCCGCCGCCGCAGGCGAGGCCGCCGGCGTACAGCACCTCGTAGGGGGCGATCACGTCGAGCGGATCGAAGCCGTCGAAGAGGACGATCTGGGCGTGCATGGAGGGGTCCTTCGGCTGGGCGGGGCCCGGTAGGCGCCGGGTTCACCGAGAAGCCAACCAGCCGTCCGCGATCCGCCCCAGTGGCATGAGTGACGCCTTCCGACGGGATATCGCCAGACTGCCGGAACCGGGCTTTTCCACAGCTCCGGACCCTGATCAGGTGCCGGAGCGGGTCCGCCGGACCGTGTGCGGACGAGTATGTTCGGGCCATGCACACCGTCGCCGTGCTCGCCCTGGACCAGGTGATCCCGTTCGACCTGTCCACGCCGATCGAGGTCTTCACCCGCACCCGGCTGCCGGACGGCCGCGCCGGCTACCGCATCCGGGTGTGCGCGCAGAGCCCGGAGACCGACGCGGGCGCCTTCGCCCTGCGCGCGCCCTGGGGTCTGGAGGGGCTCCGGGGCGCGGACACCATCGTCGTGCCCGGAACCGCCGTACCCACCGCCCCGCTGTCTCCCGCCGTCCGTGACGCGCTGCGGTCGGCCGCCGGGGAGGGCGTGCGTATCGCCTCCATCTGCTCGGGCACCTTCGTCCTGGCCGCCGCCGGACTGCTGGACGGTCTGCGGGCCACCACCCACTGGGCGGCGGCCGCCCTGCTGGCCCGGACGTATCCGGAGATCGAGGTGGACCCGGACGTGCTGTACGTCGACAACGGCCGCATCCTGACCTCGGCCGGGGCCGCCGCGGGCCTGGACCTGTGTCTGCACATGATCCGCCGGGACTACGGCTCGGCCGTGGCCGCGGATGCCGCCCGGCTCTCCGTCATGCCGCTGGAACGCGAGGGCGGCCAGGCGCAGTTCATCGTCCACGACCACACGCCCACGCCGCACGGTTCCGCCTTCGAGCCGCTGCTCGACTGGCTGCGGGACAACCTGGGCGCCGACCTCACCCTCGCCGACATCGCCGCCGAGGCCGGGACCAGCACGCGGACCCTGATCCGGCGCTTCCGCGAGCAGACCGGCAGCACGCCGCTGCAATGGCTGCACCGCGCCCGTGTCCGCCAGGCCCAGCACCTGCTGGAGACCACCGGGCAGTCCGTGGAACGCATCGGCGAGTCGGTCGGGTTCGGCTCCCCCACGGCCTTCCGCGACCGCTTCAAGCGCACCACCGGGGTCAGCCCGCACGCCTACCGGCGCTCGTTCACCTGACCCGTGTACGGGGCGCGTCCCGGGGGCGCGAAGGGTGAAACGTTCCCGCTGCGGTGGCTGGTGTTCACTCCCCCGCCGGAAGCGCCGCACGCGGGCGCTGCCAGCCTCTCGGGCCGCGGGCCTTCAGCCAGGCGGTGGTCTCCTCGGGGGGCATGGCCGCGGCCACCAGCCAGCCCTGGACGGCGTCGCAGTGCAGGTCGCGCAGATGCTCCCAGGTCTCGTCGTCCTCGACCCCCTCGGCGACGACCACCAGGCCGAGCGAATGGGCGAGGTCGACCGTGCAGCGCACGATCGCCGCGTCCTCGGCGTCCACCGCGAGCCGGGCCACGAAGGAGCGGTCGATCTTCAGCTCGCTGACCGGGAGCCGCCGCAGGTGGACCAAGGAGGAGTAGCCGGTGCCGAAGTCGTCCAGGGACATCTTCACGCCGTGCCCGGCCAGCGCGGCCAGGGTGTCGGCGGCCCGCTGCGGGTCCTCCAGCAGCACGTGCTCGGTGATCTCCAACTGGAGTGCCCCCGCCGGGACTCCGTGCCGGGCCAGCCGGGCGGCGACGGAACCGGCGAAGCCGGGGGTGTGCACGTCGCGCGGGGAGACGTTCACCGCGACCGGCACCCTGAGTCCCTGTTCGCGCCAGCGGGCGACCTGCGCGAGGGCCGTCTCCAGGACGTACTCGGTGAGGTGCGGCATCAGCCCGGAGGTCTCGGCGATCGCTATGAACTCGTCCGGCGGCACCTTCCCCCGCTCGGGATGCACCCACCGCACCAGCGCCTCCAGCCCCGCGACCTGGCCGTCGAAGCGGACCTTGGGCTGGTAGTGCAGCTGGACCTCGTGGGCGTCGAGCGCGCGGCGCAGGTCGCCCAGCAGGGCGAGGCGGTCCGGGGTGTTGGAGTCCCGCTTGGACTCGTACGCCTCCACGCCGGTCCGGTCCCGCTTGGCCTGGTACATCGCCACGTCGGCGCGCCGCAGCATGCCCTCGGCGTCCAGCGCGTGGTCGGGGAAGACGGCCACGCCCGCGCTGGCCTCCAGCACGAGCGTGAGTCCGTCGAGGTCGAGCGGGGAGCCGAGCGCGGTGACCAGAGCGCGCGCGACCCGGGTGGCCGAGGTCGTGGAGTCGGCCACGGGCAGTAAGACCGCGAACTCGTCCCCGCCCAGCCGCGCGGCCTCCGCTCCGCGCGGCAGGGCGTTCTGGAGCCGGTCGGCGATCTGCAACAGCAGCCGGTCACCGGCGAGATGCCCGAGGGTGTCGTTGACCGACCGGAAGCGGTCGAGGTCGATCAGCATCAACGCCGAGCGGGCGCCGACGCGTTCGGCCTCGTCCAGCGCGGTCCAGATCCGCTCCAGCAGCCACTGCCGGTTGGGCAGTCCGGTCAGCGGATCGCGCAACTGCTCCTCGGCGCGGGCCCGCGCCATCCACAGCGTGGAGTCCAGCGCGATCAGCGGGACGGCGAACAGCGGCAGCAGCACCGGCCGGGCGTCGGCGACCACGCACACCAGCGGGGCGATGCCGAGCAGGGCGACAGCGACCAGCCCCTGGCGTATCAGGGCGGAACGGGCGACGGTGGGCACCCCGCCCCCGCGCGGGGCGTGCAGGTACCACAACAGCCCCCGGCTGACGAGGAGATAGGCCCCCGCCGCGAGCACCACCTCGGGGACGGTGCCCAGGTCCCAGCTTCCCGGACCCCAGGGCTCCTCCACGCTGCCCACCCGGCCGAAGGCGGCGAGCACCAGGGCCCCGGCGCCGATGCCGAGGATGTCCACCGCGCCGTGGGTGAGGCCCTGCCGCCAGCAGTTGCGCCGGGCGACGCCGACCAGGACGACGACGGTGAGGCTGACCAGTCCGGCCGGGACCCAGCCGTACAGCAGCAGGGTGGCGAGGGTGAGCGCGGCGCCGGAGGCGGTGCCGCCTCCCCAGCGGGCCCGGCCCAGCATCACGAGATGGCCGACGACGAGGCCGGTGAGCAGCGCCAGCGCCCAGCCGGCCGTGCCGGCGGGGAAGAGCGCGTGGTCGCCGCTGAAGGCGCCGTAGAGCCCGGCACCGAGGGCGAGTGCGGCGGCGCCGGCGAGCGCGGCGGGCAACGTGGGTGCCTGCGTGCGCTGTCGGGCGTCGTCGTCCGGGGCGAGGTCGGCGGCGAGGACCAGCGCGGCGTGCGGATCGACGCCGTCGGCGCGGGAGTCCGGCCCCGCGCGGTCCTTGCTGCGTCCGGTCCACCGGCTCCCCCGCCACGCGCCGACGCGGCGGCGCAGGCGCTGCCGTGAGCCGGGGGCGGCGTTCTCGGTCGGTTCCATACCCGTCCCTCTCACAGCCGGCGGTGCCCACGCCACGCGGCCCTAGCCCCGAGGACCATCAGCGGCTCGGCGGTGGAAAGCCCTTCCCCGCGCCGGCTGCCCGGCACGGGGATGCACCGGCCGCGGCTGGGCACGGCGGGCGCACCCCTCAACAGTAGGCCGCGGAAGGCTTCCTCGGGCAGCGGTCGTGGACGGTCGCCCGAATGCGTCCGGGCCACCCGTATGCATCTGATATGCGCCGTACGGGTGGCCTTCAACCGCTACTCCCCGGTCGGAAGCGCGACTTCGGCCGCGGCCTCGGGCCCGCGCTCCAGCAGGACGGCGAATCCGTCCTCGTCCAGGACCGGCACCTTGAGCTGCATCGCCTTGTCGTACTTGGAGCCGGGGTTGTCGCCGACGACCACGAACGAGGTCTTCTTGGAGACGGAACCGGTCACCTTCGCGCCCCGGTTCTGCAGGGCGTCCTTCGCGCCGTCGCGGGTGAAGTTCTCCAGCGTTCCGGTCACGACGACGGTCATGCCCTCCAGCGGGCGCGGGCCCTCGTCCTCGCCGGTGGCCTCCTCCTCCAGCGGGACTCCGGCCGCCTTCCACTTGCGCACGATCTCGCGGTGCCAGTCCTCGGCGAACCACTCCTTGAGGGCGGCGGCGATGATCGGGCCCACCCCGTCGGTCGCGGCGAGCTCCTCCTCGGTGGCCGCCTCGATGCGGTCGACGGACCGGAACTCGCGGGCGAGCGCCTGGGCGGCGACGGGGCCGACATGACGGATCGACAGGCCGTTGATGAACCGGGCGAGCGGGCGCCGCTTGGCCGCCTCGATGTGCTCCAGCAGGGAGAGGGTGTTCTTCTTCGGCTCGCCCTTCTGGTTGGCGAAGACGGTGACGACCTTCTCCTCGCCGGTCTTCGGGTCGCGCTTGGGCAGTCCGCTGTCGGGGTCGAGGACGTGCGCCTTGATGGGCAGCAGCTTCTCCACCGTGAGGTCGAACAGGTCGCCCTCGTCGACCAGGGGCGGGTCGGCGGGCTCCAGCGGCCGGGTGAGCGCGGCGGCGGCGACCCCGCCGAAGTGCTCGATGTCCAGGCACTCGCGCCCGGCGAGGTAGGCCACGCGCTCGCGCAACTGGGCCGGGCAGGTGCGGGCGTTGGGGCAGCGGAGGTCGATGTCGCCCTCCTTCATCGGGCGCAGCGCGGTGCCGCACTCGGGGCAGTGCGTCGGCATCACGAACTCGCGCTCGCCGCCGTCCCTGAGGTCGGCGACGGGCCCGAGGATCTCCGGGATGACGTCACCGGCCTTGCGCAGCACCACGGTGTCCCCGATGAGCACGCCCTTGGCCTTGACGACCTCCTGGTTGTGCAGGGTGGCGAACTCGACCTCGCTGCCCGCGACCGTGACCGGCTCGACCTGGGCGTACGGGGTGACGCGGCCGGTGCGGCCGACGCCGACCTTGATGTCGATGAGCTTGGTGTTGACCTCCTCCGGCGCGTACTTGTACGCGATGGCCCAGCGGGGGGCGCGGGCGGTGGAGCCGAGGCGGCCCTGGAGGCGGATCTCGTCGAGCTTGATGACCGCGCCGTCGATCTCGTGGTCCACGGAGTGGCGGTGCTCGCCGTAGTGGGCGATGAACTCCCTTACGCCGTCCAGGCCGTCGACCACCCGGTTGTGCGGGGAGGTGGGCAGGCCCCAGGTCTTCAGCAGGCCGTACGCCTCGGACAGGCGGGTCAGGCCGCTGAAGCCCTCGTGGGCGCCGATGCCGTGGACGACCATGTGCAGCGGGCGGCTCGCGGTGACGCGCGGGTCCTTCTGTCGCAGTGAACCGGCGGCCGCGTTGCGGGGGTTGGCGAAGGGCTTCTCCCCGGCGGCGACCAGGCGTTCGTTCAGCTCCAGGAACTTGTCCATCGGGAAGTAGACCTCGCCGCGGATCTCCACGAGGTCGGGCAGGTCCTCGCCCTGGAGGCGCTCGGGGATGTCGCCGATGGTGCGGACGTTGGGGGTGATGTCCTCGCCGGTGCGGCCGTCGCCCCTCGTCGCGGCGCGGGTGAGGCGGCCGTGCTCGTAGGTGAGGTTGACGGCGAGTCCGTCGACCTTCAGCTCGCACAGGAAGTGGTAGGTCTGCTCGCCCAGTTCGCGGGCGATGCGGTCGGCCCAGGCGGCCAGTTCCTCGTCGTTGAAGGTGTTGTCCAGGGACAGCATGCGCTCGCGGTGCGCGACCGCGGTGAACTCGGTCTCGTAGGAGCCGGCGACCTTCTGGGTGGGCGAGTCCGGGGTGCGCAGCTCCGGGAACTCCTCCTCCAGGGCCTCCAGGGTCTTCAGGAGCTTGTCGAACTCCGCGTCGCTGACGACGGGAGCGTCCTTCACGTAGTACCGGAAGCGGTGTTCCTCGACCTGCTCCGCGAGCCGCCCGTGCCTCTCGCGGGCCTCGGCGGGCACCGCTGTCGTCGCCGCTTGCTTGTCGCCGGCCACCGTGTCGTCCTCCCAGTTACTCAGGGTTGTCCGCGAGGGATCTCGCCGCCCGGACGCAGTGGGCGAGTGCCTGGCGGGCGTAGGCGGGGGAAGCACCCGCGAGACCGCACGTGGGGGTGACCGTGACCGCTTCCGCGAGCAGCCCCGGCCGCAGCCCCAGCCTGCGCCACAGCGTCCTGACACCCATGACGCTACCGGCAGGGTCTGACAATGCGGCATCCGTGCCGGGGACGACACCGGCGAAGAGCCGGGTGCCCGCCTCGACGGCCTCGCCGATCGCGTCGTCGTCACGCTCGGTGAGGAGGGCG
Source organism: Streptomyces sp. NPDC046860 (assembly GCF_040645115.1). Taxonomy (NCBI): domain Bacteria; kingdom Bacillati; phylum Actinomycetota; class Actinomycetes; order Kitasatosporales; family Streptomycetaceae; genus Streptomyces; species Streptomyces sp. NPDC046860. Next base: position 572,967 of record NZ_JBEYXQ010000001.1, on the reverse strand, counting down.
AAGTCGAAGGAGACGGCGTCGGTGCCCGCGCGGCGCAGCAGCGCGAACGGCACATCGGGGGCGCAGGAGTGGACGACGGTGGGGCCGGGGCCGCTCGCGGCGAGCACCTCGCGCAGGCCGGACTCCACGACCTGCCGGTCCACGGCGCGGTAGGTGCGGTAGCCGCTGGCGGTCCTGACCTGTCCGCGCAGGACGGCGGTGAGGGAGGGTTCGTCGAGCTGGAGCACCACCCGGGCGCCGGGGACGCGGCGGCGCACACCGTCCAGGTGCAGGCGCAGGCCCTCGGCGAGCGAGGCGGTGAGGTCGCGGCAGGCTCCGGGGTCGGACAGCACCGCCTCGCCGCCCCGGAGTTCCAGTGCGGCGGCCAGCGTCCAGGGGCCGACCGCCTGCACCTTGAGGTCTCCCTCGTAGCCCTGGGTGAACTCCTCCAGGGCGTCGAGGTCCTGGCGCAGCCAGGCGTGCGCGCGCCGGGTGTCGCGGCCGGGCCGGTCGGACAGCCGCCAGCCGCTGGGCTCCACGCGCGCGTACAGCTCGACGAGCATCCCGGCGGTGCGGCCGATCATGTCGGCGCCGGGGCCGCGCGCGGGCTGCTCGGCGAGGTACGGGAAGTCCTCCAGGCTGCCGGTGACGGTCTTGGCGGCCTCGATCGCGTCCTCGCCGGGCATCGAACCGACGCCGGTGGCCGCGGGGAAGGTGACCTGGGTGTTCTCACTCACCCCGGCAGGGTATGCCGTGCGGCGCGCGGCCGTGTCGGCGGCGTGTCAGTGACCGGGGCGCACGGTCAGGTCGTTGATCTCCGCGTCCCTGGGCAGGTCGAGGGCGAGCAGGACGGTGTCGGCGACCGACTCGGGGTCGATGAACCGCGCGGGGTCGTACTCCTTGCCCTCCTGCTGGTGCACCTTGGCCTGCATCGGGCTGGCGGTGCGGCCGGGGTAGACCGAGGTGACGCGTACCCCGTTGCCGTGCTCCTCGTGGCGCAGCGAGTCCGCGAGGGCCTTCAGCCCGTGCTTGGAGGCGGCGTACGCGGACCAGCCGGCGTGGGCGTTGAGTCCGGCGCCGGAGTTGACGAAGAGGACCTGGCCGCGGGCGGCGCGGAGCTGGGGCAGGAAGTGGCGGGTCAGCTCGGCGGGGGCGATCAGGTTGACGTTGAGCTGGTGGCGCCAGGACTTGGGGGTGAGGTCACCGACGTCGCCGAGGTCGACGACCCCGGCGATGTGCAGCAGGGAGTCGACGCGGTCCGGCAGCGACTGGTGGGAGAAGGCCCAGGACAGCTTGTCGGGGTCGGCGAGGTCGCCCACCAGGGTGCGGGCGCCGGGGAACTCGGCCGCCAGCTCCTTGGCGCGGGCCGCGTCACGCGCGTGGAGGACGAGGTCGTCCCCGCGCGCGTGCAGACGGCGGGCGACGGCGGCGCCGATGCCGGAACCGGCGCCGGTGATCACATGAGTAGCCATGCCCGCCATGGTCCCATCAGCCCGCGGCGAGGGACTCCTCCAGGTGGGCGAGGGCGCCGGCCGGCTCCTCGGCGAAGAAGACCAGCTCGGACAGCGGGCGCGGCAGGAAGCCCTCGGCCTCCATGCGGCGGAACTGCCGCTCCAGGCCGTCGTAGAAGCCGGCGGTGTTGAGCAGCACGACGGGCTTGGCGGTGCGGCCGTGCTTCTTCAGCTCCAGGATCTCGGTGGCCTCGTCCAGGGTGCCGGTGCCGCCGACCATGATGACCACGGCGTCGGCCTTCTCCAGCAGGAGCCGCTTGCGCTCGGCGAGGTCGGCCGCGACGACCATCTCGTCGGCGCCGGGGCGGGCGACCGCCGACAGGAACTCCACGGAGACACCCACGAGCCTGCCCCCGGCGTCCTCCACGCCGTCGGCGACGACCTTCATCAGACCGGAGTCGGAGCCGCCCCAGACGAGCGTGTGCCCGCCCTTGCCCAGCAGCTCGCCGAACTCCCGCGCGGGGCGTGTGTAGCGTTCGTCGAGGTCGGCGGCGGAGAGGAAGACGCAGATGTTCATGCCGACCACGGTACGCGGGCGCGCGGGAACAACGACGGCTCCGCCAGTGCTCTTCCGGTATGGCACACGGACACACGATCACCATCGAACAGGGCGAGCAGCATGTGCGTGTCGCACACGACGGCCAGGTGCTCGCGGAGACCGACCGCCCTCTCGTACTGCACGAGACGGGCTGTCCGCCCCGGTACTACATCCCCGCCGAGGACGTCCGGCTCGATCTGCTGACCCCGTCGGGGACGCACACCGACTGCCCCTTCAAGGGCACGGCGTCCTACTGGTCGCTGCCGGACGCCCCCGACCTGGTGTGGGCGTACCCGGACCCGAAGCCGGAGGTGGCCCGGATCAAGGACCACTACTGCTTCTACGCCCCCGAAGTGGCCTGACCTCGCGGCGCGCCGTGTCGTGACCGGTGAGTTCGGCACCCGTACGGCAGTCTCCACGGGCATGGACAAGAAGACGACTTCCCCCGACGGCACCTCTCTGGCCTACCGCGTGACCGGCGAGGGGCCGGCGGTGATCCTGGTGAGCGGCGCGCTGTCCACCGGTCTCACGCTCGCCCCGCTGGCGGCCGCGCTCGCGGACCGCTGCCGGGCCGTCGTCTACGACCGGCGGGGCCGGGGAGCCAGCGGGGACAGCGCGCCGTACTCGGTGGAGCGCGAGGTGGAGGACCTGGCGGCGCTGCTGGAGGCGGTGGGCGGCGAGGCGGCGCTGTTCGGGCTGTCCTCGGGCGGCGCGCTGGTGCTCCTGGCGGCCGCGAGCGGCCTCCCCGTGACCCGGGCGGCGGTGTACGAGGTGCCGTTCGACGACTTCCTGCCCGGTGGCCCGGAGCAGCAGGTGGCCTACGCGGCGGCCCTGGACCTGGCGCTGGCGGAGGGCGACCGGGGCGGGGCGGTGGAATTGTTCCTGCGGCTGACCGGGCTGGCCGAGGAGATGATCCAGCGGGCCCGCCAGTCCCCCATGTGGCCGGGCCTGGAACAGCTCGCCCCGAGCCTCGCCCACGACGCCGCCCTGATGGGCGACGGCCTGCTGCCGGCGGACGTGCTCGCCCGCATCCCGGTGCCGGTGCTGTCGGTGGCGGGCAGCCTGAGCCCCGAGTGGCTGCGCGCGGGCGCGCGGGCGGTCGCGGAGGCGGTACCGGACGGGGCGTACGCGGTGCTGGAGGGGCAGACGCACGCGGTGGAGCCGGCGTTCCTCGCGCCGGTGCTGGCCGACTTCGTCACCGGCTGAGCCCGGCCGGAGGGTCCCCGCCGGACGCGGGGCCGGAGGGTTTCCGGCCGGGCGCGGCGGGCGGACGGTCAGACCGTGGCGGCCTTGGCGCGGGTGGTCGTGGCGATGGTCGCGGAGCCGACCACGCGCGTGCCGTCGTACAGCACGACCGCCTGGCCGGGGGCGACGCCGCGGACGGGCTCGGTGAAGGTGACGCGCAGTTCGCCGTCGACCAGCTCGGCGGCGACCTCGGTCTCGCCGCCGTGGGCGCGCAGCTGGGCGGTGTAGGTGCCGGGTCCCTCGGGCGCGGTGCCGCACCAGCGGGGCTTGATCGCGGTGAGCGCGGTGACGTCGAGGGCGGCGGCCGGGCCGACGGTGACGGTGTTGGTGACCGGGGAGATGTCCAGGACGTAGCGCGGCTTGCCGTCGGGGGCCGGGGTGCCCAGGCGCAGGCCCTTGCGCTGGCCGATGGTGTAGCCGTAGGCGCCCTCGTGGGTTCCGACGCGGTTGCCGTCCTCGTCGACGATGTCGCCCTCGGCCTTGCCGAGCCGGCCGGCGAGGAAGCCCTGGGTGTCGCCGTCGGCGATGAAGCAGATGTCGTGCGAGTCGGGCTTCTTGGCGACGGCCAGGCCGCGCCGCTCCGCCTCGGCGCGGATCTCGTCCTTGGTGGTGACGGTGTCGCCGAGCGGGAAGAGGGCGTGCGCGAGCTGGCGGTCGTCCAGCACGCCGAGGACGTAGGACTGGTCCTTGGCCATGTCGGAGGCGCGGTGCAGCTCGCGGTTGCCGTCCTCGTCCACGAGGACCTTGGCGTAGTGGCCGGTGCAGACGGCGTCGAAGCCGAGCGCGAGCGCCTTGTCCAGCAGCGCGGCGAACTTGATCTTCTCGTTGCAGCGCAGGCAGGGGTTGGGGGTGCGGCCGGCCTCGTACTCGGCGACGAAGTCCTCGACCACGTCCTCGCGGAAGCGGTCGGCGAGGTCCCAGACGTAGAACGGGATGCCGATGACGTCGGCGGCGCGGCGTGCGTCGCGGGAGTCCTCGATGGTGCAGCAGCCCCGCGCGCCGGTCCGGAACGATTGCGGGTTCGCGGAGAGCGCGAGGTGGACACCGGTCACGTCGTGACCGGCTTCCGCGGCGCGCGCGGCGGCGACGGCGGAGTCCACGCCACCGGACATGGCGGCGAGGACGCGGAGGGGGCGCGGCGAGGTCTCAGTCATAGCCCTTCCAGGGTACGGGGCGGCGGGAACCGCGGACGCCGGGTGTGCGTTGACGATCTCGAAGGGACCGGGGAACGGGACGTACGGGGTGGAGATGGACGACGGGGACCGGCGGCCGAGCCGGCGCGCGCTGCTCATCGGCGGCGCGGTGGCCGCCGCGGGGGCGGCGGCGCTGGCTCATGAGGAACTGACCCGGCTGTACTGGCGGCTGCCGGGCGTGGAGCGGGCCAGGGTGCCGGGCGCGGTGGACTTCGCGGGCGCCCGCTGGGTGGCGGCCGCCTCCGCCAACTACCGCCACGCGGACCGCCCGGACGACTACGCGGTGGACCGGGTGGTCGTCCATGTCACCCAGGGCGGGTACGCCTCGGCGGTGAAGGTGTTCCAGGACCCCGCGCACCAGGCGGCGGCCCACTACATCGTGCGGCAGGACGGCAGGGTCACCCAGCTCATCCGGGAGCTGGACGTGGCCTTCCACGCGGGCAACCGGTCCTTCAACGAGCGCAGTGTCGGCATCGAGCACGTCGGCTTCGTGGACGACCCGAAGTCCTTCACGGACGCGATGTACGCCGCCTCGGCCCGGCTGACGGCCGCCATATGCGCGCGGTACGGCATGCCGGCGGACCGGGAGCACATCGTGGGGCACGTCGAGGTGCCGGGCACCGACCACACGGACCCCGGCCCGCACTGGGACTGGGACCGCTACATACGCCTGGTGCGCGGCGCGCGTACGGCGCCCGGCGGGACCTCGGCCTAGACCAGGCCGGCCGCGCGCACGTTTCGTTCGCGCAGCTCGGCGACCACGCGGGCCACGGTGGTGAAGTCGTCGCCCAGGTGCAGGACGGTCAGATCGTGGTGCACCGCGGTGGCACAGACCAGCAGGTCGAGGGGCCCGGCCGATCGATGCTGCCCCTTCTGTGTCAGCTTGTACTGGGCCGTATCGACCCAGCGCCAGGCGCCCTTCGGCACGGGCGCGAGGGAGCAGAGCGCGTCCAGTTCGTCGGCGAGTTCGTCGCGGTGCGCGGAGTTCACGGCCGAGTACAGGAACTCGGTGCGCGTCGGCTCGGAGATCCAGAAGCCGCCCGCTTCGATGTAGCCCTCCCAGGGCCCCAGCGCGCCCGGGGTGCGGAACAGGTACCACAAAGCGGAGGTGTCGAGCAGGAACCTGTTCACCCGGCGGCGTCCGTACGGGCCCGCTTCGCCGCCGCGTGCGCCCGCGCGGCAGCGTCGAACTCTCCGCGCGCACCGCGTTCGGCGAGGGCCTCGGCCGCCCGGAGACGCTCGACGCGCCGCACATACTCACGCAGGGCCGTGTTGACGGTCTCCTTCTTCGTCGCAGTGCCCATCAGCCGCATGGCCGCGGCCAGCGTCTCGTCGTCCAGGTCGATCTGCGTGACGGTCATGAGCCACCTCACCCACAGCAATGTCGGCTATATACATGGGAAGCGTACATCATCCACATAGGACGGAGGGCTGCCCGAACGGAGTCCGTCCGTGCCTCTCAGGTCAGCCCGGCCGCGCGGGCGCGTTCCACGGCGGGGCCGATGGACTTGGCGACGGCGTCGACGTCGTCCTGGGTGGAGGTGTGGCCCAGGGAGAAGCGGAGGGTGCCGCGGGCGAGGTCGGGGGCGGTGCCGGTGGCCAGCAGGACGTGGCTGGGCTGGGCGACGCCCGCGGTGCAGGCGGAGCCGGTGGAGCACTCGATGCCCTGGGCGTCCAGCAGCAGGAGCAGGGAGTCGCCCTCGCAGCCGGGGAAGGTGAAGTGCGCGTTGGCGGGGAGCCGGCCGCCGGGTGCGGGGTCGCCACCGAGCAGGGCGTCGGGGACGGCGGCCCGTACGGCCTCCACCAGGCGGTCGCGCAGGGTGCCGATCTCGCGGGCGAACCACTCCTGCCGCTCGGCGGCGAGGCGTCCGGCGACCGCGAAGGAGGCGACGGCGGGCACGTCCAGCGTGCCGGAGCGGACATGGCGCTCCTGGCCGCCGCCGTGCAGCACGGGCACGGGGCTGTGCTCGCGGCCGAGCAGCAGGGCGCCGATGCCGTAGGGGCCGCCGACCTTGTGACCGGAGACGGTCATCGCGGCGAGCCCCGAGGCGGCGAAGTCGACCGGCACCTGACCGAAGGCCTGCACGGCGTCGGCGTGCAGCGGAATCCCGTACTCGGCGGCGATGTCGGCGAGTTCACGCACCGGCATCAGGGTGCCGATCTCGTTGTTGGCCCACATCACGGTGGCCAGCGCCACGTCGCCGGGGTCGCGGGCGATGGCCTCGCGCAGCGCCTCGGGGTGGACGCGGCCGTGGCGGTCGACGGGGAGGTACTCGACGGTGGCGCCCTCGTGCTCGCCCAGCCAGTGCACGGCGTCCAGCACGGCGTGATGCTCGACGGGGCTGGCCAGGACCCGGACCCGGGCGGGGTCGGCGGCGCGGCGGGACCAGTACAGACCCTTGACGGCGAGGTTGTCGGCCTCGGTGCCGCCGGAGGTGAACACGACCTCGCTGGGGCGGGCGCCGAGCGCCTCGGCGAGGGTTTCGCGGGACTCCTCGACGGTGCGGCGGGCCCGGCGGCCGGAGGCGTGCAGGGAGGACGCGTTGCCGGTCACGCTCATGTGGGCGGTCAGCGCCTGCGCCGCCTCGGGAAGCATGGGGGTCGTGGCCGCGTGGTCGAGGTAAGCCATGGTGACGCCGATTCTACGGGCCGCGCGGAGGCGGTCCGGGCCCGGCGTCGGTGCCTCACAGGCTCCAGGACACGGTGTCGGTCAGCTGCATGGTGAGGACCAGGACGACGACGTCGGCCGCGCCGAGGGCCATGCCGAGGCAGGCGCGGCCCCGGCGGCGCGTGCCGCGCCAGAGGGAGACGGCCGCGAGGACGACGGCGACCGGCCCGAGGACGAGGTTGAGGACGAGCAGGCCGAGCAGGCCGAGGACGAAGGACGCGACGGCCATGCCGTCGGCGTCGCGCGGGCGCGGCCTCGCCTCGACGTGACCGGTGGCAGGTGCGGTGAGGTGCAGCATGGTGCTCAGCTCCTGATGGTCGCTCACGGGCGGTCGGATCAGTCGGCGGAGGTGTGGCGGCGGCCGTGCCGTTCACGGACGGCGAAGATCACCAGCCAGACGCCGATGAAGGCGGCGGCGGCGACGCTGACCGGCAGCGGGGCGTGGGCCACGGTACCGAGCACGACGCCGAGCAGCATGAGTGCGGCGACGAGGAACAGCATGGTTCGATCCCCCCTCTGGGACGTCTTGGTGAACAGTTGTAGTAACACTTGTTCACTGACTCCGAGTCTAACCCTCCGCACGGCTTTTCAATTCCGGAGAACAATTGTTAACTGGATGACATGAGTCACACCGTCGGCATCCGGCAGGCACAGAAGCAGAAGACCCGTCAGGCGTTCCTGGACGCGGCCCTGCTGCTGCTGGAGGAACAGAGCCTGAGCAGTCTGGGCCTGCGCGAGGTGACCCGTGCGGTGGGAGTGGCGCCGACCGCGTTCTACCGGCACTTCCGCTCGACGGCGGACCTCGGCGTGGCCCTGGTCGACGAGTCGCTGGGCAGCCTGCACCCGATGGTGGGACCCACGGTGTCGGCGGCCGACGACCCGGAGGAGCGCATCGGCCGCGCGGTCGAACTGATCGACCAGCATGTCCGCGCCTTCCCGGCGCACGTCCGCTTCATCGCCCGTGAGCGGCACGGCGGGGTGCAGCCGGTGCGCGAGGCGATCCGGGCGCAGCTGGCGCGGTTCGCCGAGGAGGTCAAGGCCGAGCTGGCCGAGGGCCGGGAGGCGGAGGGCTGGGGGGACGACGACCTGACGATGCTCGCGCATCTCTACGTCGACCAGATGCTCATCACGGCCCAGCTCTTCCTGGAGGCGCTGGAGGCACCCCGGGGCGAGTGGGAGCGCGTGTCCCGGCTGGCCACCCGGCAACTGCGCCTGATCAGCCTCGGCAGCAGGCACTGGCTGGACCGGGACACGCCCCCCGCCCCCTGAGGGGGCGCGCTCAGCCCAGCCGGACGCGGGCGAGCTGGCGGGACTGCGCGACCAGCCGGTCCTCGCTGTCCCAGACCTCGGCGTCCTCCTCCAGGAAGCCGCCGGCCAGATTGCGGGTGGTGATGGACACCCGCAGCGGCCCCGGCGCGGGCCGGTGCCGGACGTGCACGGTCAGTTCGACGGTGGGCACCCAGCCGGTCAGCCCGATCTCGAACGCGGTCGGCGGCAGCGCGTCCACCGCGAGCAGCAGCGAGAGCGGGTCCGCGTCGCGGCCGTCGGCCAGCCCGAACCAGGCCCGCATCTCGCCCTTGCCGGAGGGCGCGCCGACCGCCCAGCCGACGGTGGCCGGGTCCAGCTTGAGCATCAGCCGCTCGGTGATGGCCGAGCTGCCGTCGACCGGGGCCGGGCCGTCCGCGGGGCCGAGGCACCGGTCCAGGGGCGGGATCGCGGGCGGGGTGGCCGTCGTCCGCACGTCGTCGGGCAGGGCGTCGAGGTCGCCGTAGGAGGCGAGGACGCGGATGCGCTCCACCTCGTTGCCCTCGGCGTCGTACTGGAACAGCGACGCCTGGCCGGTGGAGAGGGTGCGGCCGGTGCGCACGGTCTCGGTGCGGACGACCGCGGGGCCGGGCTGGGAGGCCGTCAGGTAGTGCGCGGAGACGGTGAACGGGTCCGGATGCGGGAGCGCGTCCGCGAGGGCCCGGCCGAGCACAGCCAGCAGGTAGCCGCCGTTGACGGCGCTGATGATGGTCCAGCCGGCCGAGAGGTCGATGTCGTAGACGCCGGGCGCGCGCCGGACGACCGCCGTGTCACGGTCGAACTCGCTGTCGCCGATCACGGCTCGGGTGGCGGATGCGGAGGCTGCTTCTGGCATGGATGAACGGTACAGCAGTTCATTACTAAGCGGTAGCTTTCTGCGTTGCGACCGCGTGAACAGCGGGTCTCACTCCTCGGTCACGGTGGAGCGCCGGTTCCAGGCGCGCGGCGCCCGCCAGTGGAACCTCATGGCCAGCAGCCGCAGGAGGAACGCCACGGCGGCGGCGAGCCCGCTGGTGAGGGAGGTCAGGGCGTCGAAGCGGATGCAGAGCACCACCATGGTGGCGCCGACGATCGCGGGCACCGCGTACAGGTCGCGGTCCCAGCGCAGCAGCGAGGGCACCTCGTTGGCGAGCACGTCGCGCAGCACACCGCCGCCGACGGCGGTGGCGAGGCCCAGGGTGGCGGAGGCGGTCAGGCCGAGGCCGTGGCTGTACGCCTTGGTGGTGCCGGTGACGCAGAACAGGCCGAGTCCGGCCGCGTCGAAGACGAGCACCGCCGCCTGGATGCGCTCCACGTGCGGGTGGAGGAAGAAGACCACGACCGTGGCGATCAGGGGGGTGACGAAGAACCCGAGGTCGGTGAAGGCGGCCGGGGGCACGGCACCGATGATCAGATCACGGAAGAGCCCTCCGCCCAGCGCGGTCACCTCGGCGAGCACGGCCATGCCGAAGACGTCGAAGTTCTTGCGGACGGCCAGCAGGGCGCCGGAGATGGCGAACACGAAGATGCCGATGACATCGAGCGTGTGCTGGACGGAGGGACTGAAGATCTGATCGAGCTGCACCCGCACATTCTGACCTGTCGCGGGGCGTGCGCCTTGCGAAGCAAGGCGGGAGCGGCGGCCGCCGGGTGAACGGCGGCCGCCCCCTCACTACTTCTCGTCCGTCTTCTCGACCTTCTCGGCCGTCTCCACCGGGGCGGCCGTCTCGGGCTTCTCGGCCGTGTCGGTCTCCTTGACCGCCTCAGCCTTCTCGGCCGTGTCGGCCTTCTCGACCTTCTCGGCCTTCTCGGTCTTGGTGACCGCCGGCTTCTCCGTCCCGGTCTTGGGGGTGGCGGTCTCCGCCACCTCCGCCGCGACGGCGGCCGACGTCTCCGCCGACTCCTCCAGCACCGCGTCCGGCACCAGCTCGGAGGCCTCCTTCGCCGCCGTCAGCAGGACGGTGTCCTGCGGGGCCTGGTCGGCGAAGTTCTCCGGGTGGTGGCAGGCGACCCGCTGGCCCGGGCGCAGCTCCAGGAGCAGCGGCTCGGTGGTCTTGCAGATCTCCGTCGCCTTCCAGCACCGGGTGTGGAACCGGCAGCCCGAGGGCGGCGAGATCGGCGAGGGCACGTCGCCGCGGAGCAGGATGCGCTCGCTCTTGGCGCCCCGGCGCTTGGGGTCCGGGATCGGCACGGCCGACATCAGCGCCTTGGTGTACGGGTGCATCGGCGCCGCGTACAGCGAGGTGCGGTCCGCGATCTCGACCATCTTGCCGAGGTACATCACCGCGATCCGGTCCGAGACGTGCCGGACGACCGAGAGGTCGTGCGCGATGATCACGTACGTCAGACCCAGTTCCTCCTGGAGGTCGTCCATGAGGTTGACGACCTGGGCCTGGATCGACACGTCCAGCGCGGAGACCGGCTCGTCGGCGACGACCAGCTTCGGCTTGAGCGCGAGCGCGCGGGCGATGCCGATGCGCTGGCGCTGGCCGCCGGAGAACTCGTGCGGGTAGCGGTTGTAGTGCTCGGGGTTGAGACCCACGACCGACAGCAGCCGCTGGACCTCCTTCTTGATGCCGCCCTCGGGCTCGACTCCCTGGAGCCGGAAGGGGGCCCCGATGATGGTGCCGATGGTGTGCCGGGGGTTCAGCGAGGAGTACGGGTCCTGGAAGACCATCTGCACGTCGCGGCGCATCGGGCGCATGCCCGAGACCCCGAGGTGGGTGATGTCCTTGCCCTCGAACTCGATGGTGCCCGCGGTCGGCTCGTCCAGGCGGGTGATCAGCCGGCCCATCGTGGACTTGCCGCAGCCCGACTCGCCCACGACGCCCAGGGTCTCACCGGCGCGCACCTCGAAGTCGATGCCGTCGACCGCGTGCACCGCGCCGACCTGCCGCTGCAGCAGCCCCTTCTTGATGGGGAAGTGCTTCTTCAGGCCGCTGACCTTGAGCAGGATCTCGCCGTCCGCGCCGGCGTCGCCTTTGGCCTGCGCGGGGATCGTCACTGCCTTCTCGTCGCTCACAGCTTCGGCGCAATCTCTTCGGTCCAGATCCGCTCCCGCTGCTCCGTGCTCATGTGGCAGGCGGCCCAGTGCGTGCTGCCGACCTCGGTCAGCTCGGGGCGGACCGTGCGGGTCACGTTGTCCTTGGGGAGGTCGGCGTACGGGCAGCGCGGGTTGAAGGCGCAGCCGGACGGGATGTTGATCAGGGAGGGCGGAGAGCCCTTCACCGGGATCAGGCGGTCCTGCTGCTCGCGGTCGAGCCGCGGCATCGAACCGAGCAGACCCCAGGTGTAGGGGTGCCGGGGCTCGTAGAACACCTTCTCCGCCGGGCCCCGCTCGACACAGCGGCCGCCGTACATCACCAGGATGTCGTCGGCGAGTTCCGCGACGACGCCCAGGTCGTGGGTGATGACGATGACCGCGGAGCCGAACTCCTTCTGCAGGTCGCGGATGAGGTCGAGGATCTGCGCCTGGACGGTCACGTCCAGGGCGGTCGTCGGCTCGTCGGCGATGAGCAGTTCGGGGTTGTTGACCAGCGACATGGCGATCATGGCGCGCTGGCGCATACCGCCGGAGAACTCGTGCGGGTAGCTGTCCACCCGCTTGTCCGGCTGCGGGATGCCCACCCGGTCGAGCATCTCGACCGCGCGCTTGCGGGCGGTCTTCTTGTCGACGTCGTGGTGGATGCGGTACGCCTCCACGATCTGCTGGCCGATCGTGTAGTACGGGTGCAGCGCGGACAGCGGGTCCTGGAAGATCATCGCCATCTCGCGGCCGCGCATCCGGCGCACCTGGTCGGGGTCGGCCGACAGCAGCTCGGTGCCGTTCAGCCAGATCTCGCCGGAGATGCGGGCCTTCTGCTTGCCGTACTGGCCGGCGGTGTGCAGGCCCATGATGCCGAGCGAGGTGACCGACTTGCCGGAGCCGGACTCGCCCACGATGCCGAGGGTCTTGCCCTTCTCCAGCGTGAAGGTCAGGCCGTCGACGGACTTGACCAGGCCGTCGTCGGTCGGGAAGTGCACCTTGAGGTCGCGCACGTCCAGGAACGCCTTGTCGGCGGACTTGGTCTCGGCGGGCTCGCCCACCGCGGCTCCGGTCTTGCTGAGTTCGGTCATGAGAGCCTCACGCGCGGGTCGATCACGGCGTACAGGATGTCCACCAGGAGGTTGGCCACCAGCACCGCCACCGAGGTGATCAGGGTGACGCCCAGAATGACGGGCAGGTCCTGGTTCTTGATGGCGCCCAGGACGGCCTGGCCGAGGCCGGGCAGGCTGAACGTCGTCTCGGTCAGGATCGCGCCGCCGATGAGGGCGCCGAGGTCCATGCCGAGCATGGTCAGGATGGGGGTCATCGTGGAGCGCATGGCGTGCTTGCCGATGACCGTCTGCTCCTTGAGGCCCTTGGCACGCGCGGTGCGGATGTAGTCCTCGCCGAGGATCTCCAGCATGGTGGCGCGGGTGATCCGGGCGTACATCGCCGCGTACAGGAAGGCCAGGGTGATCCAGGGCAGGATCATGCCGCCGAACCAGCCGCCGATGCTCTCGTCCAGGGGCACGTACTGGGCGTCGATCAGCCCGAGCCCGTAGGAGAAGACCGCCAGGGAGAGCAGACCGGTGAAGTAGATGGGGAGCGAGACGCCGCCCAGGGCCACCACCATGGCGGTGCGGTCCCACAGGGTGCCCCGCTTGAGCGCGGAGAGGACACCCGCCGCGACACCGAAGACCAGCCACAGGACCGCCGCGCCGAGCGCGAGGGACAGCGTGACCGGGAAACGGTCCGTCAGCACCGGCCAGATGGCCTGTTCGCTGCGGAACGAGTAACCGAAGCAGGGTGCGGCACAGTGGGTGACATCGCCGCCGGCCGCGTACGTGCGGCCCACGAAGATGCCCTTGAAGAACTCCCACACCTGCTGGAAGATCGGGTCGCCCAGACCGAGCTTCTCCCGGATCGCCTCGACTGCCGCGGGGTCGGCCTGCTTGCCCACGAAACTCGTGGCGACGTCGACCCCCGCCCACTTGGGGACGAGGAAGAAGATGCCGAAGACCACCATGACGATGACCACGAGCATCACTGCGGCGGCGAAGAGCCGCCTGATGAGGTAAGCGAGCACAGCTTACGGCCCGCCGCGGACCGTGAACCGCCGGAGATCCTCCGGCGGTTCACGGTCTCGCCGCGCCGGCCTTCACCTGCCTTTCGTGCCGTTCGGCGGGTGTGCCGGGGTTACTTCGAGGACTTCAGACCGAGGTTGACGAAGTCGTACATGCCGCTGTAGCCGTTCGACGTGTAGATGTTCGCGACGCGGTCCGAGCGCCAGTTGATGAACTTCTCGAAGACGAAGGGCAGGTAGTAACCGCCCTCCATCACCTTGTGGTTGATCTCAGTGGCGATCTTGGTCTTGCCGGCGTCGTCCAGCGTCTTCACGTAGTCGCCGAAGAGGCCGTCGATCTTCTTGTCCTTGATGAGGGCGTAGTTGTTGTTGCCGCTCTCGAGGACGTACTTGCTGTTCCACAGCGGGAGACCGTAGCCCTGCACGGACGGGAAGTCCGGGCCCCAGCCCATGATGATGATGCCGTAGCCCTTCTTCTTCACGTTGGCGGGGCTACCGATGATGCCGGGGGTCTGCGCACCGTCGAACTGGTCGATCTGGACCTTGACGCCGATCTTCTTCAGCGAGGCCTGCAGCGACTCGGCGGTGGCCACCTCGACCGGCTTGTTGTTGCGGACCGCGATGGTGGTGCTGAAGCCGTTCGGCTTGCCGCAGGCCTTCAGCTCCTCCTTGGCCTTGGCGACGTTGCCGTTCTTGTTGGCACCGGCCACGCCGTACGGGTCGTACTTCTGGCCCTCGGCGCCGGGGACCGACGGCGGGAGCATGTTGGTGCCGATGTCGCCGCCGGCGACCGGGCCGCCACGGGCGGTCTGGAGCGAGACGTGGTCGGCACCGTAGATCACGGCCTTGCGGCAGTGCTCGTTGTCGAACGGCTTCACGCTCTGCGGGAAGGTGGCGTAACGGACGTAGCCGGAGACCGGGTTGTCCAGGTTGCCCTTGTGCTGCTTGAGGGCGGCCGTGCGGCCCTGGGGCGACATGCCGGTCTGGGCCAGGTCGATGTCCAGGTCGCCGTTGATCAGACGCTGGTCCAGGTCGTTGGCGTTGGAGAAGAACTTGATGGTGATCGCGTCCGGGTACGCCTTGCGGACCGGGTCCGAGGACGCCTTCCAGTTCTCGTTGCGGACCAGCTTGAGGTCCTTGCCGGGGGCGTACGAGGCGAACTTGTACGGGCCCGAGGAGAACGGCTTCAGGCCGTACTTGGACTTGGTGTCCATGTCCTGGCGGACCGGGGAACCCGAGGTCAGCGCCAGCATCTCCTCGAAGTCCGAGTTGGCCTCGGGGAGGTGGAAGACGATGGTCTTGTCGTCCGGGGTCTCGATGGCCTTCAGGCCCAGGTGGTCCTTGGCCTTGTCCTTGTAGGGGCCCTTGTACTCGGCCTTCGGGTCCAGGACCTCCTTCAGGTAGGTCGGACCGCCGGACAGCACGTCCTGCGCCCACACGCGCTCGATGCCGTACTTGACGTCCTTGGACGTGATCGGCTTGCCGTCCTCCCACGTCACACCGTCGCGCAGGGTGTACGTGTAGGTCTTGCCGTCGTCGCTGACCTTGGCGGCGGCGGTGGCGAGGTCCGGGGTGATCTCGGCGCCCGCGGCACCCGGCTCGGTCTTGTTCGTGACCAGCTGGCGGCTGTAGTAGCGGGAGAAGTTCCACATGAAGCCGTAGTAGCCGCGCGTGGTGTCCCACGAGTCGGCGTCCTGGACGGACCCGAAGCGCAGGGTGCCGCCCTTCTTGGCCTCGGACGCCTGGGCGACCTTGTTGTTGGCCGCGTCGAAGCCGGCCGCACCGTTCTTCGAACCGCCGCCGTTGTCGTCGCCGCCGCCGCACGCGGCCGTGGTCAGCAGTGCCGCGACCACGGCGGCAGCGGCCGCGGTCCGCTTGGCCCGCCCTGAGGTGCGTTGGGTAGTCACGATCTCGGATCCTCCGGATTTGATGAGAGACCCCGTGCTGGTTCCACGGGTCGCTTGGGGGTACGGCGTGGTCAGCGGGAAGCCTTGGGGTCCAGGGCATCCCGGACGCCGTCGCCGAACAGGTTGAAGGCAAGAACGGTGATGAAGATCGCCACACCGGGGACCACCATGTACATGGGGTCCGAGTCGTAGTAGTCGATCGCGTTCGAGAGCATCTGGCCCCAGGAGGCGGTGGGCGGCTTGACGCCCACGCCCAGGAAGCTCAGGGCCGCCTCGGTGAGGATGTTGGTCGGGATCATCATCGTGGAGTAGACGATGATCGGCGCGACCAGGTTGGGCAGCAGCTCCTTGAACAGGATGTAGAACCGTCCGGCGCCCAGCGAGCGGGCCGCGTCGACGTACTCGCGCTCACGCAGCGAGAGGGTCTGGCCGCGCACCACGCGGCCGATGTAGGGCCAGCCGAAGAAGCCGATGACCAGGATCATCACGAAGACACGGACCGCCGAACCGCTCAGCCCCAGCATGCTGCTGGGCATCACCGAGACGAGCGCGATGATGAACAGCAGCTGCGGGAAGGCGAGCAGACCGTCCATCACCCGGCTGATCACGGAGTCGACCCAGCCGCCGAAGAACCCGGCGAGGATGCCGAGCACGGTGCCGAGGAAGACGGCCACCACGGCCGACAGGAAGCCGACCAGGAGCGAGATCTGCGCACCGTAGAGGATGCGGGAGAGGATGTCGCGGCCGTTGACCGGCTCGACGCCCAGCAGGTGCTCGCCGCTGATGCCGCCCAGGGAACCCTTGGGCGTCCCGAACAGCGGATCGATCAGGTCCTCGTGGTGGAGGTCCGGGTCCTGGCCGAGCAGCTGGCTGAGGACCGGCGCCAGCAGGGCGATCACGATGAGCAGGACGACCACGGTGCCGCCGGTCAGGGCGAGCTTGTCCCGCTTCAGCCGCTCCCAGGCGATGCGCCCCAGCGAACGTCCCTGGACGTCCTTCGCCTTGGCGCTCGCCACCTCGGCTTCCTCGAGCGCGTTCGGGGCCGCGTCAGCGGTCGGCTCGTGCAATGGTGCCGTCATTCTGACAGGGACCCCTCTCAACCGGCCTGAACCGGCCCACACTTGCCGCGCGAGCGGCTTCGAAGACTGTCGTACACGGGGTGAGCACCCCTGGATCGGGAGTCTTCAACGCCTGGGCGATCGGTTTCCAGAGTTGACGATGAATGGATGCCTAAACGTGATGCAAGCAGGCACGTTCCGATATCCGAACGACGGGTAACAGCGGTAGGACACAGGTGAATTCGGGACGACGCGCGCCAAAGGCAGCCAATCACTGGCATTTGCGCGTGAACACGTCCTAATACCTGGGCAGTTCACACCGTCGCAACACGGGACCTCCACGTGACCTACCCGGAACAGGGCGTGACGAACACCTGGTTCACACAGATCTTCCGGATCGCCCGGGCACAGTTCGCAGCCGGCCTTCGGGCATGCCGAAATGCCGGAGCGGCCCTTGAAATGCGGGATTCCGGAAGAGGGGAATTACCAGGGAAAGGTAAAAAGACAAAAGAGAAAGGGGCGCGGCGCCGCGCCCCCGGGGTCAGTAGGCCCCGCGCGGGGGCGCGACCGGATAGCCGCCCGTGACCGACGCCCCGGCGCCGTGCGCCTCACGGTCGTAGAACGGCCGGGAGTTGGCGCGCATCCACATCACGACGGGGTCGTACTCGTCGGTCATGGCGACCGTGGAGACCGGCAGACCCTCGGGGACCGCGCCGACCGACTGCTGCATCATCGCGCGGACGGAGTCGACGGCGGCCGGGGTGGTGTCGTACACGTCCAGGCCCAGGGCGAGGTACGGGGCGCCGAG
This sequence comes from Streptomyces sp. NPDC046860, assembly GCF_040645115.1. Lineage (NCBI taxonomy): Bacteria > Bacillati > Actinomycetota > Actinomycetes > Kitasatosporales > Streptomycetaceae > Streptomyces > Streptomyces sp. NPDC046860. Next base: position 555,668 of record NZ_JBEYXQ010000001.1, on the reverse strand, counting down.
GGCGGGCTGCACCCAGGCCCGGCGCAGTGAGCGCAGGGCCGGGGTGCGGTGGGCGTTCTGCGCCAGCAGGGCGTAGAACTGCGGTACCTCGATGGCCGGTTCGGACAGCCGCAGCGGTCCGGCGGGCCGGCGGTCGAGGCCGGTGGCGATGCGGCGCAGGTCCAGCCAGGGGATGCCCACGCCGCCGCCGGGGGCGTGCGGGTTGAGCCAGAGGCCGTAGTGGTCCGGGTAGAGGGTGCGGGCGACGTCGAGGCCGTCGACCACCTCGTAGGACCGGCTCCAGCCGCTGGCGGAGAGTTCCTGCGCGGAGGTCACGCAGGGGGCGTAACCGAAGTCGTCGACCCGCATGTTCGCGTACTGCGCGTCGGGCGAACCGGCCTGGCCGTGCCACAGCAGCATCCAGATCTGGCCCGACGAAGGGGTGGCGAGGGCGCGGAGCAGTGCCTCGTAGGCGTCATAGCGTCCGGGAGTGACCTGGCGCAGCATGTGCTCGACGCTGCCGCTTGGGCTCGCGCTCACCTGTCCTACCGCCCCTTCGTTCTGTTCCCCGCGTGTGATGACAGCTTAAGCGCCTGCCCGGGCGAGGGGTTGAGCCGGTTCGCGGGTGCGGGTGCGTCGTGGCTTGTCGCGTCCGTTCCCCGCGCCCCCGCGAGGCCGGGACTGCGCTGGTCAGTTGCCCCATTGGTAGAAGGGGCGGACGTTCGCCCGCAGCCAGTCGGACACCGGGTCCTGGGCGGCGTCCAGGAGGACCAGGTTGACGGGCCAGGGGGCCGGGGCGCGGCCGAGGGCCTTGCCGAGGGCGTCCAGGGGGAGGGCCTGGGCGTCCCCCTCCCACTGGGAGAGTTCGACGCCGACGAACAGGACCGGCTCGGCGGTCTCGATGACGGCGAGGCAGCGGCGGGCGCTGACGACCACGCCGGTCGCGGCGAACTCGGCGGAGGCGGCGGTGAGGAAGTCCACCGGGTCCTCCTGCCAGTCGGGCTCGAAGAGCCGGACCCGGCCGCCCGTGGCCGGACCGTCCAGCGGAGTGCGCCCGGAGCGGCTCAGTTCGGCCACCGCCTCCGGGGGCAGCGGGAGTCCGGCCACCCCGCCGGGGTTGATGACGACGCCCGCCTGCGGCGGCAGGCCGCGCGCGAACTCCACGGCGGGGGCGACGGTGTGCGGGAGGTGCCCGCCGGGCGACTGGCGGAACTGCTCCTCGGAGGAGAAGACCGGGACGTACACCTGGCCGTCGATGTCGACGGTGGGCAGGTCGAGGGGGCCGCTGTGCGGGCCGCCGCCGTTGGGCAGGGGTATCCACACGAAGCTGCGCGCCAGCACCTCGACGACGCGGGCGCCGGCCGCGGGTATGCCGAGGGAGGCGGAGAGGACCTCCTCCAGTTCGTTGCCGGGCCATCCGCCGTGCGGGTGGGGGTGTGCCTGTGCCGGGAAGTCCGCGGGAAGGTCCGCCGGGAAGTCCATGTGCCTACCGCCTGCTGGGAGTCGTGCTGTGGTGCAGAAGGCTAACCGGTACGGGTGCCGCGGTTCACTCGGCGAACTCGATCCGGCTCAGGCCGTTCGCCGAGGCGCGGTCCATGAGGACCACCGCGTCGCAGCCGGCGGGGCGCTCGCCGTGCTCCAGGGCGTCCAGCAGGCGGGCGGTGACCGAGCGGTGGCGCCGGAAGGCGTACCGGGAGACGCCCCGGCCGCGTTCGCGCTGGCCCTGCCGGGCGGTGGCGGCGGGCACGTCGAGCAGGATCAGGTGCAGGGCGCCGCCCCGGCGGCGGGCCTCGCGGGCGAGCCAGGCGCGCACCCAGGGCTGGGTGCCGCAGTCGTGCACGACGACGCCCTCGCCGCTGCGCAGGGCCCTGCGCAGCCCGGCGTAGTGGGCGAGGCGGACCAGGGGGCGGTAGAGCGCGTAGGGGAGGGCGGCGGGGAGGCGGGCGGCCCAGCGGTCGCGGGCGTCCTGGGAGTCGACGCGGTGGCCGGGGACCGTACGGCGCATGAGGGTGGACTTGCCGCTGCCGGGCAGACCGGTGACGACGGCGAGGTCGCGGGGGCCGAAGCGCAGGGTGCGCGGGCCGCCGCCGGGGCGGTCGCGCAGGTCGCGGACGGCCGGCACCGGCCCGGCCCGGCGCTCGCGGACGGGCGCCGCGGGCTGCTGCGGCACCGGGATGCCGGTGGTCGTGGCGTACACCGTGGGTCTGTTCACCGTGATCGTCCTCCCCCTGTGGGCTTCAGTCATCTGGTGCCCAACCAATGTAAAGAGAAGGTAATGCGCGAGGTCGCCGGTTGGGTCCCCGGACGGCTACGGGCATGTCACAGCCGGTGGGCCCTTCAGGGCCGGGCCCGGCCGTGCGATGATGTGCCCGCCAACTGCATACCGGCCGTTTGAATCCGCGCGGGAGAGTCCCCAGCCGGGGCGCCGAAGGAGCAAGTCCCTCCCTTGAATCTCTCAGGCACCGTTACCGCGTGGGCGAGGCACATCTGAAAAGCGGGCCGCTGACGGCAGTGGCCCCACCCAAGGTGCAAGCCGTGACGACCCCCCTCGGGGAGGGTCATGGCGAACCTCTCAGGTTCCGATGACAGATGGGGAGGAACGTTCCTCGCCCCATCCCCGTTGTCCTGGGAGACGACCGATGAGTAGCACCGAACTCCGTCACACCGCGCTCGACGCCGTGCACCGCTCGCACGGCGCGACGATGACCGACTTCGCCGGCTGGGACATGCCCCTGCGCTACGGCTCCGAGCGTGACGAGCACGTGGCGGTGCGCACCCGGGCCGGACTGTTCGACCTCTCGCACATGGGCGAGATCACGGTGACCGGCCCCCAGGCCGCCGCGCTGCTCAACCACGCCCTCGTCGGCGACCTCGCCTCGGTCGGTGTGGGCCGCGCCCGCTACACCATGATCTGCCGGGCCGACGGCGGCATCCTGGACGACCTGATCGTCTACCGCCTCGCCGAGCACGAGTACATGGTGGTGGCCAACGCCTCCAACGCCCAGGTCGTGCTGGACGCGCTGACCGAGCGCGCGGCCGGCTTCGACGCCGAGGTCCGCGACGACCGCGACGCCTACGCGCTGCTCGCCGTCCAGGGCCCGGAGTCCCCCGGCATCCTCAAGTCCGTCACCGACGCCGACCTCGACGGCCTGAAGTACTACGCCGGGCTGCCCGGCACCGTCGCGGGCGTGCCCGCGCTGATCGCCCGTACCGGCTACACCGGCGAGGACGGCTTCGAGCTGTTCGTGAAGCCCGAGCACGCGCCGCAGCTGTGGGAGGCGCTGATGGAGGCCGGCGCCGCCGTCGGCCTGGTCCCGTGCGGCCTGTCCTGCCGGGACACCCTGCGCCTGGAGGCGGGCATGCCGCTGTACGGGCACGAGCTGACGACCGGGCTGACGCCCTTCGACGCCGGTCTGGGCCGCGTGGTCAAGTTCGGCAAGGAGGGCGACTTCGTCGGCCGCGAGGCGCTCGCGCAGGCCGCCGAGCGCGCCGAGGCCGAGCCGCCGCGCGTCCTGGTCGGCCTGGTCGCCGAGGGCCGCCGGGTGCCGCGCGCCGGGTACGCCGTCGTCGCGGACGGCGTGGTGATCGGCGAGGTCACCTCCGGCGCCCCCTCCCCCACCCTCGGCAAGCCGCTGGCCATCGCCTACGTCGACGCCGCGCACGCGGCGCCCGGGACCGCGGGTGTGGGCGTGGACATCCGGGGCAGCCACGAGCCGTACGAGGTCGTGGCGCTGCCCTTCTACAAGCGCGCCAAGTAGGACACCGGCGCCGGGTGCGGCCGCCCCGCGGCGTGACCCTGCGCACATTTCACCCGCTCTTCAGCGGTTCGAGCCCTTTTCCCCCGACGAGCACGTCCTCGCGTACAGGAGAATTCTGGTCATGAGCAACCCGCAGCAGTTGAGCTACAGCAAGGAGCACGAGTGGCTGTCGGCCGCCGAGGGCGGCGCGTCGACGGTCGGCATCACCGAGCACGCGGCCAACGCGCTCGGCGATGTGGTCTTCGTGCAGCTCCCCGAGGTCGGCGCCGAGGTCACCGCGGGCGAGTCCTGCGGCGAGCTGGAGTCCACCAAGTCGGTCTCCGAGCTGTACTCCCCCGTCTCCGGTGAGATCACCGAGGTCAACCAGGACGTCGTGGACGACCCCTCGCTGGTGAACTCCGAGCCCTTCGAGGGCGGCTGGCTGTTCAAGGTGCGCGTCGCCGCGCAGCCGGAGGACCTGCTGACCGCCGACGAGTACACCGCCTACATCGCAGGCTGAGGAGCCGGAAGCCGTATGACTGACGTCCTGAACACGCCCCTGCACGAGCTGGACCCGGAGATCGCCGCCGCGGTCGACGCCGAGCTGCGCCGCCAGCAGTCGACCCTGGAGATGATCGCCTCCGAGAACTTCGCACCGCTCGCGGTGATGGAGGCCCAGGGTTCGGTCCTGACCAACAAGTACGCCGAGGGTTACCCGGGCCGCCGCTACTACGGCGGCTGCGAGCACGTCGACGTGGCCGAGCAGATCGCCATCGACCGGCTCAAGGAGCTGTTCGGCGCCGAGTACGCCAACGTCCAGCCGCACTCCGGCGCCTCCGCCAACCAGGCGGCGCTGTTCGCGCTGGCCCAGCCCGGTGACACCATCCTCGGGCTCGACCTGGCGCACGGCGGCCACCTCACCCACGGGATGCGGCTGAACTTCTCCGGCAAGCAGTTCGACGTGGTCGCGTACCACGTCGACGAGGAGAGCGGCCTGGTCGACATGGCCGAGGTCGAGCGCCTCGCCAAGGAGCACCGCCCGAAGGTGATCATCGCGGGCTGGTCGGCGTACCCGCGGCAGCTCGACTTCGCGGAGTTCCGCCGGATCGCGGACGAGGCCGGGGCGTACCTGTGGGTGGACATGGCGCACTTCGCCGGTCTGGTCGCGGCGGGCCTGCACCCGAACCCGGTCGAGTACGCGGACGTGGTGACCTCCACCACGCACAAGACGCTCGGCGGCCCGCGCGGCGGCATCATCCTGGCCAAGAAGGACTTCGCCAAGAAGCTGAACTCCTCGGTCTTTCCCGGCTTCCAGGGCGGCCCGCTGGAGCACGTGATCGCCGCCAAGGCGGTCTCCTTCAAGGTCGCGGCCTCGGAGGGCTTCAAGGAGCGCCAGCGTCGTACGGTGGAGGGTGCCCGCATCCTGGCCGAGCGGCTGACCGCGCCGGACGCCCGCGAGGCCGGGGTGAACGTGCTCTCCGGCGGCACCGACGTGCACCTGATCCTGGTGGACCTGCGTGAGTCGGAGCTGGACGGGCAGCAGGCCGAGGACCGTCTCCACGAGGTCGGCATCACGGTCAACCGCAACGCCGTCCCGAACGACCCGCGGCCCCCGATGGTCACCTCGGGTCTGCGGATCGGCACGCCGGCCCTGGCCACCCGCGGCTTCACCGCCGAGGACTTCGCCGAGGTCGCGGACGTGATCGCGCTGGCGCTGGGGCCGTCGTACGACGCGCAGGCGCTCGCGGCCCGCGTGCGGGCGCTGGCGGACAAGCACCCGCTGTATCCGACGCTGGGCGAGTAGTACCCCGTATGTGTCACCCGGGTGCCCCGCCCACTGCCGGTGGGCGGGGCACCCGTGCCGTGTCCGCACCACCTTTCGCACCTGTCTGTACCTGTTCGTATTGAGGAGTCACCGTGGCCGTCTCGGTCTTCGACCTGTTCTCGATCGGCATCGGCCCGTCCAGCTCCCACACGGTCGGCCCGATGCGGGCGGCGCGCATGTTCGCCAGCCGTCTGCGCAACGAGGGTCTGCTGGACCCCGTCGCCGCCGTCCGCTGCGAGCTGTACGGCTCGCTCGGCGCCACCGGCCACGGCCACGGCACCCCGAAGGCGGTGCTGCTGGGCCTGGAGGGCGCCTCCCCGCGCACCGTGGACGTGGAGGGCGCCGACGCCCGCGTCGAGGCGATCCGCGAGGCGGGCCGGCTCAGCCTGCTCGGCGAGCACGAGATCGCCTTCTCCTTCGACGACGACCTGGTCCTGCACCGCCGCGAGACCCTGCCGTACCACGCCAACGGCATGACGCTGTGGGCGTACGACGCCTCGGGCGCGGAGCTGCTGACCAAGACGTACTACTCGGTCGGCGGCGGCTTCGTCGTGGACGAGGAGGCGGTCGGCGCGGACCGGATCGTGCTGGACGACACGGTGCTGAAGTACCCGTTCCGCACGGGTGACGAGCTGCTGCGGCTCACCAAGGAGACGGGTCTGTCGATCTCCGCGCTGATGCTGGAGAACGAGCGGGCCTGGCGCACCGAGGACGAGATCCGCGCGGGCCTGCTGGAGATCTGGCGGGTCATGCGCGAGTGCGTGGCCCGGGGCATGTCCCGCGAGGGCATCCTGCCGGGCGGCCTGAAGGTGCGCCGCCGCGCGGCCGTCTCGGCCCGCCAGCTCCGCGCCGAGGGCAACGCACTCGCGCACGCCATGGAGTGGATCACCCTCTACGCGATGGCGGTGAACGAGGAGAACGCGGCGGGCGGCCGCGTGGTCACCGCGCCCACCAACGGCGCGGCCGGCATCATCCCGGCGGTGCTGCACTACTACATGGACTTCATTCCCGGCGCGGACGAGGAGGGCGTGGTCCGCTTCCTGCTGGCGGCGGGCGCGATCGGCATGCTCTTCAAGGAGAACGCCTCCATCTCCGGCGCCGAGGTCGGCTGCCAGGGCGAGGTCGGCTCCGCCTGCTCCATGGCCGCGGGCGCCCTCGCCGAGGTCCTCGGCGGCTCCCCCGAGCAGGTGGAGAACGCGGCCGAGATCGGCATGGAGCACAACCTCGGCCTGACCTGCGACCCCGTCGGCGGCCTGGTCCAGATCCCCTGCATCGAACGCAACGGCATGGCCTCGGTGAAGGCCGTCACCGCCGCCAAGATGGCGATGCGCGGCGACGGCTCCCACAAGGTCTCCCTCGACAAGGTCATCAAGACCATGAAGGAGACGGGGGCGGACATGAGCGTCAAGTACAAGGAGACGGCGCGGGGCGGGTTGGCTGTGAACATCATCGAGTGCTAGGGACACGGTCCCTGAGCGGCGCTCGCGAAATCGCGGGTACGTGACAGGGTGGCGTCGGCGGCGCGGAAGCGGAGCGACGATCCGTCGGAGGAGGCGGACACCTGGACCGTGCCGTCGGGTGCTCTTTCGACGTGGACGTCCTTCCGCCCCGGGGCGCCCCAACCCCGCACGCGCACGTCCCGTACATCGGGGAAGCGCAGATAGAACTCGAAGCCCTCGGTGCCGTGCGCACGGGAGAATCCGAGGGTGACGGAGCGGCCTCGTTCGTCGAAGTGGACGTAGAAGAGGTCGCTGGCGCTCAGGATCTCGTGCGTGCACAGCGCTGGGAGCTCCGGGCTGTTCTCGGCGGCGCCCTCAGAGGTGTTCATAGAAGGTCTTCTCGCTCGGGTCGGGAACCGTGGTGTGGAGCCTGGTGCCGAGTCTGCCGCGGAAGTGGTGAGGCCCGCTGTCCTCGCCCTCCGGGCCGACGCGGAATCCGCTGATGTGGCCGGCGAGCACATCGGTACCGCAGGTGAAGCGGAGGAAGCCGGGCTTGCCGCCGTGCGACACCGCGACGCGCATCCTGTGCCTGCTCTCACCGAGCACGGCCAGTTCGACGGACATGAGCGGTCCGGGTTCCCAGGTGTCCAGTTCCAAGTCCTCCACGGCCAGGAACTGGAGCTGTCCCTGCACCGTGTCGACGCCTGCGGCCGCCCATTCCTCCGGCAACGGCAAGGGCGGAGCGGGCAGGTCCAGCCGCAGTGTCACGGTGGGGCCGTGCCAGTCGAGGTGGACGGACCGGAGTCTGACGGAACTCAGGTCCAGAGGGTCCGGGCCGTAGAGCGGGGCGAGAGCCTCGCTGTTCCGGGGGGAGAGTTCGGCGGTCACCGCGACAGTGTCGCTCGTGTCCGGGGAGCTGGCCGTTCCGGGGCCGCCGGGCGCTGACCCGGCTGGGCCGCGAGGAGTGGGGCACGGTCGGCAAGGTGCTGGACCGGCCCCGCGTCCGCCGCCGCGACTGGCAGGAGGGCGCGCGGAGCTGACCGCGCGGTTCAGGGCGTGCCGTCCAGGCCCCAGGCCTCGGCGAGGAGGGTGAAGGAGCGGGCGCGGTGCGCGGGGTCGTAGGTGTAGGTCGTGATGATGAGTTCGTCGGCCTCCAGGTCCGCGACCAGCGCCTCCAGCTCGGCTACCACCGTCCCGGGTGAGCCGACGGCGCGTACCTGCTGGAAGTCGTCCGCGAACCGGGCGGCTTGGGGGCCGATCACGGTCTCCAGGTCCCGGACGGGCGGGCGCAGGGGGCCGCGCCGGCCGGTGTAGATGCCGGCGACCATCTGCTGGGCCGTGGTGAACAGGTGGTGCGCCTCGTCGTCGGTCGGCGCCACCAGGACGTTGACGCCGGCCATGGCGTAGGGACGCTTGATCTCGGCGATGCCGGACTCCGTCGTGAAGCGCTCCCGGTACAGCGCGAGCGCCTCGTGCCGCAGCTGCGGGGCGAAGTGGGAGGCGAAGGCGTAGGGCAGTCCGAGGTAGGCGGCGACGGCCGCGCCGTCCAGGCTCGACCCCAGCATCCACAGCGGGACCTGGGTGCCCCGGCCCGGCACGGCCTGCACCTCCGCTTCGGGCCCGTCGTCGGGGCCGAGGTAGCGGTGCAGGTCGACGACGTCCTGGATGAACGTGTCGGTGGCGGCCGCGCCCCGGCGCAGCGCGGCCGCCGTGGTCGGGTCGGTGCCCGGTGCGCGGCCGAGTCCGAGGTCGATGCGGTCGCCGTACATCTCGGCGAGCGTGCCGTAGTACTCGGCGACCATCAGCGGGCTGTGGTTGGGCAGCATGACGCCGCCCGAGCCGAGCCGGATGCGGGTGCTGTGCTCGGCGGCCCGGCCGATGAGCAGGGAGGTCGCCGAGGAGGCGAAGGTGATGACGTTGTGGTGCTCGGCGTACCAGTACCGGTGGTAGCCGAGGGAGTCCGCGAGCCCGACCATCTCCACGGACTGGTCGAGGGCGGTGGCCGTGTCGGTGCCCGATGCCACGGGTACGAGGTCGAGGACCGACAGCGGAACGCGCGAGGCCGTCATGTGGGCGCCCCCCGTCTTCGCGTGCGGAGTGCCTCCACTGCGAAGGTGTCACAGCCGGGACCGGCCCGCAATCAGAGCCGGTGCCCGTGGGCCTCCGGTCAGCACATGCCCCGAAGGAACCCTGATACTTAGCCTGCTAACTACTTCCTTGAGTAAGCCAACAGTCATGGCAGAGACGAGCAACCGCACCGGGGAGGACCCGCGGGACCCCGCCGGGGCCGACGCGGGCGTACGAGAGCTGGCGCAGGCCGCCGACCGGCCGTTCTACGCGATGCGCCGCTCCCGCGCGGCCACCATGGGCCGCTCCGGGGCCGGGCTCTCCATGGCCCAGCTCACCCTGCTGGAGCCCCTCGCCGCGGCCGCGCCCGAGGACGGCCTCCCGGTCGGCAGGCTCGCCGCCACCGCCGAGGTCAGCGTCCCCACCGCCACCCGCATGCTCAAGCAGCTGGAGACCGCGGGTGTGGTCACCCGGCAGCGCTCCCCGCACGACGAGCGCCAGGTCCTCGTCCGCCTCACCGAGGACGGCGCCGACCGCCTCACCGCCATGCGGACGGAGCTGCGGGGCCGCCAGACCGAGGCGCTCTCCCGCTGCTTCACCCCGCGCGAGCGCCACGAACTCGCCACCCAGCTCGGCCGGTTGACCGAAGTCATTGGCGACACGGTGCCGGCGACGGAGCGCGAGGACCGCTAGCCGGGCGCGCGCCGTGCGGGACCCGGAGCACCCGCACCCTCAACTCGGCAGCGATGAGCGGAACTTGACTTCCTCACCTGGGGCGAAGAGACTCGGGTGAGTCTGGTGTGGTGTGCCCGGACGCCCTCTGCCTTGCCTCTTCTCCCCCCTCCTTCCCGTCCCGCCGCGGTGGAAGACGCCGTCGCCGGATCGGCTCCGCCAGCCAGGAGAACACATGTCTCTGACCCTCCAGTTCACCGTCCGCACCGACAAGGGGCTCATCCGGGAAGTCAATGAGGACTCCGTGTACGCGGCTCCCCATCTCCTCGTGGTGGCGGACGGGATGGGCGGTCATGCCGGGGGCGAGGTGGCCAGCTCCGTCGTCATCTCGCACATGGCCGAGCTGGGGCCGGAGCGCACCCGGGCGGAGCCCATGGAGGCGCTCCGCGAGGCGATACTCGCCGGGAACCTGGCCATCGCCCGCGCGGTGCGCTCCTCGCCGGAGCTGGAGGGGATGGGGACCACCATCACGGCGGTCCTGATGGAGGCCGACAGCGACCGGTTCATCGTGGCCAACGTCGGCGACTCGCGTACGTATCTGATGCGCGACGGCGAGCTGGTGCTGCTGACCCGCGACGACTCGCTGGTGCAGACCCTGCTGGACGACGGCCGGATCACCGCGGCCGAGGCGCTCGCGCATCCGCAGCGGTCCATGGTGACCAAGGCCCTGGTGGGCGGGGAGTCGCTGAGCCCCGCGCTGTTCCGGCTGGAGACGCTGCCCGGCGACCGCTTCCTGCTGTGCTCGGACGGGCTGAGTGATCTGGTGGCCGAGTCCGAACTGGCCGTGACGCTCGGCCTGCCCGGCCGGGACGACGCCGCCGACCGGCTGGTCGAGCTGGCGCTCGGCGCGGGCGGCAACGACAACGTCTCCGTGGTGGTCGCGGACGTCGTCCACGGCGACGCCTACGCCCCCGACGAGGCCCCGGTCATCGCGCGCGCTCCCCTGCAGGAGGACACCCCCGCCCCGGAGCGCCGGGGGCGGCGGGGACGCACCGTGCTCGTGCTGGCCGCCGTCGTGGTGGCGGCGGCCGTCGCGTACTACGTGTTCGGCTGAGCCTGCTGGAAGACGCAGCCCGCGTGGGCGCCGGCGGCGTAGGAGATGACGTCGGCGCGGCCGGCGGGCAGGCCGCGCAGGAAGGCGCCCGCGTAGGCGCGGCCGATGAGGAAGGCCCCCCAGTTCAGCACCCAGGGCTCGGGCTCCCCGCTCTCCCGGCCGGGGAAGGTCTCGGGGAGCGGGGTGACCAGTTCCTGCACGATGTGCGGGGTGGCCAGGGCCTGTTCCAGGCTCGCCGCCCAGCGGGCGTCGTCGACCGCGCGGCCCAGTACGGTGCCGGAGCCGCCGAGGCCGTGCGCGGGCTTGAGCACCAGGCGCTCGCGGTGGCGCCGGCAGTACGCGAGCAGGTCGGCCCGCTCGCCGTCGACGCGGGCCGTGCCGGGGCGCAGTTCGTGGGTCCACGGGAGCAGGCGGCGTACGAGGTCCCGCTCCCCCGCGTCCAGGGTGTCCTGGCAGCGGTCCTCCCAGAGCATGGCCAGGGCCCGCTTGTTGCCGTGCATGGAGGTGCGCAGCGGGGACAGCACGGGCACCCCGCACCGGGCGAACAGGTCGAGCAGCGCCTCGGCCTCGACGAGCGTGGCCGCGTCGGCGGTCAGCTCGCCCAGGGTGAAGTAGCGGTACACCAGGTCGGCGGGGCGTCCGCCGGCCAGGAGGCGGCCGCCGGACTCGCGGACCTGGCCGGTGTGGCAGCCGTACGCCTCGATGCCGTGCGGGGCGAGCAGCGCGGCGAGCGCGGTGATCTCCGGTTCGGTGGCGCGGTAGCCGTCGGGGCAGTCCATGAGGGCGACCCGGCAGGTCTCCCCCGTACGGCCCGCGGCCTGCCGCAGCTGTCCGGCGAGCACGGCGGCCGGGTCGGGGAAGCGCAGGTGCTCCCGCGCGGCGAACGCGGCCAGTTCGGGGTCGGCCAGGGTGAGCCGGTTGAGTTCCGCGATCTGGAGGCCGCCCAGCGCGCTGCTGATGTTGAACTCCAGCATGCGGAAGCCGGTCCGGTCCCGGTAGAGGTCGGCGCGGCCGATGCGGGCGGGCTCGGGCACCGGGGGCCGCAGGGCGAGCCGGGACTGTTCGGGGCGCAGTCCGACCGCCGCAGCGAAGGCGTGCGGGTCCCCGCCGAAGAGGCGTTCGGGCAGGGTGAACAGCAGGTCGGTCACCCCGTCGAGGTCGGCCTGGAGCCGGCCGGCCTCGTCCGCGGTGAGGAAGGCGGGCCGGCTGAGGAAGCGGTCCTCCAGGGCCTGGTGGACGAGGTCCAGCCGGGCCGGGTCCGGGTCGCGGAGGGTGAGGGGGCGGCGTCCGGGGCCTGCCAGGTAGCGGTCGGTGAGAGTGGCGGGCGGGGCGGTCGTCATGGGGCGGGTGTCTCCTCGCCCGGTACGGGCCTTGTCGTGATGCGGATCTCGGCGGCGGCGGCACGGGCGCGGGCCAGGGCCTGGCCGGGGTCGTCGCCGACCGCGAGGACCCAGCCGCAGCGGTCGTCCGAGCCGCGCAGCTCGGGAACCGTGTCGCCGGGGGCGACGTCCAGGGCGGTGTCGACCACGCCCGGACCCGCCGCGGCGGCCTCCTCGCCGGTGATCTCCGTGACCGGGCCGGGCGGCGCGGTCAGGAACCATACGGCGGCCGCGCCGGCGGTGGCGGCGGGCGCGGGCGGCACGGCTCCCGCCACGTGCGCGGCGAGCAGGTCGCGTACGTCCGCGCCGGTGACCTCGCGGACGAGGTCGATGATGCCGTCGCCGCCGGGGCGGTCGTGGGACTCCACGACGCGCGGCCCGCGCGGGGTGACGATGATCTCCGTGTGCGCGGGCCCGTCCGTCAGCCCCACCGCGTCGAGGAAGGCCGAAGTGGCGGCCTCCAGCGCCCGGTGCCGGGCGGCGTCGACGCGGGCGGGCACGAGGTGGCCGATCTCCACGGCGTTGTCGCCGGTGAACTTCTCGGTGACGGCGAGCACGTGGTGCTCCCCGGCGCGGGAGAAGGACTCCACGCTGTACTCGGGCCCGGCGAGGAACTCCTCCGCGAGCAGCGTGTCCGGCGCGGCCTCGACCAGCCGGGCGGCCCGCTCCACGTCGGCCGTGTCCCGCAGCACGTGGATGCCCTGACTGCCCGAGCCGTCGCGCGGCTTGAGCACGACGGGCAGTCCGGCCCGCTCGGCGAAGGCGGCCAGGTCGCCCGGCGCCCGCATCAGCGCGGCTTGGACGGCGGGCGCGCCCGGCGCGTCCGCGAGGGCCTCGCGCATCCGCGCCTTGTCCTTGAGCAGCAGCACGGTGCGCGGCGGGTTGCCGGGCAGGCCGAGGGCGTCGCGGATGCGGGCGGCGGTGGTCAGGAAGCGTTCGCGGACGGTGACGACCCGGTCGAAGGGGACGGCCTTGTGCAGGGCGAGGGCGTGGTCGAGCCAGGCGTCGCCGTCGGCGCCGGACAGCAGCAGCGCCTCGTCGCAGGCGTCCTGGTGGCCGGGGCCGAACTCGGCGAGCGTGCCGCCGTACAGGACGTGGCAGCCGTGGGCGCGCAGTGCCCTGGGCAGCCGGGTGCCGCCGCCGAGCACGAGGACGGTCGGGGCGGCGGAGGGGCCTGTGCCGTTCATACGGATTCCTGGGTGAGCGCCGGGTCCTTGGTGACCCGTGGGACGACGGGGGTGGCGGGGGCGGGCCGGGCCCGGCGCGCGGCGTGCGGGGCGGCGGAGGCGATCAGGGCGACGACGGCGCCCAGCAGCAGCCAGCCGCCCACCGGGCGCCAGTCGGGGCCGGGGGCGAGCAGGAGCGTGGTCAGCGCCAGCGGGGCCACGACACCGGTGACGCCCCGGCCGAGGGAGAAGAAGCCCTGGTACTCGCCGTGCGAGCCGTCGGGGGCGAGTTCGTAGCTGAGGCCGTACCCGCCCGCGGACTGCCAGAGTTCGCCGGCCGTGTGCAGGACCATGCCCGCCAGCAGCAGGCCGACCGCGGCGAGCGGCGCGGAGGTGAGGACGGCGCAGGCGATGGCGGCCCAGCCCGCGAGGAGCACGAGGCCGGCGCGGCGGACCGCGCGGGCGGCGGTGTCCACGTCCCCGGTGCCCCGGGAGAACGGCACCTGGAGCAGGACGACCAGCACGGTGTTGGCGAGCACCACGGCGGAGATGGTCCACTCCGGGGCGCTGGTGTGGTCGGCGATCCACAGCGGCAGGGCCAGGGACAGCACGTCGTAGTGGATGCTGGTCAGTCCACAGATCAGGGTGACCAGGGCGTAGGGGCGGTCGCGCAGGACGGTGCGCCGGGCGGGCACCGCCTCGCCGGTGGGCGCGGGCCGGACCGGGGGCACCTTGCGGAGCGGCAGGGCGGCCAGTACGTAGGCGCAGGCGTTGAGCAGGACGACGGTCAGATAGGCGGCGCGGCTGTCGGCGGCGAGGGCGAACGCGGCGAGCGCGGTGCCGATGCTGAGCCCGGCGTTGGTGACGGACTTCAGCAGGGCGCGCAGCCGCACCCGGGCCTCGCCGACGCCGACGCCGCTGATGACGGCGCCGCGCGCGGCCGCGCCCCCGCGTTCGGCGACGGCGGCGGCGCAGGTGACGAGGATGAATCCCCACAGGGAGTGGACCAGCGCGAACGAGGCGGTGGCGAGGGCCTGTCCGGCGAGGGCGGCGGCATAGGTGCCGCGCGCGCCGAAGCGGTCGGCGACCCGGCCGGCCGGGACGGCCGCCGCCAGGCCGGTGAGCCCGGCCACGGCGAGGCCGACGCCGACCTGGGCGGCGGAAAGGCCGACGGAGCGGGTGAAGAAGAGCGCGCTGACCGGGAGGAGGAGCCCGCTGCCGGTCTGGCCCACGAAGGTGGACAGGACGAGCGCGCGCGGCGCCCCCCGCTCCGGCAGCAGGGCCCGTATCCGGCCGGACCACCTGGCTGACGGTGCGTCAGTCATGTACGTCCTCACCGATAAGCCGGGCCAGTTCGCCGAGGACCAGCTCGGCGTGGCGCTCGGGGTCGGGCACGGGGTGGACCAGGGAGCGGACGGCGCCGGTGCGGTCCAGGACGACTCCGGCGCGCTCGAACAGGGTCCGGCCCTCGGCGCGTACCTCGGGCACGCCGAGCGCGCGGCCGAGGGAGAGGTCCTTGTCGCCGATCAGCGGGTAGCCGAGGGCGCGTTCGGTGGCGAACTCCGCCAGCTCGCCCGGCGCGTGGGCGCTGACGCCGAGCACCCGCGCGTCGGCGCGGGCGAACCGGGCGGCCGCGTCGCGGGCGGAGCACAGTCCCGTGGTGCAGCCGCCCAGTTCGGGCACGCGCTCCCCGATGCCGGGTTCGGTGATGAAGAACAGGACGGTCCACTCGTGGTCGGGCGACGGCACGGCGAGAGGGCCTTCGGGCGTGCTGACGGTGTGCTGCATGGGGTTCCTTACGGGTGGGGTGCGCGGGTGCGACGGGGGATGCTCACACGGAATCCGCGTACCGTTCCACCTCCCACGGGGTGACGATCCGGTGCCAGGCGTTGAAGTCGGCGCGGCAGTGCTGTTCGTGGGCGGAGGCGGCGAGGTCCCCGAGGGCACCGCGTACGACGGTGTCCTCGGCGAGGGCGCGCAGCGCGGTGGGCAGGTCGGTGGGGAGCGGGGCGATGCCGCGGGCGGCGAGTTCGGCGGCGCCGAGGGTGTCGGCGGGCTCCTCGCAGGCGTCGGGCAGCTTCAGCCCGCGCTCCGCGCCGTCGGCGAACGCGGCGAGGACACCGGCGAACAGCAGGTGCGGGTTGGCGGCCGGGTCGGGGCTGCGCAGTTCCAGCCGGGTGGAGCCGGGCACGGCCGGGTCGCCGACGACCTTGAACGCGGTGGAGCGGTTGTGCCGGGCCCAGCTGACGTGCACCGGCGTGCCGGAGGCGGGGACCATCCGCTTGTAGGAGTTGACGGTGGGGTTGCCGAGCGCGGTGAGCGCGGGGGCGTGGTCCAGGACTCCGGCGAGGCAGGCGCGGAACAGCGCGGACATGCCCTGCTGGTCGTCGCCGTCGTGGAACAGGGGGCGGTCGTCCTCGGTGCCGCGCATCGAGACGTGGACGTGCAGCGCGTTGCCGTACAGGTGGGCGAGCGGCTTGGGCATGAAGACGGCCTTGAGGCCCCGGCGGCGGGCCATGGCCCGGGCGGTGTGCTTGAGCAGGAGCAGCCGGTCGGCGGTGGTGAGGGCGTCGCCGTGCAGGAAGACGATCTCGCGCTGGCCGGGGCACACCTCGTGGTGGTGGCCGGTGACGGTCAGGCCCATGCGGTCCAGGGCCTCGCTGATGTCGCGGCAGACCTCGTCGGCCTCCTCGGTCTCGCCCAGGTCCCAGTACCCGCCCCGGTCGGAGGGGTCGAGGCGGCCGGGGGCGGACTCGCGCAGCAGGTAGAACTCGGCCTCGACGCCGAACACGGGCCGCAGTCCGCGGCGTTCGGAGTCCTCGACGGCCCGGCGCAGCACGGCCCTGGGGTCGGCGGCGAAGGGGCGGCCCGCCGCGTCCCGTACGTCGCACAGGACCATGCCGACGGTGCGGCCGGCGGGGGTGGGCCAGGGGCGGACGACGAAGGTGTCCGGGTCGGGGACGAGCCGCAGGTCGCTGTGGTCGGGGTCGCCGAAGCCGAGCAGGACGGAGCCGTCCAGGGTCCAGCCGTCGGCGCGTACCGCGTCCCAGCGGGCGGCGGGGATCTCCAGCGTCTTCAGCCGTCCGGCGATGTCGGTGAAGAGCAACTGGACGAAGTCGGTGTCGGCGGGCTGCTGCCCGGCCGGGACGGCGGTGGCCATCACGCTTCTCCTCGGTAGTACGGGGCCGGCGTGCCCGCCCGGCCGGGCACGGCGCACGCGACCGCGAGGCCCGGACGGGACCTCGGCGGGACATGGGCGCACAGGACCCGGTCGGCGAGCAGGCCGAGGGAGCTGAGGTTGGGGAAGCCCGGACCCTGGGCGAGGGCCGCCAGGTTGGGCAGGTGCAGCGGGGCGGGCAGGCCGGGCACGGCGAGCGAGCGGTCCACGGCCCGCTCCACGGCGGTGCGGGCGAGGGTGCCGCCGACGGCCGCGGTGAGGGCGGCGCGGGCGCGCGGACCGAGCAGTGCGGTGAACCACATGGGGTCGCCGCCGGTGGCGTCCACCACGAGGTCGGCCTCGATCGCGCCGGGCCGTCCGCCGTACTCGTAGGTGAGCGCGACCGGGGTGCCCGGGCGGGTGCCGGTGGCCCGGCCGGGCCGCCAGCTCACCCGTGCGGTGCGGGCCAGGTCCTGCTGGACGTCGAGGGAGAAGACGGCGCGGTCGGTGCGCCGGATGAACTCCCTGCGGTCGCTCTCGGTGAGCGCGGTCCAGCCGGTGGGGTCGCTGTAGTAGCGGTTCTCGAAGGGGCTCTCGCCGCGGCTGTAGAGGGCGGCGCGCGGGGTGACGACGGTGACCTCGCGCTCCTGGGCGACGGCGAGTTCGCGGACCACGGTGCCTGCGGTCTCGCCGGAGCCGACGACCACCACGTGCCGTATCCGGGAGGGCAGTCCGGCGACCGCGAGCCGCCAGAAGCCGGCGGTGTCCAGCACCCGGTCGTCGTCGGCGGTGAGCGCGGTGCCGGAGGGGCCGGGCCCGGACACCACCAGGGCCCGGCCGCGTACGGTGCCGTGTCCGCCGGGGGCGGTGTGGCCGAGGGTCCAGCCGTCGTCGTCGGCCTCGGCGCTGTGCACCTCGCCGGTGACGACGCGCAGACCGGCCTCGCGGGCGGCCCAGTCGAGGTAGTCGGCCCATTCGCGGTGGCTGGGCTGGGGGCGGCCCCGGTCGACCCAGCGGGCGTAGCCGCCGCGGCTCATGAGGTGTCCGGCCCAGCCGTAGCCGGAGGTGAGGCGGACGATCTCGGCGACGAGCGGATCGTGCGGGTCGCCCCAGGCGGTGGCGTCGTAGGGGAAGCCGAGGTCCTTCTCGGGCAGGGTGCCCAGGCTCTGGCGGCCGTTGGTCCAGCCGTGTCCCTCGCGCCAGTGGGCGGCGGTGCGGTCGCGTTCGACGGCGACCACCTCGGGCGCGTCGAGCCCGGCCTCCCGGAGCACCTTGGCCTTGACGGCGAGGGCGACGGCCTTGGGGCCGGCGCCGATGACCAGCAGGGGCAGGGCGTCGCCGGAGCCCCCGTGTGCGAGGGCCGGGCCGGCGGACGGGGCGGGCGGGTGCGGTGCGAGGTGTCTCATCGCCGCCCTCACCGGAATCTGGCCGGGTCGAAGGCGGCCGGTATGCCCGCGCCGTGGCCGCCCTGGAGGCGTTCGGCGAGCTGGTGGGCGAGGACCTGGGAGTAGGGCATGCCGTGTCCGCTGAAGGCGGCCATGACCCACAGTCCGGGGCGGCCGGGCAGCTCGCCGACGAGGGGGCAGCGGTCCGGGGTGAAGGCCATGACGCCGCTCCAGGCGCGCACCACGGGGACGCCGGCCGTCTCGGGCAGCAGGGACGGCAGCGCGGTGGCGAGCCGGTCGGCCAGCTCGGGCGAGAAGGCCGGGGTGTTGTCGTCGGCGGGCAGGTCGATGCCCTCGTCGCGGCCGGGCACGGTGGCGCGCAGGCCGCCCAGGAGCAGGGAGCCGTCCATGTTCTGGCCGCCGTAGACCAGGCCCCGGTCCAGGCCCCACTGCGGGATGCGGAAGGGCACGGGCGCGGTCTGCACGAGCTGGCCGCGCACCGGGGTGATCAGGGCGTCGAGTTCGGGCAGCAGCCGTCCGGTCCAGGCGTTGAGGGCGACCACGACATGGTCGGCGACGACGTCGCCCGCGTCGGTGGTGACGCGCCAGGTGCCGTCGTCCGTCCGCTCGACGGAGGTCGCGGTGACGCCGAGGCCGAACACGGCGCCGTGGCGGCGGGCCGCGTCGGCGATGCCGCGCACGTAGCCCACCGAGTGCACGGCGTCCTGGTCGGGCCGGTGCAGTCCGCCGAGCACGGTGTCGGGCAGGTCGGTGCCGAACACCCGGCGGGCCTCGGGCAGGTCGAGCCACTCGGCGGCGATGCCGTCGGCGCACAGGGCGTCGGCGGTCCGCTTGAGTTCGAGCGCCTCGTCCTCGCTGTCGGTGAGGTCGAGTTTGGCGGTGGTGGTGCGGTGGGCGTCGATGCCCTCGCGGGCGGTGACCTCGCGGACCAGGTCGCGGTTGACGAGGGTGGCGCGGTAGACGGCGAGGGCCTGCTCGTGGCCGAGCCGGTCGATGGCGGGCGCGTGCTGGGCGTTGCCGCCCTGGATGACGCGTCCGGCGTTGCGGCCGGACGAGCCCTCGGCGGGGCTGTCGTTGCGGTCGACGACCAGGGGTGCGCGGCCGGCCCGGGCGAGCCAGTAGGCGAGCGTCGAGCCCATGACACCGGCGCCGAGCACGAGGACGTCGGCGCGGCCCGGCAGCGGCGTGCCGCCGCCCGTCCAGCGCGGTCCGCTCGCCAGCCAGCAGGAGTCGGGGGATCGCATGGGGTTCCTTGCGTACGAGGATGTGGTCACCGGGGCTCAGGTCCAGCACTCGGAGCTGGGCAGCCGGCGCGCGGGCGGCTCGCCGGGCGCGGGCGGTGACGTGACGATGCCGACCAGGGCGGCGGCGCGCTCGGCGCGGGCCACGGCGGTCTCGGTGTCCGGGCCCACGGTGAGGACGTAGCCCAGGCGGTGCAGGTTGGTGGTGACGGGTTCGACCACGTCGCCGGGGCGGGTGAGCAGCACCAGCCGCTCCCGGGCCGGGTCCAGCAGCGCGGCGGCCTCGGGCACCCCGTCGATCCGGCGGACGACCCCGGCCGGGGCGGTGAGGAAGCGGATCGCGGCGCCCCCAGCGGGCCGGGCGGCGGCGAGCGCGTCGAGGTCGACCGGTTCGCCGAGGGCGAGGTCGGCGGCGAGGCCGTACACGTCGGTGCCGGTGGTGAGGTGGACGAGGTCGAGGATGCAGTCGCCCGCGGGGCGGGGGTTGACCTCGACGATCCGGGGGCCGTCGGGGCCGAGGATCATCTCGGTGTGCGCGATGCCGTGGTCGAAGCCGACGGCCTTGAGCGCGGCGACGGCCACCTCCTCGACGCGCTCCGCGAGTGCGCCGGGCAGCCGGGCGGGCACCGCCTGGCCGAGTTCCACGAACGAGTCGTCGCGGGTGGCGAGTTTCTCGGTGCGGGCGAGGACGACGGTGCGGCCGTCGATGGTCAGCGTCTCCACGCTGATCTCGTCGCCGAACAGTTCCTCCTCGGCGAGCAGGGTGCCGTTCTTGGTGAAGGCGGCCGCGTGCTCCCAGGCGTCGTCGGTCTCGTCGGGTCCGGCGACGCGGATCACGCCCCGGCCCGCGGAGGAGTCGGCGGGTTTGAGGATGAAGGGGTGGCGCAGGCCGGCCAGGGCCCGCGTGCGCGCGCCGGTCCCGGTCAGGGCGGCGTCCAGCACCCGGAACTCCGGTCCGGGGACGGAGCATTCGGCGAGGCGGGCGCGGGCCCACGACTTGTCCGTCAGGTTGCGCAGCGTGCCGGGCGGGCAGCCGGGCAGCCCGAACTCCTCGGCGAGGCGGGCCACCACGGGCAGGGTGGAGTCCAGGAAGCCGATGACGCCCTTGCGGCCGGGTGCGGCGGCCAGTTGGGCGCGGCAGGCTTCGTAGATCTCCTCGGCGGGCCGCTGAGGTGAGAGCGGGACCTGGCGGTCGGCCAGGCGCAGGTAGGCGGCGGTGGCGCTCTCGGCGAGCGCCAGGTCGATGTCCGGACGGGCGGTCCAGGAGCGCAGGGCCTGCTCGCGCAGGCAGCCGACGCGGACGAGCAGCAGAAGGGCGCGGGTGTCCAGTGCCATGTCTTTCCTAGGTGGTGGGGTGACTGCGGCGGCGGTCGTGTGCCGCCGCTCACCCCCAGCCGGTGTCGGCGGCCGGTACGGCCCGGCCCGCGCGGGTGCGGCGTCCACCGTGTGGTGTTCCGGATGGCCGCGCCGCCGGCGCCAAGGCCGTCGCGGACGCGGTCGGTTGCTCGAAATGGATGCTCACGCACCCCATGGGCGTAGTCATGTGCCCGTTATCTCCCCGTTGTCGGAATCTCGTTGTCCGAAATCCGGACTCGATCCTTGCCATCGAGGGGGTGTGGTCGCCACGTCCTGGACGGATCATGGATAGGCACTGCCGGATGCGGAAGGCTGAATGAATGACAACCAAACATGAGGAAAACGACGAAAGCGGACTGGACGCGGTCACCCACGCGATGCGGTTGCTGTACGCCGTGGCGCTCCGGCAGGGTGCCTGGGACCGGGACGAACTGCAGCGGGGCCTCGGCCTGTCCGAGCCGCTCGCCGAGCGCGCGTTCCGGCGGCTGGAGGAACTGGGTCTGCTGGTACCGGAACCCGGGCGTCCGGGTGTGTACAGCCGCCGTCTGCTGGAGGCCGCCGAGGCGCGCGCGGTACCCCCGCTGCGGCGCGCGGCGCGGGACGCGCAGGACCGGATCGACACCGTGCGCGGGGAGTTCGCGGCGCTGCGCGAGGTACGGGACACGGAGCGGCGGTCCGGCGACCGCTCCGGCGACCTGCTCACCGTGGACGTCCGGGACATCGACGCGGTGCTGGAGGAGCAGGCCCTCGACTGCCGTACGGAGGTGCTGACGGCCCAGCCGGGCGGTCCGAGGCCGGTCGGCGTGCTGGACCAGGCGCAGCACCGGGACATGGCGATGCTCCGGCGGGGCGTGCGGATGCGCACCGTCTACCAGCACAGCGCCCGCTTCAACCCGGCCACGGAGGCGTACGTGGAGCGCCTGACCGAGGCGGGCGCGGAGGTGCGCACGCTGCACACCCTGTTCCCCCGGCTCATCGTCTTCGACCGGCGCACGGCGTTCGCGCCCGCGCACGACGGTCCCGGCGTGCTGCGGATCAGCCACCAGGGAGTGGTGTCGTTCCTGGTCAGCGCGTTCGAGACGGCCTGGCGGACGGCCGCGCCGTTCGCCTCGGCCTACGCCAGCCGCCGGGACGGCCTCGTCATCTCGGACATGCAGCGGGCCATCGCCCGGCTGCTGCTGGAGGAGCCCAAGGACGCGGCCGTCGCCCGTCACCTCGGCATCAGCGAGCGCTCCTGCCGCCAGCACATCGCCAAGCTCATGACTCAGCTCGGGGCGCACAACCGCACCCACCTGGGCTTTCTGCTCGCCTCGGCGCTCCGGGAGGACGACGCGCACGCCTCCGGGTGACCGGTTCAACCGATCGGGTCACAGCCCGAGTTGGCGGGTGTGGGCTACTGTGGACCCGAGACGGACCTCGACGCGGGGCAAGCCCACCCCCCACCCGTACTTCCCGCCCGGCACCCCACCCCGGCACCTGGTCCGCCGCCGCGCGAGAGCCCAGCCCGTGCCGGCCGGCGCGAACTCCGCCGACGCGAAAACCGCGAATACCGTTGCCTTATCCCTGCGAATGTGTCCGCCCCAACAGACCGAGCAAAGGCTCTTGCCCCGGCATATTCACCCGCCCTAGGGTGGGGCGGAAATCCTCGGGCTCCAGGAATTCACGTCACCGGCAAGGAGGCTGCCGCACGATGTGGGACACATCTCCTGACCACCTCTTTTTAGGCAGATAGTCAGTACGGGACGGGCCTGTCCCGTCCCGACCTTCGGCCATCCTCTTCACAGAGATTAAAACGGGGGCAACATTGGACGGCAGTGCGCCGCTTCCGGAGGAAGAACACCGAGGAGGCGGGACCCTTGTCGACGCTTTACTGCATTCTTTCCGGACCAGAGGCGACAGCGTCGCCGTGGAGTGCGGGGACGACCGGCTGACCTACGCGGGGCTCGACCTGTGGTCCGACGCCGTCCGCGCCGCGCTGGCCGGTCTTGGCGTCCGGCCCGGCGACCGGGTGGCCGTCCGGCTGGCCCCGGGACCCGGCGCGATCGCGGCGATCGCGGGCATCGTCCGGGCGGGCGCGGCCTACGTCCCGCTGGACGTGCGCAATCCGCCCTCGCGCAACGCGTTCATCCTCGAAGACTGTGCCGCCTCCGCGCTGATCGGCGACCACGGCGACACCGCCGACGACACCGCCGGTGGTGACGCGAGCGGCCTGCCCGTCCTGACCGGGCGGGAGCTGGAGCTGCTGCGGACCGCTCCCCCGGCACCGCCCGGCGTGAGCGCCCCTGTGCCCGGGGACACCGCCTACGTCATCTACACCTCCGGAACCACCGGCCGTCCCAAGGGCGTTCCGGTGACGCACGCGGCGGTGTCCGCCCTGCTGGCCGCCGCCTCGGGCCTGTTCGCCTTCACGGCCGAGGACCGCTGGCTGCTCTTCCACTCCCTCGCCTTCGACTTCGCCGTGTGGGAGATGTGGGGCGCGCTGACCACCGGCGCCCGCCTGGTCGTCCTCCCGCAGGACGCGGCCCGCTCCGCCGAGAGCACCCTGGCCGTGGTCGCCGGGCGGGGGGTGACGGTGCTGAACCAGACCCCGACCGCGTTCGCCGCGCTCTCCGCCACGGCGCTCGCCTCGGGCACCGCGCTGCCCGCCCTGCGCTATGTGGTCTTCGGCGGCGAGAAGCTGACGCCGGGACTGCTGCGGCCCTGGGCCGGCCGGTACGGCCTGGACGGTCCCCGGCTGGTCAACATGTACGGGATCACCGAGGTCACCGTCCACGCGACGTACCACGAGGTCACGTCCGAGGATCTGGCCGGGGACGACTCGCGCGTGGGCCGGCCGCTGCCCGGGTTCCGCACGCGCGTGGTGGACGAGGACGGCCGGGACGCCGCGCGGGGCGAGCTGTGGCTGGCCGGGCCGCAGGTCACCGCCGGCTACCTGGGGCGCCCGGAGCTGAACGCCGAACGGTTCGTCACCGTCGCCGACGGAGAGCGGGCCGTGCGCTACTACCGCTCCGGGGACCTGGTGAGCACCCGCCCCGACGGGGGCCTGCGCTACCACGGCCGGGCCGACCTCCAGGTGAAGCTGCGCGGCCACCGCATCGAGCTGAGCGAGATCGAGTCCGTGGTGCGCGACCACCCCCGAGTCGGTGACGCGGTGGTGTGGGTGCACACCTTCCGGCCGGGTGACGAGCGGCTGGTGTGCGCGTACACCACCTCCGACGGCGACCCGGTGGAGGCGGGACCGCTGCACGAGCACGCGGGGCGCGATCTGCCGCCGTACATGCGGCCCGCGCGCTATCTGCATCTGCCGGAACTGCCGCGCACGGTCAACGGCAAGGCCGACCGGGCCGCGGTGGCGCTGATCGACCCGGCGCCCCGCCGGAGGACGGCCGCCGCGGCGGATGCCGCGAGCGGTACCGAGACTTATCTGTCCCGGTTGTGGGAGGAACTCCTCGGCACGGAGGAAATCACGCGAGATGCGGATTTCTTCCAGCTCGGCGGGCATTCCCTCATGGCGTTCCGGATGCAGATGCGGATATCGCGCGATCTCGGTGTCCGGGTCTCTCAGAAGGATTTGCTGGCGAATCCCCGGCTGGCGGACATGGTCCGGCTGGTCGAGGCGCGCCGCGCCGAATCCCCCGCACTCCCCCGCACCTAGCGCGGAACCTCTCTCCGTCACGTTCCGCCCCTTTCTCCCGATTCCCGTTGGCGTGTCCGCAGGCGAGTGGACACCCGAGAACATCAGGGACTGATGTGTCATGCCTCCGATCCACACCTGTGTGGGCTGCCGCCGTGTGATCCGGCCGGACGTGACGGCTTCGAGCCGCCCGCACGGCACCCTGTGCGCGCGGTGTTTCGACGCCCTCCAGACCACCCTGTCCCGGCTGCCGCGCCTGTACGCGGAGGCGGAGCAGGCCCTCTCACCCGCCGGTGCCCCCTCTCTCCTGCGTGTCTCGGGGACCTCACGCACCGAGGCACTGCCCGTGCGCAGCCAGGCGGTGGAGGCGCGGTCGGCCCTCATGGCGGTCCTGTCGTCGTGGTCGGCGCTGGTCGCGGACGAGCGCCGGGTCGGCGCGCCGGACCGGGAGGTCCGGGAGATGGTGGCGTTCCTGCGCCGTCATCTGGAGTGGCTGGCCCGGCATCCCGCACTGCACGAACTCCTCGGTGAGCTTGAGGAGTCGGTGGCGCTGGCCGGGCGCTGCGTACAGCCGGGGCAGTCCCGGCAGGTGTCCGTGGGCGCGTGCCGGGAGCCGGAGTGCGCCGGGAACCTCGTCGCCCACATGCGCTCCGGGGGCGCCGCGGCGGCGTCCGAGATCCGGTGCGACAGCGATCCCGCCCACCGCTGGGCCCCGCACGAGTGGCACGCCTTCATCCCGCGCGCCGCCTGCCCCGTCTGACCGTCCGAGCAGGGAAGAACCACCCACATGGCAAGTCCACTGGGACTGAGCGTCACCGACGTCGTCGAGATCTGGCGGGTTCCCGCCGGGACCGTGTACCGCCTGGCCAGTCAGCACGGCTGGCGCCGCTACCGGGAGTCGGGCCGCACGCTGTACCACCCGATCGATGTGAGCACCACGCTGAGCGAGCGGTCCGTGGATCGGGGTGAGCGGTGCGAGTCGGCGTAGTGATCCTGCCCGAGCACACCTGGCCGGAGGCGCGGGCCCACTGGCGGGCGGTGGAGGAGCTGGGCTTCGACCACGCCTGGACCTACGACCACCTGGCGTGGCGGAGCCTTGCGGGCGAACCCTGGCTGGGCACGGTCGCCACGCTGGCCGCTGCGGCCGCGGTCACCTCCCGGATCGGGCTCGGCACCTTCGTCACCTCCCCCAACTTCCGCCATCCGGTGCCCTGGTCGCGGGAGGTGATGGCGCTGGACGAGATCTCGGGCGGGCGCTTCTCGTGCGGGGTGGGCGCGGGCGCCACCGATGTGGACGCGGTGATGCTGGGCCGGCCCCCGCTGTCGCCGAAGCAGCGGGCGGACCGGCTGACGGAGTTCACCGAGCTGCTGGACCGGCTGCTCACCGAGGACCATGTCGACTTCGGGGGCGAGTACTTCACGGCTGTGGACGCCCGTACGGTCTCCGGGCGGGAGCGCCGGTCCCGGGTGCCGCTGATCGTGGCGGGCAGCGGTCCGCGGACCCTGCGTCTGGCCCGCCGGCTGGGCGACGGCTGGGTGACCATCGGTCCCGAGGGCGCGGACGGCGAGGAACGCTGGTGGGCCGGGGTCGAGCGGCTCGCCGGGTACATGGACGAGCTGAAGCCCGAGCCCGGTTTCCAGCGCCATCTGTCGCTGGACGCGTGTCCCGGTTACTCCCTCAGCAGTGCCGCCCGGTTCGCCGAGATGCGGGAGCGGGCGGCCGGGCTGGGTTTCACGGACGTGATCGTGCACCATCCGCGCGCCGAGGGCGTGTACGCGGGCCGGGTCGCGGTGCTTCAGGAGGTGGCTCAGCTCCGCGCGGGCGCGGCCGGGGGTGCGGCGGGGTCGAGGCAGCCCTGACGCAGGGTGCGGAAGAACCACTGGTTGAGCCGGGCCACGGTGGTCCGCTCGAAGAGGTCCTTGCGGTACGTCCAGATCGCCTTCAGCCCCTCGGGGCGTTCCTCCAGCCACAGGGTGAGGTCGAGCCGGGCCTCGGCGTCGTCGTCCGGGGCGGGTTCGCCGGTGAGCCGTATGCCGCCGTCGTAGGTGGCGGGCTCGGTGTTCTGCACCCCGAACGCCACCTGGACCAGCGGGTTGTGGGTGAGTGAGCGGGGCGGGTTGAGGGCCTCGACCAGCTTGTCGAACGGTACGTCCTGGTGCTCGGCGCCCCGCAGCACCCCTTCGCGCACCCGGTCGACGTGGGTGTCGAAGGGGGCGCCGGTGTCGACGGCGAGCCGGAGCGGGACGACGTTGATGAAGCAGCCGACGCAGTCCTCGGCGGCGAGGCTGGTGCGGCCGGCGAAGGCGCTGCCCACGACGATGTCGCCGGTGCCGGACCAGTGCGCGAGCACGGCGGAGAACGCGGCGAGGCCCACCATGTTCAGCGTGGTGCGCCGTTCACGGGCGAACTCGGTGATGTCCTCGGCGAGTTCCCAGGGCAGCGTGAAGTGGAGTCCGGCGCCCGCGTGGCCGCCGTCCGGTCCCTGGGCGGAGCGCGGACGGTCGGTGGGCACGGCGAGCAGGTCGGGGGCGCCGCGCAGCAGCCCGGCCAGGGAATCGACCCGTGCCTTGCCCTCGGGTCCGGCCAGCCAGGCGGCCTCCGCCTCGGCGAAGGCGGTCATGCCCGGCCGCCCCGACAGGTCGGCCCTTCCCCCGGCGGCGCGGGCGTCGTAGGCGAGTCCGAGGTCGCGGACCAGGATGCCCAGTGACCAGCCGTCGAACACGATGTGATGTGCCGTCAGCTCCAGTGCGATGACGGTGTCGTCGCGGTGGACCGTGCGGAAGCGGACGAGCGGGGCGTGTTCCAGGTCGAAGGGCTCGGCCGGGCTGCCGGGTTCCGTCGCGCGCTGTACGGGGAGTTCGACGCGGTCGCGGACGAACTGGGCGGGGTCGCCGTCGTCGTCCCAGCCGAACTCGGTGCGGAAGGCGTCGTGCGCGGCGGCGACGTCGGCGAGCGCCGCCCGGAGCAGGCCGGGGTCGGCGCCGGGTTCGATGCGGACGACGGCGTCGATGAGGTAGGCGTCGCTGCCCGGATTGAACTGTTCGGTGACCCACAGTCTTCGCTGCGCGGCCGTCAGCGCGGCCGGTCCTCGCACGCCGGTGCCGTTCACGAGCACGCCGCCTCCATCCGCAGTTCGCTTCCGTCGCCGGAGAGTTCCAGCGTGATCCGCACCTGGCCGAGTTCGCCGGTACGGGTGACATGGGTGCCGCCGCACAGGGCCGACGCCTCACCCTCGGCGAGCCCGCACCGGAAGTGGCGCAGGGCGTCGATGCCGGGCCCCTCGGCGGCCACGCCGACCGGGGCGTCCTCGGCGATCCAGCCGGCCATCAGGGTGTTGACCCCGGCCTCGATGCCGGGCAGCCCGGCGGCGAGGCCCTCGGCGGAGAAGCCCTTGCGGCGCAGCGACTTGCCGAGCCGGTAGTGGTCGACGCTGGCGCGGGCGGAGATCCGGGAGTCGGTGATGGCGAGCTTGTCGAAGTCGGGGGCGCCCAGGGCGTCCGGCTTGGCCTCCTTGGTCCAGTGGGGGGCCAGCATCCGGTTGAGCGCCAGTCCGGCCAGCTCGCACAGGGTGTGCCCGGCGGAGAGTCCGTACCGCCGCTCGGCGTCCACGTCCAGGCGGACCCGCTCGCCGGTGAGCGGGCCGGGGTCCGCCGCGAGGACGTGGACGACGTGCCAGTCCCAGCCCTCCTCGCCGCGGCGCACCGGGATGCCGGGGCCGACGGCGAGGGGCGCGGAGCCGTCGCGGGGCGCCGCGCCGATCAGGCAGTCCTCGACGGCGTACGCCTCCGACCGGGCGGTGAGCACGCCCCGGTCGGCCGGCTGGTCGGGCCAGGTGTGGTCGACCGGGTGGAAGGGCGTGGTGTCGCAGACGACACCGAACCCGCCTTCCAGGGCGAGCACTTCGCGGACCACGGCTTCGCCGGTGAGCGCGCCGGAGGGGAAGGTGACCAGGGTGTTGCCGTGCATCGGGTCCTATCCGAGGTCGAGGCCGAGCAGGTCGTCGTAGGTCTCCCGGCGGAGCCACACCGAGGCGGTTCCGCCGCGGACGGCGACGACGGGCGGGCGCGGGGTGTGATTGAAATTGTTGGACAGGCTACGGCAGTAGGCGCCGGTGCAGGGCACGGCGAGCAGGTCGCCGGAGTGGATGTCCGAGGCGAGGTAGTCGTCGCGCACCACCACGTCGCCGGCGTCGCAGTGCACGCCGACCACGCGGGAGAGGCGGGGCGCGGCGGTGGTGAGGCGGTCGGCGAGGACGGCCGAGTAGATGCCGTCGTACAGGGCGGGGCGGATGTTGTCGCTCATGCCGCCGTCGACGGAGACGAAGGCGCGCAGGCCCTCGACGTTCTTGACGGTGCCGACCCGGTAGACGGTGCAGGCGGACCGGCCGACCACCGCGCGGCCGGGCTCGATGGCCAGCCGGGGTGTCGGGACGCCGAGTCCGCGGCAGCTCTCCTCGCTGAAGCGGCGCAGCGCGTCGGCGATCTCGGCCGGGGTGAGGGGCTGGTGGTGGTCGCGGTAGGCGATGGCGAAGCCGCCGCCCACGCTGACCTCGGGGAGTCCGGCGCCGCAGGCGCGGATGAAGTCGGCGCGGACCTTCATCATGCGGGCGACGCCGACCTCGAAGGAGTCCATGCCGAAGATCTGCGAGCCCAGGTGCATGTGCAGCCCGGCGAGTTCGATCTCGTCGGCGTCGTGCGCGTAGGCCACCGCCGCGGCGGCGTCCCCGGTGCGCAGGGAGAAGCCGAACTTCTGGTCGTCGTGGGCGGTGGCGATGTTGGCGTGGGTGTCGGCGCGCACGCCGACGTTGACGCGGACCAGCACGGTGGGCCGTACGCCGGTGTCGGCGGCGAGCTCCTTCAGCAGGGCCAGTTCGTCGAAGGAGTCGACGACGATGCGGGCGACGCCGTGCCGCAGCGCGGTGGTGAGTTCCTCGGCGGACTTGTTGTTGCCGTGCAGCACCATGCGCTCACCGGGGAATCCGGCGGCGATGGCCGTCTTCAGCTCGCCCAGGGTGCACACGTCCAGGCCGAGTCCGGCCTCGGCGCAGATCCGGGCGACGGCCTTGCACAGGAACGCCTTTCCCGCGTAGTACACGTCGAAGTCGTCGAAGGCGGTGCGGAACTCGGCGCAGCGGGCCCGGAAGTCGTCCTCGTCGAACAGGTACATCGGGGTGCCGAACTCGGCCGCCAGGTCGGTGACGCGCAGCCCGCCCACGGTGAGGACACCGGAGGAGTCGCGGGCGGCGGTGGCCGGCCACAGGTGCGGGGAGAGGGCGTTGAGGTCGGCCGGTTCGGTCAGCCAGTCGGGCTTGAGGGTGTCGCTCATGTCGTTCATTCGCCTTCCGCCGGGAAGAACCCCGGGATCTCGGTGGCCGTGCCCGCCTCGACGGCCCGGTCCAGTACGTAGGAGCCCACGGCGAGGTCGAGGACGCCCATGCCGAAGGGGGAGAAGATGACGGGCCGGCCGGGGTCGGGGGCGACCCTGCCGTGCAGGACGTCGGCGAGGGTGCCGGTGATGAAGTCCCGGCCGCCGGTGAGCTGTTCGGCCAGGTGCGGGGAGGTGTTCGCCTTCAGGCAGTGGTCGACGTCGTCGCAGAGGTTGGCGGCCTCCAGCAGGGTCTCGGGCGCCAGGTCGCGCAGCGAGACGTGCAGCACGGTCTGGCCCGGCTTGAAGCGGTGGCCGGCCGGGACGTACGGGGCGAGCGCGGTGGTGGCGAAGACGACGAGGTCGGCGTCGAGGGCCGCGTCAAGGCCGGTGGCGGTGCCGCCGGGGAAGCGGGCGGCGAAGGCGGCGGCCGCGGCGGGGTCCAGGTCGTGGCAGTGCACGCGCTCGGCGCCCAGGCCGTTCGCGGTGAGGTAGCGGCAGATCTCCCGCGCGATCACCCCGGTGCCGACCACGCCCCAGCTCGCGGGCGGGCCCGGCACCAGGGTGCGGGCGGCGAGCGCGGCGGAGGCGGCCGTGCGGGCGGCGCTGATCGCGGCGGACTCCAGCAGGGCGACGGGGTAGCCGGTCTCGTAGTCGTTGAGCACCAGGACGGCCGAGGCGCGGGGCAGGCCGCGTCCGGTGTTCTTCGGGAAGCTGGATATCCACTTGATCCCGGCGACGTCGGCGCCGCCGCCGAGGTAGGCGGGCAGGGCGATGATGCGGCTGTCGGGCTTGTCGGGGAAGCGCAGGAAGTAGCTGTCGGGGTTGATGGTGTCACCGGCGTCGTGCAGCAGGTACGCCTCGCGCACCCGCTCGACCACCTCTTTCTCGTGGCCGGCCAGCGCCTCGCGCACGGCCTGGCCGCCGACCACCGTGAAGGGGCGTGTCGTCGCTGTCACTTGCTGCTCTCGCTCTCTGCCGTCACCGGCGTGCGGGCGGGCGGCAGCGGCCGCCCCCCGATGTCCTTCAGGAAGTCCGGGCCGTAGTGGGCGGCCACCCAGGTGTCGTCGTAGACGGTGTCGAGGTAGGCGTGGCCGTGGTCCGGGGAGACGGCCAGCACCCGGCTGCCCGCGGGTATCCGGTGGGCGCTCGCGCGGACGGCGGCGAGCACGGTGCCGGTGGAGCCGCCGACGAGCAGTCCGTGCTCGGCGGCGGTGCGGCGGCAGGCGACGATGGCGTCCGGTTCGGGCACCAGCATCCGTTCGTAGCCGACGTGCCGGCCGTGCCGGAAGATCTCCGGGACCCGGCTGGAGCCGAGGCCGGGGATGAGGCGCCGGGCGGGCGGGCCGCCGAAGGTCACGGAGCCGACCGCGTCGACGCCGACGACGACCGTGGACGCGCCGATCCGGTCGAAGTGCTCCAGGCAGCCCATCAGCGTGCCGGAGGTGCCGACGCCGACGAAGAGCCGGTCGGGCACCCCGAACCCCTCGGTGATCTCGACCGCGGTGCCCTCGCGGTGGGCGGCGACGTTGGCCGGGTTGGCGTACTGGTTGAGCCACACCAGCGCCGGGTCGGCGGCGAGCTTGAGGCTGATGTGGGCGATGCGGGAGCCGAGGAAGCCGTCGTTGGCGTCGCGCTGGTCGACGATGACCACGTCGGCGCCGAGTGCCCGCATCTGCTGCACGCTGCGGTAGTTGGCGTTGGGGTCGGTGACCAGGGTGACCGGGTAGCCGCGGGCGGCGCAGATCGAGGCCAGCGCGATGCCGAGGTTGCCGGAGGTGGACTCGATCAGCCGGGTGCCGGGGCCGATCCGGCCGGCCTGCTCGGCGGCGGCGATCATCGCGCGGGCGGCCTTGATCTTGATGGAGCCGGCCGGGTTCTGCGCCTCCAGCTTCAGCCAGGTCTCGGCGTGCGGCAGGAATCCGGGGAGCCGCACGAAGCAGTGCGGGTCCCCGGCGTCATGGGCGCTGTCGTACAGCATGCGGGCCCTCCGGTGCTCGGCCGGCGGCGGACCGTCGTAGGACGTCGGCCAGCAGGTGGGGTCGGGACTGGTTGAGGTAGTGGCCGCCGTCCTCGGTGCGGACGACGTGCGGGGTGCGGGCCAGCAGGCCCCAGCGGCCGGCGGTGTGTTCGTGGTCGCGGGTCACCGGGTCGTCGGCGGCGAGCACCACGGTGAGCGGGTGGTCGGCGCGGCTCGGGCCGGTGAGCAGCTCTTGCAGGAAGGCGTTGCCCAGCGCGGTGTCCCGGCGCAGCGCCCGGAGCACGGCGGGCGCGGTGTCGGGTGCGGGGGCGCCCGGCTCACCGGGTACGACCCATCCGGCGACGGTCTCCTCGGAAGCGGCGCTCACCTCGGTCACGGGGTGGTCGGCGGGGTCGGTGGACTTCAGGGTCTTGCCGAACAGGACGACGGGCGGCGGGGTGGGCAGCGCGCGGGCGAGCGCGAGCGCGGCTCCGGCCCCGGCGCAGTGCCCTAGGAGGACCAGCGGGCCGTTCGGATCGCCGATCTCGGCGGCGAGGTCGCGCAGCAGCGCGCCGGTGGCCGGTACGTCGTCCTCGCGCAGGTCGAGCACGCGGAACCGGACCGGCCCGGTGTCCTGCAGCGCCTTGGCGAGCGGCAGGTAGCCGACCGGGGTGCCGCCCGCGTACGGGAAGCAGACCACGGTCAGCCCGGGGTCCGGGGCGTCGGCCAGCTCCACCAGCAGCCCGCCGGTGCCGGCGGCGCCGCGGGCCAGGGCGCGGGCGGTACGGCTCTGGAGCAGCCCGCGCACGGTGACCAGGCCCTCGGAGCGGGCGGCCACCGTCATCGCGGCCAGGGAGTGGCCGCCGAGGTCGAAGAAGTCGTCGTTGGCGCCGACGGACTCCTCGGGCACGCCCAGCGCCTGGGCGAACAGCCGGACGATCGCGCGTTCGGTGTCGTCGGCGGGCGGTTCGGGGGTGCGGGCGGTGAGCACGGGCAGCGGGCGGGCGGCCAGGGCGTTGCGGTCGGCCTTGCCGTTGCGGTTGAGCGGCACTCTCTCCAGCCGGGCCACCACGTCGGGCAGCATGTAGGCGGGGAGCAGCCGGGCGGCCTCCTCGCGCAGCCGGCCGAGGTCGGGCTCGGCGGTGCCGGTGTACCAGACGGCGAGCACGGTACGCCCGCCGTGCCGGCGGACCTCGGCGAAGACCTGGTCGACGCCGTCGAGCCGGGTCAGCGCCTGCTCGATCTCGGGGAGTTCGACGCGGTGGCCGCGCAGCTTGACCTGCTGGTCCCGGCGGCCGACGCAGTCCAGGGTGCCGTCGGGCAGCCAGCGGCCGAGGTCGCCGGTGCGGTAGGCGCGGGCGGAGGTGGTGTCCAGGGTGTTGGCGGGGAAGGCGGCCGCGGTGCGCTCGGGGTCGCCCACGTATCCGGCGCCGACGCAGGGGCCCGTCACATGGATCTCGCCGAGGGTGCCGGGCGGGACCGGGGTGCCGTTCTCGGCGAGGACGTGCAGGGTGGTGTTGATGACCGGGGTGCCCACGGGGACGCGTTCGGTGTGCGCGGGGCCGCGCAGGACGTGGTGGGTGATGTCGTCGGACGCCTCGGTGGGCCCGTAGGCGTTGACCACCGGGATGTCGGGGAACGCGGCGAACCAGCGGCGGGAGAGGGCGGGGGCGAACGCCTCGCCGGTGACCATCAGCCAGCGCAGGTCGGGCAGTTGGCGCGGGGAGCCGCCGAAGGTGTCGAGCAGGGCGTCGAGCAGGGAGGGCACGACCTCCAGCACGCTCACGCCCTCGGCGACGACGGTGTCCAGGAACTCGGCGGGGTCGGTGACGGCGTCGTGGATGACGCTGCGGCCGCCGGTCAGCCACGGGGCGACGAGCTGCCACACGGAGATGTCGAAGCACTGGGAGGCGACCTGGGAGACCACGTCGTCGCCGGTCAGCGCGAGGTCGTCGACCTTGGCCTGGAGGTGGTTGAGCATCCCGCGGTGCTCGACGACGGCGCCCTTGGGTTCGCCGGTCGAGCCGGAGGTGAAGATGACGTAGGCGGGGTCGTCGGGGCCTGGTTCACGGGCGGGCCGGGCCCCGGGCGCGGCGAGCAGGGCGGTGTACTCGGCCTCGGTGACGACGTGGCGGCAGCCGCTGCGGGTCACGGCGTGCCGGAGCCGGTCGGCGGGGTCGCCGGGTTCCTGCGGCAGGTAGACGGCGCCCGCCTTCATGACGCCGAGCAGGGTCACCGCCCAGGGCAGCCCGCGCGGCATGCGCACCGCGACCACGTCACCGGGTCCGGCGCCGCGCGCGGTAAGGGCGTGCGCCAGCCGGTCGGAGACGCGGTCGAGTTCGGCGTAGGTGAGCGTCGCGGTGCCGTGGCCGACGGCGGTGCGGTCGGGGTGGCGGGCGGCGGTGCCGGCGAACCGGTCGAGCAGGGTGGCGCCGGGCACCTCCCGGACGGGACCGGACCGGTGCCGGGCGAGCCAGTCGCGTTCCTCCTCGCTCATGAAGGTGCGGGCGAAGGGCGCGGCGTCGGGGTCGGCGGCCAGGGCTCGCAGCGCGCGCAGGTAGTAGCCGCCGAAGCGTGCCGCCCCGGCCCGGTCGAAGACCGAGCCGTCGTAGTGGAGTTGCAGGGCCACGGAGTCGTCGAGGGCGTCGCGGGAGAACTCGGCGCGCAGCGGGAACTCGGTCTGGCTGTGCACGGAGACCCGCCGCAGCCGGGCGCCGTGGCGGCGGGCGAGGGCGCCGAGGACGTGGAAGTGGGTGAAGTTGAAGACGGCCTCGAACAGCGGGCGGCGCAGGTGCCTGGTCGTCTCGCCCAGGGGGTAGCGGCGGTGCGGCAGGAGCGCGCCCTCCTCGTCGTAGACCCGCCGGACCAGCTCGGCCCAGCTGGCCGCGTCGGTGCGGACGCGGAAGGGGAGGGTGTTGAGGAAGAGGCCGAGGGTGCGCTCGGCGTCCTGCCGTTCGGGGCGGCCGCTGTGTTCGTAGCCGGTGGTGATGTCGTCGCGTCCGGCGGCGAAGGAGAGCACGGCGCTGTGCGCGGCGAGCAGCACGGACTTGAGGGGGACGCCGAGCCGGGCGGCGGTGGCGAGCAGGGCGGTGCCGAGGTCCGCGTCGAGGGGGACGTCGAGGGTGCGGACGGTCTCGGCGGGGTCGAGGGCGGCGCCGGGGGTGCGGGGCAGGGTGGTGGCGTCGGCGCCGTCGAGCCGGCCGAGCCAGAAGTCCCGGTCGCGCGCGGAGTCGACGGCCCGCTGCTCCAGGGCGACGAACTCCTCGTACCCGGTGCCGGGCGGGCCGTCCTGGCCGGTGCTGCCGAGGCAGAGGTCGAACAGGTCGTAGAGGAGCCGGTTGACGCTCCAGCCGTCGAGGGCGGCGGCGTGGTAGCTGAGCAGCAGGTGGTGGCGGTCGCCGCCGAGCAGGACGAGCCGCATCCGTACGGGGCCGACGGTGCCCTCGGGGAAGCCGGTGGCGAGTTCCGCGGCTCCGGCCCGCTCCAGGTAGGCGCGCTGGGCGTCGGCGTCCTGGCCGGTGAGGTCGACGACCGCGCACCAGTCGGGGGCGTCGCGGTGGACGACCTGGACGGGCCGGGAGAAGCCGGTGGTGTGGAAGGAGGTGCGCAGCATGGGGTGCGTCCGCGCGGCCTCGGCGGCGGCCCGCAGGAAGAGGGCGGGGTCCAGCGGGGCGTCGTAGCGGTAGCCGGAGACGTCGTGGTACACGGCGGCGTCGCGGGTGGCGATCTCGTAGAGCAGCCCGGCCTGGAGGCTGGAGAGGGGGTAGGCGGCCTCGGCACCGGCGGGCAGCGCGGCCCGGTCGGCGGCCGGCAGGCCGGGGAAGGGGGCCGGGGTCTCGGGGGTGCCGGGTGCGCTGCGGCGGACCAGGGGGGCGAGCAGGGCGACGGTGGGGTGGGCGAACAGCTCCTGGAAGGTGAAGTCGAGCCCGGCGCGGCGGGCGGCGGCCAGGACGCCGATGAACTTGATGGAGTCGCCGCCGAGTTCGAAGAAGTTGTCCGTGGTCCCGAGGTCCTCGCGGCCTAGCGCGGCGGCGAAGATCCGGGCCAGCTCCTCCTCCAGTGGGGTGCGCGGGGCCACCCGGCCGGTGCCGGAGCCGGAGCCCGCCGGCAGCGCGGCGAGGGCCTTCAGGTCCCGTTTGCCGTTGGGGGTGCGCGGGATCGCCGGGACGGGGACGAACCGGGCCGGGACCATGTAGGAGGGCAGCTGCCGGGCCAGCCCGGCGCGCAGCGCGTCCGGGTCGGGCCGCGCCGACACGACGTACGCGCACAGGGCGCCCTCGCGCAGGGCCACCGCGCACTCGGTGACGCCGGGCAGGGCGGCGAGGGCGTGCTCGATCTCGCCGGGTTCGATGCGGTGGCCGCGCACCTTCACCTGGTCGTCGAGGCGGCCCAGGTACTCCACCGTGCCGTCCTCCCGCCAGCGGGCGGCGTCCCCGGTGCGGTAGGAGCGCTCGCCGGGCGCGGTGGGGTCGGGAACGAAGCGTTCGGCGGTGAGTCCGGGGGCGCCGAGGTAGCCGCGGGCCAGGCCGGTGCCGCTCAGGTACAGCTCGCCGGGGACGCCGACCGGGGCGGGGCTGCCGTCGCGCAGGAGGACGCGCAGCCGGATGTTGTCGATGGGGGTGCCGAGCGGGACCGGGCGGCGCGGGTCGTGGCCGGTGCAGTCGTGGTGGGTGACGTCGACGGCGGCCTCGGTCGGCCCGTAGAGGTTGATCAGCGCCGGGGCGCCGGGGCCGGGGAAGGCGCGGGCGAGGGCGGGTATCGCGTCGGCGGGCAGCGCCTCGCCGCTGGCGAAGATCCGGCCGAGCCCGGCGGGCGCGGTGCCCTCGGCGCAGTGCGCGAGGAACGCCTGGAGCATGGAGGGCACGAAGTGCACGGTGGTCACGCCGTGTTCGGTCATGCGGGCGGCGAGGGCGGCCGGGTCGCGTTCGTCGCCGGAGGGCAGGGTGGTCACCGCGCAGCCGGCGAGCGCCCACCAGAAGATCTCCCACAGGGAGACGTCGAACGCGGTGGGCGTCTTGTGCAGGACGACGTCGGCGGGGGTCAGTGGGTACTGCCGCTGCATCCAGCGCAGCCGGTTCACGATCGCCCGGTGTTCCACCATGACGCCCTTGGGGCGGCCGGTGGAGCCGGAGGTGTAGATGACGTAGGCGAGGTCGCGTCCGGTGGCGAGCGGGGGCAGGTCGGTGCCGTCGAGCGCGCCGAGCGCGGGGTCGGCGGGGTCCACGAGGTGGGCGGCGCCGGGGCAGTCGGCGCCGACGGCGATCCGGACGCCGCTGTGGGTGACCATGTGGCGGCGGCGCGCCTCGGGCAGCGCCGGGTCGACGGGCAGGTAGGCGGCGCCCGCCTTGAGCACGGCGTGGAAGGCGGTCAGCGCCTCGGGGCCGCGGGGCAGCGCGACGGCGACGATCTCGCCGGGTCCGGCGCCCAGCTCGCGCAGCCGGCGGGCGAGCCGGTTGGCGCGGGCGTTGAACTCGGCGTAGGTCAGGCCGTCCCCGTCGAGCACGGCCGGCCGGCCGGGGTGCCGGGCGGCGGCGTGCTGGACGAACTCGTGCAGCAGGACGGCGGGCCCGTGGTCGCGGGCGGTGCGGTTGGCCCGCTCGACCGGCTCCGCCTCCGCGGCGTCCGGTGTCCCGCGCACCGGGCCGAGGGCGGCGATGCGGGCGTGGGCCCGCGCGAACCGGGCGGCCAGGCGGCGTGCGGTGCCGGGCAGCAGGAGGTCGGCGCGGTAGGTGAGCTTCAGCCTGCCGCCGCGCACCGCGAACCCGACGGTGATCCCGTCGGGCAGTCCGGTCCGGGTGTACGGCAGCACCGCGAGGTCGGTGGGGACGACGCCCTCGGCGGCCAGCACCTGCGCGGGCGGGACGTCGAGGTGGGCGGCGCCCTCGCGGTAGGCGCGGCGGACCTCGGTGAGCAGGGCGCGGGCGTCGGTGCCGACGTCGACGAGGACGGGGAAGTCCCGGTCCCCGGCGCGGGTGCGGACGCAGACGCGGGCGCTGTCGGTCTCGCCCGCGGCGACCGCGGCCGCCGCGGCGGTGACGAACACCTCGGTCAGGGTGGCCTCGTCACCGGTCAGCGCGCTCGCGCGGGTGACGGCCCCGGGGTCGAGGTCCTGCTCCCACACCCCGGTGTCCGGTTCCTCCGGGCCGGTGCCCGCGAGGAGGTCGTGGTGGAGCAGGGTGGCCGCGTCGAGCGCGGTGGCCCAGCGCCGCCAGTACCGGGTCTGCTCCGGGTACTCGTTCAGGGCCTGGCTGCCGCGCAACGTGGTCATCGTGCTGCTCCAAAGTCGAAGTCGGCGTCACTGGCGTAGGTCCGCGCCGTCGGGCGCCGCAGCACCGGGCCCTCGGGGGCGGTGGCGATCTCGTCCAGTGCCAGCAGGACGGAGTCCAGCAGGTGCTCGGCGGAGGCCCGTTCGTACAGCTCGGTGGAGTGCTCCAGGTCGCACACCAGGCGGTCGGGGCGGACGTGGACCTGGAGGTTGAGGTCGAAGCGGGTGGTGCCGGGGTGGAGGAAGTCCAGCGAGGCGGTGAG
Organism: Streptomyces sp. NPDC046860; assembly: GCF_040645115.1. Taxonomy (NCBI): domain Bacteria; kingdom Bacillati; phylum Actinomycetota; class Actinomycetes; order Kitasatosporales; family Streptomycetaceae; genus Streptomyces; species Streptomyces sp. NPDC046860. The sequence goes on along the minus strand of NZ_JBEYXQ010000001.1, from coordinate 517,643 downwards.
CCCGGCCTCGGCGAACTCGTAGGAGTCGAGGTTCTGCAGGCCGAAGAAGGCGTCGATCAGCGGGTCGCGCAGTCCGGGCCCGGCGGTGCCCAGTTCGCGCACCAGCCGGTCGTAGGGGACGGCACCCCGGTCCAGCGCGTCCTGGTGGCTCTCGCGCAGGGCCGCGACCAGGGCGCCGAGCGTGGTGTCCGCGCCGAGCCGGACCCGCAGCGGCACGGTCTGCACGAACATGCCTACCACGTAAGCGAGTTCGTGGTGGGTGCGGCCGTGCACGGGGGTGCCGACCACCAGGTCGGTGAGGCCGCCGACGCGGGCCAGTGCGGTGGCGTAGGCGGCGAGCAGCACCACGAACGGGGTGGTGCCGTGCACGCGGGCGGTCTTCTCCACCGCGTCGGCGGCGACCGGGTCGCGGCGCACCCGGCCCCCGGCGTCGGTGGGGCGCGGGGGGCGCGGCCGGTCGGTGGGCAGGGTGCCGCCGCCGGGCGCCCCGGCGAGCGCGGTCAGCCAGTGGCCGAGGTCGTCGTCGCGTCCGGCGCACCAGCGGGCGGCGTCCAGCCAGCGCAGCGGCACGGGCGGGGGCGTCCGCCCGGCGAGCAGGACGAGCAGTTCCCGCACGAGGACGCGGACCGAGACGCCGTCCGCCACGGTGTGGTGCAGATCGAGCAGGAGCCGCCGTTCGCCGGCCAGGCGGGCGCGGAGCAGCGGGGGCGCGGCGAGGTCGAAGGGGCGCACGAACTCGCCCTCGGTGTCGACCGGTTCGAGTCGTACGGTGACGCCGTCGAGGACTTCCTGCCGGATGCCGTCCGTGTCGGCGGTGAGCCGTGTGCGCAGGGCCTCGTGCCGGTCCGCCAGGGCGTCCAGCGCGGCCTGGAGCCGCTCGGGGTCGAGGGGCGCTGCGAAGTCCAGGCGCAGCGGGATGTTGTAGGCCACCGAGTCCGGGTCCGCCTGCCAGAGCGCGTACAGCCCGCGCTGGGCGGGGTGCGCGGGCCCGGTGCGCCCGGTGCCGCGCGGCACGGGCACGGTGGCCTCCCCCGGGTGGGCGAGCAGGGCGCGCATCCCGGCCGGGGTGGGGGCCGCGTAGACCTCGCGGAAGCCGAGCCTGCGGCCGAGGCGGGCCTCGATCCGGTCCAGCAGCACCCCGAGGCGTACGGAGTCGCCGCCGAGGGCGAAGAAGTCGCTGTCGGGGCCGATGGCGGCCGGGTCCTGGCCGAGCACCCGGGCCCACAGCCCGGTCAGTTCGTCCGCAGCCGGGGTGTCCTCGTGCGTCCGGGGCGCGGGCAGCAGGGCGGTGTCGACCTTGCCGCTGGCCTTCAGCGGCAGCCGGTCCAGGACGGTGAGGTGGGCGGGGAGCAGGTAGCGGGGCAGCCGCTCGGCGAGCGCCGTGCGCAGGGCGCCGGGGTCGGCGCCGGTGACGGCGTAGGCGCTCAGCCGGGCCTCCCCGGTCTCGTCGCGGACGGCGACGGTGTGGGCCTGGCGCACGCCGGGCAGGGCGAGCAGGGCGGCGGTGACCTCGGCGGGTTCCACCAGGTTGCCGAGGATCTTGACCTGCTGGTCGGCGCGTCCGTGGAAGCGGACCACTCCGTCGGCGTCGCGGGTGACCAGGTCGCCGGTGCGGTAGCGGCCGCCCGGGAAGCGGGCCGCCGTGAGTGCGGGGTCGCCGAGGTAGCCGCGGGCCAGCCCGGCGCCGCCCGTCCACAGTTCGCCCTCGGTGCCGTCCGGCACCGGCTGCCCGGCCTGGTCGCACACGTACAGCTCGGTCCCCGCCACGGCCCGGCCGATGGGCAGCGGGTCGGGGACGGGGGCGGTGACGCGGTGCACGGTGGTGAAGACGGTGTTCTCGGTGGGCCCGTAGCCGTTGTAGAGGGCCAGGGAGGGGCAGTGGGCGAGCACCGCTGCCGCGTGCCCCGGGGAGACGACGTCACCGCCGGTCATCAGGGTGCGCAGGCCCGCGAACATGGCCGGGTCGTGGTCGGCCATGCGGTGGAACAGGGGTGCCGTCAGCCAGGCGAAGCCGATCCGCTCCCGGCGCAGGAACGCGGCGTACGCGGCGGGCCGGGCCATGGTCTCCGCGTCGGCGATGTGCAGCGAGCCTCCGTTCAGCAGCGCGCCCCACACCTCCAGCGTGGCGGCGTCGAACTCGGGGGCGGCGCCGTGGGCGGCCCGTGTCCCGGTGGGCAGCCAGGGGTGCGTGGGCTCGCTCACCAGCCGCAGCACGCCCCGCTGTTCGACCACGACACCCTTGGGGGCGCCGGTGCTGCCGGAGGTGAACATGACGTAGGCCGGGGGTGTGTCCCCGGTGCCGTCGGGGACGGGACCGGCGGCGCGGGCCGCCGCCGTCACCTCGGACATGGTGCGCACGTCCCGCCCCAGGGCCGGATCCGCGGCCGCGTCCGGGAGGCGGACGACGAGGCGGGGCCGGGCCAGGTCCCCGATCTGCCGCAGCCGGGCGGCGGGCCAGCCGGGGTTGAGGGGGAGGTACGCGGCTCCCGCGAGCACCGTGCCGACCAGTGCGGTCACCCCGGCCGCCGAGCGCCCGCCGAGCAGACCGACCAGGTCTCCCCGGCGCACGCCCAGCCCGGCCAGGCCGCGAGCGAACTTCTCCGCCGCCACGGCCAGTTCGCCATAGGTCAGCGTCGTCGTGCCGTCGCTGACGGCGAGGGCGTCCGGCTCCCCGGCCGCCCGGTCCCGAAACAGTTGCGCGATCACCGCGTGCTCCTCCCCCGTCGTGCGCCGCCCGGTCGGGCGGGTCAGATCTGCTCGGCCAGGGCGCGCAGCCGCGCCGCGAACTCCCCGGCTCCCTCCGCGCCGCCCTCCTCGGCGGCGCGCCGGCCCACCTCTGCGGTGAAGGCGCCCAGGGTCGGGTTCTCGAAGAGCGCCCGCACCGGCACGGCGAGGCCGAGCAGGTCCTCGACGCCGTAGGTGAGCTGGGTGACCAGCAGCGAGTGGCCGCCGAGGACGAAGAAGTCGTCCCCGGGCTCCGGTGCGGCGTCGGTGAGCAGCACCTCGGCCCACAGCGCGCCCATCACCCGGCCGAGCAGCTCCCCGTCCGGGCCGGGCGGCCCCGGGGCCGGGGCGGGCGCCTGCGCGGCCGGGGTCTTCGGCGCGGTGCCGAGCGCGGCCAGCTCGGGCAGGTCGTACGCGGAGATCCGGCGCCCGGTGTCCGCCGCGAGCTGCCCGAGCAGCCGCAGCCAGGCCGCGCACAGGGTCTGCACGGTGGCCGCGTCGAACAGGTCGGTGCGGTAGGTGAAGGTGCCGCCGAGGGTGCCGTCGCGCTGCTCCAGCATCAGTTCCAGGTCGAACTTGGCGGTGCTGTAGGCGGGCCGCACCTCCTCCGCTTCCACGCCGGGCAGGCCGAGCGTGCCGGTGCCCGCGTCGTCCAGCGAGAACACCACCTGGAACAGGGGGTTGTGGCCGAGGTCGCGGCGCGGGCGCAGCTCCTCCACCACCCGCTCGAAGGGCACGTCCTGGTGGGCGTAGCCGTCGAGCGCGGTGTCCCGGACGCGGGTGAGCAGGTCGGCGAAGACGGGGTCGTCGTCGACGCGGGTGCGCAGGGCCAGGACGTTGGTGAAGAAGCCGATCACCGGCTCCAGTTCGACCCGGGTACGGCCCGAGGCGGGTGTGCCGACGACGAGTTCGGGGTCGCCGCCCGCGCGGGCGAGGAGCACGTCGAAGGCGGCGAGCAGCGTCATGAACAGGGTGGCGCCGCGCTCCCTGCCGTAGGCGCGCAGCGCGCCGTACACCTCGTCCGGGACCGTGAAGGCGACCGAGGCGCCGGCCCGGGTGACGGCGGGGGTGCGGGGCCGGTCCAGGGGCAGCGTGGTGGTCTCGGGGGCCCCGGTGAGCCGTTCCCGCCAGTGCGCGAGTCCCGCGCGGCCCTCCTCGCCGTCGAGCCAGGCGCGCTGCCAGACCGCGAAGTCGGCGTACTGCAGGCTCAGCGGGGCGAGCCCGGCCGGGCGGGACTCGGTGTGCGCGGTGTACAGCTCGCCCAGTTCGCGCAGGAGCAGCCCGGAGGACCAGCCGTCGGTGGCGATGTGGTGCTGGTTGAGCAGCAGGAGGTGCTCGTCCTCGCCGGTGGCGACGAGGGTGGCCCGGATCAGCGGCCCGTGCTCCAGGTCGAAGGCGCGCAGTTCGTCGGCGCGGATCAGCTCGCGCAGGGCCGCCTCGCGGGTGGTGCCGTCCAGTCCGGAGAGGTCGGCGCGCCCCAGCGGCACGCTCACCGTGTCCCGGACGAGCTGGACGGGCCGCCCGCCGGTGCCGCGTACGTACACCGTGCGCAGGGCCTCGTGCCGGTCGGTCAGCGCCTGGAGGGCGGCCGCCAGGGCGTCGGTGTCGAGCGGGCCGCGCAGCCGGAGGGTCTCGGGGACGTTGTAGCTGACGTCGCCCTCGCCGAGCCGGTCGAGGAACCAGAGCTGTTCCTGCGCGTAGGAGAGCGGATGTCCGGCGGGGTCCCGGGGGACGGCCGTGACGGGCCGTTCCGCGCGGCCGTCGCCCGCGCGGGCCAGCTCGGCGGCGAGGGCGGCCACGGTCGGGTGCTGGTAGAGGGTGCGCAGCGGCACGTCCCGGCCGAGCACGCGGCGCATCCGGGAGACGACCTGGGTCATCAGCAGCGAACTGCCGCCCAGGGCGAAGAAGTTGTCCGAGCGTCCGACCTCGGTGAGCCCGAGCACCTCGGCCCAGATCCCGGCGAGGATCTCCTCCACCGGGGTCCGGGGCGCACCGCCCGCGGCGGCGCGTCCCGCGGCGGAGGCGGGTTCGGGCAGCGCGCGCCGGTTGATCTTGCCGTTGGCGTTCAGCGGCATCTCGTCCAGGGTGACGAGCACCGAGGGCAGCATGTAGGCGGGCAGCCGGTCGATCAGGTACGGGGTGAGGTCGGGCCGGGCGGCGGCGACGAAGGTGACGTAGCCGACAAGGCGGGTCTCCCCGGTGCCGCTCGCGGTGTGGACGACCACGACGGCGTTGTCCACGTCGGGGTGGGCGCGCAGCACGGACTCGATCTCGCCCAGTTCGATGCGGAAGCCGTTGACCTTCACCTGGTTGTCGATCCGGCCGAGGATCTCCAGCACGCCGTCGGGCCGGTACCGGGCGAGGTCGCCGGAGCGGTAGAGCCGGGCGCCGGGCTGCGGGGAGAACGGGTCGGGCAGATAGCGCTGGGCGGTGCGGGAGGCGTCGCGGTGGTAGCCGCGGCCGACGCCGGCCCCGCCGACGTACAGCTCGCCGGGCACGCCGACGGGCTGCGGCTGGAGCCGGTCGTTGAGGACGTAGACCTGGTTGTTGCCGGTGGGGCGGCCGATCGGGACGATGCCCTCGATGACCTCGGGCACCTCCGCGCGGGCCAGGGTGGCGTTGTCGATGGCGGTCTCGCTGAGCCCGTAGGCGGCGACGATCTGGGTGTCGGGGCGGCACAGGGCGCGTACCCGCATGTAGTCCCGCGCGTACCAGATGTCGCTGCCGGCGACGAGCAGGTCCAGGAAGGACAGGTCGGCGCCGGTCTCCTCCAGGTGGTCGACCAGCGCGGCCAGGATGGGGGTGATGAACTCGGCGCTGTTGACGTCCTCGGCCACCATCAGCCGGTACAGGTCCGGCGGGGACATGACCGTCTCGTGCGGGACGACGACCAGCTTGGCGCCGCTGAACAGGGCGCGGGTGGCGTCGGCGATGAAGATGTCGAAGGCGAAGCTCGTCATCTGCAGGTGGGAGCGCATCGGGTGGCCGCCCAGATACGCCGACTCCCAGAAGCGGAAGTAGTTGACGTAGTTGGCGTGCGTGACCATCGCGCACTTCGGGGTGCCGGTGGAGCCCGAGGTGTAGAACATGCAGGACAGGTTGTCCGGGGCGACCTCGGCGTCCGGCGCGGTGCCGGGCAGCCCGGCCAGCGCCGCGGCCTCCTCGTCCAGCAGCAGGGCGCCCTCGACCGGCGGCAGGTCGCGCAGGGTGGCGGTGGTGGTCACGACCAGGGGCACGGCCGCGTGCGCCAGCATGTACTCCAGCCGCTCGCGCGGGTACTCCGGGTCGAGCGGCACGTACACGCCGCCCGACTTGAGCACGCCGAGGAAGGCGACGACGGTGTCCGTGCCGCGTTCCATGCAGACGCCGACCGGGGTCTCGGCGCGCACTCCGCGCCGCCGGAGCAGATGGGCGAGCCGGTTGGCGCGGCGGTCCAGCTCGGCGTAGGTCAGCCGGTCCTCGCCCTTGACCACGGCGAGGGCGTTGGGGGTGCGGGCCGCCTGCGCCTCGAACAGGGCGTGCATGGTGGTCACGTCACCGACGGGGGACGCGGTGTCGTTCCAGTCGCGGAGCTGGCGGCTCTCCTCCTCCGCGGTGAGCAGGGGCACGGTGGCCACGGGGGCGTCGGGCGCGGCGACCAGCCCGGTCAGCAGGCGCAGCCAGTGTCCGGCGGCGCGGCGCATGGTGGCCGCGTCGAACAGGTCGGTCGCGTACTCCAGTTCGCCCTGGAAGCCGTCGCCCTTCTGGATGAGGTCAAGGCTGAGGTCGAACTTGGAGGTGAGCCGCTCGTCCTCCAGCAGTTCGGCGGTGAGCCCCGGCAGGGTCAGCTCGCCGGTCTGCCCGGCGGCGAGCATGCCGAAGCTGGCCTGCACCAGCGGGGAGTAGCTGGGGTCGCGCTCGGGCTCGACCACCCGGACCACGTCGTCGAACTGGACGTCCATGTTCTCGAAGGCCGCGTACACCGACTCGGCCACCTGCGCGAGCAGCGGGCGGAACCCGGCGGCCGGGTCCACGTCGGCGCGGATCGCCAGGGTGTTGACGAAGCAGCCGATCAGCGGGTCGAGGTCGGGTTCGGGACGGCGGACGACGGGCACGCCGACGGCCAGGTCGTGCTGGCCGGTGTAGCGGGCGAGCAGCACGAAGAAGGCGGAGAGCATGACGGCGAACGGGGTGACGCCCTCCTCCTCCGCCAGCCGCTCGACGGCCGCGGTGAGGTCCGCGCCCACCTCGAAGGGGGCGGCGGCGCCCTGGTAGCTCTGCACGGCGGGCCGGGGCCGGTCGGCGGGGAGCTGGAGGGTGGGCGGCGGGGTGGCGAACCGCTCCTGCCAGTAGCGCAGTTGCCCGGTCGTGTCGGTGGCGCGGCTGCACTCGGCCCAGTCGGCGTACTGGAGGTTCAGCGTGGGCAGCCGGGGTTCGCGGCCCTCGGTGTGCGCGCTGTACAGCTCGCCCAGTTCGGCGAGGAGGACACCGCAGGAGGAGCCGTCGAAGACGATGTGGTGGAAGGTGAGCACCAGCACGTGGTCGGTGGCGCCGGCGCGCACCAGGGCGGCCCGCAGGACGGGCCCCCCGGCGAGGTCGAAGGGCGCGTGGGTCTCCTCGGTGACGAGCTTGCGCAGGAGGTCCTCGCGCTCCTCGGCGGGGGCGGCCGACAGGTCGTGCACGGGCAGCGGCACATGGGCGCCGGCCGCGGTGACCTGCACGGGGACGCCGTCGCGGTCGGGGAAGCGGGTGCGCAGCACCTCGTGCCGGGCGACGATCTGCCGCAGGCAGCGCTGGAGCACACCGACGTCGAGCGCGCCGCGCAGCCGCAGCACGACGGGCAGGTTGTAGAGCGAGCCGCCGGGCTGCACCCGGTCCATGAACCAGAGCTGCTGCTGCGGCAGCGACAGCGGCCGGTCGGGGCCGTGGGCGTCCTCGGGCGCGGCCGCGACGGGGGTACGGCGGCGGGTGTGGCGCGGAACGATGGTCATCGGGCGTCCTCCGTGCTGTCGTCCCGGTGTGCTGCCAGTGCCTCGACCTCGGCGCGCAGCCGGTCGGCGTAGGCGTCGATCCGCTCGGCGGGCAGGGCGGCCGCGTCGTACTGCACGACGAGCCGGGCGCCCGCCGGGCCGATGTCGGCGTTGGAGGCGAGGGCGAACCCGACGTCGACGGTGTCGTCGTGCTCGGAGACCACGCGCGAGCCGTCCGTGGCGGGGGCGATGCCGGTGAAGCGGGTGAAGTTGAAGAAGGAGTCGAACAGCGGTCCTGATCCCGCGAGTTGCTGGATGTCGGCGAGCGGCATCAGGTGGTGGCCCATGAGGGACCGCTCGTACTCCCAGAGCCTTCCCGCGAGTCCGGGCGCGCCGGGGTCGGTGCGGACGGGGAGGGTGTTGAGGAACAGGCCGAGGGTGCGGTCGCCGCCCTCCTCGGCGGGCCGGGCGCTGACCACCAGGCCGGTGACGACCTCGCCGGCGCCGTCGGTGCCGAACGCGGCGGCGAGCGCGCGGACGTGCGCGGCGAGCAGCAGCGATTTCACCGGCACCCCGGCGAGGCGCGCGGCCTCGTCCAGTGCGCCGGCGGTGGCTCCGGCGGGCTCCAGCACGCGGGAGGTGCCGATGGCGGGGACGTGTTCCCCGGCGAGCCGCAGGGGGTGCGCGCCGGCCAGGGTGTCGCGCCAGAAGGCGCGGGTGCCGGTGTCCTCGCGGGCGGCGAGTTCGGCCTCGACGTGGCGCCGGTAGGGCAGCACCGGTCCGGTCGCGGGGGCCGGGGTGCCGGACCGGTGGTGGTCGAGGCGGGCCAGCAGTTCGCTGGTCATCAGGTGCAGGCTGAGGCCGTCCAGCACGCCGTGGAAGTGGGTCTGCACCAGCTCGTAGGTGTGCTCGCCGGTGCGCAGGGCGTGCAGGCGCAGCATGGGGGCGCGCCAGTCGAAGGGGGTGGCCTTCTCGGCGTCCACGACCTCGCGCACCCGGCGCCGCCGCTCCTCCTCGGGCAGGCCCGTGAGGTCCTCGGTGCGCACGGGCACGGTGGCCCGCTCGTGCACGAGCTGCATCGGGCGGCTGAACGCGGCCAGGTCGAAGGAGGTGCGCAGGATGTCGTGCGCGGCGGTGAGGTCCTCGGCGGCGGCGGCCGTCGCCTCGGGCGCCCAGGGCCCTTCGACGGTGTCGACGGTGACGACGTGGTACGCGTGCCCGTCGCCCTCGGAGAGTTCGCCGAGGTAGACCATGCCGAGCTGGAGGGCGGTGAGCGGGTAGGCGTCGCTCACGCCCGCCGGGACCAGCGCCCGGTCGGCCGGGTCGAGCAGCGCGAAGGGCGCTCCGGCGGCCGGTGCCGCGGCCTGGGTGCCCTCGATGCCGGCGGCGAGCGCGCGCACGGTCTGGTTGCGGAACACGTCCCGCAGCGGGAAGGACAGGCCGGCCTTCACGGCCGAGGCACGCATCCGGATGGCGCGGATGGAGTCGCCGCCGATGGCGAAGAAGTTGTCCTCGACGCCGATGTTCTCCCGGCCGAGCACCTCCTCCCAGATGGTGATGAGGGCGCGTTCGGTGGCGGTGGCGGGCCGGGCGGTGGTCCGGGGCCGCTCGGGCGCGGGGAGCGCGGCCCGGTCGATCTTGCCGTTGACGGTGAGCGGGAGGGCGTCCAGCAGGACCACGGTGGCCGGTACGAGGGGCTCGGGCAGCCGTTGGGCGAGCCACTGGCGCAGCAGGGCGGCGTCCGGCACGGCGACGGGCGGCTCGGCGGCCGGGCGGGGGTCGTCCCGGTACTCGGGGCGGACCGCGCACAGCGTGAACCGGTCGGTGCCGGTGAGGAGTTCGTCCTGCTCGCAGAAGACCTCGAAGCCGTGTCCGCGCAGGTGCCCGGCGATCTCGGCGAGCCGTCCGTGCGGGGCGGCGCCGGTGTCGTCGTGGACCTCCATGGCGATCTGCTGGACCTTGGCGAGGTGTGCGTCGTCCAGGCCGCGCAGCACGTCCTGTTCGGCGCGCTGCACGTCGATCTTCAGCAGGTCGATGCGGTCGACCCCGGTCTCGGTGAGCACGTCGGACAGCCGGCGCAGCCGGGCCTGTTCCTCGCGCGGGGTGAAGCGGTCGGCGAGGATCTCGGAGACCTCGCCGAGGAGTTCGTCGTCGCGCTGGTTCTCCAGGAAGGTCTGGACGAGCGCGATCTCGGCCTCCGGGTCGGCGTACTCGGCCTGGCCGGACATCATGGAGTAGCCGGGGTAGACGGTGAACGCGGCCGACTGCTCGCGGTCGGAGAGACCGAACCCGAAGATCTCGGTGGGGCCGGTGCGGTGGCGGAGGTTCTCGGTGAGGCGGGCGTGGGCCTCGGGCAGCGGCTCGAAGGCGAGGATGCGGGCGCCGGGGCAGGCCCGGTCCACGAAGAGCGAGAACATGCCGATGTTGGCGCCGACGTCGACGACGACCGCGTCCTCGCGCAGGGTGATCCCGCCGCGCAGATAGGTCTGCTGGACGAAGATCTCGTCGAACAGGTAGCGCGTCTCGTGCGGGTTGATGCCGGCGATGTCCTCGACGTTCAGCGGGCGTCCGGTGGCGCGGCGGGGCACGGCGTAGCCGACGAGGGTGCCGGTGCCGGACTTCTCGTCCGCCCGCCAGTCGGCCACAGCCTGGGCGACGGCGGGGTGCTGGGCGAGCACGGCGGCGATCTCGGCGGGCTCGGCGCGGTAGCCGTTGATCTTGAGCTGTTCGTCGGCGCGTCCGAGGTGGGCGAGGCGGCCGTCGGGCAGGAGGCGCACCCGGTCGCCGGTGCGGTAGCCGCGCACTCCGTCCACGGTCGTGAAGCGGGCCTCGGTGGCCTCCGGGTCGCCCCAGTAGCCCTGCGCCACCTGCGGTCCGGTGACGAAGAGTTCGCCGGGGACGCCCGGTGGTACGGGCCGTCCGGCGGCGTCCAGCACCCGGACCCGGAAGCCGGGCAGGGGGCGGCCGATGGAGGGCTCGGTGTCCGCGGTGACGGGGGCCGCGGTGACGTCGACGGTGCATTCGGTGGGCCCGTAGACGTTGACGGCGCGTACGCCCTCCAGTTCGGCCACCCGCTGCCACAGCCCGGCGTCCACCGGCTCACCGCCGATCAGCAGCAGGCCGGGCAGCCGCTGGCCGCTGGCCCGGTGGTCGAGGACGAGCCGCAGGTGGGAGGGGGTGCAGTCGAGCACGTCGGCGCCCCGGTGGGCGAGTTCGCGCAGCAGCGCGGGCACGTCGCGGCGGGTCTCCTCGGAGACCAGGCACAGGGAGCGCCCGGCGGCGAGCTGGATCAGCTGCTTCATGGAGGCGTCGAAGCCGAAGGAGGCGTTGACGGCGACCGTCAGGTCCTCGGCGGCGTCCGCGTACACGGTGGCTTCGAGGGCGTCGAAGAGGTGGGCGGCGCTGCCGTGTCCGACGACGACCGGGCGGGGCGTGCCGGTGGAGCCGGAGGTGAAGATGACGTACGCCGGGTCGCCGGGGGTGACCGGGTGCGGCGCGGCGGTGGCGCCGGTCGCGGCGGGCGCGTCGAGTTCGAGGGTCGGCAGGGCGCCGGCGAGGCCGCGCAGGGCGGCGGAGCCCTTGGGGGCGACGGCGAGCGAGGCGTCGACGGTGGCCGCGAGGCGGCGCAGCCAGGGCGCCGGGTGGGCCGGGTCGAGCGGGACGTACACCGCTCCGGCGCGCAGCACGCCGAGGAAGGCGGCGACGGTGACGGCGGAGCGCTCGCCGAGGACGACGACGCGGTCACCGGGGCCGACGCCGTGTTCGCGCAGGCGCGCGGTCACCGAGGCGGCGGCGTCGTCGAGTTCGCCGAAGGTGAGGGTGGCGTCGGGGGCGGCGACGGCGGTGCGCGCCGGGTCGGCACCGGAGACGCCCGCGTCCAGCAGGCCCAGCAGGGTGTGCTCGCCGAGGGGGGCGGCGGTGCCCTCCCATCCGGCCAGCAGCGCGGCCTCGGCGTCCTCGGGGCGCCCGCCGGTGAGCTGGGCGGTGACGGCGCCGAGCAGGAGCCCGGCGGCCGCCGGGTCGGCCACGGCGGGGTCGGCGGTGAGGGCGAGGCGCAGGGTCGCGCCGTCGCGGGTGCAGGTCAGGTGCAGCGGGGCCTCGGGGCGGGGTGCGTCCAGGGTGGCCCCGGTGGCGCCGAGCGCGGCCAGCGGGCCGGGGTCGGCGGCGCTCACGTGGGTGAAGCCGGCGGCCACGGAATGGTCGAGCGGGGTGACGCGCAGGCTGCGGGAGCGGACCTGGGCGAGCAGCTCGGCGGCGGCCTCGGCGGTGAGGTCACGGGGGACCTCGCAGCGGACGGGGGCGGCGAGCGGGCCCACGACGCCCTGGGTGCCGTCGACGGACCGGCCGTCGTCGTGCAGGGCGAGGGCGAGCGTCTCGGCGTCGGCGTACCGGCCGAGCGCGGTGACCCAGGCGGCGAGCGCGCGGGCCGCGTCGTCCCCGTCGGGGGCGGGGCATGCGGCGCGGTACTCCCCCACCGGCTCGTCCCCGGTCACGCCGGGGGCCTGGGCGGGCAGGGTGAGCGCGGTCAGGGCGGCGGGGTCGGCGGGCAGGTCGGCGCGGTCCTGCTCGCTCTGCCACTCCACGACGTCGAGGAACTGGGTGCGGTCCTCGTCCTCCACCGGGGCGGCGCCGCCGTAGCAGGCGGCGAGCTCGGTGAGCAGGACGCGCAGGCTCTCGGGGTCGGCGATCAGCACCGAGGCGTCCAGGGCCAGTTCGTCCGGGCCGTACACGACCCGCAGCGGGGCCTCGCCGTCCGGGGCGCCGTCGGCCGGGTGCACGTCGGCGGTGGCGTCGTCGCGGACGACCTGCACGGGCAGCCCGGTGCCGGTGAGGTCGCCGATGTCGAGGCGCAGGGTCTCGTGCCGGGCGACCAGCGCGGCGACGGCGGCGCGCAGCCGCGCGGGGTCCAGGGGCCCGGCGAGGCGGACCCTCGCGCCGACCCGGTCCTTCGGGGCGTCGGCCCACAGCCGCCGCTGCTGGGCGGAGAGCCGGTAACTGTCGACCGTGGTCACAGGACGTCTCGATTCACGTAGAGGTCGGACATGGCGACGAGGGTGCGGCGTTCGCCGGTGAAGGGGGCGCGGCCGTGGGTGGCGAGGAAGTTGTCCACCATCAGCACGTCGCCGCGCCGCCAGGGGAAGGAGACGGCCGCCTCCTCGTACAGCCCGCGGATCAGGGCGGCGACCTCGTCCTCGATGGGGGTGCCGTCGCCGTAGTGGACGTTGCGCGGCAGGCCCTCGGGGCCGTACTCGCGCAGGAGGGCCTCGCGGACCTCCGGCGGCATGTTGGAGGAGTGGAAGAGGTGGACGTGGTTGAACCACACCTCCTCGCCCGTGCGCGGGTGCCGGGCGGTGACCTGGCGGACGGCCCGGGTGCGCAGGCCGCCGTCGCCGGTCCACTCGAAGCCGGTGGCCGACTGCCGGCAGTACGCCTCGACGTCGGCCCGGTCGGTGCTCTGGAACACCTCGTGCCAGGGCAGGTCGAGGGCGTCGCCGTAGTTGCGGACGTAGAGCACGCCGTGCCGCTGGAAGCGCTCGCGGACCTCCGCCGGGATCAGCGGGGTGACCTTCCGCTCGTCGGCGAGCGGGGTGGCGCCGCCGGTCTCGGCGGGCAGGTCGCAGTAGAAGTACAGCCTGCTGGGCCAGTTGTGGGAGTACGACATCTCGTGGTGCAGCGGGATGGTCTGGTCGGAGGCGAACTCCGTGGAGGTGAAGACCTTGTCGGCGACCTCGTTGCGGGGCGCGGCCCGCTCCAGGTAGCCGAGGAGTTCGGGGCCGACGACGCGGGCGGCCCGGCCGAAGTGGTCGGGGTCCGGCACGGAGAAGCCCCGGAAGAGGACGGCGCCGTGCCGGTCGAGGTGCTCGGTGACCTGTGCGCGGTTGGCGTCGAGGTGGCTGACGAGGTCGAGTTCGGGGAACCGGGACTCGACGACCATCCCGAAGTCACCGTCCAGGAAGGACGTGGTGACGGGTTCGACGGTGGTGCGGCGGGCGCGCCGCACGGGTCCCGCGCTCATCGCTCACCGCCGGTGGTGGCGGCGGAGCGGGGGTCGGCCATGGCGGCGAGGATGCGGCGCGGGCCCTCGAACGGCTCGCGGGCGTGGGCGGAGAGCATGTTCTCCACCACCAGGACGTCGCCCTGGCGCCAGTCGAAGCCGGTGGTCTCCTCGGCGTAGGCGGCGCGGATCTCCTCGACCACCTCGTCCTCGATGCGCTGCCCGTCCCCGTAGAAGGTGTGGTACGGCAGGTTCTCCTCGCCCAGCGCCGACAGCAGGCCGTCGCCGACCTCCCGGGGCAGGGTGGAGTTGTGGAAGAACAGGGCGTGGTTGAACCAGGTCTCGTCGCCGGTGAGCGGGTGCCGGTGGATCGCGGGCCTGCTCTGCCAGGTGCGCAGCTGGTCGCCGTCGACCCAGGACCAGGAGATGCCATTGCGCTCGCAGTACGCCTCGGCCTCCTCGCGCCGCTCGGTCTGGAAGGCCTCCTGCCAGGTGAGGCTGATGCCGGGCACGTAGTTGCGCACGTAGCGCACCCCGCGCTCGCGGAACCGCCCGACGGTGTCCGGCGAGAGGCGGGCGAGCACCCGCCTGCTGTCGGCCAGCGGGGTGCGCCCGCCCCGGGTGGCCTCGCGCTGGCAGCAGAAGACGATCCTGAGCGGCCAGTCCAGGGTGTACGACTGCTCGTTGTGCAGGGCGATGTGCTGGTCGGCGGGGTGGTCGGTGGAGGTGTAGACGCCCTCGGTGACCTCGTGCCGGGGTGAGGAGCGCTCGCCGTAGCCGAGCACGTCGGTGGAGAGGGCCTCCATGAACGCGCGGAACTTCTCCGGGGTGTCGATGCCGAAGCCCCGGAAGAGGACGGCGCCGGCCCGGTGGGCGAGGCCGTCCACGGTGGCCTTGTTGCCGGCCAGCCAGGCGGTCAGGTCGGCGCTGGAGTCGCCCCGCACCAGGGCGGGGAGGGTGCGGCCCTGCCAGGCGTCGTCCACCTCGATGGAGCCACCGCGTGCGCGACGGCGGGAAATGGTTGACACAGTTCCTCCGAATCACGGCATTTCACAAGGGCGGGCGTGCCAGAGCCCGGCGCGGGAGTGCGGGAAGTCAGCCCAGCCGCGCGGCGAGGGCGGCGGGGGTGGGTGCCTCGAAGACGGCGGCGATCGGGACCTCCCGGCCGAGCGCGGACCGGACCCGGTTGACCAGGCGGGTCGCGAGCAGGGAGTGGCCGCCGAGCGCGAAGAAGTCGTCGTCCGGCCCGACCTGGTCGGCGCCGAGCACCTCGGCGAAGATGCGGCACAGTCCGGTCTCGGCGTCGGAGAGCGTCCGGCCGGCTGAGAGGCCGCCGCCCACGACACGCGGGCGGGGCAGCGCGGCCCGGTCGACCTTGCCGTTCACCGTCAGGGGCAGCGCGTCCAGCGCGACCACGGCGGACGGCACCATGAAGGACGGCAGCCGGGCGGCGACCGCCTCGCGGACCGCCCTGACGTCGGCGTCGGCGGGGACCACGTATCCCACCAGCCGGCGGTCGCCGGGTTCGTCCTCCCGGACCACAGCGACCGACTGGCCCACTCCGGGCCCCGCGCTCAGCGCGGCCTCCACCTCGCCCAGCTCGACCCGGAAGCCGCGCAGCTTGACCTGGAAGTCGCGTCTGCCGACGAACTCCAGCAACCCGTCGGGGCGGTGGCGCACCACGTCGCCGGTCCGGTACAGCCGCGATCCCGGCTCGCCGAAGGGGTCGGGCACGAACCGCTCCGCCGTCGGCCCCGGCCGCCCGGCGTATCCGCGGGCCACCCCGGCACCACCCACGAACAGCTCGCCCTCGCTGCCGAGCGGTACGGGGGCGAGGCGGGCGTCCAGGACGTGGCAGGTGAGGTGGTCGAGCGGGATGCCGATGGGCGAGGTGGCGGGCCAGCCGGCGGCGTCCCCGTCCAGGAGGTGGGCGGTGGCCGCGTGGGTCTCGGTGGGGCCGTAGAGGTTGTGCAGCCGGCGGCCGGTGCCGAAGAAGCGGCGCATGGCGGGGCTGACGGTGAGGGGTTCGCCGCCCTGGGCGACATCGGTGAGGGCGGGCAGATCGAGCCCCTGCTCCAGCGCCTCCTCGCACAGGCCGTGGATGACGGCCGTGGGCGCGAAGAGTTCGGAGACGTTCTCCCGCGCCATCCAGCGGACCAGGTCGGCCGGGCTGCGCCGCACCTCCTCGCGGGGCACCGCGAGGGTCTTGCCCGAGCCGAGCGCCGAGAGGATCTCCTGCGGCGCGGGGTCGAAGCCGAGCGAGGCGAACTGGGCGGTGACGCGGCCCGGTTCGTCCCCGATGACCCGGGCGTGCCAGGCCAGCAGGTTCTCGAAGGCATCCATGGGGAACGCGACCGCCTTCGGGCGGCCGGTGGACCCGGAGGTGTAGATGACGTACAGCAGCCGGCCGGGGGCGAGCCCGCCGGGGTGGGTGAGGGGCGTGTCGTCGTAGCCGTCGAGGTCCGGGTCCATGGGGACCGTCGCGGTGCCCGGCGCCAGCAGTTCCGCCACCTCGTCGGAGGCCACCACGCACACCGGGGCGGCGTCCTCGACCATGAACCGGATGCGGTCGGCCGGATGCCCGGGGTCGACCGGCAGATAGGCGGCGCCCGCCTTGACCACGGCGAGCAGGGTGACCACGAACTCCGGTGAGCGCGGCATCGCCAGCGCCACCACCGTGTCCTGCCCGGCCCCGCGCTCCCGCAGCAGCCGGGCGAGCCGGTTGCTGCGGGCGTCGAGCCGGGCGTAGCTGATCCCGGTGCCCTCGTGGCGTACGGCGACGGCGTCGGGGCGCAGTCGGACCTGGGCCGCGAAGGCGTCCAGGAAGGGGGTGGGCTCCGCGTCCGCGGCCCCGGTGGACAGCGTGCGCAGCAGGGCGCGTTCGGAGTCGGGCAGCAGCGCGAGGCGGCTCAGCGGGCGGCCGGGGTCGGCGACGGCGTCGCGCAGCAGGGCGCACAGGCGGCCCGTGAGGCGTTCGGCGGTGACCGGGTCGAACAGGTCGGTGCTGTACTCCAGCGTGCCGCGCAGTCCGGCGGGGCCACCGTCCGGGGCGAACTCCTCGGTGAAGCCGAAGACGAGGTCGAACCGGGAGACGGGCAGCCGCAGTTCGGTCGTCTCCACCTGGACCCGGTCCAGTTCGAAGGCGGCCGGGCGGCGGTCCTCGAAGACGAGCATGGTCTGGAAGAGCGGGTGCCGTCCCAGTGACCTGGGCGGCCGCAGCGCCTCCACCAGCAGTTCGAAGGGGAGCGTCTGGTGGGCGTAGGCGTCCAGGTCGGTGGCGCGGGCGCGGCGCACGAGCTCCGTGAAGGACGGGTCGCCGCCGGTGTCGGTGCGCAGCACCAGGGTGTTGACGAAGAAGCCCACGGCGTCGTCGAGCCGGTGCCCGGCGCGGCCTCCGACCGGGGTGCCGAGCACGGTGTCGGTGCCCGCGCCGATCCGGGTGAGCAGGGCGGCGAGGGCCGCGTGGACGACCATGAACGGGGTGGCGCGCAGCTTCCTGGCCAGGTCGGCGACGAGCCGGTGGGTGTCCGCGTCCAGCCCGAACGGCACGACGTCGCCGCTGTGGCTGGCGCGGGCCGGGCGGGGCCGGTCGGTGGGCAGTTCCAGGTGGTCGGGCAGCCCGGCCAGCCGGTCCCGCCAGTGGGCGAGGGAGCGGCCGGCGGCACTGCCGGGGTCGGCCGGGTCGCCGAGCGCCTCGCGCTGGCCGAGGGCGTGGTCGGCGTACTGCACCGGCAGCGGCTCCCAGGCCGGGGCGTCGCCCTTGACGCGGGCCCGGTACGCCTCGGCGAGGTCGTCGGCGAGGGGACGTACGGAGAGTCCGTCGACGGCGATGTGGTGCAGGACGAGCAGCAGATGGTGCGCCTCGGGGCCGGTCCGCAGCAGCCGGGCGCGCAGCGGGGGTTCGAGGGACACGTCGAAGGCACGTCCGGCGAACGCGTCCCGTTCGGCCGCCACTCGGCCGGGTTCCACGTCCTCGGCGGGCAGTTCCGGCAGGACCTCCTCGGGGGCGAGCACCTGCTGGTAGGGCTCGCCCAGGTCGCCGGGCAGGACGGTGCGCAGGCTCTCGTGGCGGGCCAGCACGTCCAGCAGGGCCCGGTGCAGCGCGGCCGGGTCCAGCGGGCCGGTGAGGGCGAGCGCGTAGGGCACGTTGTAGACGGGCTTGGGGCCTTCGAGGCTGTTGAGGAACCACAGCCGCCGCTGGGCGTAGGACAGCGGGGGCTCGGCGGGCCGCTCGCGGGGGCCCGGTTCCGGTCCGGTCCGGGGCGCCCCGGCCAGCCGTACGGCGAGACCGGCCGGGGTGGGCGTCTCGAAGACCGCGGCGAACGGGAGGTCCCTGCCCAGGGCGGACCGGATCAGGTCGACCAGGCGGGTCGCAAGCAGGGAGTAGCCGCCGAGGGCGAAGAAGTCGTCGTCCGGACCGACCTCGTCCGCGCCCAGGACCTCCGCGAAGAGCCGGCACAGCACCGACTCGTCCCCGGACAGGGCCCGTTCCGCGCCCGCGCCCAGCACCCGGGGCCGGGGCAGCGCGGCGCGGTCGATCTTGCCGTTCACCGTGAGCGGCAGCGCGTCGAGCACCACCACGGCGGACGGCACCATGAACGACGGCAACCGCCCGGCCACCGCCTCCCGGATCTCGGCCGGACCGGTCCGGGCGGCCACCACGTACCCCACCAGCCGCCGGTCGCCGGGCCCGTCCTCGCGGACGGCGGCCACGGCCTGCGCGACCCCCGGCACGGCGGCGAGCGCGGCCTCCACCTCGCCCAGCTCCACCCGGAAGCCGCGCAGCTTCACCTGGAAGTCCCGCCGGCCGGCGAACTCCAGGACACCGTCGGCCCGTTCGCGCACCAGGTCGCCGGTGCGGTACATCCGCGCCCCCGGCTCGCCCGAGGGGTCGGGCAGGAACCGCTCGGCGGTCAGCGCGGGGCGGCCCACGTACCCGCGTGCCACGCCCCCGCCGCCCACGTACAGCTCGCCGTCGATGACCTGGGTGCGGACGCCCGGCAGGGGGCGGCCGATGGGGACGGCGGCCGCGCCGTCCGGCTCCCGGCCGTCCCCGGTGCGGTGGACGGTGGTGGTGACGGTGGCCTCGGTCGGGCCGTAGACGTTGCAGAACTCGACGTGCTCGCCGACGGTCCGCTTCCACGCGGCCAGCCGCTCGCCGGCCGCCTGCTCCCCGGCGGCCAGCACGAACCGCAGGGGTGCGGCGGCGAGCCGGGCGAGGAGGGCGGCGTCCTCGGTCAGGGCGTGCCAGAAGGCGGTGGGCAGCGAGGCGACGGTGACGCCCTCGGCCTCCAGGAAGCCGACGAGTTCGCGCGGGGTGCAGCGCAGCCCGTCCGGGCGGGTGACGAGCGTGGCGCCGTGGGCCAGCGCCGGGAAGATCTCTTCCACGGAGGCGTCGAAGCTGAGCGACCGGCACTGAAGGACCCGGTCCGCAGGGGTGAGCCGGAAGGTGCCGGCGGTGGCCCGCAGGTGATGGGCGAGGGCGCGGTGCTCGACGAGCACGCCCTTGGGGCGGCCGGTGGAGCCGGAGGTGTGGATGACGTAGGCCGCGTTCGCGGGCAGCACGTCCGCGTCGGCGCCCGGCCCGCCCTCGTCCGCCTCCCCGTCCGCGAGGGCGTCCTCCAGGAACACGACGTGCTCGGGGGCGCCGCCGGCGGAGGCGAGCAGGTCCCGGGTGGTGACCAGGCAGCGGGCGCCGGTGTCGGCGAGGACGAAGCGCAGCCGCTCGGCCGGGTAGGCGGGGTCCAGGGGGACGTAGGCGCCGCCCGCGCGGAGCACGCCGAGCACGGTGACCACCGCGTCGGCGCCGCCGGGCAGGCACAGCGCGACCGGGTCCTCGGGGCGTACCCCGAGGGCGGTCAGGCGCCGGGCGAGGCGGCCGGAGAGGCGGTCCAGCTCGCCGTAGGACACCTCGCGCGCGCCCTCGCGCACGGCGACGCGTCCGGGCTCGGCGCGGGCCTGCCGCAGGATGCGTACGTGCACCGGGACCGGTGGCTCCGTCATGCGCTCTTCCCCCGTCATTCGCTCCCCCAAGGTCGCTGGCACCGCCGGTTCAGGCGAGTACGTCGTCACCGAACAGCAGGACCTCGGAGTTCACCGCGTTCAGCTTGTCGTTGGAGATCATCAGGCGGCCCGAGTACAGGTCCCGCAGGTGCCGGGCGACGGAGAACTCGCCGTCCTCGCTGTATCCGGCCATGCCGCAGACCTCCAGGGCCAGCACGGCCACCCCGACGGACTCCTCGGAGGCCGTGATCTTCAGGGCGTTGGCGCGTGCGGTCAGGTCGCCGTCGAACTCCCCGGCGCCCTCCCAGCGGGCGTGGTCGCCCGCGAAGGCCCGCACCCCGTCCACCAGGGCACGCAGTGCGGCGTGCATCCGGCCGAGGCGCGGGTTCGGTACGAAGGTGCCCGCGCGCAGGGCGGTACGGGCGCGGGCGCGGGAGCAGTGGACGGCGCGGCGGTAGGCGCCCGCCGCGACGCCGGTCCAGGCGGCCGCCCACAGGACGTGGGAGACGGGCACCATCGAGCGGGTGGCGAGGGAGCCGAACGGCTCGTCGAGCACCTGCCCGGCGTCGACCAGACCGCGCAGCTCCAGCGGGGCGCTGCGGGTGCCGCGCATGCCGAGGGTGTTCCACTCCCCGGTGGCGCG
The DNA here is from genome assembly GCF_040645115.1 of Streptomyces sp. NPDC046860. Classification (NCBI taxonomy): domain Bacteria; kingdom Bacillati; phylum Actinomycetota; class Actinomycetes; order Kitasatosporales; family Streptomycetaceae; genus Streptomyces; species Streptomyces sp. NPDC046860. Next base: position 497,329 of record NZ_JBEYXQ010000001.1, on the reverse strand, counting down.
CAGCCGCACCTGGTCGGCGCGGGCCAGCACCAGCACCTGGTCGCCGGGGGCGGCGGCCGCGTCGCGGCGCAGGGTGACGAGGTAGGCGTCGGCCTCCGTGCCGTAGGAGACGGTGGTGGCCCGCTTGGTGAACTCGTATCCGCCGCCGAGGGGTTCGAGGGCGGCGCGGCTCTCCCGGAGGTTGCCGCCGATGCCCTCCTCGGAGGTGACCGAGGCGATCAGCCGCTGTCCGGCCGCGGCGGCGCGGAGCGCCTCGGCGACGAGCGGCTGCGTCTCGGCGGCGCGGAGCAGGGCGTGCACCTGGATCTGGTGCATGGCCCAGATCATGGCCGTGGAGCCGCACAGTTCACCGAGGCGCAGCGCGATCTCCGCGAGCGCGGGCACGTCCAGGCCGAGACCGCCGTGGGCGGCGGGTATGCCCGCACCCATGAGTCTTCGGCGTCTGAGCGCCTCGATGTTGTCCTTGGGGAAGGCGGCGTCCCGGTCGGCGCGCACCGCGCCCTCGGCCAGGGTGCCGCGTTCGAGCTCGATGGCCGCGAGTGCCTCGCGGAGCGTGGTGTCCATGGCCTCGGTCGTCTCCGTCGTCATCGTGCCGTCCTTCACCGCTGCGGGGCGGGCGCGTGGGCGGTGTCGACCGCCCGGGCCAGTTCGGCCAGCACCGGGTGGTCGAGCACGGTGCGGTGGCTGATGGCGGCGCCCAGGTCGCGGGCGATCCGCATCTTCATGCGGAAGGCCAGCAGCGAGTTGCCGCCGCGCTCGAAGAAGTGGTCCGTGCGGCCGATCCCGGGCCGGCCGAGCAGCTCGGCCCACAGTCCGGTGAGGTACAGCTCGGTGGGCGTCAGCAGGGCGGCCGGTGCCTCGTCGGCGCGGGCGCGGCGGCGTTCGGCGAGGAGGCCGAGCAGGGCGGCCACGTCGCGTTTGCCGTGGTGGTTGGCCGGGATGCCGGGCAGGATCAGCACGGAGCCGGGGACCATGAAGAACGGCAGCTCCTTCTCGGCCGCCTCGCGCACCCCGGCCTCCTCCAGCGGGCCGTCGCCCGCCACGAAGGCGGTCAGCATCCGGTCGGTGCCCTCGCCCTCGGCCACCACGACCGCGTCCCGTACTCCCGGCAGGGTGCGCATCAGCCGCTCCACCTCGCCGAGTTCGACACGGAAGCCGCGTATCTTGCACTGGTTGTCGGCCCGGCCCACGTAGTCCAGCACCCCGTCCTCGCGCAGCCGGACCAGGTCGCCGGTGCGGTAGACCCGCCCGGTCCCGGTGCCGTGGGGGTCCGCCACGAAGCGCTCCGCCGTCAGTTCGGGGGCGTCCAGATAGCCGCGCGCCAACTGGAGGCCGCCGATGAGGAGTTCGCCGGTCTCGCCGGGTGCGGCCGGGCGGCCGTCGTGGAAGACGTGCGCGGTGACGCCGTCGAGGGGGCGGCCGATCGGGATCGCGTCCCCTTCCGCGTCCCGGGCGGTGATGCGGTGGGCGGTGCAGGCGGTGGTGCTCTCGGCCGGGCCGTACAGGTTGTAGAGGCCGCCGGTGAAGCCGCTGCCGAGGATGTTGCGGCAGGCGGCCGGGAGGATCACGTCACCGGCCACCTGCAGGACGCGCAACGGGGCGAAGGCGTCCGGGTGTTCGGTGGCGACGTGGTTGACGACCATGGTCGGCACCAGCATCGCGGTGATCCCGAGCCGGGTGAGTCCGGCGCGGAACCCGGTCTCCAGCAGCTCGGGCACCGGCGGCAGGACGACCACCTCGGCGCCGGCCGCGAAGGTGTTCCAGATCTCGTAGTGGAACAGGTCGAAGGAGAGCGAGGAGATCTGGCCGACCCGGTCCTCTGCGGTGAGCGGGGCCAGGGCGCTGTTCCGGGCGAAGGCGACGAGGTTGCGGTGCTCCAGCACGATCGCCTTCGGCGTGCCGGTGGAGCCGGAGGTGAACAGCACGCTGGCCGCGTCGTCGGGGGCGGGCCGGGCGGCGGGGGCCGGGGCGGTGCCGTACACGGCGGGCAGCGGGACGACCGCGGTGCCGAGACCGGTGAGCCGGGGTGCCCAGTCCTCGCGGGTGAGGACCGCCGCCGCGCCGCTCGCGGTCAGCATCAGGTCGCGGCGGGTGTCGGGGTAGCGGTCGTCCACGGCGACGTAGGCCGCGCCCGCCTTCAGCACACCGAGGACGGCGGTGAACACGTCGGCGGACCGGCTGGTGTACAGCCCGACCCGGTCCCCCGGACCGATGCCCCGCGCGGTCAGCAGGGCGGCGACCACGTCCGCGCGCCGGTCCAGCTCCTGGTAGGTGAGCACCGTGTCCGGGTCGCTCACCGCACGGCGCAGCGGGTGCCGGGCCACGGTCCGGGCGAAGAGGTCCAGCAGCGAGCGCGGCGCGTCTGCCGGGTCGTGGTCACGCGGATGGGACACGTCGGACTTCCTCTTCTGCCGGATGGGTTCGGGTGCCGGGCCTCGGCCCGTCATGCGGTGGGCGGGCCCAGCAGGGTCAGGGCCAGCTCCCTGGTGCGGGGGTCGCGCAGCAGGTCGTTGCGGCCGCTGTCCACGAGGTGGTTCTCCGTGCCGCTCGCGCCGGGCCACTGCCGCGGGCCCGTGTGGCCGGGGGTGCGGACGTGCAGGACGCGGCCGCCCCAGGCGGGCCGGGTGGTGTGCAGGGAGGCGGTCAGGTGGGCGATCCAGTCCAGGTAGAAGCCGGACACCTGCGTCGCGGCCGCCCGGGCCTCCGCCTCGTCGAAGCCGTCGCCCAGGAACACCTCGGCGGCCAGCCGGGTCATCCGGTCCTCGACCGCCGCCATCGCCTCCCCGGGCCGCCCGGTCAGGGCCGCGTCGGAGAGCAGCTCCGGATCGTCGTCCAGCGCCTGCGCGGCCCCGCCGGTGAGCTGCCCGGCGACCGTGCGGGCGGCCTCGCGCACCGCGTCCGGCCGGCCCGGCTCGCCGTCGAACAGCAGCAGCGGTACGGGTGCGCCGGGCGTGCTGAGCAGCGCGGCCAGTTCGTGCGCGAGCGGGGCGGCCATGCAGTAGGCGAGCACCGCGCGCGGGGCCGGGCCCGTGCGCCGCGCGGCGATCGCGGCGGCCTGCGCCCCCGCGTCCGGCACCCGGCTGTACGGCGCGGTCAGCCCGTACTCGACCTTCCAGCCCGCCTCCTCCAGCCGCAGGTCGGCGATCCGGGCCTCGTCCCGGCGGCCGGGGAAGTCCAGGGCCAGCAGGACGTCAGTCATGGCACACCGCGCCTTCGAGGAAGCCCGCGACCTCGCCCGGCAGCCCGGGGTCGGCCATGATCCCGTAGTGGTCGCCGGGCACGGGGGTGACGGTCAGCCCGCCCGAGGTGACGGCGCCCCAGCCCCGGTCCCCGGCGGCCCAGGTCTCTCCGGCGGCGGCCAGCAGCCGTACCGGGCCCCGGTGTCCGGACGGCACCCGGAACCGGCCGACCGCGCCGATGTTGGTCTCGAACCGCTCCAGCAGCCGCCGCGCGGCGTCCCCGTCCCGTGCGGGGTCCAGCAACCCGCGTTCCTCGGCGCGCCGCCACAGCTCCGCCCGGCCGGTGATCCCCTCACCGAGGTCACCGCCCGCGGAGGAGCCCCAGTCCTGCGCGAACCACTGGACGAGGTCGGCCTCGCCCGGTGCCTCGGCCCCGGGGTCGGGCACATGGCTGTCGATCAGCACCACGGGCACGGTCCGCCCGGTCCGGTCCTGGAGGCGGCGGGCCATCTCGAACGCGACGACCCCGCCCATCGACCAGCCGCCGAGGGCGAGCGGCCCCTCCTCCAGCAGCGGTGCGGCGGCCGCCAGGTAGGCGTCGGCCATCGCCTCCACGCTGTCCAGGCCGACGGCCTCGATCCCGTACACCGGCATGGGCAGTCGCCGGGCCAGCGGGACGTAGCAGGTGATGCCGCCGCCGACCGGGTGGACCAGGAGCAGCGGCGCCCCCTCGCCCGGGGCGAGCCGGACCAGTTCGGCGGGCTCGGTGCCGCCCAGTCCGCGCTCGACGGCCGCCGCGAGCCGCTCGATGGTGCGGGCCTCGAACAGCACCCCGGCGGGGAGTGCGACGCCGTACTCCAGCCGCACCCAGTTGAGCATCCGGATGCCCATGAAGGAGTGCCCGCCGAGGTCGAAGAAGTCGTCCCGCCGGCCGATGTCGGTGCGGCCCAGCAGCCGCGCCCAGACGTCCCGCAGGAACTCCTCGGCCGGGCTCCACACGGTGTCGTCCGGTTCCGGGAGCGAGGGCTCGGGCCGCGCGGCCGCGGCGGCTGCCGGTGCCGCCCAGGGGGCCGTGCCGAGGGCGCCCAGGCGGGTGCCGGGGGCGGTGACGGCGGTGGTCAGCAGCTCCAGCAGCTCGCGCAGGAACCGGTCGGCGCTCTTGTCGTCGTACAGCTCGGTGGCGTACTCCAGGCTCAGCACCAGGTCCCCGTCCTCCTCCCAGGTGGTGAGAAGGAGGTCGAACTTGGCGGTGGACGTGCGCTCGTCCACCGGCTCGGCGGTCAGCCCGGCCGGGGGCGGTACCACCTCGCCCGAGGCGCCCTGGTGGGCGTAGAGCACCTGGAACAGCGGGGAGGTGCCGGGCAGCCGGAGCGGGTTGGCGCTCTCCACCACCCGGTCGAAGGGGACCTCCTGGTGGTCGAAGGCGTCCAGCACGCCGAGCCGCGTACGGCGCAGGTGGTCCAGGAAGGCGGGGTCGCCCGTCAGGTCGGCGCGCAGGACCAGGGTGTTGACGAAGCAGCCGATCAGCGGCTGGAGTTCGGGCCGCACCCGGCCGGAGACCGGCGAGCCGACCAGCACGTCGGTCCGGTCCGAGGCGAGCCCGATCATGGCCTGGAGGGCGGCCAGCACCACCATGTACACGGTGGCCGTCTCCGCGCGGGCCAGCGCCACCAGCGCGTCGTGCGTCGCGGCGGGCACCCGCACCCGCAGTTCGCGTCCCTCCCCGGTGCGCCGGACGGGCCGGGGCCGGTCCGGCGGCAGGGTGCTCAGGATCGGGGCGTCGGCCAGGCGCTCGGTCCACCAGCCGGTCTGCCGGGCCAGCACCCCGCCCTCCAGCCGCTCCTGCTGCCAGGCGGCGTAGTCGGTGTACTGGATCTCCAGGTCGGGCAGTCCGGCACCGGTGTACGCCTGCCACAGGTCGTCCCAGAACAGGGCGGCGGAACCGCCGTCGTAGACGACGTGGTGGAAGCAGAGCAGCAGCAGGTGTTCGCCGGGGGCGGCGCAGGTCAGCCGGGCGCGGAAGAGCGGGCCGCCGTCCAGCCGGAAGGGGGCCTCGGCGCTGCCGTCCCAGTCGGGCGGGAACAGCAGCCCGGCGAACTCCTCGACGGGCAGCACCCGGACCCGGACCTCCCCGTCCTCGGCGACGAACACCGAGCGGAGGGTCTCGTGCCGGCGGGCGACGGCCAGCAGGGCCCGGCGCAGCGCCTCGTGGTCCAGCGGGCCGCGGATGCGCACGGAGAGACCGATGTTGTAGGCACCGGCCCGGCCCGCCTGCTCCAGGAACCACATCGAGCGCTGGGTCTCGGAGACCGGGGCGAGGCCGGTCTCCGCCCGGCGCGGGATTCTCGTCCTGGCGAACGCCTTCACGGCACTCCTCACTTCACCAGTGGCAGCAGACGGCTGAGATTCGCGGCGACGCTGAGCCGGTCGCGCGCGTAGCGGTCGGCGTCGGCGTGCAGCCGCACGCACTGGCGCCAGGTCTGCACCCGGCACAGGATCGCGCCGGGCCGGGCCAGTTCGCGCAGGCGCAGCAGTTCCGCGGGCGAGGCGAACTCCCGCCACGCGTCCAGGTAGGTCCGCGCGAGGGCGTCCCGGAAGAACTCCGGCATCGCGCCGACCTCGGTGACCCGGTCGATGGTGGTGAGCGAGTACAGGGGGTGCCCGACGACGCTCTCCGCCCAGTCGAACATCACGTCGCCGTGGTCGCGGAAGGACAGGTTGCCGTGCCACCAGTCGACGTTGAGCAGGGTGTCGGGCAGTGCGGCGGCGGCCAGTTCCTCGCAGGTCTCGCGGAACCGGGGCGCGTAGGCGCGCAGCCGGCGCCGGTCCGCCTCGCCGATGCCGCCGTCGAGGTCCCCGGCGAGCCAGTAGGTGTCGTCGAGGATCTCCTCGTACAGGCCGGGCAGGGCGGCCGGGCGGCGGTCGGGGACCCCGAGCGCCAGCAGGGCGTCGGTCTCCCCCGCGAGGTGCCGCTGCATGCGGGCGTAACTGCCCAGCGCCCGCTGGTAGATGGGGAGGTGTTCCTCGGTGAGGTCCTCCTCGACCACCCGGGCCTCGCCGATGTCGAGGGAGAGCATCCAGTGCTCGTCGGGGTGGCGGGCGATCAGCGGGACGGTGTGCCCGGGGAACCGTCCGGCGAGCAGCGCGGTCAGGTCGGGCTCGTAGGCGAAGGGGTGCGGGGCGGCCTTGAGGAAGGCGTGGGTGTCCCCCGCCGGGATGCGCAGGGTGCACGCCCAGGGGGAGACGATGAGCTGCTCGGGCGCGGCGGTTGCGGGGGTGCCGTGCCGGGCGAGTTCCGTCTCGGCCCAGGCTCCGGCGCGGGCGAGCCAGCCCGGCTCGGTCCACGGCACCTCGGGCAGTGCCGCGCCGCCGCCGACCCGCTCGGCGACGAGCGCGGCCGGCTGGCCGGGGGCGAAGGTCACCTCGGCCAGCCGCTCGGCGTCGTACCACTCGCCCCTGAGGTCGTCGGCGCCGAGCGCCTGGAGCGCGTGCACCCGCAGTCCGTCGGGCAGGTGGGCGAGCGGGCCGAGGTAGACGGTGTCGAGACCGTGCTCCGCGGCGAGGTGGGCGCGGATCTCCGTCGGCATGGACGCCTCGTGCGCGGGCAGCCCGTGGGTGCCGTCGTCCATGCCGGTGAGGAAGACCTCCGTGCCCTTCCTACGCGTTGTCAGGCTGAGGTTCATCAGCTCTTCCCTCCCACAGCTCACGCATGCGGTCACTGGTGCCGAGCAGTTCGTCGAGCGTGCCCTGGGCGACGACCCGGCCCTCGTCCAGGACGACGATGTGGTCGGCCTCGCGGAAGGTCTCCCGGCGGTGGGAGACGGCCAGGCAGGTCAGCGGCGAGGCGGCGCGGCGTTCACGCAGGCCCTGCCACAGCCGCCGTTCGGTGGGGCCGTCGAGGGCGCTGGAGATGTCGTCGAAGACGAGCAGTTCGGGTTCGCGGGCCAGCATGCGGGCGGCGGCGACCCGCTGGACCTGGCCGCCGGAGAGCTTGGTGCCCTTGTGCCCGACGACCGTGTCCACGCCCTCGTCCAGGCCCCGCACGTCCTCCTCCAGGACGGCGGTGCGCAGGACCGCGCGCAGCGCGTCCTCGTCCTCCGCCGCGCCGAGTTCGATGTTCTCCCGGACGGGCGCGGAGAACAGGCGCGGCACCTGCGGGGTGTAGGCGGCGCGCGGCGGGGCGAGCCGCTCGCTGTCCTCGCCGTTCCACCGCACCTGGCCGCCCTGCCGCTCCAGCAGGCCGAGCACCCCGCGCAGCACGGTGGTCTTGCCCGAACCGGTCTTGCCGGTGAGGACGACCAGCTGGCCCTGTTCCAGGCGGAAGCTGATGTCGTCGACGCCGTTGGCCGAGCCGGGGTAGCGGCAGGTGAGGCCGTCCACCTCCAGGGTGCGCAGGCCCTCGCGGGGCGCCGGCAGCCGTACCGGGTCGGGCCGGAGCACGTCGCCGACGGCGCCCGGGGCGACCTCCTCCAGCCGTTCCAGCGAGGCCCCGGACGCCTTGTACAGGGCGAGGTTCTGGCTGAACAGCGAGGTGAAGTCGGTGACCCAGCCGACGTAGATGACGAAGAGGGCGAGGTCTCCGACGGTGAAGCTGCCCTCGGTGATGCTCTTGGCGGTGAGGGCGAGGACGACACCGGTGCCGAGCGCGGAGGTGTTGGTCCACACCGAGGCCAGGAACACGTCGGTGAACAGCCTGCTCTGCAGGGTCTTCTTGCGCCGGTCCTCGTTCAGGGTGCCGAGCCGGGACATCATCTGTCCCTTGGCCCCGGCGAGCCGGATGGCCTGGACCGAGCCGAGCATCTCGCCGAGGAAGGCGTTGACCTCGCCCGCCGCCGCGCGGCTGCCGCTGTGGTACTTGCGGATGCGCTTGCTGGCCGTGTTGATGACGATCCCGGCCAGCACCAGCGGCACGCAGACCACGGCGGTGACGACGGGGTCGATGGCCAGCATGATGACGAGCGCGCCCAGCGCCTGCACGGCCGCGCCGGACACCATGAAGGTGTAGCCGACCATCGAGGCGGCGTTGGCGGTGTCGGCGACGAGCCGGTTCACCGCGTCACCGGCGGGCATCCGCAGCGCGGTGGCGCCGGGCCGGGCGAGCAGGGCGCGGACGGCGCCGCGGGTGAGCAGGGCCTGGCCGTGGGCCTCGCAGATGCCGTCGTAGGCGACGCAGGCGATCAGGCCGCCGACGCGGACGAGGGCGACCGCGACCAGCAGGGCGATCAGCAGCCACAGCCCGTTGTCCAAGCCGGCGTCGCCGGAGAGCCGGTTGAAGATCTCCCGCACGATCAGGCCGGGCACCACCAGGATGCCGCTGCGCACCAGCTGGAGCAGGAAGTTGACGGTGAACGGTCCGGGCGCGGAGCGCACCACCCGGCCGAACGTCTCGTACGCCTTCACGCGGCACTCCCGGCGAGCAGGGAGGACAGGTGGGAGGCGGGGTCGGCGGCGAGCGCGGCCCGCTCGCCGGCCTCGCGGACCCGGCCCTCCTCGAGGATCACCACGTGGTCCAGGTCCTTGATGGTGGACAGATGGTGGGCGATCACCAGCGTGGTCCGGCCTTCCATGAGTTCGGCCGTCGCGCGGCCGGTGAGCTGTTCCGTGGCCGGGTCGAGCCTGGACGACGCCTCGTCCAGGATCACCACGGCCGGGTCGCGCAGGAACACCCGCGCCAGCGCGATGAGCTGGGCCTGCCCCGCGGACAGGGCGCCGGTGCCCTCCAGGACGGTGTCCAGTCCCTCGGGCTGCTGCCGGATCCAGTCGGCGACGGCGAGCCCGTCGAGCGCCTTCCAGACCTGCTCGTCGGTGACGTCCGGGTCGAACATGGTGAGGTTGTCGCGCACGCTGGCCCGGAAGATGTGCACGTCCTGGGTGACCACGCCGACGTGCCGGTGCAGTTCGTCCAGCGGGATGTCGCGGATGTCGACCCCGGAGAGGCGGACGGCGCCCCGGTCGGCGTCCATGGCCCGGTGCAGCAGCCGGGCCACGGTGGTCTTGCCGCTGCCGGTGCGGCCGAGGAGCGCCAGCGACCGCCCGGCGGGGATGGTGAGGCTGACGTTGTCGAGGGTGGTGCTCCCGGGGGCGTACGAGAAGTGCACGTGGTCGAGTTCGACGGTGACCGGAGCGGCGGGGAACGGCGTGGTGCCGGTGTCCTTGACGCGGCTCTCGGTGTCGAGGATCTCGGCGGTGCGGTCCATGCCGGCCAGGGCGACCTGGAGGCCGTCGGCCCGGTAGGCGATCCGGAACAGCGCCATGGAGAGCATGCTCGTGTAGAAGTACGACACGTAGAGCTGGCCCAGCTCCATCCGGCCGTGCGAGATGAGGTAGGCGCCGAGGGCGAAGATGGCGCCGGTCGCCAGGGAGACGCTGGTCTCCAGCACGCTGGAGGAGGCGCGGACCGCGATGGCCTCGACCTTCATCAGTTTGCGGAAGCGGTCCAGCAGGCCGTCCAGGCGGGCCATGACGTAGCGTTCGGCGCCGTTGCCGCGCACGTCCTCGGTGGCGCTGACGCTCTCCTCCAGGAAGCTGGAGATCTCGGCGTTGGTCTGCCGCATGGCGGTGAAGTACGGCTTGGCGCGCCGCTGGGCGACACGGACCAGCGGGAGCACGAGCAGCGCGAACAGCAGCAGGGTGAGCCCGGTGCGCCAGTCGGCGAAGAAGCTGACGCCGACGATGCCGACGGCGAGGACCGCGTTGGCGAAGACGTGGAAGACGAAGGTGGAGAAGAAGTTGCCCATCGTGGCCACGTCGCCGTCGATGCGCTCGATCAGCTCGCCCGGGGTGTGCTCCTTGTGGAAGGACATGTCCAGGTCGAGGCAGTGCTCGGCGAGGTCGGTGCGCAGGGTGTTGGTCGCGCGCCAGCTCAGGTCCTCGGCGAGGTAGCCGGCGGCGGCGACCACGCACTGGTTGAGCACGGTGAGCGCGATGAACACGAGCGCGATGTCGACCAGGGCGTCGGCCCCGCGGCCGTCCTCGGCGCCGTCGATGAAGCGGCCGAGCCACTGCGGGTTGAGCACGGTCAGGGCGACGTTGCCCATGACCAGGACCCCGAGGACCGAGGCGCGGACCCGGTGGCCGTGCAGGTACCTCCACAGGAGGGAGACGCGCTTCTTCACCGCTCGCCCGCCGGCTCGGCCCGCTCCATGTGGCGGCGCAGGCTGAGCGGACGCATGTCGGTCCACACCTCCTCGATGTGGGCGAGGCACTCGGCCTTGGTGCCCGAGGGCCCGCTCGCCGTCCAGCCGGGAGGCATCGGGTCGTCCACCGGCCAGATCGAGTACTGCTCCTCGTGGTTGACGACGACCTGGTAGGTCACGGTGTCCTGGCTGTCGCTCATGTCCTTCTTCTCTCTCGCTGCTGTCGTGCCGGGCCGGGGGTCGGGCGGGCGGTGCGCGGCTCACCGGCGGGCCGGGACCGCGGCCGCGATCAGCCGGTCGACCCCGGCACTGACGCGGGCCTCCGGTTCGGCGCCGACGGAGATCCGGACGAATCCGGCGCACGAGGCGCCGTACCCGCTGCCGGGGACGACGCTGACCCCGTGGTCCAGCAGCAGGTCGCGGGCGAACCGCTCGCTGTCGGCGCCGGTGCGGCCGATGTCGGCGAACAGGTAGAACGTCGAGTCCCCGGCGAGGGTCTCGATCCCGGCGGCGGTGAGCGTCTTCTCGACGCGGTTGCGCCGGGCGACCACCTCCGCGATCTGCGGGCGGGTCACCGCGAGCAGGGCGCCGAAGTGCTCGGCGAGGAAGTGGCACAGGATCGAGGGGGCGCAGGTGACGATGTGCTGCTGGAGCTTGAGCACGTCGTCGAGGAAGGCGCCGGACCCGATGAGGTAGCCGACCCGCCAGCCCGATATCCCGTAGTTCTTGGACATCGAGTTGCAGATCACCGTGTGCCGCTTCTCCGGGTCGTGCACCCCGAGGGAGACGAACTCCGCGCCCAGCGGCACGAACTCGTTGTACGCCTCGTCCGCGATCAGGGTGAGGCCGTACCGGTCGGCCAGCCGGTGCAGTTCGGCCACCTCGTCGGCGGTGAGCAGGTTCCCCGAGGGGTTCTGCGGGTTGTTGACGACGATGGCGCGGGTACGCGGGGTGATGTGGTTCTTCAGCTCGCCGACCGGCACGTGGTGCGGGACGGCCACCGGGACGCCCCCGGCCAGCCGGATCTGGTCGGGGTAGCTGACCCACAGCGGCTCGCGGACGAGGACCTCGTCACCGGGGCCGACGACCGCGAGCAGCGCCATGAACAGCGCCATCTTGGAGCCGGCGGTGACGATGAGTTCGCGCTCGGGGTCGACGGGCACCCGGCACTGGTCGCGGTAGTAGGCGGCGAGTTCCTCGCGCAGGCGGGGCACGCCGCGCGAGTGGGTGTAGTGGTGCAGGTCGACACCGGTGCCCGCGGCGAACGCGGGCACCGGCAGGTCGAAGAAGGCTTCGCCGAGGGACAGCGTGATGACGTCCCGGCCGGCCTCCTTCATGTCGTAGACGAGGTTGTTGACGGCGATGGAGGACGCCTGGCCGATGGCGTCGAGCCGTCCGGGCCGGTTCCGGCCGGCGGGCCCGGCGGCGAGGTCAGAGGACACGGACCTGCCCGTTCCCCCACACCACGTTCTTCACCGAGGTCAGCGACTCCAGGCCCATCGGGCCCCGGCTGTGCAGCTTCTGGGTGGAGACACCGATCTCGACGCCGTACCCGAACTCGCCGCCGTCGGAGTAGCGGGTGGAGGTGTTGACGAAGACGGAGCCGGTGCTGACCGCGCGGGTGAAGCGCTGGGCGACGGCGATGTCCTGGGCGACGATGCCGTCCGCGTTCATGGTGCCCCACCTCCCGATGTGGGCGATGGCCTCGTCCAGGTCGTCGACGACCTTCACTGCGAGGATCAGGTCCAGGTACTCGGTGCCCCAGTCCTTCTCCTCGGCCGCGACCGCCGCCGGCCACACCGCGCGCACCCGCTCGCAGCCGCGCACCTCCACGCCGAGCCCCTTCAGCTCGTCCAGGGCGCCCGGCAGCCACTCCTCGGCGAGGTCGCGGTGGACCAGCAGCGTCTCCATCGCGTTGCACACGCTGGGCCGGGAGGTCTTGGCGTTGACGACGATCGCGGTGGCCATCGCGCGGTCGGCGGTGGCGTCGACGTAGGTGTGGCAGTTGCCGTCGCCGTCGATGACGGTGGGGACGGTGGCGTTCTCCTCGACCGTGCGGATCAGCTCCGGGCCGCCGCGCGGCACCAGCAGGTCGATGTAGCCCTTGGCGCGCAGCAGTTCCAGCGCGGCCTCGCGGGAGACGTCGTGGATGAGCTGGACGGCGTTGTCCGGGATGCCCTCGACACCGGCCAGGGCCTCCCGGAGGACCTCGATGATGGCGGCGTTGCTGTGGTAGGCGATGGACGAGCCGCGCAGCACGGCCGCGTTGCCGGACTTCAGGCAGAGCGCGGCCACGTCGGCGGTGACGTTGGGGCGGGCCTCGTAGATGACGGCGACCACGCCGAGGGGCTCGCGCACCTGCTCGATGACCAGGCCGTTGGGGCGCTCCTGGCGGCCGACGCCGAGGCCGACCGGGTCGGGCAGGCCGGTGATGACGCGGATGGCCCGGACCATGCCGGCGATCCGGGAGTCGGTCAGCGTCAGGCGGTCCACGAGGGTGGCCGAGACTCCGGCGGCGCGGGCCTTCTCCACGTCGACGGCGTTGGCCTCGATCAGCCGGTCGCGGTGGGTCTCCAGCGCGTCCGCCATGGCGTCGAGGGCGGCGTCCTTCACCTCCGTCCGCAGGACGCGGAGTTCGGCGGCGGCCTCCTTGGCAGCGCGGCAGATGTCGATCACGGACACGGTTCTACCTCCAGCAGGCTGACGTATTCATCGGGATGCAGCACCGGCGCTCCGGCCGGGAGCCGGGTGATCTCCTTCGCCCCGAGGCGGGCACGGCCGCGCGCGAGGAGGTCACCGTGTGCCGTGACGAGGTCGATGACGGTCCCGGCCGGGAAGTCGCCGCCGGCGGCGGCGACGCCCCGCCGGTCGAGCGGCCCGCGCGCGGCGAGCGCGGACTCGCCGTCCGGGGTGCAGACGAGGCGGCCGCCGGGGGGCTGGGCGAAGGCGGACCACAGGGCGCGCAGGGGCTCGTCGGTCCTGGCGGCGCGCACCAGGGTGCCGCGCGGCCGGCCCCGGCACGCCTCGACGGCCGCGTCGGCGCCGTCGAAGCGGGCGATGACGGTGGGCACGCCGCTGCGGGTGGCGATCCGCGCGGCGCCGAGCTTGGCCGCCATGCCGCCGGTGCCGTGCGCGGAGTCGGCGCCGGTGGCGGCCGTCTCCAGGTCCGCGGTGATGACGTCGACGACGTCGATGCGGCGGGCGTCGGGGTGCAGCCGGGGGTTGCGGTCGTAGAGGCCGTCCACGTCGGTGAGGAGCATCAGGGCGCGGGCGCCGAGGCGGGCGGCGAGCAGGGCGGCGAGCACGTCGTTGTTGCGCACCATGATCGCGTCGTTCTCGTTGACGACCGGTACGGCACCGGCCGCCAGGGTGTGCAGCAGGGCGGCGCGGACGGAGGCGCCGTGCTCGGGGTCCCAGATGTCGCGCGGGGTGAGCAGGAACTGGGCCGAGGCCAGGCCCTGCCGGGCGAAGGCGGCGCCGACGGCCTGGAAGTGCGGGCCCTGGCCGAGCGCCGCCATGACCTGCCTGCGCGTCCCGGTCTCTCCGGGGCCCTCGCCGAGGGTCTCCCGGCCGAGCGCGATGGCGCCGGAGGCGACGACGACGGCCGTCAGGCCCTCGTCGCGCAGCCGGCGCACCATGGCGGCGACGACGTCCGCCTTGGCGGCGTCCACCTCCGCTCCCTCGACCAGGGAGGAACTGCCGATCTTGATGACGACGCACGAGGACGCCGTGGCCTCGGCTGCGGGCAACGCTTCTGTTCCGGACATACGTCCGCACCCCCGTCGTACGCGGATGAAGCAGAGAACGATGAGCGGCGAAAACACGTACGACGCCGCTCGGAGATCCCGAGGGCGTCGTGGGAAGGGCACGCGGTGCGCGCGGCCACCGGACTTCTCCGGGGCGCCTGCGGGCACACTGCGGCAACATCGAGAAGTTTTCTTCGGACCAGCTCAGAAAGTCAAGGGGTTCGTCACCGCGAATTGGCCGGCATCGGTACGGGGTTGGCGTGGCGGGGAGGTGAACACGGGCGGAGGGAGATGTTCCGAGCCGGGGTACGGGGGGCACAAGAACTTCATGCTTCATGGCATCGACGTCAGCGCGTACCAGTCCTCGTCGTACGACACCGACGGACTCTCGTTCGCCTTCATCAAGGCGACGGAGGGCCGTTCGTACGTCAACTCCAGACTCGCGGCCCAGACGAAGACGGCGCGCGACGCGGGTCTGGTCACGGGCTTCTACCACTTCCTGTGGCCGGGCAACCTCACCGACCAGGCGGAGTACTTCCTCAGCCACGCTCCCGACCGGCCGGGCGACATCCTGGCCGTCGACTGGGAGACCACCGGCGACGGCACGCACGCGAGCAACGCGGAGAAGGACACCTTCATCCGCAAGCTGCGGAGCCTGCGGCCGGACAACCGGGTGGTGCTGTACACCAACCGGAACTTCTGGCTGAACATCGACACCACGTCGTACGCGGGCGACGGCCTGTGGATCGCGGACTACGTGAGCGCGGGCAAGCCCCGCATCCAGGCGGACTGGAAGTTCCACCAGTACACCTCGGAGCCGTACGACAAGGACGTGGCGGACTTCTCCGGCAAGGCCGCGCTCAAGGCGTGGGCGACCGGGCGGTGACGGGAGGGGTGTCCACGCGGCGCGGACACCCCTTCCGGATGCGTCACTTGCTCAGGTAGGCCCAGAACTCGTCGAAGGTCAGCACCTTGTCGCCGTCGATGTCACGGGTCCTGATGACGGCCTCGGCCACCGACTCGGTGACGTTGAAGTCGCCCTGCTGGGCGAGCGCGGACTTGAACTCGGCCGCGGTGATGAACCCGTCGCCGTCCGCGTCGATCCGCTGGAACTGCTTGCGTGCTTCCTCGATGTCCGCCACCGATCCGCCCCTCTGTGCTCGTGACTCTCATACCGTGTCGGCGTACTGCCGCTGGTCAGATTAACGCTCCCACCACCGGCGGTTCCCCCCGGACCGAGAGGCGGGCTCGATGGAGACGTTGCCGGAACTGCTCGACGCGGTGGCGCGCGACCGGTTCCCTCCCCCGGACGGCACGGTCACCGTCCTGCCCCAGCTCTGCCAACGGGACGCCGGGGTAGTGGCGTTCACCGCGCACACCCTCGTCCTCACCGACGAGGACCCCGCCTGGGTGCGCGCGGCCCTGGCGGCCGTGGACTGCGATCCCCTCGCCGCTCCCCTGCACCCCGGCTTCCTGACCGCCCTCATGGACCGCACCGGCCGCACCGCGGAGACCGTCGACGCGCTCTGGGTCGGCACTCCCCTGCCGGGCCCGCCCGTACCGGCCCTGCGCGAGGTCGCGGACACCGGGCACCCCCGGGTGGTCCGCGCGCGCCGGCGCCGGGACTCGGTGCGCGTGTGGGAGGCCGGAGGCGGGCTGCTGGTGACCGGGCGCGGGGTGGGCGGCCGGCTGGAAGTGGCGCTGGAGGTGGAGGGCGGGGGTGCCGGGCTCGGGCGGGCACTGGCTCTCACCGCGCGCCGGCTGGCCGACGGGCCGGTGTGGGCGCAGGTCGCGCCGGGCAACGCCCGCAGCGCGCGGGCGTTCCTGGCGGCCGGCTACCGGCCCGTCGGTGCCGAGCTGCTGCTCAGTGCCAGGGGCGGTAGTACGGATTGCTCTGGCAGTTGCTCATGATCTCGGTCTTGGTCGCCTTGTCCACCGGGCAGACGCCGATGACGTACTGGCGCTGGATGCCGCCGGGGAAGGCGACCTCGACCTGGTCGGCCCACTTGTGGGTGTCACCGATGGTCTTGTTGACGTCCACCCCGCCGGGGGCGTCGATGTAGTAGTTGTAGCCCGACTTGTACCAGGTCTTGTACAGGTCGTGGTCGTAGGTCGTGGAGACGTACGGCGAGGGCTGGTTGACGAGGACGTAACGCTCCACGTCGTACTGCCCGTTCACCGTGTCCTTGGGCAGGAAGCCCTCCTCGAAGACGACGGCCGGGCCGCGGCTGTCGCTGCGGTAGAGGGTGCCGCAGCCGGTGCGCCACACCGGGTCCGGGGTGATCCGGTCGACATCCACCCGGCGGTCGGCGGCGGCCTGCACCTTGTCCGCGAACTGCGGACAGGAGGGCGCGGCGGCGCGGGACTTCAGCTCCGCGGGAGCGGCGGCGGGCGTGGCGGCCGTGGTCGCGAGGACGGCGCCGAGGGAGAGGGCGGCAGCGGTGACGCTGCGCCGCAGACGAGTTGTGATCATGCCCCGCACGATGGCGGTCCGGCGGGGGCGGGTGGTGGACCCTCACCCCATCGGGGGCGTGTCCGGCCGCCTCAAGTCAGTTGGTCCTAGCGGTCGGAGACCCGCATCTCGAACCATGTGGTCTTGCCCCGGGGCAGCAGGTCGACGCCCCAGCGGTCCGCGAGCTTGTCGACGAGGAACAGCCCCCGCCCGCTGATGTCCGTCTCCTGCACCGGCATCAGGCAGGGCAGCCCCCGCGAGGGGTCGCGCACCTCGACGCGGACCCAGCCGCGCCGGCGGCGCATCCGCAGTCCGAACACGCGGGCGCCGGTGTGGCGGACGGCGTTGCCCACGAGTTCGGAGACGAGTAAGACCGCGTCCTCGGTCAGCTTGGGGGTCAGCCCCCAGTGCCGGAGGATGACGATCTGGGCGAGTCTGCGCGCGGTGGCGGCGGACTCGGGGCGCGACGGCAGCGGAACCTCCGCCTCCGCGGGGTTGCCGAACAGTTCGAGCGCTCTGAGCCCTTGTTCGTCCTCGACCGCGGGCGACCAACGCGCCGCGGCAGCACGGCTGTGTCCCCGTGGCTGATCGATCCCATCCAGCCCCGCCATGGGCCCATGATGGCCGTCACGGCGGGCCTCCGGGGCCGATCCGGAGGAATACGCCCCCCGTACGCCCCCCGTCTGCTCCAGTCGCTCGGCATATGCCGGTGGCAGGTCGGGGTCGGCGGGGACCCGGTCGACCTGCGGCGACGGCTCGGTTCCGGGCAATCGTGCGGCTCCCTCGGCGAGGCAGGCTTAAGGTGCGGTTAAGGCTGCCATAAACCGACCTGCAGAGAGAGCCGAATCAGACGACGCGTCAATTGCTGGAAGAGTGCCAGCTCTTACCGGGGGCCGGCGGCACCTCCCCGGGGGCTCAGCGGAACTTGGCCTTCCCCGGCCCCTCCTCCACGAAGCTGCGCATCCCCCGCTCGCGGTCCTCGGTGGCGAACAGCCCCGCGAACCAGTTCCGCTCCACCGTGAGCCCGGTGTCGATGTCCGTCTCCAGGCCGGCGTCGACCGCCTCCTTCGCCGCGCGCAGCGCGAGCGCCGGGCCCTGGGCCAGCCGGGCGGCCCAGGTGTGAGCCTGCTCGTACACCTCGCCGGCCGGGACGACCCGGTCCACCAGGCCGAGGGCGAGCGCCTCGTCGGCCTTCACCATGCGGCCGGTGAAGATGAGGTCCTTCGCCCGGGAGGGGCCGATGAGCCGGGACAGCCGCTGGGTGCCGCCCGCGCCGGGGATCAGGCCGAGCAGGATCTCGGGCTGGCCCAGCTTGGCGTTGTCCCCGGCGATCCGGTAGTCCGCGCACAGCGCCAGCTCGCAGCCGCCGCCGAGCGCGTACCCGGTGACGGCGGCGACGACGGGCTTGGGGATGCGGGCGACGGCGGTGAAGGCGTCCTGGAGGGCGCGGGAGCGCAGGACCATCGCGGTGTGGTCCATCGCCTGCATCTCCTTGATGTCCGCGCCCGCCGCGAACACCTTCTCCCCGCCGTAGAGCACCACGGCGCGCACGTCCTCGCGGCGCGTGGCCTCCTCGGCGAGCTCCTTGAGCCGGTCCTGCGTGGCGACGTCCAGCGCGTTCATCGGCGGCCGGTCCAGGCGCAGCGTGCCGACGCCTTCGGCGACTTCGAGATTCACGGTCATGCGCGCCAGGTTAACGGCCACTAACGCCGAAGGGCCCGGTGCCGTTGCTCACAGCACCGGGCCCGTCGCGCGGACCGCTACTTCGTCCAGTCCGCCCAGCTCATGTTCCAGCCGTTGAGGCCGTTGTCCGGGGAGACCGTGCGGTCGTGCGAGTTCTTCACGATCACCACGTCACCGACCATGGACTTGTTGAAGAACCAGGCCGCCGGGACCCCGCCGTCGTACCCGCCGCGCACGTCGCGCAGACCGACGCAGCCGTGGCTGGCGTTGTAGTTGCCGAAGGCGCCGCCGCCCCAGTAGTTGCCGTGGATGAAGGTGCCGGAGTCCGTGAGGCGGATGGCGTGCGGCACGTCCTTGATGTCGTACTCGCCGCCGTAGCCGACCGTCTCGCCGTTCATCCGGGTCACGGCGAGCTTCTCGGTCATGACCATCTTGCCGTTCCAGGTCTCGTAGCCGGGCTTGCCGGTGGTGACCGGGAGGGTCTTGAGGGTCTTGCCGTCCCGCACGACCTTCATGGTGTGCTTCTTGGCGTCCACGTAGGAGATCTGGCTGCGGCCGATGGTGAACTTCACCGTCTTGCGCTGCTTGCCGTACACCCCGTCGCGGCCCTCGACGCCGTCCAGGTCGAGGTCGACGGTGACCTTGGTGCCGGGCTTCCAGTAGCTCTCCGGGCGGAAGTCCAGGCGGTCGTTGCCGAACCAGTGGCCCTCGACGTCCACCGCGGGCTCGGTCTTGATCCGGATGGCCTTCTCGACGGCGGCCGGGTCGGTGATGCCGCGCGTGAAGCGCAGCGAGAACGGCATGCCGACGCCGACGGTGGACCCGTCCTCGGGGGTGAAGGTGCCCACGAAGGTGTTCTCGGGCGTCAGCGTGGTGAAGCTGGAGTCCTCGGCGGCCTTGCGGCCCCGCGAGTCCTCGGCGACCGCGTGCACCGTGTACTTGGTGGCGGCGGCCAGGTGCCGGGCCGGCGTCCAGGCCGCGCCGCCCTTGGAGAGGGTCCCGTCGACCTGCGTGCCCTTGGCGTCCTTGACGACGACGCTGGTCAGCCGGCCTCCGGCGACCTTCACCTTCAGCGCGCCGCTGGTGTCCACGGCCTTGGCGCCGGACTCCGGCGCGATGGTGACCGCGGCCGAGGACTGCTTGTCCTGGGCCGGTTCCTTGTTCTTGGCGTTGTCCGAACCCCCCTGGCTCTCGCCCCCGCCGCACGCCGCGAGCGACAGCACGAGCGCCCCCGCCATGAGCGCCAGCCCCTTACGACCCCTGTGCCGACTTCCCGCCGAAGCCCCCGATATCGGCCGCACGTTCAAGTCGTTCTCCCCTCCCGGACCTGGCCACAGGTCCACACCCCGGCGCGTCCCGCGCTCATCTGGGCATGCTAGCCGCCGGTTTCCGGGCTCGGCGTCCGCCGAATGTCACCGTTCAGTCGCAACTTCAACGAGTCGCCGATACCCGGAATCCCCAGCTCACCCGGTCACCTGAGCACGCTGCCCGCCTTCCACTGCTTCCATGCCATGTTCCACCCGCTGAGGCCGTTGTCCGCGGAGACCGTCTTGTCCTTGCTGTGGACGACCTCGATCACGTCCCCGACGAGGCTGCGGTCGAAGAACCAGCCCGCCGGGGTGTCCGCGCCCCCGCCCTTGACGTCACGCAGTCCCACGCAGCCGTGGCTGACGTTGACCTCGCCGGGAGAGTCGGGCGACCAGTAGTTGCCGTGCAGGAAGGTGCCGGAGTCGGTGAGCTTCATGGCGTGCGGCACGTCCGGGATGTCGTACTCCCCGCCGAAGCCGACCGTCTGGCTGTTCATGCGGGTGACCTCCAGCATGTCCATCACCACCATCTTGCCGTTGTACGTGGGCGTCTTGGGGGCGCCCGCCGTGATCGGCACGGTGGCCAGCAGCTCGCCGTCCCGGCGCACCTGCATGGTGTGGGCGGCGGCGTCCACCAGGGAGACCTGGCTGCGGCCGACGGTGAAGGAGACCTTCTTGCGCTGGAGTCCGTAGACGCCGGGCGCCCCCTCCACGTCCCGCAGGCGGATGTCGACGGTGACCTCGGTGCCGGGTTTCCAGTAGCGCTCGGGGCGGAAGTCCAGCCGGTTCCTGCCGAACCAGTGGGCGCGGACCTCCACCGCCGGCTTCGCGGTGACGGTGACGGCCTTCTCCACCGCGGCCTGGTCGGTGATGTCCCGGCTGAAGGCGAGGGAGACGATCATCCCGGTGCCGACCGTGGAGCGGTTCTCCGGGGTGACGTAGCCGATGAACCGCTGGTCGGGGACGTAGGTGGTGAACGTGGTGTGCCGGGCCGAGCGGTGGCCGTCGCCGTCCACGGCGACCGCGTCCACGGTGTACCGGGCGGCCAGCGCCAGTTTGTCGTCGTCCGGGTGCCAGGAGCGGCCGTCCGGGCCGATGCGGCCGGGGACGGCGGTGTCCTGCGCGTCCTGCGAGCGGGTCACCGTGACCTTCTCCAGCCGTCCCTCGGGCACCCGCACCCGCAGCCGCTGTTCGGGGCGCACCCCCTTGCCGCCGTCCTCGGGGGTGACACGGATGACGTCCTCGGCGGCCGGGGGCCTGCCCGGCGGGCCGCCGATGCCCAGGGGGCCGGAGCCGTCCGCGGTGCAGCCGGCGGCCCCGGCCAGCAGTACCGCCCATGAAAGTGCCGTGGCCAGTGCGGCCAGCGCGCGCCTCGCGCGTCCTTGTACGTGCGTCACGCCGACACAACGACGCGGCACGCTCCGGGGAAACGTGAGTGCGACCCCACGGGTGGGCAGAACAGAGGGAAGGACGACGTGAAGGGGAGCCGCCGCGCCCGCGCCGGAGCCGTCGGGGCGCAGCCGTACCGGTCGGCCGAGCGTGCCGCGGGCCGAAGAGCCCGCGGTGCGGTCGGCCCTTCGGCGCGGCCGGTCGCGCCCCGGAAGGCCGAGCCACCGAAAGAGGGGCCGAACTGGTGACGAGCGCAGCCGAGCAGCGGGCACGGGCCGGGGAGCCGCCCGCCCAGAGCGGGACCGCCACTTCCCCGGTGCGCGGCGCCCGGGACGCTGCGCCGTCGGTGTGGCCGGGGACCCCGACCCCGCTGGGGGCCCGGTTCCGTACCGGCCCGGACGGGGTGGCGGGCACCAACTTCGCGCTGTGGGCGGGCGGCGCGGAGGCGGTGCGGCTGTGCCTGTTCGACGAGCGGGGCCGCGAGACACAGGTCGGGCTGACCGAGCTGACGCACGAGATCTGGCACGGCTTCGTGCCGGGGGTGCTGCCCGGCCGGCGCTACGGCTACCGGGTCCAGGGCCGCTGGGACCCGTGGACGGGCGCCCGCTGGAACCCGGCGAAGCTGCTGCTCGACCCGTACGCCCGCGCGGTGGATGGCGAGTTCGCGCTGCCGCCGGAGGTGTACGGCCATGTCCGGGACTGGCCGGACCAGGGGTACGCGGACACGGTGCGGGACGACCGGGACTCGGCGCCGTTCGTGCCCAAGGGCGTGGTGGTGCACGACGACGACGACTGGTCCGACGACCGCCGGCCCAAGACGCCGTGGGCGGACTCGGTCATCTACGAGGTGCACGTCAAGGGCTTCACCAAGCTCCACCCCGGCATCCCCGACGAGCTGCGCGGCACCTACGCCGGTCTCGCCCATCCGGCGGCGGTCGAGCACCTGGTGAAGCTGGGCGTGACGGCGGTGGAGCTGCTGCCCGTCCACCAGTTCGCGCACGAGGACCACCTGCTGCGCCGGGGCCTGAAGAACTACTGGGGCTACAACTCCATCGGCTACTTCGCCCCGCACGCGGCCTACGCGGCCTCCGGCACCACCGGCGGGCAGGTCGGCGAGTTCAAGCGGATGGTGCGCGCGCTGCACGCGGCCGGCATCGAGGTGATCCTCGACGTGGTCTACAACCACACCGCCGAGGCGGGCGAACTCGGCCCCACGCTCTCGCTGAAGGGCATCGACAACCGGGGCTACTACCGCCTCCAGCACGACGCCCGCCGCTATGCCGACTACACCGGCTGCGGCAACACCCTGCACGTGGTTCAGCCCCAGGTGCTGCGGCTGATCACCGACTCCCTGCGCTACTGGGTGACCGAGATGGGCGTCGACGGTTTCCGCTTCGACCTCGCGGCGGCGCTGGCCCGCTCGATGCACGACGTCGACATGCTGTCGCCCTTTCTGGCCGTCATCGCCCAGGACCCGGTGCTGCGCCGGGTGAAGCTGATCGCCGAGCCGTGGGACATCGGCTCGGGCGGCTACCAGGTGGGTGCTTTCCCGCCGCTGTGGACGGAGTGGAACGACCGCTACCGCGACACCGTGCGCGACTTCTGGCGGCACGCGCTGCCCGACGTCCGCGAGATGGGCTACCGGCTGTCCGGCTCCAGCGACCTGTACGCCTGGGGCGGCCGCCGCCCGTACGCCTCGGTCAACTTCGTCACCGCGCACGACGGGTTCACCCTGCGCGACCTGGTCTCGTACCACGGCAAGCACAACGAGGCGAACGGCGAGGACAACCGGGACGGCACCGACGACAACCGCTCATGGAACTGCGGCGCCGAGGGCGAGACGGACGACGGGGACGTACGGGCGCTGCGCAGACGGCAGTTGCGGAACCTGCTGACCACGCTGCTGCTGTCCACCGGGGTGCCGATGCTGGTCGCGGGCGACGAGCTGGGCCGCACCCAGCGCGGCAACAACAACGCCTACTGCCAGGACGGCGAGCTGAGCTGGCTGGACTGGTCCCTGCTGGACGACCCGGAATGGCGGCCCCTGTTCGAGCTGACCTGCCGGCTGATCGCCCTGCGCCACCGGCATCCGGTGCTGCGCCGCCGCGCCTTCTTCTCCGGCCGCGCGCACTCGGCGGACGGCCTCAGGGACCTGGCCTGGTTCACCGCCCAGGGCGCGGAGATGACGGAGGGCGACTGGTACGCCCCCGCCGCCACGCTTGGCATGTATCTGTCCGGCCGGGACATCCCGGGCCGGGACGAGCGGGGCGCGGCGGTGGTGGACGACAGCTTCCTCGCGGTGCTGCACGCCGGCCACGAGCCGACCGCTTTCACCCTTCCGGGTGCCCCCTGGGCGACGGGCTACGAGGTGGTGGTGGACACCTCCGGCGAGGAGCAGCTCCAGGCGCCTGGCACGGTGCTCACGGCGGGCGGTGACGTCATGGTGCCGGCGAGGACGGTGCTGCTGCTGCGGGTGGTGTGAGGCGGCGCGGGGGGCCGGAAAACTCGGTGGGCGGGACACCGACCGGTCCGTAGGCTCACCACGGTGTCCACTACCCCCGCCCCCGCCCGGCGACGCTCCGCCGCCCGTACCCTGCTGCGGCTGTGGCCGTACGTACGGCCGGTGCGCGCCCGGTGGTTCACCGCCGCGGCCGTCGCGGTCGTCGCCTCCTGCACCGGTCTGGTGATCCCGCTCGTACTGAAGTGGATGGTCGACGGCCCGGTCGCCGCCCGTGACCCGGCCGGGGTGTGGCTGGGCGCGCTGTACCTGCTGCTGATCGGGCTGGCGGAGGCGGTGCTGTTCGGCGTCCGGCGCTGGCTGGTGGCCCGCCCGCTGGCGGGGGTCGAGGCGGGCATGCGCGCCGACCTCTACCGGCGGCTCCAGCGGCTCCCGGTGGCCTTCCACGACCGTTGGCCCTCGGGCCAGTTGCTGTCGCGGGGCACCGGTGACCTGATGCTGGTGCGCATGTTCCTCGCCTTCCCGCTGACCTTCCTGCTGGTCAACGGGGTCACGATCCTCGCGGGCGTGGGGATCATGCTGGCGCAGGACTGGGTGCTCGGGCTGGTCGTCCTCGGCCCGGCCGTGCCGCTGATGTGGGTGTGCGTGGTGGTGGAGCAGCGGTACGCGCACGCGTGCCGCCGCGCGCAGGACCAGGTCGGCGACCTGACCACGCTGGTCGAGGAGAGCGTCCTCGGCATCCGGGTCGTCAAGGGCTTCGGGCGCCACCGCAGCCAGGCGCGGGCGTTCCGGCGTACGGCGCTCATGCTGCGGGACACCGAGATCGGCAAGGCGCGGCTGCTGGCGGTGATCTGGGCGGTCATCGTGATCCTGCCCGAGGTGGCGATCGGGGCCTCGCTGGTCCTGGGTGTGCTGCGGGTGGCGGACGGTTCGCTGTCGGCGGGCACCCTGGTCGCCTTCCTGAGCACGGCGCTGGCGCTGCGCTGGCCGGTGGAGTCCATCGGCTTCCTGCTGGCGATGTGCCAGGAGGCGGCGACGGCCACCGAGCGGTACTTCGAGGTGCTGGACGAGGCCCTGGAGGACGCGGCGGACGCGGCCTACGCCAAGGACACCGCGCACGCCGCGGACGCCGCGGACGCGCCCGGCGACGCCGTGCCCGGGTCCGGCGGGCGGGGCCTGCGCTTCGAGGGCGTGGGTTTCCGCCACACCGACGCGGCCCCCGGCACCCGGCCCGTGCTGGACGGCGTCGACCTGCACATCCGCCGCGGCGAGTCGATGGCGCTGGTCGGCGCGACCGGCAGCGGGAAGACCACGCTCACCGCGCTGGTCCCACGGCTGCACGACGCCACCTCGGGGCGCATCACCCTCGACGGCGTCGACATCACCGCGCTCCCCCGCGAGGAACTGCGCGCCCGGGTCGCCGTCGCCTTCGAGGAACCCACCCTGTTCTCCGCGAGCGTGGCGGAGAACGTCCTCATGGGCGCCGGGAAGGACGCCGGACGCGACGTGCTGGAGCGGGCCCTGGCCGTGGCGCACGCCGACTTCGCGTACGCGCTGCCCGAGGGGCCGGACACCCGGGTAGGCGAGCAGGGACTGAGCCTGTCCGGCGGCCAGCGCCAGCGCCTGGCGCTGGCCCGCGCGGTGGCCGGCCGGCCGGAGTTCCTGGTGCTGGACGACCCGCTGTCCGCGCTCGACGTGCACACCGAGGCGGCCGTGGAGGCGGCGCTGCGCCGGGTGCTGGCCGACACCACCGCGCTGATCGTGGCCCACCGCCCGTCCACGGTGCTGCTGGCCGACCGGGTCGCCCTGCTCTCCGGGGGCCGGATCGCGGCCGTGGGCACCCACCACGAACTGCTGCGCACCAACGCCGAGTACGCGCACCTGATGTCCGGCGGCCCGCGCGAGGCCACCGGGGAACCCGAGGAACGCCGATGACCACCACGACGTCCGCCGCCCCCACCACGGACGACGACCTCCCCGGCCCGCGACACGACGAGGACCGTGCCGACCCCTTCGACCGGGACGTGCTGCCCACCCCGCCCGGCGCCACCTCCGCGCTGCTGCGCTCACTGCTCGCCCCGCGCCGGGCCCGGGTCGCGCTCGCCGTGCTCCTGCTGCTGCTCCAGCAGGCGGCGGCGCAGACGGGCCCGCTGCTGGTGGCGTACGCCATCGACACCGCCGTGCCCGCGGTGCGGCGCCACGACCACGGGCCGCTGCTCGCGGTGGCGGCGGGGTACGCGGTGTGCGCGCTGGCCTCGGGCGGGCTGCAGTTCGCGTTCATCCGGGCGTCCGCACGGGTCAGCCAGGACGCGCTGCTGGACCTGCGCGGCCGGATCTTCCGGCACGCGCAGGCGCTCAGCGTGGACTTCCACGAGCGCTACACCTCCGGCCGGCTGATCTCCCGGTCCACCACGGACGTGGAGGCGCTGCGCGAACTCCTCGACGAGGGGCTCCAGGAGCTGGTGACGGTGGTGCTGTCCTTCGTGTACATCGCCGGGCTGCTGCTCTGGCTCGACGCGGGCCTCGGAGCGGTCGCGATCGCGTCGTTCGTACCGCTGTACCTGCTGGTGCGGCGCTACCAGAAGCGCGCACAGCGGGTGTTCGCGGTGCGCTCCACGGCGGTCGCGGCGCTGATCGTGAAGTTCGTGGAGACGATGAACGGCATCCGCCCGGTGCGCGCGTTCCGCCGGGAGGCGGCCAACGACGCCGAGTTCGCCGTCCTCAACCGCCACCACGAGCGCAGCAACGGCGACACGCTGCTGGAGATGGCCCGGTACGTGATCGGCTCCCGGCTGGTCGCCAACACGGCCGTGGCCGGGATCGTGCTGTGGGGCGCCCACCGGGTGGCCTCCGGCACCCTGGCGCTCGGTGTGCTGGCGGCGGCGGTGCTGTACCTGCGGCGGCTGTACGACCCGATCGACCGGCTGGGGATGTTCCTCAACTCCTACCAGTCGGCGGCCGCCTCGCTGGAGAAGATCGCCGGACTGCTGGCCCAGGTCCCGTCGGTGCCGGAGCCCGGGATCTCCCGTGAACTCCCTTCGCTGAAGACCGACTTCCCCGGCCGCGAGGTGGTCTTCGACGGGGTGCGGTTCGCCTACCGCACCGGCGGCGAGGTGCTCCCCCGCTTCGACCTGACCCTCCCGGCCGGGCAGACCGTCGCCGTGGTCGGCTCCACGGGCGCGGGCAAGTCGACGCTGGCCAAGCTGCTGGCCCGCTTCTACGACCCGACCGAGGGCGCCGTCCTGCTGGACGGGGTGGACCTGCGCGAGCTGCCGCTGCCCGAACTGCGGCGCGGGGTGGTGATGGTGACCCAGGAGTCGTTCCTGTTCTCCGGCACGGTCGCGGACAACATCGCCATCGGCCGGCCCGAGGCGAGCCGGGAGGAGATCGAGGAGGCGGCGAAGGCCATCGGCGCGCACGAGTTCATCAGCGCCCTGCCCGACGGCTACGACACCGACGTACGCAAGCGCGGTGGCCGTATCTCCGCGGGCCAGCGCCAGCTGGTGGCGTTCGCGCGGGCGCTGCTCGCCGACCCGGCGGTGCTGATCCTGGACGAGGCGACCAGCTCGCTGGACGTGCCCGGGGAGCGGGCGGTGCAGCGGGCGATGACGACCGTGCTGCGCGGCCGGACGGCGGTGGTCATCGCCCACCGGCTGTCCACGGTGGAGATCGCCGACCGGGTCCTGGTGATGGAGACGGGCCGGATCGCGGAGGACGGCCGCCCGGACGAACTGATCGCCGGTTCCGGTAGGTTCGCGGAACTGCACAAGGCGTGGCGGGACAGTCTGGCTCAGTGACGGCCGGTTGAACGGGGGCAGGATGATCGACGCGTACGGAGATCCCGGCATACCTGACACGCGCGGCGGCTGGCGCTACCTGAGGTGGCTGGCGATGCGCCAGCCGGGGCGTTCGCTGGCCGGCGCGGTGTTCGGCTCGTCCTGGCTGGTGCTGATGGCGGCGCAGCCGTACCTGCTCTCGCGGGCGGTGGACGAGGGGCTGGTCCCGGGGCGGCTCGGGGTGCTGGCGGCCTGGACCGGCGCCATGTTCGCGGCCGGGACGGGGTGCGCGTGGCTGAGCATCATGCGGCACCGCACCATGACGCGGGTGCGGATGGACGCCAACTTCCGCACGGTGAAGCTGGTGGTGGAGCACGCGGCCCGGCTGGGCGCCGCGCTGCCGCGCCGGGTGGGGGCCGGTGAGGTCGTCACCGTCGGGGTGGGCGATGTGCAGACCCTCGCGCAGGCGCTGACCGTGATGGGGCCGGGGGTCGGCTCGGTGGTCGTCTACTCGGCGGTGGCCGCCCAGTTGCTGACGATCTCGGGCGCGGTCGCCGCGGTGGTGCTGCTGGGGGTGCCGGTCATCGCGCTGCTCACCGGTCCGCTGACCCGCCGGCTGCAGGGCACCGAGACCGAGTACCGGGAGCGGCAGGGCATCCTGACGGCACGCATCGGCGACCTCGCGGGCGGGCTGCGCGTGCTGAGCGGCCTCGGCGGCAAAAGCCTGTTCTCGGACGCGTTCGCCGGGGACTCACGGCGGCTGCGCGAGCAGGGCTACCGGGTCGGCGCGGTGACGAGCTGGGTGCAGGCGCTGGGGCTCGGCCTGCCCACGCTGTTCCTGGCGGCCGTGACCTGGCTGGCGGCCCGGCTGGCCGCCGAGGGCCGGATCACGGTCGGCGAGCTGGTGTCGGTGTACGGCTACGCGGCGGTGCTGATCGGCCCGGTCGCCTTCTTCGTGGAGATGAACTACGACCTGAACCGCGCGGTGGTGGCCGCCCGCCGGGTGGTGGCCCTGCTGCGGCTGGCCCCGGAGCCCGACGAGGGCACCCTCCCCGCCCCCGGGGGCCCGGCCGGGCTGCACGACCCGGCGTCCGGAGTGCGGGTGGCCCCCGGACGGCTGACCGCGCTGGTCTCCGCCCGTCCCGCCGACGCCGCCGCCGTGGTGGACCGCCTGGGCCGGTACGGTCCCACCGAGGCGCTGTGGGGTGACGTCCGCCTGGACGCGGTGCCGCTGGCCGAGGTGCGCGCGCGGGTGCTGGTCGCGGACAACGAGGCCGACCTGTTCGCCGGCCCCCTGCTGGAGACGGTGTCCGCCGGGCGCCCGGCGGACCCGGCCGCGGTGCGCCGGGCGGTGCGCGCGGCGGTGGCCGAGGACGTCGTGCGCGGGCTGCCCGAGGGGCTGGACACGGTGGTGTCCGGGCAGGGCCGCAGCCTCTCCGGAGGGCAGCGGCAGCGGGTCCGGCTGGCGCGGGCCCTGCTGGCCGACCCGGAGGTGCTGCTGGCGGTCGAACCGACCTCGGCACTGGACGCGCACACCGAGTCGGCGGTCGCCGCGCGGCTGCGCGAGGCGCGCGAGGGCCGTACGACGGTGGTGACGTCGACGTCGCCGCTGCTGCTGGACGTGGCGGACACGGTGCTGTTCCTGGTGGACGGCAAGGTGGCCGCGAGCGGCCCGCACCGGCTGCTGCTGGAGCGCGACAAGGGCTACCGGGCGCTGGTGGCGAGGGACTCGGGCGACGGGGAGGCCGCGCGGTGACGACGGACACGGGAGCGCTTCCGGTGGCGGAGCGGGCCGCGGTACGGCGGGCGGCCGCCCGGCTGGTCCGCGCCGACGGGCGGGCCTTCGCGGCCGCCCTGGCCCTGAACGCGCTGGCCGCCGGGGCGGGTGTGGTGAGCCCCTGGCTGGTGGGCCGGATCGTGGACGAGGTGCGGGCGGGCCACGGGGCCGGCGCGGTGGACCGGCTGGCCCTGTGGATCGTGCTGTGCGCACTGGCCCAGCTCGTACTGGCCCGCTGGGCGCGGTACGTGGCGCACCGGTTCGGGGAGCGGACGCTGGCCCGGGTGCGCGAGACCTTCGTGGAGCGGCTGCTGCGGCTGCCCGCCTCGGTGGTGGAGCGGGCCGGTACCGGGGACCTGACCGCGCGTGGCACGGCGGACGTGGCGACGGTCGGCACCACCTTGCGGGACATCGGCCCCGAGCTGCTGGTCTACGCGGTGCAGGCGCTGTTCGTCCTCGGCGCGGTGTTCGCGCTGAACCCGTGGCTCGGTCTGTTCGGGCTGCTCGGACTGACCCCAATCTGGCTGGCGGTGCGCTGGTACCTGCGGCGGGCGCGGGACGCCTATCTGGCCGAGGGCGCGGCGACCTCGGCGGTGGCGGAGATCGTGGCGGCGACCGCGGCGGGCGCCCGGACCGTGGAGGCGTTCGGGATGCGGGCGGCGCGTACGGTTGCGAGCCGCGAGGCGCTGGAGGAGTCCCGGCGCACCCGCTACCGCACGCTGGGGCTGCGCACCGTGTTCTTCCCGTGGGTCGAGATCTCGTACACGGTCCCGGTGGCCGGGGTGCTGCTGGTCGGGGGCTGGCTGCACGGGCGCGGTCTCGTCGGGCTGGGCGAGGTGGTGGCCGGGGCGCTGTACATGCGGCAGTTCACCGACCCGCTGGACATGGTGCTGATGCGGCTGGACCAACTCCAGAGCAGCGGCGCCTCGTTCGCCCGGGTGGAGGGCATCGCCGAGGCGCCGGACGGCCCGGCGGACACCTCGGCGGCCCCGGCGGACGACCGGATCGAGGTGCGCGGGGTGCGGTACGCCTACGAGCGCGGTGGCGAGGTGCTGCGCGGCGTGGACCTGACGGTCCGGCCCGGCGAACGGCTGGCCCTGGTCGGCACGTCGGGTGCGGGCAAGACCACGCTGAGCCGGCTGCTGGCCGGGATCGAGGCGCCCGCCTCGGGCTCGGTGACGGTGGGCGGGGTGCCGGTCGCCGACCTGGAGCCGGCGCGGCTGCGCCGCCAGGTGGTGCTGGTGACCCAGGAGCACCATGTCTTCCTGGGCTCGGTGCGCGACAACCTGCTGATCGCCGAACCCGGTTCCTCGGACGAGGAGTTGTGGCGGGCGCTGGCGGCCGTGGGCGCCGACGGCTGGGTGCGCGAGCTGCCCGGGGGGCTGGACACCCGGCTGGGCCAGGGCGGCCGGGTCACCGACGGCTCCCAGGCGCAGCAGCTCGCGCTGGCCCGGGTGGTGCTGGCCGACCCGCACACGCTGATCCTGGACGAGGCGACCGCCCTGCTGGACCCGGCCACCGCCCGGCACACGGAGCGGGGTCTGGCGGCGGTGCTCGCGGGCCGCACGGTGATCGCCATCGCGCACCGGCTGCACACCGCGCACGACGCGGACCGGGTCGCGGTGATGGAGGACGGACTCGTCACCGAGCTGGGCACCCACGACGAACTCGTCGCGGCGGACGGCGCGTACGCGACCCTGTGGCGGACCTGGCACGGGGACGGCTCGACAGCCTGAGTGGGCTGTCAACGCCCGTAGAACATAAGGGAGTTGGCCGATAGGGGAACGCACCCTTCCGGCCAACTTCCCGATGCGCTCATGACAGGTCCCCCGCCCCCCTGTCACTCTTCCCACGACCGACTCACAGCGACCGCACAGCGCTCACGCACCCCGCGACGCGCGATCCGCGCCCGTACGTGCGTCATGCACCGCGCACCGCCCTGTTCTGCCCCGGACGCCTCAACCCACCGTCCGGTCTCCCTCGGCCGCGTGACCGGCGGCCACGCAGAAGGAGTCAGTGTTGAGCAGCAGCCCCTGCCGCAGACCCGTCTCCCCGCGCCGTCGCACCGCCACCGTGGCCCTCGCCGGTGTCGCCGCGCTGATCGCCGCGGCCGTCCAGTCCGGCGCCGCGACCGCCGCCCCGGCGAAGCCCGCGCCGGGCAAGGCCGATCCCGCGCACAGCTCCGTACGCCTCACCCCCGCCCAGCGCACCGGACTGATCCGCGCCGCCGAGGCCGGGCGGGCGGACACGGCCCGCTCCATCGGGCTCGGCGCCCGCGAGCGGCTCGTCGCCCGTGACGTCGTCAAGGACGGCGACGGCACCCTGCACACCCGCTACGAGCGCACCTACGCCGGCCTGCCCGTGCTCGGCGGCGACCTGATCGTGGACACCGCCCCCTCGGGCGCGACCCGGCGCGTGCTGAAGGCGTCCGGCGCCGCCCTGAACGTCGCGGACCTCACCCCGGCCGTGCCGAAGGCGACGGCGGAGCGGCAGGCGGTGGCGCGGGCGAAGAAGCTCGGCGGCACCGCCCCGGCCGCCGACAGCGTGCGCGAGGTGATCTGGGCGGCCGGCGGCAAGCCGGTCCTCGCCTACGAGACGGTGGTCGGCGGCCTCCAGGACGACGGCACCCCGAACGAGCTGCACGTCGTCACCGACGCGGCGAGCGGCGCGAAGCTCTACGAGTACCAGGGCATCCGCACGGGCGTCGGCAACACCCAGTACAGCGGCCAGGTGCCGCTCACCACCACCCAGTCCGGTTCCGCGTACACCCTGACCGACGGGGACCGCGGCGGCCACAAGACGTACAACCTCAACCGGGGCACCTCCGGCACCGGCACGCTCTTCTCGCAGAGCGGCGACACCTGGGGCAACGGCACGATCTCGGACCCGGCGACGGCGGGCGCGGACGCGCACTACGGCGCGGCGGTCACCTGGGACTTCTACAAGAACACGTTCGGCCGCAGCGGTATCAAGAACAACGGCGTGGGCGCCTACTCCCGTGTGCACTACGGCAACGCGTATGTGAACGCCTTCTGGAGCGACTCCTGCTTCTGCATGACCTACGGCGACGGCTCGGGCAACGCCGACCCGCTGACCGCGCTGGACGTCGCCGGGCACGAGATGAGCCACGGCGTCACCGCCAACACGGCCGGGCTCAACTACTCCGGCGAGTCGGGCGGCCTGAACGAGGCGACCTCCGACATCTTCGGCACCGGCGTGGAGTTCTACGCCGCCAACAGCTCCGACCCCGGTGACTACCTCATCGGCGAGAAGATCGACATCAACGGCGACGGCACCCCGCTGCGCTACATGGACAAGCCCAGCAAGGACGGCGCGTCCAAGGACAGCTGGTACTCCGGTATCGGCGGCATCGACGTGCACTACTCCTCGGGGCCGGCCAACCACTTCTTCTACCTGCTGAGCGAGGGCAGCGGCGCCAAGGTGATCGACGGGGTCTCCTACGACTCCCCCACCGCCGACGGCCTCCCGGTCACCGGCATCGGCCGGGACAAGGCCCTGCAGATCTGGTACCGGGCGCTGACCACCAAGTGGACGTCCACCACCAACTACTCGGGCGCCCGCACCGGCACCCTGGCCGCGGCCGGGGAGCTGTACGGCACGACGAGCGCGGAGTACGCGGCGGTGCAGGACGCCTGGGCGGGCATCGGGGTGGGCACCCGGCCCGGCGGCGACACCGGCACCTCGTACGAATCCACCACCGCCGTGGCGATCCCGGACAACGGTGCGGCCGTCACCTCGGACATCACGGTCTCGGGCAGGAGCGGAAACGCGCCAAGCAACTTGCGCGTGGCCGTGAACATCACCCACACCTGGCGGGGTGACCTGGTGATCGATCTGGTCGGCCCGTCGGGCACCTCCTACCGGCTGAAGAGCTTCAGCTCCTCGGACTCCGGTGACGACGTGGACGAGACCTACACGGTGAACGCTTCCGCCGAATCCTCAAACGGCACTTGGAAGTTGAAGGTCCAGGACCAGGCCGCGCAGGACGTCGGCACGCTCAGTTCCTGGAAGGTCACCTTCCCGTAGACCCCCCTCGGGCCGCCCCTCGCGGCCGGTGAACGGGGGTCGTCCGGCGGGTGAACAGCCCTCCGGACGGCCCTCGTTCACACGCCTGCAACAACAACAAGACGCAATGTTTCGGCCAACATCAGATCAGGGTCATGACATGTACGCGTCCCTGGTGCCACGCTCTCCCCACCCGCCGCAGCTACACAGCTACTTCAGTACGCACCACCCCGGTCGGTGACCCCACACCGACCGGAAAGCCCCCACGTCAAGGAGCTACTGTGAGCACCCTCTACGCGCGTCGCAAGCGCACCACCCTCGTCATCGCCACCGCCGTGGCCGCCGGCGCGCTCCTCTCCACCGGCCTCACCTCCAGCGCGAGCGCCGAGAACAAGACCCTGGCCGGCGCCCCGACCCTGCTGTCGGCCTCGGCCCGCACCACGCTGATCCAGCAGGCCCAGTCCGACGCCCCCGGGACCGCCCAGCGCATAGGTCTCGGCGCCAAGGAGAAGCTGGTGGTCAGAGACGTCGTCAAGGACGTCGACGGCACCGTGCACACCCGCTACGAGCGCACCTACGCGGGCCTGCCGGTCCTCGGCGGCGACCTCGTGGTGCACACCGCCAAGTCGGGCAAGGCCGCGGGCGTCACCAAGGCGACCGGCGCGGTCATCAAGGTGGCCTCCCTCAAGCCGCAGATCGCCCCGGCCAAGGCGGAGAAGCAGGCCCTCGGCGCCGCGAAGACCCTCGGCTCCGCCAAGACCGAGGCGGACGGCGCCCGCAAGGTGATCTGGGCCGGCTCCGGCAAGCCCGTCCTCGCCTACGAGACGGTCGTCGGCGGCCTCCAGGACGACGGCACCCCGAACCAGCTGCACGTCATCACCGACGCCGCCACCGGCAAGAAGCTCTACGAGTACCAGGGCATCGAGACCGGCACCGGCAAGACCCTGTACTCCGGCACGGTCAGCCTCAACACCACGCTGTCGGGCTCGACGTACCAGCTCTCCGACGGCACGCGCGGCGGGCACAAGACGTACAACAAGTCCCACACCACCAGCACCAGCCAGGGCACCCTGTTCACCGACGCGGACGACGTCTGGGGCACCGGCACCGCCTCCAGCTCGACCACGGACCAGACGGCCGCCGCCGACGCGGCCTACGGCGCGCAGGCCACGTGGGACTTCTACAAGAACACGTTCGGCCGCAGCGGCATCAAGAACAACGGCGTCGGCGCGTACTCCCGCGTCCACTACGGCAACCAGTACGTGAACGCGTTCTGGGACGACTCCTGCTTCTGCATGACCTACGGCGACGGCTCGGGCAACAACCACCCGCTGACCTCGCTGGACGTGGCGGGCCACGAGATGAGCCACGGCGTCACCTCCAACACCGCGGGCCTGAACTACTCGGGCGAGTCCGGCGGCCTGAACGAGGCCACCTCCGACATCTTCGGCACCGGCGTGGAGTTCTACGCCAACAACGCCTCCGACCCCGGTGACTACCTCATCGGCGAGAAGATCAACATCAACGGCGACGGCACCCCGCTGCGCTACATGGACAAGCCCAGCAAGGACGGCGGCTCGGCGGACTACTGGTCCTCCTCGGTCGGCAACCTGGACGTGCACTACTCGTCCGGCATCGCCAACCACTTCTTCTTCCTGCTGGCCGAGGGCAGCGGGGCGAGGACGATCAACGGGGTCTCGTACAACTCCCCCACCGCCAACGGCTCCACCCTCACCGGCATCGGCCGCGCCAAGGCGCTGCAGATCTGGTACAAGGCCCTGACCACGTACATGACGTCCACCACCAACTACAAGGGCGCCCGCACGGCGACCCTGAGCGCGGCCTCCGCGCTCTACGGCTCCGGCAGCGCCGAGTACAACGCGGTCGCCGCGGCCTGGACCGCGGTCAAGGTGAGCTGAAGTACCAGTAGTTGAGACAGGGCGCCCCCTGGGAAGGTGATCTTCCGGGGGGCGCCCTACTCTTGTGACCCATGTCCTCGGCGCCCTTCACCTACGAGCCGGTCGGCGCGACCCGCGACGACCTGGCCGTCTGCCCGCCCGGCTTCCACCACCTCTTCTCCCGCACCCGGATCGGCGAGGGTCCGGGGGTCTTCCGCCGGGCCACGGAGGCGGTCCTCACCTGGGAGATGCACCGCGCGATGGGCGTCGGCATGGACACCACCGCCGAACGCGCGGCCCCCGGCACGGAGGTCACGGTGAACCTCGCCGGGATGATCAAGGCCCCCTGCCGGGTCGTCTGGACCGCCGACGAACCCCGCCGCGCGGGCTGGGCCTACGGCACCCTCCCCGGCCACCCCGAACACGGCGAGGAGGCCTTCGTCGTCGACCGCACCGGCGACGGCACGGTCTGGCTCACGGTCGCCGCGTACAGCCGCCCCGCCAAGTGGTACACCCGCACCGTCGGCCCGGCCGCCCGCGCCCTCCAGCACGCCTACGCCCGCAGATGCGGCGCCACCCTGAAGCGGCTGTGCGCGCCGGAGGACGAGAGCTAGGGCCTTTCTTCCGGATCAGGCCGGCTCGGTCCGACGGTGCCTTCGGGCCGACCCGAGCGGGGTCTGGTGCGTGCGGCTGCAAGGCGGAGGAGGGCGTCGACGCGATGGGGGTCCCCCCGCGCGAGCGCAGCCGAGCGTGGGGGAGTCGGCAACCGACGACAACGCGGCTGGGGGTCCCCCCTGCTCGCAGAGCTTGGGGGAGGGCGTGCCAGACCCCGCGACCCCGGCAAGATCCGGAAGACAGGCCCTAGTCCGTCGCCGGAGGACGGGCGGCACGGCCCGCCCTCCGACGGCGCGGACTCAGCGCAGCAGCACCCCCGCCGACTCCACCGCCTCCTGCGGTGGTGCCGTGACCAGGCCCGTCTCCGCCGTGGACGCCAGCAGGCGGTGGGCGGGCAGGATGCGGACGGTGTAGCCGAAGGGCCCGGTGCGGTCGAGGAAGAGGGGGCCCTCGTAGAGCCAGCGGCCCTCCAGGTCGGGGTTGCCGACCGGCTTCAGCGGGACCGTGCTCGCGTCCGTGATGCGGTCGCCGGAGTCGACCCGGCCGGACACCACCTGCACTTCCACGTCGTCCGGCGTCAGCTCGCCGAGCCCGACCCGCACCCGGAGGCCGACGCTGGAGCCCAGCTCCGCGGTGGCGGTGGGCGCGGTCGTCTCCACGTGGTCGACGCTCACCCCCGGCCAGGCGGCCCGCACCCGCGCCTTCCAGCCGGCCAGTTCCCGCGCGGTGTCCGGGACGAGGGCGCGGTGGGCCTGCGCGGCCGGGGCGTAGAGCCGTTCGACGTACTCGCGGACCATGCGGCCGGCCAGCACCTTGGGGCCGAGCAGGGTGAGTGTCTGGCGGACCATCTCGATCCACCGGTCGGGCAGGGAGGCCCGTCCGCGCTCGTAGAAGCGCGGGGTGACCCGGCCCTCCAGGAGTTCGTACAGCGCGGCGGCCTCGATGTCGTCCCGCCGCTCGGTGTCGGTGGCCGCGCCGTCCGCCGTGGGGATGGCCCACCCGAAGTCGGGCTGGAACCATTCGTCCCACCAGCCGTCCAGCACCGAGAGGTTGAGGCAGCCGTTGAGCGCGGCCTTCATCCCGGAGGTGCCGCACGCCTCCAGCGGGCGCAGCGGGTTGTTCAGCCAGATGTCGCAGCCGGGGTAGAGCTTCTGGGCCATCCCCATGCCGTAGTCGGGCAGGAACACGATCCGGTGCCGCACCCGCGGGTCGTCGGCGAACCGCACGAGTTCCTGGACGAGCTTCTTGCCGCCGTCGTCCGCCGGGTGCGCCTTGCCCGCCACCACGATCTGCACGGGCCGCTGCGGATGCAGCAGCAGCTCGGTCAGCCGCTCCTTGTCCCGCAGCATCAGCGTGAGCCGCTTGTACGAGGGCACGCGCCGGGCGAAGCCGATGGTCAGCACGTCCGGGTCGAGCACCCCGTCGATCCAGCCCAGCTCGGCGTCGGCCGCGCCGCGCTGGCGCCAGGAGGCGCGCAGCCGGGACCGCACCTCCAGCACGAGCTGTTCGCGCAGGGTGCGGCGCAGCTCCCAGATCTCCTGGTCCGGGATCTGGGCGACCGCGTCCCAGCGCTCGGAGCCGCCGACGGTCAGCGCGTCCTCGGCCCGCTGCGTGCCGAGCTGGCGCGAGCCCAGCCGCAGCACCTCGGGAGCCACCCAGGTCGGGGCGTGCACCCCGTTGGTGACCGAGGTGATCGGCACCTCCTCGGCGTCGAAGCCGGGCCAGAGCCCGGCGAACATCTCCCGGCTGACCTGCCCGTGCAGCAGGGACACCCCGTTGGCCCGCTGGGCGAGGCGCAGCCCCATCACGGCCATGTTGAACAGGTTCGGCTCGCCGCCCGGGTAGGTCTCGGTGCCGAGCGCCAGGACCCGGCGCGGGTCGAGGTCCGGCAGCTCGGCGTCGGGCCCGAAGTGCCGGGCGACCAGGTCCCGGTCGAAGCGGTCGATGCCGGCGGGGACGGGGGTGTGCGTGGTGAACACCGTCCCGGACCGGACGGTCTCCAGCGCCGGGTCGAAGTCGAGCCCCTGGCGGGCCAGTTCGGCGATCCGCTCCAGGCCGAGGAACCCGGCGTGCCCCTCGTTGGTGTGGAACACCTCGGGCGCCGCGTGCCCGGTGAGCCGGCAGTAGGTGCGCACGGCGCGGACACCTCCTATGCCGAGGAGCATCTCCTGCAGCAGCCGGTGCTCGCTGCCGCCGCCGTAGAGCCGGTCGGTGACTCCGCGTTCGGCGGGGTCGTTCTCCTCCACGTCGGAGTCGAGGAGCAGCAGCGGCACCCTGCCGACCTGGGCGACCCAGATCCGGGCGTGCAGGGCGCGGCCGCCGGGCAGCGCGAGGGAGACGCGGGCGGCGGTGCCGTCCTCCTCCTTGAGCTGGGTCAGCGGCAGCTCGTTGGGGTCGAGGACGGGGTAGTGCTCCTGCTGCCAGCCGTCGCGGGAGAGGGACTGGCGGAAGTAGCCGTGCCGGTAGAGCAGTCCGACGCCGATCAGCGGGGCGCCCAGGTCGCTGGCCGCCTTCAGGTGGTCGCCGGCCAGGATGCCGAGGCCGCCGGAGTACTGGGGCAGCGCGGCGGTGATGCCGAACTCGGGCGAGAAGTAGGCGACGGCGGCGGGCAGCCCGTCGCCCTGCTGCTGGTACCAGCGGGCGCCGCTCACGTAGTCGTCCAGGTCGTCGGCGACCGCGGTCAGGCGGCGCAGGAAGCGCCGGTCCTGCGCCAGCTCGGCCAGCCGGGCGGGGCTGACCCGGCCGAGCAGCCGCACCGGGTCGCCCTCGGCGGCGGCCCAGTGCTCGGGGTCGACGGACTGGAACAGGTCGCGCGTCTCCGCGTGCCAGGACCAGCGCAGGTTGCGCGCCAGGTCGCTGAGCGGCCGGAGTGGTTCGGGGAGAACGGGACGGACGGTGAACCGACGGATGGCCTTCACATTCCACCTCGGACGCGTCGCGGGGTGAGACGCACGGCGCTGTACGTCTCGTCGTCATTGTCGACGGTAGTGGTTACCGGGGCGTCACCGGTGAAGCATCCGGGTGAAGCGGTCCGAACATGGCACATCCGGTACGTACGAGACCGGATGTGGACGGGTTGTGCCCGGTGCGGGTGCGCCCGGATTTGGCCGAAGCCCGCCGGAACGGGGGGAGTCAAGGCGCTCGGGGTGGGAATCCGGAGAAGGTGCCGGTCTTGTCCGGGGGCGTACGCGCGAGTAGTTAACACAGTGCCGGATTGCCCACCCGAACCGGATGGGAAGGCTCACCCGGTACGGCCCCGCAGGCACCACAGCACCGCAGCAGGA
This sequence comes from Streptomyces sp. NPDC046860, assembly GCF_040645115.1. NCBI lineage: Bacteria > Bacillati > Actinomycetota > Actinomycetes > Kitasatosporales > Streptomycetaceae > Streptomyces > Streptomyces sp. NPDC046860. The sequence goes on along the minus strand of NZ_JBEYXQ010000001.1, from coordinate 458,603 downwards.
CCCATCTCCCGCACACCCGCCCACACACATGTCGACGCGGACAGGAGCGGTCATGCCCGCCACGCACCACTCGTCAGCACCGGTGACCCCCGGCAAGGCGGCCGGCAGAAAACCGGCCCGGCCGGCCCGGACGGCGGCCCCGCCGGACGACACCCGGACGGCCACGCCCGAGCCCCCGAGAGGACAGCCGGTGGTGGGCCGCATCCCGGTCCTGGACGTGCGGCCCGTGGTCCAGGGCGGGCGCAGGCCCGCCAAGGCGGTGCCCGGCGAGGTCTTCGAGGTGTCGGCCACCGTGTTCCGCGAGGGGCACGACGCCGTCGCCGCCGATGTGGTGCTGCGCGACCCGGACGGCCGTCCCGGTCCGTTCACCCCGATGCGGGAACTGGCCCCCGGCACCGACCGCTGGGGCGCCACGGTCAGCGCGGACCGGCCCGGCCGGTGGACGTACACGGTCCAGGCGTGGTCGGACCCGCTCTCCACCTGGCGGCACACGGCGGAGATCAAGATCCCGGCCGGCATCGACACCGGACTCGTCCTGGAGGAGGGTGCGCGGCTGTACGAGCGCGCGGCCGCCGGGGTGCCCGCCGGGCGCCGGGAGGTCGTGCTGGACGCGGTCGCGGCCCTGCGCGACGAGGACCGTCCGGCCGCCTGGCGGCTGGCGTCGGCCCTGGCCCCGGAGGTGTCGGAGATCCTCGCCCGCCATCCCCTGCGCGAACTGGTCACGTCCTCCGACCCGATGCCGTTGCTGGTGGAGCGGGAGCGGGCGCTGTACGGCTCCTGGTACGAGTTCTTCCCGCGCTCCGAGGGCACCCTCGACCGGCCGCACGGCACGTTCCGTACGGCGGCGAAGCGGCTTGAGGCGATCGCGGAGATGGGCTTCGACGTCGTCTACCTTCCCCCGATCCACCCGATCGGGACCACGCACCGCAAGGGCCGCAACAACACCCTCACCGCCACCCCCGACGACGTCGGCGTGCCCTGGGCGATCGGCTCGCCCGAAGGCGGCCACGACGCCGTCCACCCCGACCTGGGCACGCTGGAGGACTTCGACTTCTTCGTGGACCGGGCCCGCGCCCTGGGCCTGGAGATCGCGCTGGACTTCGCCCTCCAGTGCTCCCCGGACCACCCGTGGGTGGAGAAGCATCCGCAGTGGTTCCACCACCGCTCCGACGGCACCATCGCGTACGCGGAGAACCCGCCGAAGAAGTACCAGGACATCTACCCGGTCGCCTTCGACGCCGACATGGACGGCCTGGTCGACGAGACCGTCCGCGTCCTGCGGCACTGGATGGACCACGGGGTCCGCATCTTCCGCGTCGACAACCCGCACACCAAGCCCGTCGTGTTCTGGGAGCGCGTCATCGGCGAGATCAACCGCGCCGACCCGGACGTCATCTTCCTGGCCGAGGCGTTCACCCGCCCCGCGATGATGCACACCCTCGCCCAGATCGGCTTCCAGCAGTCCTACACCTACTTCACCTGGCGCAACAGCAAACAGGAGTTGGCGGAGTACCTCACCGAACTCTCGGGGGAGGCGGCCGCCTACATGCGGCCCAACTTCTTCGCCAACACCCCGGACATCCTGCACGGCTACCTCCAGCGGGGCGGGCGCCCGGCCTTCGAGATCCGTGCCGTCCTCGCGGCGACCCTCTCCCCCACGTGGGGCATCTACAGCGGCTACGAACTCTGTGAGAACGAGCCGTTGAAGGCGAACAGCGAGGAGTACGGGGACTCGGAGAAGTACCAGCTCAAGCCGAGGGACTGGGAGGCCGCGGCCCGCGAGGGCCGGACCATCGCGCCCCTCATCACCCGGCTCAACGGAATCCGCCGGGAGAACCCGGCACTGCACCAGCTCAGGGACATCCACTTCCACCACGCGGACCAGGACGGAGTGATCGTCTACTCCAAGCGCAGCGGATCGAACACGGTTCTGGTGGTCGTCAACCTCGACCCGCACCACACCCAGGAGGCCACGGTCTCGTTGGACATGCCGCAACTCGGCCTCGAATGGCACGAGTCGGTGCCGGTGCGCGACCTGCTCACCGGTGAGTCCTTCAACTGGGGCAGGGCCAACTATGTGCGACTCGAACCGGGTCGTCGACCCGCGCATGTGTTCTCGGTTCTGCGACCGTCCAACCCGCGGATCGGAGGGTCACCCGCCATATGATCGTCAACGAGCCCGTTCCCGACACCTTCGAGGACACTCCGGCCAAGGACCGGGACCCCGAGTGGTTCAAGCGTGCCGTCTTCTACGAGGTCCTGGTCCGATCCTTCCAGGACAGCAACGGCGACGGCGTCGGTGACCTCAAGGGTCTGACCGCCAAACTCGACTATCTGCAATGGCTCGGCGTGGACTGCCTCTGGCTCCCGCCGTTCTTCAAGTCGCCGCTGCGTGACGGTGGTTACGACGTCTCCGACTACACGGCCGTGCTGCCCGAGTTCGGTGACCTCGCGGACTTCGTGGAGTTCGTGGACGCCGCCCACCAGCGGGGCATGCGGGTCATCATCGACTTCGTCATGAACCACACCAGCGACCAGCACCCGTGGTTCCAGGAGTCCCGCGCCAACCCCGACGGCCCCTACGGCGACTACTACGTCTGGGCCGACGACGACAAGCAGTACCAGGACGCCCGGATCATCTTCGTCGACACCGAGGCGTCGAACTGGACGTACGACCCGGTGCGCAAGCAGTACTACTGGCACCGCTTCTTCTCGCACCAGCCGGACCTCAACTACGAGAACCCGGCCGTGCAGGAGGAGATGATCTCCGCGCTGAAGTTCTGGCTGGACCTCGGCATCGACGGGTTCCGGCTGGACGCCGTGCCGTACCTGTACCAGCGCGAGGGCACCAACTGCGAGAACCTCCCCGAGACCCACGACTTCCTGAAGCGGGTCCGCAAGGAGGTCGACGAGCAGTACGCCGACAAGGTCGTGCTGGCGGAGGCCAATCAGTGGCCCGAGGACGTGGTCGACTACTTCGGCGACTACTCCACCGGCGGCGACGAATGCCACATGGCGTTCCACTTCCCGGTCATGCCCCGCATCTTCATGGCCGTACGCCGCGAGTCCCGCTACCCGGTCTCCGAGATCCTCGCCAAGACCCCCGCCATCCCCACCAACTGCCAGTGGGGCATCTTCCTGCGCAACCACGACGAGCTGACCCTCGAAATGGTCACCGACGAGGAACGCGACTACATGTGGGCCGAATACGCGAAAGACCCGCGTATGCGCGCCAACATCGGCATCCGTCGCAGGCTCGCCCCCCTCCTCGACAACGACCGCAACCAGATCGAACTGTTCACCGCACTCCTGCTCTCCCTGCCCGGCTCGCCGATCCTCTACTACGGCGACGAGATCGGCATGGGCGACAACATCTGGCTCGGCGACCGCGACGCCGTCCGCACCCCCATGCAGTGGACACCCGACCGCAACGCCGGCTTCTCCTCCTGCGACCCCGGCCGCCTGTTCCTCCCCACGATCATGGACCCCGTCCACGGCTACCAGGTCACCAACGTCGAAGCGTCGATGTCCTCGCCGTCCAGCCTGCTGCACTGGACCCGCCGCATGATCGAGATCCGCAAACAGAACCCCGCCTTCGGACTCGGGTCCTACACCGAGCTGACGTCCTCCAACCCGGCGGTGCTCGCCTTCCTGCGCGAGTACGAGGACGACCTCGTGGTCTGCGTGCACAACTTCTCGCGGTTCGCGCAGCCCACCGAGCTGGATCTGCGCCCGTTCCTCGGGCGGCATCCGGTCGAGCTGTTCGGCGGAGTGCGCTTCCCGGCCGTCGGGGAGCTGCCGTATCTGCTGACCCTCGCGGGCCACGGCTTCTACTGGTTCCGGTTGCGCCAGGACGCGGCGTAGTACCGGCCGGGTGGGGCGGCCGCCGGTTTCCGCCGCCCCGCTCGGGGCACCGTTCAGTAACACCCCGACGACCCGGGGAAAGGACGTGACGCCCATGGCGGAAACGGTCACCCCCTCCAGCACGTCAGGTACCGACGCATCACTCCTCGAATCCCTCGATCCCCTGCTGCGCGAATGGCTGCCCCGGCAGCGCTGGTTCGCCGGGAAGGGGCGCGAGGTCACCGGCTTCGATCTCGCGGCCACCACCGAACTCCTGCCCCTCGATGGGCGGTTGGGGCTCTATCACCTGCTGGTGCGCGTCCGTCAGCCACCGGCTCCGGGCGTCCCGCCGCAGCCCGGTGACTGCTACCAGTTGCTGATAGGCGTGCGCGAGGCGCTGCCGCCCAGGCTGGCGCCCGCGCTGATCGGCCATGTCGCGGACGGCCCGCTCGCCGGGCGCACGGTCTACGACGCGCTGTACGACCCGCGGCCCGCCGAAGTGCTGCTGGAGGCCCTGCGCACCGGTGCGCGCGTGGGCGCCCTGCGCTTCGAGAAGGACCCGGCGCACGAGATCCGGGAGCAGCTGGTCGCCCGGCTGATGACCGCGGAGCAGTCCAACTCCTCCGTGGTGTACGGAGATACGTTCATCCTAAAGCTGCTGCGCCGGGTCACCGCCGGCGTCAACCCCGACCTGGAGCTGCCGCTCGCGCTGGCCCGTGAGGGCTGCCCGCGGGTACCCGCCCCGGTGGCCTGGCTGCGCGCCGAGCTGGACACCGAACCGTACGTGCTCGCGGCGCTCCAGCCGTTCCTGAACGGCGCGACGGACGGCTGGGAGCTGGCGCTGCGCGAGCTGGCCAAGGGCGAGGAGTTCACCGGCGAGGCGCGGGCGCTGGGGCGGGCCACCGCCGAGGTGCACACCGCGCTCGCCCGCGCCCTGCCCACGGTCACCCTCGGCCACGCCCAACTGGACCTCCTGGTGGCCGGGATGACCGAGCGGCTGACGGCCGCGGTGCAGGCGGTCCCCGCGCTGCGGCCCCACGAGCGGGGGCTGCGCTCGGCCTACGAGGCCCTGGCCGACCTGGGCCGCGAGGGCCAGAGGTGGACCGCGCAGCGGGTGCACGGCGATCTGCACCTCGGGCAGTGCCTGCGCTCGCCGTCCGGCAACTGGTCACTGATCGACTTCGAGGGCGAGCCGTCCCGGCCGCTGGCCGAGCGGCGGATGCCCCAGCCCGCGGTGCGCGACATCGCGGGGATGCTGCGCTCCTTCGACTACGCGGCCGCGCATTCCCCGCAGGGCCGGGCCCCCGCCTGGGCGCACGCCTGCCGGGCCGCCTACTGCACCGGGTACGCCGAGGTCACCGGCCGCGACCCGCGCACCGACCCGGTGATGCTGCGCGCCTACGAGACCGACAAGGCGGTCTACGAGGTCGTCTACGAGGCCCGGCACCGCCCCGAGTGGCTGCCGGTCCCGCTGTCGGCGGTACGCCGCCTCGCCACGTCCGACCCGACCTGACCCGAACCCGACCGGGAGACTCGTCCGTGACGCCCAAGAAGTCAGCCGGCCCGAAGAGCAAGTCCGGTAAGAAGCAGGCCAAGTCCGCGCAGGCGGACGTCGCCGGGAAGACCCGGGCGAAACCCGGCAGGCAGGCGGACTCCCCGGAGAACGCGCCGGAGAAGGCGCCGGGCAAGACACCGGAGAACGCGCCCGCGATCCCGAAGGCGCGCACCCCCGAGGCAGGCACCCCCGAGGCGCCCGCACCCGAGGCGCCCGCCGTCTCCCCCGCCCTCGGCCCGGCCGACCGCGAACGCCTGCTCGCGGGCACCCATCACGACCCGCACTCCGTGCTGGGCGGCCACCCGGTGCCCGGCGGGGTCGCCTTCCGGGTGTTCCGCCCGTACGCGCACGGGGTGACCGTCGTCTTCGAGGACGTCCGGGCGGAGCTGCGCGACGACGGGGACGGCTTCTTCTCCGGTTTCCTCCCGCTGACCGAGGTCCCGGCCTACCGGCTGGTGGTGACGTACGACGGCTCGACGCACGAGACCGAGGACCCGTACCGCTTCCTGCCCACCCTCGGCGACCTGGACCTGCACCTGCTCGGCGAGGGGCGGCACGAGGAGCTGTGGCGGGCGCTGGGCTCGCGGGTGCTGACCCAACAGGGCGTCACCGGCACCCGGTTCGCGGTGTGGGCGCCGAACGCGCTCGGAGTGCGGGTGGCGGGCGGCTTCGACTTCTGGGACGCGACCGGCTTCCCGATGCGCTCGCTGGGCTCGTCCGGGGTGTGGGAGCTGTTCGTGCCCGGGGTCGGTGAGGGCGAGCTGTACAAGTACGAGATCACCCGCCCGGACGGCTCGCGGACCACCCGCGCCGACCCGATGGCCCGGCGTACGGAGGTGCCGCCGGCCACGTCCTCGATCGTGGACGTCTCCCGCCACGAGTGGGGGGACGCGGAGTGGATGGCCCACCGCGCGGACCGCCCGGTGCACGAGGCGCCGTTCTCGGTGTACGAGGTGCACCTGCCGTCCTGGCGGCCGGGGCTGACCTACCGGCAGCTGGCCGAGCAGCTCCCCGCCTATGTCGGCGATCTCGGCTTCACCCACGTCGAGCTGATGCCGGTGGCCGAGCATCCCTTCGGGGGTTCCTGGGGCTACCAGGTCACCGGGTTCTACGCCCCGACGGCCCGGCTCGGTACGCCCGACGACTTCAAGTACCTGGTGGACAGGCTGCACCAGGCGGGCATCGGCGTGCTGATGGACTGGGTGCCCGCGCACTTCCCGCGCGACGAGTGGGCGCTGGCCGAGTTCGACGGGCGTCCGCTGTACGAGCACGCCGATCCGCTGCGGGCCGCCCATCCCGACTGGGGCACGCTGGAGTTCGACTTCGGGCGCCGCGAGGTGCGCAACTTCCTGGTCGCCAACGCCGTGTACTGGTGCGAGGAGTTCCACATCGACGGCCTGCGCGTGGACGCGGTCGCCTCGATGCTCTACCTCGACTACTCGCGCGAGGCAGGCCAGTGGACGCCGAACGAGTTCGGCGGGCGGGAGAACCTGGACGCGGTCGCCTTCCTCCAGGAGATGAACGCCACCGTCTACCGGCGCTGCCCCGGTGTGGTCACCGTCGCCGAGGAGTCGACCGCCTGGGACGGCGTGACCCGGCCCACCCACCACCAGGGCCCGAGCGGCTTCGGCGGGCTGGGCTTCGGGCTGAAGTGGAACATGGGCTGGATGCACGACTCGCTGGCCTACATGGCCCATGAGCCGGTGCACCGCAAGTACCACCACCACGAGATGACGTTCTCGATGGTGTACGCGTACAGCGAGAACTACGTCCTGCCCATCTCCCACGACGAGGTCGTGCACGGCAAGCGGTCGCTCGTCTCCAAGATGCCCGGCGACTGGTGGCAGCAGCGCGCCAACCACCGGGCCTACCTCGGCTTCATGTGGGCCCACCCGGGCAAGCAACTGCTCTTCATGGGGCAGGAGTTCGCCCAGGGCGCCGAGTGGTCCGAGGCACACGGCCCGGACTGGTGGCTGCTCGATCCGGCCTACGGCGCCGAGTCCGACCACCGGGGCGTGCGCGACCTGGTCCGCGACCTCAACACCGCCTACCGGGACACCCCGGCGCTGTGGGAGCGGGACACCGATCCGGCGGGGTTCGAGTGGATCGTGGGGGACGCGGCGGAGGACAACGTCTTCGCCTTCCTGCGCCGGGACGCCGAGGGCAACCCGCTGCTGTGCGTCGCCAACCTGTCCCCGCTGGTCCGCCACGAGTACCGGCTGGGCGTCCCCGACGACGTCCCCGCCTGGCACGAGACCCTCAACACCGACCTCGGCCGCTACGGCGGCGGCGACGTGACGAGCCAGGACACCGTCAAGCCCGAACCCCAGCCGTGGCACGGCCGCCCGGCCAGCGTCCGCCTCACCCTGCCCCCGCTGGCGACGGTGTGGCTGCGGCCGGCCTGAGGCCCGGTCCGTCCGGGGGCACCGGCCCCCGGACGGGACCCGTCACACCGTGAGCGCGGCGGGGACCTCGCCGGTGTGCAGCACGCCGAGCCGCTGCGTGGCGCGGGTCAGGGCCACGTAGAGGTCGCTCGTGCCGTAGGCCGCGGGTTCGACGACCAGGACCGAGTCGAACTCCAGGCCCTTGGACTGGCGCGGGTCGAGCAGGACCACGTTCCGGGTCAGGTCGGGCAGGCCGTCGGCCGTGACGCCGTCCAGCCGGGCGGCCAGGCTGTCGTGTAGCTCGCGCGGGGCGATCACCGCGAGGCGCCCCTCGGCCGGGGTCAGCTCGGCGACCGCCCGCTCGACCGCGCCGGGCAGGTCGCCGGCGGCGTCCCGCACCCAGGGCCGGACGCCGGTGGAGCGGACCGAGCTGGGCGGCTCGAAGTCCGGCCGCCCGGCGCGGACCACCGCGGCCGCCAGCTCCATGATCTCGGCCGGGGTGCGGTAGTTGACGCCCAGCCGGGTGTGCTCCCAGCGGTCCTCGACGTACGGCTGGAGGATCTCGGACCAGGACCCGACACCGGCCGCCTCGGCGGTCTGCGCGGGGTCCCCGACCAGGGTCATGGAGCGGGTCGGGCTGCGCCGCATCAGCAGCCGCCACGCCATCGGGGACAGCTCCTGCGCCTCGTCCACGATGATGTGCCCGAACGCCCAGGTCCGGTCCGCCGCCGCCCGCTCGGCGGCGCTGCGGTGGTCGTCCTCCTCGTGCCGCTCGGCGAAGCGCTCGGCGTCGATGATGTCGTGCGCGGAGAGCACCTCGGACGACTCCGGGTCGTCCTCCTCCTTGTCGTCGAACTCGTAGGTGCGCGAGGCGTACGACACGTCCAGCACGCCCTGCGCGTACGCGATCTGCGTCTCGCGCTCCCGGTCCGCGCGGGCGCGGGCCAGCCGGTCGTCCTCGCCGAGGAGTTCGGCGGCCTCGTCCAGCAGGGGCACGTCCGCGACCGTCCAGGCCCGGGTCACCGGACGGCGTACCGCGTCGGCGTCCTCGGGCGCCAGGTGCCCGCCCGGCTCGGCGAGGAAGTCCGATACCAGCCGGCGCGCCGTGATCCGGGGCCACAACTGGTCGATGGCCGCCCAGACTTCGGGGTTCTCGGCGAGTTCGTCGCGGATCTGGGTGATGTCGGAGGGGTCGAGCAGGCTGGAGCCGTCGTAGGGGTCGGTGCCCACGCGCTCGGCGTACAGGTCGGTGAGCGTGTTGAGGATGTGGCCCTCGAAGTGCTCGCGGGCCGCGTTGTGCGGCAGCTTGGCCGCGCGGGTGCGCTCGCGGGCGGTGGCCACCAGGCCCTCGTCGAGCATCAGCACCTCGCGGTCGTGCTCGATCGCGATCACCGGGTCCGGCAGCGCCTGCCGCTCGGCCACGACGGCGGCGAGCACGTCGGCCATCTCCGCGCGCCCCTTCACGACGGCCGCCTGAGGGGTGTCGGCGGCGGTGGCCCTCACCCCGGGGAACAGCTCCCCGACGGTGGCCAGCAGCACGCCGGTCTCGCCGAGCGCCGGCAGCACCTCGCCGATGTAGCCGAGGAAGGCGGGGTTGGGGCCGACGATCAGCACGGCGCGCCGGGCGAGCAGTTCGCGGTGCTCGTAGAGCAGGTAGGCGGCCCGGTGCAGGGCGACCGCGGTCTTGCCGGTGCCGGGACCGCCCTCGACCACCATGACACCCCGGTGCGGGGCCCGGATGATGTCGTCCTGCTCGGCCTGGATGGTCTGCACGATGTCGCTCATGCGGCCGGTGCGCGCCGAGTTCAGCGCGGCCAACAGCACGGCGTCGCCGGTGGGGTCCTCGTGGCCGGTGCGGGTGTCGTCGCCGAGGTCGAGGATCTCGTCGTGCAGCGCGGTGACGGTACGGCCCTCGCTGGTGATGTGCCGACGGCGGCGCAGGCCCATCGGAGTGTGCCCGGTGGCCACGTAGAAGGGGCGGGCGACGTCGGCGCGCCAGTCGATGAGGACGGGGGTGCGCTCGGCGTCCTCGCGACGCAGGCCGATGCGGCCGATGTGGTGGGTGGTGCCGTCGGCGAGGTCGATCCGGCCGAAGCAGAGCGAGCCGTCGACGGAGTTCAGCGCGGCGAGCAGCCCGGAGCGCTCGGCGACCAGGATGTCCCGCTCCAGCCGGGCCTGCTGGGGCTTGTCGCCCTGCGCGAGGGCGTCCTTGACGCCGGTCTCCGCGTCACCGCGCAGCTCGTCCACGCGCTCGTAGAGTCCGTCGATGAATTCCTGCTCGAACCGCAATTCATCGTCCGGATATTCGGTGTTTGACAATTCCACTCCCGCCCGCATATACTGTGCTCATCAAGCTTCCGCGCAACTTCTCATAAAGAAGTCGCGAACGGTCCAATATACCGAAAGAAATCCCCCGGGCGCCAATGCCCGGGGGATTTCTTCGCTTACGGGGTGCCTTGTTCAGGGCAGTCAGAGCAGGTCGGACAGCTCCTCCAGCAGCTTCCGCTTCGGCCGGGCGCCCACCATGGACCGCACCGGCTCACCGCCCCGGAAGACCATGAGCGTGGGCGTGGAGAGCACGTTGTAGGCGATCGTGGTGCCGGGATTGCGGTCCACGTCGAGCTGGAACACCTTCAGCCGGTCCCCCTCCTCGAAGGCGATGTCCCGCAGCACCGGCGCGAGCTGCCGGCAGGGCCCGCACCACTGGGCCGTGAACTGCACCAGCACCGGAAGATCGGAGCCCAGCACCTCGCTCCCGAAATCCGCGTCCGTGACCTCGTCCAGTCCGCTGACCGCACTCATGCCTTCGTCCCTCCCAGCTCGCACACGGGTTCCGGACCCCCCGGAACCAGCGAGTCGGCGGCCAGCCCGTCCCGCGCCTCCTCGGCCCGCCGCAACTGCCCCGCGACCGTCGCCCGCACCGCCACCAGCTCCCCGATGAGCCCGTCCAGCTCATCCAGCTTCCGCCGGTACACGGCCTGCGACGCCGGACACGCGTCCCCCTCCGGATGCCCGGCCCGCAGACACTCCACGAACGGCCGCGTCTCCTCCAGCTCGAACCCGAAGTCCCGGAGCGTGCGGATCTGCCTGAGCAGCGCGAGATCCCGCTCGCCGTACACCCGATGCCCGTTGCCGTCCCGCCGCGCGGGCAACAGCCCCCGGCTCTCGTAATACCGCAACGCCCGCACGGTCGTCCCGGCCCGCTCGGCCAGCTCACCGATTCGCATGGACTCGACGGTAGGGGGTGACGTGGGCGTCAGGGCAAGGCGCTCACGCGGGGGAACCGGCCTTGAGGTGCTCGGTGAGCACCTGGAGCGCCGTCCAGGCGGCGGCCTCGGTTCCGTCGCCCAGGGCGTAGTGGAGGGCGGGGGCGGTCGCGGGACCGAGTTGCCGGGGGCGCGGGGCGAGGGGCGGCCGCCGGGCGTGGGTGAGGCCGATGGTCCGTACCTCGCGCGACCCGAGGGTGAAGGCGACCGGCAGGGGCGGCGGCTCCAGGTGCGGCGGCAGCGTGAGGTCGGCGCGCGCCCGGCGCAGCGTGGTGAGCATGGTGGTCAGACCGTGCTCACCGACCAACTCCTCGGCCATGGCCTCCAGCGCGTCGAGAGGAACCTCCTCGGGTGCGGTGAAGCCGAGAGTCAGGGTGGTGTCCTCGGCCACTCCGGCGGTGGTACGGGTGACGCGATGCGTGGCGACGGCCGGCCGGCCGGGTGCGCCGATGACGACGAGGTGGGTCGGCGAGGGCGCCCGGTCACGAGCCGCCTGGGTCAACTGACGCCGCGACCAGGGCAGGTTCACCGGCTCCGCGGTGCCCCATCCGGCGGGCGGCGCACCGGTGAGGTGACGCCAGGCGGATTCGAGGGCGCCGCCCAGCTCCAGGCCGGCGTCGGGTGCGTGCACCGTTCGGAAGGAGATGGTGAGCTGTCGGTGCCCGGCGGGCGTCGCCCGCGAAGTGAAGGCGGCGGCGACCTCGGTGCCGAGCGGGGCGAACGTACCGTCGCGCCAGGCGAGCCGGAGACCGGACAGGCCGTCGTGGTACCCGCCCGCGGGGTCCTGGACCACCCAGCGGTTGGGCGCGCCGCCCAGTGCGGTGCGCAGCGGCAGCGTCAGGCGGACATGCGGCGGAGTGACGAGGTGGAACGCACGGTCGGAACGGGTGGTGGCGCGCAGGAGGTCCGAGAGCCATGCGGTGAGCGGGACGACGGGGCGGTCCGCCAGGACCACAGCAGTCGACCCGGTCAGCACGTCGACGACGGGCAGAGCGGGAGCTCCGGAAGCCGGGGACGGCTGCGCGGCGTCGCCGTCCGGCGTGGTCACGCGTGCGGTGTGCCCGGCCTCCGGCGGCCACACGGAACCGCCGAGCAGCATCGTCAGGCGGCCGCACACGGAACCCGCGAGGGACTCCGCGGCGGGGACCGCGGTGGACGCGCGCGTCTCGGTCCACCAGTACGGAGGCTCGGGCGCACCGGCCCCCAGACCGAGCAGACGCTCCGCCTCACCGGGGGTGTGGACGAGGAGCGGGGCCTCGACCGACACCAGCGGACGCCCGTCGGCCGTGCAGAGCTGGAGGACCGCTCCGTCGTCCGTGGCGGTCAGGCCCAGATCGGGTCCGCCCGCGTGCAGAGCGGCCAGGAGTGCGTCGGTGCCGGGCATCTTCGGGGTGAGCGCGATGACGTCCTTGGTCACGCCGGTGCCTCCCCGGCCCCGTTCTCGGCCGTGAGGGCCGTCTGGATGAGCTGGTGGCGCGGCCCCGGCGCACCAGAGTGCCCCGGCCCGGCGGCTGCGCGGAGGCGTACAGACCGGGAAAGAGCTGGCCCTCCGTGCGGTCTCCCGTCATCACCAGCGCCGATGCGCCGGTCTCGCGCAGCGCCGTCATGACGGGGTCGTACAGGGCCCGCGAGGCACCTGCGACCCGGCGCGCGACGACGAAGTGGAGTCCGATGTCCTGGGCGGCGGAGATGTACGGGAGGAACGGCGCGAGAGGCTGTGATCCGGCCGCGGTGAGGACGTCGTAGTCGTCGACGAGGATCACGACGCGCGGGCCGGAGAAACCGGGTTCGTCGGTCAGGGCGTCGGGATCGACGGAGTCCGGGAGACGCTTGCCCAGCTCGGCCTCTATGCCTCCCGCCAGCGCCAGCGCCAGCTTGGCGTTGTGCGCGTAGCCGCCCCGGTACGGCTCCGGCACCGCGCGGCGCAGGCCGCGCCGGGGATCGAAGACCGCGAACACCAGCTCGTCCTCGCCGTACCTGTCCACGAGCGCTTGGGCGATCAACCGGAGCAGGTTCGTCCTGCCGCACTCGTTGTCCCCGAGCACCAGGAGGTGCTGGTCGGTCCCGAAGAGGTCCAGGACGACGGGGGCCAGGGAGTCCTGGTCGACCCCGATCGGCACGGCGCGGGGTTCCTTGTCCGGGCCGGGCAGGTGCCGCGCGGGCAGGCGCGTCGGCAGCACCCGGACGGGGGCGGCGGAATCGCCGTGCCAGGTGGCCCGCAGGGAACGCGCGGCGGACTCCAGGGCCGGACCCAGGTCCGTGGCGGAGGCGGTCGCGTCGAGCCTCGGCAGGGCGGCCTGCGCGAACAGCTTGCCGTCGGTGAGGACCCGGCCGGGGGTGTCCGCGGGCAGCGTCTCGGACAGTTTGCGGTCCACGGAGGAGTCGGCGGGATCGTTGAGGCGGAGCTCGATCCGGCTGCCGAACATCGACTGTGTGGCGATGCGTACGTCGTTCCAGCGGAGCATGCCCGCGACGACGTGGATGCCGTAACCGCCGCCCCGCTTGAGGAGGTCGGCGACCGGCTCGTCCAGCTCGGCGAACTCGTCCCGCAGCGCGCCGAACCCGTCGATGAGCAGCACCACGTCGGTGGAACCCAGTTCTGGCAGTTCGCCCTTGGCGCGCAGCGTGCGGAGCTGGTCGACGGAGTCGATGCCGCGCTCACGGAAGACGGCCTCCCGCTCGGCGAGCATCGCGCGCACCTCGGCGACCGTGCGGGCGGCGCGCTCATGGTCGGCGCGTCCGGCGATCCCTCCGACGTGCGGCAGTCCGGCCAGTGCTCCGAGGCCGCCGCCGGCCAGGTCGAGGCCGTAGACCGCGACATCGCGCGGGGTGTGCGTGACGGCCAGGGACAGCGCCAGGGTGCGCAGCAGCGTGGTCTTGCCGGACTGCGGGCCGCCGATGACGGCGGTGTGACCGCCGGCGGTGTTCAGGTCGTGCACCCATCGGCTCTGCCACTGCTTCGCCGGGTCGTCGAGTATCCCGAGAGGTACACGCAACGGACCCTCCGCGGAGGTGAGTCGTATGCCCTCCGCGGATGCCCGCACGGGTCCGGCCGCGCCGGTCAGCGTCACCGCTCCGGGCAGGGGCGGCAGCCAGATCCGGCGCACCGGCCTGTCGGCGTCCGTGAGCCGGTCCACCACGACGGACAGCACGGTGGGTCCGGTCTCCCGCTCGCGCGGGAGGGCCTCCTGTCCGTCACCTCCCGAACCGGCGGGACCGTCGAGCGTGTTGTAGGCCGGGTACGGCCACGCGGAAGGCTCCTCGTCGGCCACAGAGTCCGGCCGGAGCGGCCCGCGGTACGCACCGGAGACGAAGCCCGCCTTGAACCGCGTATAGGTGGAGGTGTCGACCTTCAGGTAGCCGAAACCGGGAAGCGGCGGCAGGTTGAAGGCGTCCGGGGTGTCAAGGACCGTACGCGACTCGTCCGCCGAGAAGGTGCGCAGCCCGAGGCGGTACGACAGATAGGTCTCCAGACCCTTCAGCCTGCCGCTCTCGATGCGCTGGCTGGACAACAGCAGATGCACGCCGATGGAGCGGCCGATCCGGCCGATCGAGAGGAACAGGTCGATGAAGTCCGGTTTCGCGGTGAGGAGTTCACCGAACTCGTCGATCACGACGAACAGATGAGGCAACGGTTCGAGGTCCGGGCGGGCGGTCTCGCGCAGCGACCGGTAGTGGCCGATGTCCGCGACGTTCCCGGCGTCCTTCAGGACCTGCTGGCGCCGCTTGATCTCCCCGGCCAGGGAGGCGTGGACGCGCTCCACCAGATCGGCCTGGTTCTCCAGGTTGGTGATGACACCCGACACGTGAGGCAGACCCGCGAACGGCGCGAAGGTGGCACCGCCCTTGTAGTCGACCAGCACCATCGCAAGATCCTCGGGCGGGTGTGTCGTCACCAGGGCGAGCACGAGGGTGCGCAGCAGCTCGCTCTTGCCGGAACCGGTCGAACCCACGCAGAGACCGTGCGGCCCCATGCCGAGTTCCGACGACTCCTTGAGGTCGAGCAGGACCGGCTGATGCCGGTCGTCCAGCCCGATCGGCACCCGCAGGAAGTCGCGTTCCCCGCGCGGCGCCCACTGCCTCGGCAGGTCGAGCGCCGCCGGATCGTCGATGCCGAGCAGATGCGGGAAGTCCACCGGCCCCGACACCGGGGCGCCCTCCGCGGACGACTCCGGGGAGAGCCGCAGCGGCGCCAGCATCCGGGCGAGCCCCTCGGCCAAGGCGTCGCTCACCGGGTCCAGGGTCCCGGCGACGCGTACGACCCGCTCGCCCCGCAGGTCCTCGACCACGACCCGGTCACCGTCGACGACGATCCGCACCGCCACGTCACCGGGCTCCTGCACCTGCTCGGCGAGCAGATGCAGGACGGTGACGCCCATGTCGGAGAGGGCCACCGCCGAGTCCGGCCGTGGGAGTTCGGCCGCGTTGTGCCCGTACTCGTCGCTCACCACGAGCAGACGGCCGCCGAGGCTCAGCGCCGTACGGTCGGCGAGGCCGCGGCCCACCTCGGCCGCATAGGAGGCGCGCTTCTTCAGATCGGCACCGATGACGCGGGCCAGCTCGTGCAGATCGGGTGCGATCCGGCGGGCGGCGACCGGACCGTCGTCCGTGCCGGTGTCGAGGACGTGCGGGAGCCACTTGGCCCATTCCCACTCCGCCAAGCGCTCACAGGGCACGCCGAGGCCGAGCGCCAGGTCGTCCGGGGCGTGGGTCACCGCGGCCTGTACGAGGAGCGCCCGTGCGACCCGTAGGACACCCTCGCGGTCGCCGACCACGCTCACGTCGCCCACCCGGTCCAGCGGCACGGTCAACGGATGTCCTGCGGATGTGGTGAAGCGCGCCTGGAGAGCGCGCGCCTCGTTCAGCATGAACGGGTCCGGTGGAGTGAGCACGCCGCCCGCCGTGTTCTGGCCGACCACCACGTCCTGCACCGGTACGTCACCGACGCCGACCCGTACCCGCAGGAAGTCCGCGTCCGCGCGCCGGCGTTCCCACAGCCGGGCCGGGTCGCGCAGAAGGTCGTACAGCGCGGCCGGCGGCGGGCTGAGTTCCCGGGCCCCCTGCCGTCGGGACCGCTCGGCCGCGCCCAGTTCCTCCCGCAGTTCCTCCAGATACTCCAGATACCGCTCGCGCTGAACCCTGCGCTGGCGCTGCGCCTTGCCGCGCTGCGACAGGAACAGTGCCACCGCGCCGAGGAGCGCGATGACGAGCACGACCGCGCCGAGACCCGCGAACTGGCTGGACCGGATGACGGTCATCATCACCACGGACCCCATGACACCGGTCATGGGCAGCAGTGCGGTGGCCGCGCTGCCCATCTTGCCCTCGGGCAGGTTCGGCGGCGGCTCGATGGTGCGCGCCTCGGTCTCGGGCAGCGGGCGGGTGGCACGGGCCGGCCGGTGGACGACGTGCTGCGTCAACGGACCCGCACCGCCCGCCCGAGCGCTTCCGCCGCCAGCCGTGTGCTCGCACCGCGGGTGGCGGACGCCAGCAGTTCCGTGCGTATGGGTCCGCCGGCCGCGAGATGCCGGTCGTAGGGCAGGTGCACGATGGTGACCCCTGTCTCGCGCAGATGCGCCGTGGCCGTCTTCAGGTCGAGATTCATGTCGGGTGTGCCCGAGGTGAGGGCGACGGTGGTGGAGGCGAGGGCATCGTGCGGGAGCCGGGCCAGCCAGTCGAGGACGACCCGGGTGCCGTCGACGCCCTCGGCGGTGAGCGGCGCGACGACGACCCGGGCGTGAGCGGTGTCCATCGCGGCGCGGGCCACTTCGGCGGGGAGCGTCTCGCAGTCCACCACGGTGACGGCGAAGTACCGGCGCAATGCCTGCGTCACCTTGAGGTAGACCCGCGTCTCCAGGGGCGCGCCGACCCGCCCCTGGCTAGCCGGGAGCAGCCAGCCGCCGTCCGGGACGGGCACCAGGTAGCCGGTGATGTCGGTGAGCTGCATGGACGGGGTGAGGATCTGGGCCAGTTCGGCACACGACCACCGCACCGACTCCGCGCCCATCCGCACCGGCAGCGTGCCGAGCGCGGCGTCCGCCTCCAGTGCCAGCACCGGGTCGTGCCGGTAGTGGTGGAGGGTGCGGGCGAGCAGCGCGGCTGTCGTCGTCTTGCCGACCCCGCCCCGGATCGACGTCACGGCGATCACCCGGCCGGTCGTCACCGGCTGCTGAAGCTCCTGCGCGATGCGCGTCTCCTCCGCAACCTCCTGCGAGGCGGACGCGGCCAGCCGCCGGATCGAGCGTCCGGTGCGCCGGGTGACGGAGTCCCCGTGGTGCGGCCTGCCGAGGGCCACGGCCAGCCGGGGGTCGATGGTAGGGACGGACTCGGGGGTGGGCAGGGGGCGGGAGAGGGTGGTGGGAGCGCGGACGACGGGGGACGTGCTCGGCCGCCTCTCCTGCACCGGTGCCTCGGGTTCGGTGCTGTCGTCCACGGAGGTCGCGGCCGTCTCCGCTGCCGCTGTCGGGCTCGGCAGGGATATGTCGCTCCGCAGTTCGCGCAGCACATCGTCCTGCCAGCCGTCCTGGGGCCGGGTCATGCTTGCCGCCTCCAGCTCACGCGAACGTGCCGAGCAGCCGCCCGTACACCCCGAAGACGCCCATCAGGAGCGGGAACAACGCGATCACCCCGATGGACTCCAGTACGTCGCCCAGTCGGCGCAGCCGTACCCGTACGTGCTCGGGCGGCTGGACGACGAGGACGGCGAGCGGTACGACCGCCAGCGCCACCGGTACCGCGAGCGGGGCGGCCGTGGCCGACCGTTCCTGCCACACCCAGGCCAGCCGGACCAGCACGACCGCGGCGGCCACGAGCAGGGCCACCACCTCGGGGACCAGCGGGTACGCCCGCGCCCGCAGGCCGAGCACCAGCGCGACGGCCACCGCGAGCAGCACAGTCCAGACCGAGACCGTACGCAGCGCGAGCGCCCCGGCGACCGCGGCGGAGACAGCGGTCACGACCGTCGCCAGTACGAGTCCCCGGTGCGCGGCGGCGAGCGCGGTCGACACCTGATACCGGCTCACGGAGACCCCGCCGGACCGGCGGTCGTCGAGCCCCGCGAGGCCCGAGGCCATCAGAGCGAACCTGGGCAGCAGCCCCAGCACCACCACGGACACCACGGACAGCAGCGCCCCCGAGCGGGCGGCGGACTGGAAGAAGAGAGCGGCCTCCCAGCAGACGCCGCCACCCACGAGCGCGGCAGCGCCGAACAGTCCGCCCCGCCCGAGGGACGAGCACCATCCGAGCAGCAGCAGCGCTCCGGCCAGTACGCCCGCGACTCCGGCGAGCCGCGCCGGCCCCGACCAGGCGTGGGCGTCCGCGAGACTCCAGGCCCCGAAGCAGCCCAGCGCACCACCGGTGACGGCCAGCGTGGCGGCGAGCCCGCGCGCACCGGCCCGTCCGGCCACGGCGCCCGCGACCGCGCCGAGCACGGCGAGGACGACCAGCGCGGTACCCACGGTCTGCGCCGCGAACTCCTGCCGGGCGAGAACCGACGCGGCAAGGGCCCAGGCGACGGCGGCGGCTCCGGCGACGACCCGCCGCGCCGCGGGGTTCCACCGCCACGCCCGTACGTCCAGGTCGTCCGCGGCCTCGTCGGTCACGTCGTGGATGACGGGCGCCGACGGAACATCCTCCACACGCACGAGCCGCAGCACCGCGCCGTCGGCCACGGCCGCCGACTCCAGGGTGGCGTCCGGCTCCAGGACACTGCCGTCTCCGGCGACCAGATGCCGCGTTTGCGGTCGCGTACCGACCTGGTCGTCCAGCAGTCGCATCACCTCGGGAAGCAGCCGCCCGACCGGCTCCCGCGAAGGAAGGACCAGATCGACCCGCCGCCGCTCACCGACCAGAGTGACCCGGCTCAACGCCGGTCCCGTACGGCTCGATGTCCCCGTAGATAGCACGCGTTCGAACTTATCACCGAGTGGTGGTCGGGCCAGCGGGCGAGGAAGTGGCGGGCAGCACCCGGTGCGAGACGAACGACCACCCCACGCAACCGGCACAGAGCACGGCCCCGATCACGAGCCCCGCGAACACCTTCCCCAGCCGCTCATCGACGGTACGCCGCTGCCGCTGCCCCCCGAACAACACCGCATCCCGCAACCTCCGTCGCCGCACGGCGACGGATTCGAGAAGCTGGCTGTCGTAGTCCTGGGCCGACATGACTCAATTCCTCGGGATGCTCAAGGGCAAGCAAGACAGATTCGGTTCCGACACTGTGGCGGGGGCGCTCCGCCCCTCAGCGATCGCTGCCCGTCGGCGATGCCAGGCCCAGAGCAAACTCCGCGCCAGCCAGCATTCGGGTAATGTCGATCGGCAGACTAGCAAATTCCTGACCCACCAACTGAAGCGGGTCAAGGACACGGCTGCGCCCGTCACGCCCAACAGCAGCGATCACGTACCGATACCCGCGAGGCGACGCAGGATCATTCTCAACGCTCCAACGTGCACCATGCTTATTGATCAGGTAGTCCGCGACGTAGGACATCAAATCGGCGTGCAGGGTAACCCAGTCGGACTGCTCGAACTCCTCGAACGGTGCGCGCGAGACGTAGTCCTGGAGGGCGGGGACGAGATTCGCCGGTTCGGCGCGGTACGCCTCGGGAGACACGCCGAGCACGTCGGCCAGATCGAGGACGTTGCGCCTCTCGCTCTCGGCCCACCCGTGCAGGTCTGGTTCCTTGTTCATCACTGGGACGAGGTGCTGGTGGGGGCGGGCGCTGTGGTCGCGGGCAGTACCCGGTGCGAGACGAATGACCAGCCCACGCATCCGGCACAGAGCACGGCTCCGATCACGAGCCCCGCGAACACCTTCCCGAGCCGCTCGTCGACGGTACGCCGCTGCCGCTGCCCCCCGAACAACACAGCGTCCCGCAACCGCCGCCGCCGCACGGCGACGGATTCAAGAAGCTGACTGTCGTAGTCCTGGGCCGGCATGGCTTTCCTAACGTCGCAGAGACAATCTCGGACATCGAACTCGTCGACCCAGTCTCGCCAGAGGAGTTACTCCCGCTCCCGCCCGGGAAGTTTCCCAGAGTACGGATCGATCACGAGGCAGGCTTTGAGCCACAACGACCTCACTCGGGAGGAACGGGCTGCACCCCTCCCTCGAACGAGTAGCCGCCGCATCCCGCAGCCTCCGCCGCCGCACGGCAACGGATTCGAGAAGCTGACTGTCGTAGTCCTGGGCGGACATAGCTTTCCTTACGTCGCAGAAACGATCTCAGACCTCGAACTCGCCGAGCCAGTCCCGCTGGAGGAGGTGCTTGGGGAGGTACTCCGACTCCACCTCGATCGGGAAGCCGGCGTCGCAGGCGAGACAAGTGATGGCCAGGAGGCTGAACGACGCCACACCCTCGAAGTCGTTGGCACGCTCTTCGTCGGCCGACCAGTAGGCCTTGTGGAAATGCAGCGCCTCGATCAGCGCGGTGTTGAAGGCGTCGTGATCCTTGCGGAGAAACTGGTAGAAGAGGTTGATCGGTGGATACAGGACGTTCTGGAGGAGAGCGCGAGGCGCGATCGTGGCGACTTCGGGGAAGGAATTGTCAATCGCCTGCCCCAACTTCTCCACCAGGCCCGGACGTTCGAGCCAATACGCCTGAAGTGCGTCGATCCAGTTGTAGATGTACTCGTCACCCCGGACGCCGGATGCCCGCAGCACTTCCAGCGGGACCTCGCACAGCTCGGTCATGCGCACCTGATCACGACAGATGATGGCGAGCCAGAAGGCGTTGAGCCAGTTACCCGCATTCGCGTGGAACTGAGGGCCCGTTGCGGGGATCGACCGCACCTCGTGCAGGATTCGGCACTCCACAGTGCCGTCCGTCCGCGCTGCAGCGGCGAAGGCAGCCTGCCTGACCTGCATGGCAGCCACAGTCGCCTCCCACGTGGGAAGTTCCTCAGCGTTCGGGTCGATCACGAGGCGGGCCAGGAGAGCGGTGAGAGATTCATCGACAGCGAACGCAAAGACCGTTGTCGATGCCCCAAGGCTCTCGACATCGCTCTTCACATCCTCGATCAGCTCCTGCACCGCAGCCACGTCTACAACACCGGGCCTGCGGTGCCGGTTCACCGCTTCCGTCACGACAGCCCTCCCTCAGCCGTCTTTCAGCCGCCACTCACGCGTCGGCCTACCCGCGTCATCCCATGCAAGGTCACATCTGAGCGTGAGGCCGTCCTCGTCGAAGATCTTCAACGATGCCAAGACCCCGTTCGGGTGCCACTCTCGGTGTTCTCCGCGAGGCAGGCCGCCGCGTACGAGACCTTCGGATCGGAGAGTTCCATCCTTGTACCATTCCCGCGACAAACCATTCAGCAATCCGTCAGCATAGATATCTAGACTGACGAGCTTGCCAGTGAGGTGTTCGGTCACCTCACCCGTGAATAGACTGCCACGATAAAGTAGTCGTTGCGCATCGTCCATATCAACGTCCGGGTCGTCGATGTCGATCCTGGGGACATCACTCATCAGGGAATCCAATTCTCGTCACTCGGCGGGTACCCGGTAAATCGCCCGTGGCTGCTCGGCACTCCCCTGAGCATGTGATTACAGTTCGCGCAGAAGGGAGCCGACCTGCCTTGAACTCCCGTCACTCTGTCCGCGAGGTAAGGGAATACGACGGAGGCCCGCATCTCGTGCAGCGCTTCTTCACCGTCAGGCATGCCACGTTTCGCGCGCTCCCAGAGTAGCGCGTTGGCCGCCTTCACCTCCGCATGGCCCAGTGGATGGTCCTCGTGCGGGGGCTGCGCACGAATTTCCTCGTAACGGGCAGCCAGCGTCGGGTGAAGCTGATCGACGGGGATCACGTTGCCGGGCTTACCATTAAGCCCTTCGACGACCTCACCCGTGCGCA
Source organism: Streptomyces sp. NPDC046860 (assembly GCF_040645115.1). Lineage (NCBI taxonomy): Bacteria > Bacillati > Actinomycetota > Actinomycetes > Kitasatosporales > Streptomycetaceae > Streptomyces > Streptomyces sp. NPDC046860. The sequence continues at coordinate 436,702 of NZ_JBEYXQ010000001.1, read as the reverse complement.
AGTCGATCACGGCCCCCACACACGCGCCAGCCTGCTTGCGCGGAAAGGTCCCGGCTTCCTTCGCCGCCAGGTAGGCCGCGCCGCGCCGCTGGGACAAACCGTCGAGGTAATCGCTGACAGGTCGGCCGTCAACGTGTGTGATCAGGCCGTTCGCTCGCCTCACTCGTGCCTCGGGGAGTTCAACGAGAATTTTGTCGCCATGACCCGGAAGGGGTGCACTCTCGAGGTCCGCATGCATCGAACCCGGCGGATGTTCGTCACCGGGTGATGAATGATGGACGTGATGATGATCGAAAGAGTGCGGGCCGTCGCCGACTGCCGGTTTGGATGAGGAAAAGTGTGCGCCGTCGGCGCTGCCGACACCGTGAGCAGCCTCGTCGCGTCCGACATGGGCCTGCACAGTAGAACGTTCGCTCGACTCGGCACCATGCGCCGAGTGATCGTCGTGTCCCGCATGGGCATGGGCGTTCAGCCCGCTTCGGTCATTGGCCGAGGGTTCCACCATGGCGTGGTCGGGGTTCTGACGTACGCTGCCGTCCGCATTCAGTACATGGCCGTCCTCGGTCAGGTAGACAGACCTGCCCCGCGCATCCACGTACTCAACAGCACTCTCCGGCACAGAAACCGGCCGCTCCCCCACCCCCAGCGGATGCTCCGCCGGCGCATACCTCCCGCCCAGGTCGGCCATGTCCGCGTACGCGCCCGTGCGGAGGTTCTTCAGGGTGCTGAAGGTGTCGCCGACCCGGACGAAGGCGAACTTGGCGGCCTTGCCCGCGTAGGTCATCGGGTCGATGGCGCGGCCGACCTTGCCGGCGAGGGAGAGGGTGCGGGCGGCGGCACCCGCCTTGCCGGCGCCGCTCACGGCGCTGCCCGCGCCCTCGGTGCCGACGATGGTCAGTACGTTGAAGCCGACCGCGCCCGCAGCACGGGCGGGGTTCGTCTTCCACTGGTCGTAGGCGATGAAGCCCTTGGCCGTCTCCTTGTACGCCTTGCGGGAGTCGCGCAGCCAGGACGGCTGCTTGTCCTCGGGCAGCAGCCACCACGTGCCCATCGTCACGCTGGTGAGCGCCGAAGCCGTGCCCAGCTTGGCCAGGTTCTTCCACGCCTCACCGGCCGCGTCCCAGCCGTCCGAGCCGAACAGGGTGCCCACCCCGTGGATGGTGCCGATGACGCCGTCCTGCCAGACGCCGTCCCACACCTGCTTGCCCTGGTGGGCCAGCCAGGCCCACCCCTCGTACTCCCGCTCGGCGGGCGCTCCCCAGGGGGTCGCCTCGGCGTGGTCGAGGTCCTCGGCCCGGTAGCCGTACTTGTTCTTGCCGCCGGAGCCGTCGTCGACGCCCATCCGGGTGCCACCGATCAACGCCATGATCTTGTTGTAGGCGGTGCGTTCGGCGTCCTGGAAGGCGGCGACGGTGTGGTTGACGTCGTGCCACAGGTCGTTGTTGTGGTCGACCTTGTCCTGGTCCTTGCGCCAGTCGTCGTCACCGGAGACGGAGTTCACGAAGGCGGTGGCGTCGGACTTCAGCGTGTCCAGCTTTCTCGCCAGCGGCTGGACCTCGAAGCTGTAGTCCGACAGGGCGGTGGCGACCTTCTCCAGATCGTCGGCGAAGGCGTCGGACTTCTGCTTCACCGGAAGCGTGGTGGCGAACAACTGCTCCGCCTCCGGCGCCTCGTAGAACGCCGACAGCCCCTGGAACTCGGTGTGCACGTCCGCCCCCGAGGCGCGGAACTGGCCCGCGTCCGCCGTCAGCAGCATCACGTCGGTGTCCAGCGTGCCCAGGTCACCGATGAAGTGCGGTATGCCGGACGGATCGATCAGCTTCGCGTCGTCGCTCATCGCCGCGGCCCGTCTCCCCCGTGGCCCCCGCCCTCACCGGGCAGGTCCACCTTCGGCTCCCTGGCCGCCTCCCGCTGCGCGTTCGCCGCCTGCTCCAGCGCCCCGGCGACATAGCAACGGGTCGCCTGATCAGCCCCGTCGAGGGACTTCGACGTGCGCTCGGCGATGTAGAGCAGGTCCCGGCCCCAGGCCTGCGCGAACTGTCCCAGCGCCGAGCCGACGAGCCCGACCGTACTGCTGTAGGGACCGTACTGACTGGTCAGCGTGCCCGCGGCGGACGCCGCCTCCTCCAGATTGCCCTGCATCGCGCTGCCCGTGTCCGACATGCTCTTCGCCGCGGTGCCGGCCTTGGACAGCACGCTGTACACCCCGGCCGGATCGACGTCCCACCCCGTCACGAAATGCCCCTCATCCCCGTACCCGCCGAGCACCTGCGCGACGGGCTTCTGCCGCCGTGTCAGCCGATGTTGTCGACCGCGGCACGGGCCTTGGCCAGCGTGGCCTGCGCGGTGCCGTCGTTCTTCTCCAGCGTGCCGCGCACCAGTTGGATGATGTCGCGGACCTCGCCGGCGGCCTTGTGCCAGCGGACTTCCTTGCCGTGGTACTCGTCCGAGACCCCGTCGGCCTGGTAGTCGGCCATGGCGGCCTTCACCGCGCTCTCGCGCTCGCCGAGCACGGTCTCCAGCCGGCCGATGATCCCCTGAAGACTGCTCTGTACGTCGCCGGAGGCACCGGTGTCGTAGGAGCGGCGGTCCTGGTTGGCCATGATGCTCAAGTCCCCCTCTGGTTCAGCCGCGGAAGCGGGCCGCGTCGAAGTTGGCGGCGCTCATCGTCTGGTGGGCGTTGTCGGACTGTTCCTGGTCACCACTGACGAACGCCTTGTCCATCCCGGACTGACCGCCGAGGATCGAGGCGAGCGAGCCGTTCAGCGCGGCGGTGATCTCGTCCGCGCGCTGCTTGAACGAGTCGAACATCGTCTTGCCCTCGCCGTTGAACTTCCCCTCCAACGGCTGGGCCGCGGCGATCAACTGGTGGATCAGCGCCCCGAGATCGTCGCTCGATCCGACCGTGCTCTTCGTCAGAGTCGCCAGCGTCGTCGACCCCATGTCGAACTTCATGCAGATTCCCCCCGCACCCGTGGTCCAGATCATCGGTGGCGTTGACGTCACATCACTCTCCGACGCCACACCTGCCACCCATCTCATCACACATACTCACGGGGGGCGGTTGCTGGTGCAACGCATAAACGCCGAGTTGGCTTGAACTGCTGTCGTGGCGAACGTGCCGCTCCGTCACATCGCGGAGCGGCACGTTGGTGGACGGTCAGTTGGCGGCAGTCTCCACGGAGGGCTCTTCCGGCTTCTCGGCAACCTCGGCCGGAGGCGGCGTCTCCCGCCCCGGCAGCAACACAGCCACCACGACTGTGCCCACGCCCAGGATCACCGCCCCGATCAGGCTCGTATGGGCCACCGCGTCCGAGAACGACGCCCCCACGGCCTCCGCCATCCGATGTGCCCCCGTCGCCAAGGACGAAGCCTGCTGCTTCAGTTGGGCCGCCTCGGCCGGGTCCCCCGCCCCGGCCGCCTTCGCGGCCAGGGACTGGGCCTTCTCGCCGATGGCCTGGGCGACCGCGTAGCCCGCGCCCACGGAGTCCTGGGCCTGCGCCAGGGCGTCGGCGGGCAGGCCGCTCCCCTTCGTCGCCGACGTCAGGTGGTCGTCGTACGACGTCGCCAGCAGCGAGCCCAGGATCGCGATGCCCAGCGAGCCGCCCAGTTCCAGCGACGTGTCGTTGACCGCGCCGCCCACGCCCAGCTCGGACTCCGGGAAGGCGCCCATGATCGCGTCCGTGCAGGGGGACAGGGCGAGGCCGATGGCGAGGCCCAGGACCACCAGGGACGGGACGAAGTCGGCGTACGTCGACCCCGCGTCCACCCGCGTCAGCAGCGCGAGCGCCACCGTGCCGCCGACCATGCCCGCGCCGACCGTCCAGCGCATGCCGACGCGCGGCGTGAGGTAGCCGGTCAGGGCCGAGCCCGCGAAGACCGCGCCGGCCAGCGGCAGCATGCGGACGCCGGTCTCCAGGGCGTCGTAACCGAGGACGAACTGGAGGTGCTGGGTGAGGTAGTAGAAGGCGCCGAAGACGGCCAGGAAGAAGAGGGCGACGGCGAGGTTGGAGCCCGCGAAGCGGCGGTTCGTGAAGCGGCGTACGTCCAGCACCGGGCGCGGGTGGCGCAGCTCCCAGAGGACGAAGGCGATCAGGCCGACGCCAGCGACGACCGCCGCCGTCACCGCCTTCGCGCCCCAGCCGAAGTGCGGGCCCTCGATGATCATGTAGACCAGCGCGGCGATCCAGAGGACCGAGAGCAGGCCGCCGACGTAGTCGATGCGGTCGTGGTGGCCGGCCCTCGACGGCGGTACGAGCACCAGCGCGCCGACGATCGCCAGGGCGACGACGGGCACGTTGATCAGGAAGGTCGACGCCCAGCCGTGGTCCCGCAGCAGCGCGCCCGCGACGACCGGTCCGGCCGCGATGGCGAGGCCGGCGGTGGCGGTCCACAGGGTGATCGCCTTGACCCGCTCGGCGCGCGGGAAGGTCGCGGCGAGCAGCGAGAGCGTCGCGGGCATGATCAGCGCCGCGCCGACGCCCATGACCGCGCGGGCCGCGATGACCGTGGCCGCCGAGTCCGCGAGGTTGCCGAACACCGCGCCGCCGCCGAAGACGACGAGGCCGAGGACCAGCGCCCCACGCCGGCTGTACTTGTCGCCGATCGCGCCGAGCAGCAGCATCAGCGCCGCGTACGGGACGGTGTAGCCGTCGATGACCCACTGGAGGTCAGCGCTGGACAGCCCGAGGTCGCGGGTCATGTCGGGCGCGGCGACCGTGAGGGCGGTGTTGGCCATCACGATGATCAGCAGGCTGAGGCAGAGCACGAGCAGCGCCCACCAGCGCCGGGCGTAGGGGCGCTCCATCCTCTCGACCGGTTCGTTCATGACGAGTCGCATGGCAGCGGCTGACCTTCCTCGACAACAGGGACAACAGGTACTTGCACAGTGGCGTGCAATTGCACAACCATGTGCAATGTACGACCTTGCACAGTGCCGTGCAAGTCGAGAAGGTGTGCACAATGACTGCCATGACCACGGGTAACACCAGCCGCGCCGACACCAACCGCCGCCGCATCCTCGACGTCGCCCTCGCCGAACTGCTGCGCGACCCGGACGCCTCGATGGACCAGATCGCGCGCGCTGCCGGTGTCGTACGACGCACGGTGTACGGGCATTTCCCGAGCCGGGAGGCGCTGATCGGCACGCTCGTCGACGACGCGGTGCGGGTCCTGACGGAAGCCGACGTGTGCGCCCGCGACGACGGGGCCGGACCGGCCGAGTCGGTGGCCCGCTCGGTGCTCGCGGTGTGGGACATCGCCGACCGATACCGCCTGCTGATCGCCCTGGCCCAGCGCACGGTCACCGTCCAGGGCATCCGCGACCGCCTCGCACCCCTGCGCGAGGAGAAGACGCGGGTGCTCCAGCGCGGCCTCGACGAGGGCGTGTTCAGCACGCCGCTGCCCGCCGCCGCGCTGGCCTTCGTGCACGAGCAGCTGCTCTTCGCCGTCATGGAGTCGGTGAACGAGGGCCTGCTCGCGCCCGAGGAGGCGGGCCCCGCCGCGGCGGTCACCGCGCTCACGGCGGCGGGCGTCCCCGCGGACCGGGCGACGGAGCTGGTGGCGCGGGCGGCCCGCGGCGCCACGTGAAAGACCGGCCGCCCGGCCCCGGTTCAGGCGGGGTCGGGCGGCCGGCGGCACAAGGGCCCGCGATCGGGCCCCGCTACGGGATCACGCCTTGGCGAGTTCCTTCCCGCCCTCTTCCTCTTCCTCCGCCGGGCGCCGCTCGTCAACCCCTTCGTCCAGCAGCGTCGTCTCGTCGAAGGGCAGCTCCCCGGCGAGCACCCGCTTCACCCGGTCCGCGTCGATCTCCTTGGTCCAGGTGCCGATCAGCACGGTGGCGACGGAGTTGCCCGCGAAGTTGGTCAGCGCGCGGGCCTCGCTCATGAAGCGGTCGATGCCGACGACCAGGCCGATCCCGTCCACCAGCGCGGGCTTGTGCGACTGCAGGCCGCCCGCGAGGGTGGCGAGACCGGCGCCGCTGACACCCGCCGCGCCCTTGGAGGCCAGCAGCAGGAAGAGCAGCAGCGGGATCTGCTCGCCGAGGGACATCGGGGTGCCCAGCGCGTCCGCGATGTAGAGGGACGCCATGGTCATGTAGATCATGGTGCCGTCGAGGTTGAAGGAGTACCCGGTCGGCACGGTGATGCCCACGACCGCCTTGCTGACGCCGAGGTGCTCCAGCTTGGCGATGAGCCTCGGCAGCGCGGACTCCGAGGACGAGGTCGACAGGATCAGCAGGAACTCGCGGGCGAGGTACTTCAGCAGCAGGAAGATGTTCAGCCCGGAGACGATCCGCAGCAGCGCGCCGAGCACCACGAAGACGAACAGCACGCAGGTGACGTAGAAGCCGAACATCAGCACGGCGAGGCTCTTGAGCGCGTCCATGCCCGCGGAGCCGACCACGGCGGCGATGGCACCGAAGGCGCCGACGGGCGCGGCCCACATGACCATGGCCAGGATGCGGAAGACCAGCCGCTGGACGTGCTCGATGCCGCGCAGCACCGGCTGTCCGGCCGGGCCCATGGCCTGGAGCGCGAACCCGGCGAGCAGTGCGATCAGCAGGGTCTGCAGGACCTGGCCCTCGGTGAAGGCGGAGACGAAGGTGACCGGGATGATCGACAGCACGAAGTCGACCGGGGGCAGCGCGTCGCTGGAGACCTGGGCGTGGCCGGTCTGGCGGAGCGCGTCGGTCAGGTGCAGGCCCTCGCCGGGGTGCAGGACGTTGCCGACGACCAGGCCGATGGCGAGCGCCACCAGCGACATCACGGTGAAGTAGCCCAGCGCGATGCCGCCGACGGCGCCGACCTTGGCGGCCTTGCGCACCGAGCCGATGCCGAGCACGATCGTGCAGAAGATGATCGGCGAGATCATCATCTTGATCAGGTTCACGAACCCGGTGCCCAGCGGTTTGAGCTCGACCCCGGCGTCGGGCCAGATGAGGCCCACGGCGATGCCGAGCGCGACCGCCACGATGACGGCGATGTACAGGTAATGGGTCCGGTCCCGCTTCACGGCGGGTGCGGCGGGTGCCGGTGCGGGGGTGCTGGCGGCCACGACTGCTCTCCTTGACGTCTTCGTCGGCATGACCGGCGTGCGGCTCACGTCCGGGCGTTGCAGGGGATCGCGGAGACTATCTCCCGCCGTGTGAGGGCGGTCACCCTTCCGTTCATTTAGTTCATGCCCGAACGGACAGGCACACTGCTGGCATGCGTGCCCCCGCTCTCCCCCGACCCCGCAGCCTGGCGGGCCAGCTCTTCGCCATGCAGGCCGTGCTGATCGCGGTGGTCGTGGCCGGGTACGCGCTGTTCACCTACGTCAGCGACCAGCGCCAGGCGCACGACGCGGCGGTACGGCAGGTCACGGCGGTGGCCCGGTCGATCGCGGACGCCCCCTCGGTCCGCGCGGCGATCCGCACCCCGGACCCCTCCGCCGAGCTGGAGCCGTACGCGCTCCAGGTCATGCGGGACGCCGACGTCGACTTCGTCACGATCATGGACCCGGAGGGCATCCGCTGGACCCACCCCACGCGGGACGAGATCGGCCGGCGCTTCCTCGGCCGGATCGCGCCGGCCCGGCAGGGGCACACCTTCACCGAGACGTACACCGGCACGCTGGGCCCCTCGGTGCGCGCGGTGACCCCGGTGACGGACGGCGGCCGGGTGGTGGGGCTGGTCAGCGCAGGGATCAAGGTGGAGGCGATCAGCGCGCGGGTCCAGGACCAGGTGGCGGCGCTGCTCGGGGTGGCGGGGGCGGCGCTGCTGCTGGGCGCGGTGGGGACGTACGTCGTCAACGCGCGGCTGCGGCGGCACACCCACGGGATGAACGCGGCCGAGCTGAGCCGGATGCACGACTACCACCAGGCGGCACTGCACGCGGTGCGCGAGGGGCTGCTGATGCTGGACGGGCGGTACCGGGTGGCGCTGATCAACGACGGCGGCCGGGAACTGCTCGGGGTCGGCGCCGAGGCCGTCGGCCTCTCCGTCGCGGAGCTGGGACTGCCGGGACCGCTCACCGGGGCGCTGCTGTCGTCGGAGCCCCGGGTGGACGAGGTGCACCTGACCGCGTCCCGGGTGCTGGTGGTCAACACCTCGCCGGTGTCCGGCGGGGAGCACCGGGGCACGGTCGTCACGCTCCGGGACGTCACCGAACTCCAGTCGCTGACGGGTGAGCTGGACTCCGAGCGCGGGTTCAGCCAGGCGCTGCGGTCGCAGGCGCACGAGGCGGCGAACCGGCTGCACACCGTGGTCTCCCTGATCGAGCTGGGGCGGGCTCAGGAGGCGGTGGAGTTCGCCACGGCCGAGCTGGAGCTGGCCCAGACGCTCACCGACCAGGTGGTGGCCGCGGTCGGCGAACCGGTGCTGGCGGCGCTGCTGCTGGGCAAGACCGCGCAGGCGCACGAGCGGGGCGTGGAGCTGGTCGTCTCCCCCGACAGCCGCCTCGACGACGGCGTGCTGCCGCCGGGCCTCGCCGTACGCGACCTCGTGACCGTCCTCGGCAACCTGATCGACAACGCGGTGGACGCGGCGCAGGGCAGCCCCGGGGCGCGGGTGACGGTGACGGCGTACGCGGCCGGGGAGTCGCTGCTGCTGCGGGTGAGCGACACCGGGCCCGGCGTCGACCCGGCCCACGCGGACCTGGTGTTCCGGCGCGGCTTCACCACCAAGCCGGCGGGTCCGGGCGGCCGGGGGCTCGGGCTGGCGCTGGCCCGGCAGGCGGTTACCCGCCTCACCGGCACGCTGACGGTGGCCGAGGCGGAGGGCGGCGGCGCGGTGTTCGAGGCCCGGCTGCCGCTGGGACCGCCGACGGAGAACGAGGCCACCCGGCCGTCCGCCCCGGCGGCCGAGGCGTGCGGACGCATGACGCCGGGTCCCGCCGGGACACCGGGAGGCGGCGGATGACCTCCGAGCAGCCCCCGATCCGTGTCCTGGTCGTGGAGGACGACCCGGTGGCCGCCGACGCGCACGTCCTCTACGTCGGGCGGGTGCCGGGCTTCGTGGCCGTCGGCCAGGCCGGGACCGGGGCCGCCGCACGGCGGTTCCTGGAGCGCGCCCCGGTCGACCTCCTCCTGCTCGACCTGCACCTCCCCGACGTGCACGGCCTGCAGCTGGCCCGCTCCCTGCGCGCGGCGGGGCATCAGGCGGACGTCATAGCGGTGACCTCGGCCCGCGATCTGGCGGTGGTCCGGGAGGGCGTCTCGCTGGGCGTGGTCCAGTACGTCCTGAAGCCCTTCACCTTCGCCACCCTGCGCGACCGCCTGCTGCGCTACGCCGAGTTCCACGCGGCGGCGGGCGAGGCGAGCGGCCAGGAGGAGGTCGACCGGGCCCTGGCCGCCCTGCGCACCCCGGCCCCCGCGGCCTTGCCGAAGGGCCTGAGCGCGCCGACCCTGCAACGCGTCACGGCGGTCCTGCGCGACTCCCCGACCGGTCTGACGGCGGCGGGCGTCGCCGAATCCGTGGGCATCTCCCGCATCACGGCCCGCCGCTACCTGGAACACCTGGTGACGACCACCCGAGCGGCCCGAAGCCCCCTGTACGGCCAGGTGGGCCGCCCGGAACTGGTCTACCGCTGGCTGTCGGAGGCGGAGGGCAGGGGCCGCTGAGCCCGTAGGGACCTCGGCTCCCGTGCGCACGGGGCTGCCGAGCCCCGCCCGGCAGGACCGGTCTAGAAGACCGACTCCGCCTCGTCCATGCGGGACACCGGGACCGTCTTCAGTTCGGTGACCGCCTCGGCGAGGGGGACCATGGCGATGTCCGTGCCGCGCAGGGCGGTCATGCCGCCGAACTCGCCCCGGTGGGCGGCTTCCACGGCGTGCCAGCCGAAGCGGGTGGCGAGGACGCGGTCGTACGCGGTGGGGGTGCCGCCGCGCTGGATGTGGCCGAGGATGACCGGCCGGGCCTCCTTGCCGAGGCGGCGCTCCAGCTCGTAGGCGAGGGCGGTGCCGATGCCCTGGAAGCGCTCGTGGCCGAACTGGTCGATGTCGCCCTTGCCGTAGTCCATGGTGCCGTCGAGCGGGTGCGCGCCCTCGGCGACGCAGACGACGGCGAACTTCTTGCCGCGCGCGAACCGCTCCTCGACCATCTTCGTGAGGTCGGCCGGGTCGAAGGGGCGCTCGGGCAGGCAGATGCCGTGGGCGCCGGCGGCCATGCCGGACTCCAGGGCGATCCAGCCCGCGTGCCGGCCCATGACCTCGACGACCATCACGCGCTGGTGGGACTCGGCGGTGGTCTTGAGGCGGTCCATCGCCTCGGTGGCCACGCCCACGGCGGTGTCGAAGCCGAAGGTGCGGTCGGTGCCGGAGATGTCGTTGTCGATGGTCTTCGGCACGCCGACGACCGGCAGGCCCGCGTCGGACAGCATGCGGGCCGCCGTCAGGGTGCCCTCGCCGCCGATCGGGATCAGCGCGTCGATGCCGAACTCCTCGGCCATGTCGGTGGCCCGCTCGCAGGCCTCGCGCAGCCGGTCGCGCTCCAGGCGGGAGGAGCCGAGGATGGTGCCGCCGAGCGCCAGGATGCCGCTGACCGCGTCCAGGTCGAGGGTGCGGTAGTGGCTGTCGAGCAGCCCCCGGTAACCGTCCTCGAAGCCGATGACCTCGTCGCCGTAGTGCGCCACGGCGCGGTGCACGACCGACCGGATCACGGCGTTCAGGCCGGGGCAGTCGCCGCCTGCGGTGAGAACTCCGATGCGCATCGTGCTGTGTCTCCTGCTCGCTGTGGGTACCGGTGAGCCGCTCCGATTCTTTCACGGCCGCCGAACAGGCGACGACCACCACCTGCTCACGGCCGCGAACCCGCCCCGACCAGCACGGACGTGGCCCCACCGAGCTGACGGGCGCCTTATCCAGCCCCGCAGGTATTGTCAAGAGGGTTCCGCTCACCTCGGGTGGGCGATTTCTGTGAAGCGTGCGGCGGCGCCACGATTCGGGCGGACGGCGCACGAGCGAGGATCGGAGAGCACGCGTGACACGCAGCGTGTACGTGACCGGGATCGACCGGGGAGACGGCCGCCAGGTCGTCGACCTGGGCGTCATGGAGCTGCTGACCCGGCAGGTGGACCGGGTCGGGGTGTTCCGCCCCCTGGTGCACGACGGGCCCGACCGCCTCTTCGAGCTGCTGCGGTCCCGCTACCGCCTGAGCCAGGACCCCGCCACCGTCTACGGCATGGGTTACCAGGAGGCGTCCACGCTCCAGGCCGAGCGCGGGACCGACGAACTCGTCTCCGCCCTGGTCGACCGCTTCCACCTCGTCGCCCGCGAGTACGACGTGGTTCTCGTCCTCGGCACCGATTTCGCCGACACCCAGCTTCCCGACGAGCTGGCCCTCAACGCCCGCCTCGCCAACGAGTTCGGCGCGTCCGTGATCCCGGTGGTCGGCGCCCGCAAGCAGTCCGCCGAGTCGGTGCTGGCCGAGACGCGCAACGCCTACCGCGCCTACGCCGGTCTCGGCTGCGACGTCCTCGCCATGGTCGCCAACCGGGCCGCCCGCGAGGACCGCGACGAGATCGCCGGCCGGCTCGCCGACCGCCTGCCGGTCCCCTGCTACGTCCTGCCCGACGAGCCCGCCCTCTCCGCGCCGACCGTCTCGCAGATCGGGCACGCCCTCGGCGCCAAGGTGCTGCTCGGCGACGACTCGGGCCTCGCCCGCGACGCGCTGGACTTCGTCTTCGGCGGCGCGATGCTGCCCAACTTCCTCGCCGCGCTGACCCCCGGCTGCCTGGTCGTGACCCCGGGCGACCGCGCCGACCTGGTCGTCGGCTCGCTGGCCGCGCACAGCGCCGGCACCCCGCCCATCGCCGGTGTGCTGCTCACGCTGAACGAGGTGCCGAGCGAGGAGATCCTCACCCTCGCCGCCCGCCTCGCCCCCGGCACCCCGGTGCTCTCGGTGGCCGGCACCAGCTTCCCCACCGCCGGGCAGCTGTTCTCGCTGGAGGGCCGGATGACGGCCGCCACCCCGCGCAAGGCGGAGACCGCCCTCGGCCTGTTCGAGCGGTACGTGGACACCGCGGACCTGGCCCGCCGGGTCTCCGCGCCCAGTGGCGGCCGGGTCACCCCGATGATGTTCGAGCACAAGCTGCTGGAGCAGGCCCGCTCCGACAAGCGCCGGGTCGTGCTGCCCGAGGGCACCGAGGAGCGCGTGCTGCACGCGGCGGAGGTGCTGCTGCGCCGGGGCGTGTGCGACCTCACCCTGCTCGGCCCGGTGGACCAGATCCGCAAGAAGGCCGCCGACCTCGGCATCGACCTGGCCGACTGCCAGTTGATCGACCCGGCCACCTCCGAGCTGCGCGACTCCTTCGCGGAGAAGTACGCGGCCCTGCGCGCCCACAAGGGCGTCACGGTGGAGCTGGCCTACGACGTGGTCTCCGACGTCAACTACTTCGGCACCCTGATGGTGCAGGAGGGCCTGGCCGACGGCATGGTCTCCGGCTCGGTGCACTCCACCGCGGCCACCATCCGCCCGGCCTTCGAGATCATCAAGACCAAGCCGGACTCGGCGATCGTCTCCTCGGTGTTCTTCATGTGCCTGGCCGACAAGGTGCTGGTCTACGGCGACTGCGCGGTGAACCCGGACCCGAACGCCGAGCAGCTCGCGGACATCGCGGTGGAGTCGGCGGCGACGGCGGCGCAGTTCGGCGTGGAGCCGAGGATCGCCATGCTGTCGTACTCGACGGGCACCTCCGGCTCGGGCGCCGACGTGGACAAGGTGCGCGAGGCCACCGAGCTGGCCCGCGAGCAGCGGCCCGACCTGAAGATCGAGGGGCCGATCCAGTACGACGCGGCCGTGGACGCCGCCGTGGCCGCGACCAAGCTGCCCGGTTCGGAGGTCGCGGGCCAGGCCAGCGTGCTGATCTTCCCGGACCTCAACACGGGCAACAACACCTACAAGGCCGTCCAGCGCTCGGCCGGCGCGATCGCGGTCGGACCAGTCCTGCAGGGCCTGCGCAAGCCGGTCAACGACCTCTCGCGCGGCGCCCTGGTGCAGGACATCGTCACCACCGTCGCCATCACCGCCATCCAGGCGCAGGCGCCGACCGGAAAGGCTCCCCAGCAGTGACCGCCACCCGTGTACTCGTCCTCAACTCCGGCTCGTCCTCGCTGAAGTACCAGCTCCTGGACATGCGGGACAGCAGCCGCCTGGCGGTGGGACTGGTGGAGCGCATCGGCGAGCAGACCTCGCGGCTGCGCCACACCCCGCTGTCCACCGGCGAGAGCCGCGAGCAGAACGGGCCGATCGCCGACCACGAGACCGCGCTGAAGGCGGTCGCCGAGGAGCTGGCCCGCGACGGCCTCGGCCTGGACTCGCCGGAACTGGCCGCCATCGGGCACCGGGTGGTGCACGGCGGCATGTTCTTCACCGAGCCGACCGTGATCGACGACTCGGTGCTCACCGAGATCGAGCGCCTGATCCCGGTGGCCCCGCTGCACAACCCGGCCAACCTGACGGGCATCCGTACCGCCATGGCGCTGCGCCCCGACCTGCCCCAGGTCGCCGTCTTCGACACCGCGTTCCACACGTCGATGCCGGAGTCGGCCGCGCGCTACGCGATCGACCCGAAGCTCGCCGACCGGTACCGCATCCGCCGCTACGGCTTCCACGGCACCTCGCACGCCTACGTCTCGCGGGAGACCGCGCGGCTGCTGGGCAAGGAGCCGGAGGACGTGAACGTGATCGTGCTGCACCTGGGCAACGGCGCCTCCGCCTCGGCGGTGGAGCGGGGCCGGTGCGTGGACACCTCCATGGGGCTGACCCCGCTGGAGGGGCTGGTGATGGGCACCCGGTCCGGAGATCTGGACCCGGCGGTCATCTTCCATTTGGCCCGTGTCGGGGATATGTCCATGGACGAGATCGACACTGTTCTCAACAAGAGGAGCGGTCTGTTCGGTCTGTGCGGGGACAATGACATGCGGGAGATCCGGCGCCGGGTGGACGAGGGCGACGAAGCGGCGGCTCTCGCCTTCGACATTTACATTCATCGCATCAAGAAGTACATCGGCGCCTATTACGCCGTACTCGGCCATGTGGACGCGGTCGCGTTCACGGCCGGGGTCGGGGAGAACGCGGCGGCGGTGCGTTCGGCGGCGGTCGCGGGCCTGACGGGCCTGGGCCTGGCCGTGGACGAGGAGCTGAACGCCGTACGGAGTGGCGAGGCACGGCTGATCTCGCCCGGTGACGCGCGGGTGGCCGTCGCCGTGGTGCCGACCGACGAGGAACTGGAGATCGCCACGCAGACCTATGCGCTGGTCGGAAAGAAGAGCTGAGCATTACACCGCAGTAACACGCCTGAGCGCCTGTCCGCCCATTTGTATCGTCTCTATCTTCCGCCGGCCGGAATATTCCGCGGTGAAACAAACCGATAGGATCACCTCATGCGCCGTTCGAAAATCGTCTGCACTCTCGGCCCCGCGGTCGACTCCCACGACAAGCTTGTCGCCATGATCGAGGCGGGCATGAATGTGGCCCGCTTCAACTTCAGTCACGGCACCCACGCCGAGCACCAGGCGCGGTACGACCGCGTCCGGGACGCCGCCAAGGAGACCGGGCGCGCCATCGGCGTCCTGGCCGACCTCCAGGGCCCGAAGATCCGTCTGGAGACCTTCGCCGAGGGTCCGGTGGAGCTGGAGCGCGGCGACGAGTTCGTCATCACGACCGAGGATGTGCCGGGCGACAAGCACATCTGCGGTACGACGTACAAGGGCCTGCCGGGCGACGTCTCGCGCGGCGACCAGGTCCTGATCAACGACGGCAACGTCGAGCTGAAGGTCGTGGACGTCGAGGGTCCGCGGGTGAAGACGATCGTCATCGAGGGCGGTGTCGTCTCCGACCACAAGGGCATCAACCTGCCCGGCGCGGCCGTCAACGTGCCCGCGCTGTCCGAGAAGGACGTCGAGGACCTGCGCTTCGCCCTGCGCATGGGCTGCGACATGGTCGCCCTGTCCTTCGTCCGCGACGCCAAGGACGTCCAGGACGTCCACAAGGTGATGGACGAGGAGGGCCGCCGGGTCCCGGTGATCGCCAAGGTGGAGAAGCCGCAGGCGGTCGAGAACATGGAGGACGTCGTGATGGCGTTCGACGGTGTGATGGTCGCCCGTGGCGACCTCGCCGTCGAGTACCCGCTCGAGAAGGTCCCCATGGTGCAGAAGCGCCTGATCGAGCTGTGCCGGCGCAACGCCAAGCCGGTGATCGTGGCGACCCAGATGATGGAGTCGATGATCACCAACTCCCGGCCGACCCGCGCCGAGGCGTCCGACGTGGCCAACGCGATCCTGGACGGCGCGGACGCGGTCATGCTGTCGGCCGAGTCCAGCGTGGGCGCGTACCCCGTCGAGACCGTGAAGACGATGTCGAAGATCGTCAAGGCGGCCGAGGAGGAGCTGCTCTCCAAGGGGCTCCAGCCGCTGGTGCCGGGCAAGAAGCCGCGTACGCAGGGTGGTTCGGTGGCCCGCGCGGCCGCGGAGATCGCCGACTTCCTCGGCGGCAAGGGGCTCATCGCCTTCACCAAGTCCGGTGACACCGCCCGCCGTCTGTCCCGCTACCGCGCGGCCCAGCCGATCCTGGCGTTCACCACGGACGAGGGCACCCGCAACCAGCTCACCCTGAGCTGGGGCGTGGAGTCGCACGTGGTGCCGTTCGTGAACACCACGGACGAGATGGTCGACATGGTCGACCAGGAGCTGGCCAAGCTCGGCCGCTTCAACGACGGCGACACGGTCGTCATCACCGCGGGCTCGCCCCCCGGCGTCCCCGGCACCACCAACATGGTCCGGGTGCACCACGTGGGCGGCGGCGACCGCGACTGACGTTCCCCGGAACACGACCGTGGCCCGGTCCCCCTCGGCTGGAGGGGGACCGGGCCACGGTCGTGTTCGACTCCCGGAGGGTCCGGTGGTTCCGGCTCAGTCGATGTACTGGTGGAGCCGGGGGATGGTCAGCGTGCCGCCGAACTGGCCGGCCTGGCGGACCGTCACGTCGGTGAAGTAGATCTCGGGGAGGTTGAGCGGCGGCGGGCTGTCCGGGGTGAAGGTCAGCGGGATCAGGCCGAGCAGCTTGCCCGAGATGCTCTCGGTGTACATCACCGTCTCGCCGCCGGTGATCGTGGACTTCGTGCCTTTGCCGGCCTGTACGTGGTACGTCTTGCCGGTGGCCTTGTCCTTGACCGTCTGGTGCAGGTCCCCGATCTCGGTGCCGTCGGAGATGACGTACTTCAGCACCTTCTTGGTCTTGCCGCTCGCGGTCCGCACCTCGACGATGCCCTTGTAGTCGGCGCCCTTGAGCAGCAGGGAGCTGGCGTTGAGGTACCACGGGTCGTCGGGCAGCAGCTGCTTGTTGTCGACCCCGCCGACGGCGTCGGTGGCCTTCTCGCAGTCCTCCGCGTCCTTGGAGGCACTGGCGGAGGGGCTGGGCGTGGCGGACTTGGAGGCGGACTCCTCGGGCTCCTGCCCGGCCTTCTCCGTCTCCTGACCCGTACCGGGTGCGGGCGTGTCCGCGGTCTTGGCCGCGGCCCCGGCCGCCGCCTCCCGCTTCTGCCCCGCGGAGGCGGAGGCCGAGGGCGTCCCGGAAGCGGACGGCGTGGCGGAGGCGGAAGCGGAGGGGGTCGGACTCGCGGACGGCGAGGCGGACTTGCTCCCGCCGTTCAGCACGTCGCCGATCGTGTCCCCGATCGTCCCCAGCAGGCCGCCTCCGGCCTCCTTCGAGCCGCCGTCGGCCGGGGCCGAGCCGGCCGGGTCCGAGGGCTTGGCGGAGGACGTGGGCGCGGGCGCGGAGGCGCCGGGCTCGGGGGACTTCCCGCCGTCGGAACCTGAATCCGACGATGAGGTCCCGCCCGCCTTGCCGGCGGACGCCTTGCCGTCCTTGCCCGCGTCGCTCGCGGAGCCGTCGTCCTTGGCGGCGCCGGTGTCGCTCGCGGACGGGGAGGGGGTGGCGGAGGCGTCGTCCTGGTCGCCGCCGAGGGCGTCGACGCAGTCCTTGTACTCGTCCGCCAGCTTCGAGTTGGGGGGCTGGTCACGGGCGACGGCCAGCGTGGGCGTGAATCCCATGCCCATGAGCACGGCCGTCGGCATGGCCGCCATGGCTATCGCCTTGCCGGCGGGCAGGTGCAGCCGGGTCATCAGCGGTTTGCGGTGGGCGGCGTGGCGGGGGCCGGTTCTGTCCTGCTCCGGTTCCGCCGCCGCGCTCTGGCCGCGGGCCTCGTCAGCCGACACGGTACCCCCCGTTGGAGTCGTCGGTCCGGGCGGCCTCTGCGGGCGCGCCCTCGGACAGCGGGGCGTCGACGCCGCCCTCGCGCGGAGCCGGTACGTACCCCGTGGCCGTGTCGGCCGGGGCGGTCCCGGGCTCGGGGGCCGTCTTGGCCGGAGCCCAGGCGATGGACAGCGCGCCGCCGAGCATGGCCAGCACGAAGCCCACGATGAAGCCGCCGATGTTGGAGACCACCAGGGAAACCAGCGCCAGCAGGATCGCGGCGACGCCCGCGAAGATGCGGGTGGCCTGCTGGAACCACATGGTCAGGCCAAGGGTGACCAGGAGGAGCCCGATTATCAGCGAACCCGCGCCGGCGGTCGTCGCCATGGAGACCGCCATGGTGCCCAGCTTGAGCGTGGCGTAGGGGAAGTAGGCGATCGGCAGTCCGCCGAGCAAGGTGAACAGACCCGCCCAGAACGGCCGGCCGCCCCGCCAGTCACGGAATCGCAGGCGCAGTCGGGTGAAAGTCCCGACGCTCTGGACCGGAGTCTCGGCACTCATGGAAAACAGCTCCCTGGGTCCGGTGGTAGTTCATACCGGCTAGGCCGTATGCGTGGAGAAGCCGGAAGGTCTGAGTCTGGGGAGAGGCGGCCCGGTGCACGGCACCGGACCGGGACGGCGGCCCGGGACGCAGGGCGGGGAAGCTCGCGCTCCCCCGCCCTGACCCGGTCACGGCTCAGCCGGCCGGGAACGCCCCGAGGGACGGAGCCGTCAGTAGCACTCCATCTTGGGGTTCAAGCCGAGGCGCATCTTCAGGCCGCTGAGCTTGAAGGTGCCCGCCGTGGTCGCCCACGCCGTCTGCTCGACGTTGTAGAGGTCGGCCGACTGCGCCTGCTGGGCGAAGCCGCCCGGCAGGGTGGACTGGTCCTTGACCGCCGGGCCACGGGTCTTGTCCTTGACCGCGACGCCGATGTCGATGTTGTTGAACGTCGCGTCGGCGTCGAGCTGGGCGACGTCGATGTAGAGGTTCTTCGCCTCGACCTTGTGGTCGTCGTCCGGACCGGCGTCCAGACGGAGGTAGATCGTCTTCCCTATGAGGGGAATCTCCGTCTTGACGGACTGGCACATCTTCGTGATCTGGGCGCTGTCGAACGACGAGATCGCGACCGGGCGGATCGTCTTTTCCTTGCCCTCGGTCGACGTGTAACCGGTGTCGATACCGCCGTACTGGGCGAAGCCCTCACCGTGCAGATGCTCGGCGCCGACCTTGAACTCCTGGCCGGAGACGCTGAAGGACGCCGCGAGGGCACCCTGCGCGAGACCGACACCCACACACGCTGCGGCAGCGACGCTGGGCACCATGACCACAGCGAAGCGCTTCCATCTGGTCCCGCCACGCACCTGGGACTCCATATTTCCTCCTTCTCGGACGTACATCTCCTGTCCCGGGATCGCCCCAGCGGGCGGCTCGGCCGGGCAGGGATGGGAGAAGTGCTACGTCCTCGGGAAGGGGAGCGCCCGCGCTCGACGGCACGAACCCGCGCCCGAACAACCGGCGTTCACCCCCGAGCGACAACCACTGGTCGCGCCTGACGCACATCACGCACAACCTTCGGGACAGGCTCCGCCGTTGTGGCGAAGACCCCCCTGTCCCAGAGCCGGCGCCACTGCCGCCGGCTCTGCTCGGTGGGGACCCAGAGGCTCCGCTTCCCGGCCGGCTGCCGGGGGTGCGGAAATGGACCGAGCGTGGCCGATCGTGGTGCATTCTCGCCGCCCGCACAAGGGGCGCCGTTACCGGCTAGTAACGGCGCGATAACCGAACAACGACCCAGTGGTCTCGGAGGGCGACAGACCGTGCCATCGGTGGGCAGAGCAAAGCCGTTGATCCTCGGGCGAAGCCGGACAGACCAACGGCTCTGGCTTACTCGGAGTAACAGTGAGCGGGTTTACCAAGTTTTGGTAAAGCGTGATCACTCAGGCATCAGATCGGCCATTCGGCGAGCACGGCCCCAGGCGCCTCGCGCCCGACGCGGGGTCAGAACAGCGCCCGCGCCAGGGCCCTGCGCGCGGCGACGACCCGGGGGTCGTCGGCACCCACGACCTCGAACAGCTCCAGCAGGCGGCGGCGCACCGCGTCCCGCTCGTCGCCGGCCGTGCGGCTCACGGTCTCGATGAGCCGGCCGAAGGCGTCCTCGACATGACCGCCCACCAGATCCAGGTCGGCGGCCGCGATCTGGGCGTCCGCGTCACCCGGCTTGCCGGCGGCGTCCGCGCGCACCTTCTGCGGGTCCATGCCCTGTACCCGCTGGAGCAACTCGGCCTGCGCGAGACCGAGTTTGGCCTCGGTGTTGGCCGGGTCGTCGTTGAGCACGTTCTTGTACGCCTGGACGGCACCGCCCAGGTCGCCCGCGTCCAGCGCCTCCACGGCGGCGGCCAGCAGGGCGTCGTACGGACCCTCCGGCAGCTCGGCCGCGGGGGCGGCGCCCGGAGCGGCGTCCGGGTCGACGGCCAGACCGGTCAGGCCGAAGCGCTGCTCGGCGACCTGGACCAACTGGTCGAGCGTCTCCCGGATCTGCTGCTCGTCGGCCGCGCCCTGGAAGAGCGGCAGCGCCTGTCCCGCGACGACCGCGAAGACGGCCGGAATCCCCTGGACCCCGAACTGCTGCATCAGCATCTGGTTGGCGTCGACGTCGACCTTGGCGAGCAGGATGCGCCCGTTGTACTCGACGGCCAGCCGCTCCAGCAGCGGGCTGAGCTGCTTGCAGGGCTGACACCATTCGGCCCAGAAGTCGATGACGACCGGGACTTCGGCGGAGCGCTGGAGGACTTCGCGCTCGAAGCCCGCCTCATCGACGTCGATGACGAGGTCGGCGGGCGAGACCGCGCCCGCGCCGCCGTGCCGGGCGGCCTCGGCGCGCGCCTGCTCCGCCTTGGCCTTGGCCTCCTGGGCCGCCTTCACCGCGGCGAGGTCGACGACGCCGCTCATGGACATGTTCCGTGGCTGCATGCGTCTATCCTCCCCCGTTCCGGCGTATGAAGGAAAAAAGCGATCGTGGTCGGCGATCGCGGTCGGCGCCGGGTCCCCACCTGGCGCCAGTGGTCGTCGCCCGTGTACGTCCGTCACGAGCTTTCGCTACGAGTCGTAGCGTAATACCGGAACCCCGGTGCGCGACACCGCTTTCCGGTGATCTCTCTCACGACCTGCGGTTAAGGTCGTGTCCATGCAGAGCCGCACCCCCGCCGGACGTACCGGCCGCCCGCGCAGCGCCGCCGCGGACGCCGCGATCCTGGGCGCGACCCGGCAGGCGCTGGTGGAGCTGGGCTGGTCCGGACTGACGTTGTCCGACGTGGCCGTGCGGGCCGGGGTGGCGAAGACCACGGTGTACCGGCGGTGGCCCGGCAAGCACGAACTGGTCGTCGACGCGGTCGCCGAACTCTTCGACGAGCTTCAACTGCCCGACCGGGGCTGCCTGGCCGCCGACATCGAGGGCGTGGTGCTCCAGTTCGCCGCGATCCTGGCCCGGCCGGAGGCCAAGAGCGGCCTGATGGGCGTGGTCGCGGAGTCGACGCGCGACGACGCGCTGCGCGAGCGGGTGCGGACCTCGATCGTGGAACGGCAGAAGCGGCTGGTGCTGGACGGGCGGGCGCGTGCCCAGGAGCGCGGCGAACTCCCGCCGGAGGCCGACCCGGCGGAGGCCGCGCGCACGGTCGACCTGATCTTCGACATGGTGGCGGGCGCGGTGGTGCACCGCACCCTGGTCAGCGGCAAACCGGCGGACGAGGAGTGGGTGCGCGGCTTCACCCACATCCTCCTGCTGGGCCTGTCGGCCCCGGCCCCCGACCTCACTCCTCCGGGGGGACCGGCGAGTTGACGCGGGGGCTCTGACCGAGGGGCGTCAGAAGCCCGCCGGTTCCGTGTAGACGCCCCACTCGTCGCGCAGCACGCCGCAGATCTCGCCGAGGGTGGCCTCCGCGCGGACCGCTTCCAGCATCGGTCCGATCATGTTGGCGCCGGAGCGGGCGGCGGCCAGCATGGCGTCCAGCCCCTTCCGTACGGCCTGCTCGTCGCGTGCCGCCTTGCGGTCGGCCAGGACGCGGACCTGCTCGCGCTCGACCTCGTGGCTGACCCGGAGGATCTCCAGGTCGCCGGTGACCGAGCCGGTGGCGACGTTGACGCCGACGACCCGCTTCTCGCCCTTCTCCAGCGACCGCTGGTAGCGGAAGGCGGACTCGGCGATCTCGCCGGTGAACCAGCCGTCCTCGATGCCGCGCAGGATGCCGGAGGTGATGGGGCCGACGGGGTGCTGCCCGTCGGGGTGGGCCCTGAGGCCGCGCTCCTTGATCTGCTCGAAGATCTTCTCGGCGTCGGCCTCGATGCGGTCGGTGAGCTGCTCGATGTACCAGGAACCGCCCAGCGGGTCCGCGACGTTGGCGACGCCGGTCTCCTCCATCAGCACCTGCTGGGTGCGCAGCGCGATCTCGGCGGCCTGCTCGCTGGGCAGGGCGAGGGTCTCGTCGAGGGCGTTGGTGTGCAGCGAGTTGGTGCCGCCGAGTACGGCCGCGAGCGCCTCCACGGCGGTGCGGACGACGTTGTTGTACGGCTGCTGCGCGGTCAGCGAGACCCCGGCCGTCTGGGTGTGGAAGCGCAGCCACTGCGCCTTGTCGGTCTTCGCCCCGTAGACCTCCCGCATCCACCGGGCCCAGATGCGGCGGGCGGCGCGGAACTTGGCGATCTCCTCGAAGAAGTCCACGTGGGCGTCGAAGAAGAAGCTGAGGCCCGGCGCGAAGACGTCCACGTCCAGGCCGCGGGAGAGGCCGAGTTCCACGTACCCGAAGCCGTCCGCGAGGGTGTACGCCAGCTCCTGCGCGGCCGTGGCCCCGGCCTCGCGGATGTGGTAGCCGGAGACCGAGAGCGGCTTGTACGCGGGGATGCCGGCGGCGCAGTGCTCCATCAGGTCGCCGATGAGGCGCAGGTGCGGCTCGGGCTGGAAGAGCCACTCCTTCTGCGCGATGTACTCCTTGAAGATGTCGGTCTGCAGCGTGCCGTTGAGCACCGCCGGATCGACACCCTGGCGCTCGGCGGCGACCAGGTACATGCAGAAGACGGGGACGGCGGGCCCGCTGATGGTCATCGAGGTGGTGACGTCACCGAGCGGGATGTCCCGGAACAGCACCTCCATGTCGGCGGCCGAGTCGATGGCCACACCGCAGTGCCCGACCTCGCCGAGCGAGCGCGGCTCGTCGGAGTCGCGGCCCATCAGCGTCGGCATGTCGAAGGCGACGGACAGGCCCCCGCCGCCCGCGGCGAGGATCATCTTGTACCGCTCGTTGGTCTGCTCGGCGTTGCCGAACCCGGCGAACTGGCGGATGGTCCAGGTGCGGCCCCGATACCCGGTCGCGTGCAGCCCGCGCGTGTAGGGGTACTCCCCCGGCCACCCGATCCGCTCGAACCCCTCGTACACGTCCCCGGCCCGGGGCCCGTACACGGGCTCGACGGAGTCACCGGAGAGCGTGCTGAAATCCGCGTCGCGCTTGCGCGCGGCGTCGTACCGGTCCTGCCAGCGCCGGCGGCCTTCTTCGATCGCGTGAGCGTCCATGGCATCGAATTTACTTGGACGTCCTACTAAATGTCGATGGGAAACCGCCGTACGAGTGCGTACGGCGGTTCCGGTTACGCCTCGACGGCCGCCCCGGACGGCTGCGCGACCTTGCCGTCCAGCTCGCGGCTGATCTTCCGCTCGACGAAGAACGCGGCGGTCGGGATGGTGCCCGCGATCAGGACCCAGAGCTGCTTGCCGACCGGCCACTTCGCCTTGGAGCCCAGGTCGAAGGCGAAGACCAGGTAGACGACGTACAGCCAGCCGTGGGCGATGCCGACGATCCGCGTGAAGTCCGCGGCGCCGTCCATCTCCAGGAGGTACTTGGCGATCACGCCCAGGGTCAGCAGGACCAGCAGCACACCGGTGACGTAGGCCATCACGCGGTAGCGGGTCAGCACGCTCTTCTTCATGCACACGAGCGTAACCACGCGTTCCGGGAGATCTTGCCCCAGGGTCACCCCCGCGGGGAACCCCGAGGTCACTCCCCCTCGAAGTCACCCGCCGCGACCCGCAGGGGGCGCAGGATCTCGAAGACGTCCGCGCAGCCCTCCGCGTCGTAGGCGCCCAGACCGAAGTCCATCGCCATCAGGTCGCGGGTGGCGGAGTCGACCACCTCGCGGCCCTTGGCGGTGATGACGGCGAGGGTGCCGCGGCCGTCCTTGGGGTTGGGCCGCTTGGCCACCAGACCGGCCTTGACCAGGCGGTCCACCGTGTTGGTCACCGAGGTGGGGTGCACCATCAGCCGCTCGCCGATCTTGGACATGGGCAGCTCACCCTCCTTGGAGAAGGTGAGCAGCACCAGCGCCTCGTAGCGCGCGAAGGTCAGCCCGTACGGCTTGACCACCGCGTCGACCTCGGCCAGCAGGATCTGCTGGGCCCGCATGATCGACGTGATCGCGGCCATCGAGGGCACGCTTCCCCAGCGCTGCTTCCAGAGCTCGTCGGCACGGGCGATGGGGTCGAAGGGGAGACTGAGAGGCTTGGGCACGTCATCAGACCCTACCGGCCGGTCATATGCCGGGCAGCCCCGTCTCGGCTTTCGGTCACCCGGCACGCCACCGCGAGCCCCACGCAGCACAGCGTTCCCGCGGCTCCGGCCGCCACGACGGCCGTGCGCGCCCCGACGGCCTCGGCCACCACGCCCGCCAGCGCCATCCCCACGCCCTGGATCGTCATCAGCCCGGCGCTCAGCAAGGTCATCGCCCGCCCCCGGAACTCCTCGGGCACCGCCCGGACGAACCACTGGTCGAGCCCGAGGGTGTACGCCGAGCACGCGCCCGCGAGGACCAGGAGCAGCAGGGAGGGCCAGAGCCCCGGCGCGAGGGCGTAGCCGAGGTACGGCACCACGGCGAGGCACAGCAGCGGCAGCACGATCCGCTCCCGGCCGGCCGGTCCGAGCCGCGCCCCGGCGAACAGCTCGCCCGCGACCGTGCCGACGGGCAGCGCGCACATCAGCAGGCCGAGGCCGGTGGAGCCCGCGCCCAGGGCGTGGGAGTAGGGCGCGGCGAGCGCCTCGGGGACGACGGAGAACATCGCGGGCACCCAGAAGACCAGCAGCAGCACCAGCACGCGCCGGTTTTGCAGCAGCGCGCGCGTGCCGCCGCCGTCCTTCCGCTCCGGCCGCCGCCGGGCCGGCCGCTTCCGGGTGCCGAAGCGCAGCAGCGCGGCCGAGGCGAGGAAGGTGCCGACGGTGATCAGCAGGGCGTGCCGGGGGCTGACGGCGGTCAGCAGCAGCCCGCCGAGCCCGTACCCGGCCAGCAGCGCGCTCTGCGAGACGATCCGGATCAGGGAGCGGCCGAGCACGAAGGCGTCGCCGTCGCCGAGGACGTCCGCGAGGGTGGCCATCCGGGTGCCGGAGAACACCGGGGAGACCACGGCGACACCGAAGCGCAGCGCGAGCAGCACGGCCACGCCCGTGCCCGGCGCCACCATCGCCGCGACGCACGCCGCGCACACCAGGTCGCAGACCACCAGCACCCGCCGGGCCGGGAAGCGGTCGGCGACGGGGGCGAGCAGGGTGCCGCCGAGGGCGTAGGGCAGGAAGCCGACCGCGAAGGCGAGGGCGCTCATCAGCGGCGAGCCGGTGAGGTCGTAGACGAGCACGGACAGCGCGATCTCGCTGACGACCATCCCGAGCAGGGACAGCACATGGGCGGCGAAGACGGCCCGGAACTCGGGGACGGCGAGGACGTGGCGGTAGCCGGTGCGGGCGGAGGCCGGGGCCCTGGGCGGTGCGGACATGCCCGGCAGCCTGCCGGGGGCGGCGGCGGGCGACGTAGAGTTTCGGCTCCGGCCGAATGTCAGGGGGGAGCGATCGTGGCCTCGCACCTGCGCTTCGGCGAGGAGGACTTCCTCAACTGCCGGTTCGCGCTGTCCCCGCTGTGGGAGACGCAGGACGCGGTGCGCACGCTGCGCCGCCCGGACCGGCACGGCTACCACACGCCGTGGCTGCGCCGCATCCGTGCGGCGGCGGCCGGTGTGGACCTGGCCCCGCTGTGGCTGCTGATGCCCCGCCGGGGTCACTCCCCGGACTGGCTCGGGGCGCCGCCGATCGGTCCGGCGGCCACCTTCGAGGAGGAGATCGCGGCGGTACGGGCGGCCGACCCGGAGGCGGCCCGTGCGGACACCGCCCGCTCGCTGGCCTGCACCCCGGGCGCGCTCGACTCAGGCCGGGGCCGGGCGTGGCTGGCGGACCCGGTGCGGATGGTGCGGGAGCTGGCGGACGCCCTGGAGGCGGCCTGGCGGGTCCTGGTGGAGCCGGAGTGGCCCCGGCTGCGGGCGCTGCTGGAGGCGGACGTGGCCTTCCACTCGCGCCGTCTCGCCGAGGTCGGGCTCGGCACGCTGCTGCCGGAGCTGGACGCGCGGCTGAGCTGGGACGGCCGCACGCTGACCGTGCCGGGCGGGGCGTACGAGCGCCGGCTCGGCGGGAGGGGGCTGGTGCTGATGCCGAGCGTGTTCTGCTGGCCGGACGTGATCACCGGCTTCGACCCGCCCTGGCAGCCCACCCTCGTCTATCCGGCGCGCGGTGTCGGCGGCCTGTGGGCCGAGCCGGGCGCCCGGACGCCCGGTGCCCTGGTCCGTCTGCTGGGCCGCAACCGGGCGGCCGTGCTGGCGGCGCTGGACGATCCGGCCTCCACCACGGCCCTTGCCCACCGGCTCGGGCTCGCCCCGTCCTCGGTCTCCGCCCATCTGTCGGTGCTGCGCGAGAGCGGCCTGCTGACGTCACGCCGGTACGGGCACCAGGTGCTGTACGAGCGGACGCCGCTGGGGATGGCGCTGGCGTCAGGGGGCTGAGGGACACCGCGCCGCGTGGAACATCCATGCCGGAAATCGAACTTTCACGCCAGTTTCATGGCACCGCATCTCCAATGATCACTGACGGTTCGTCACATTATCCGCCGGGAAGTCCAGTTCTCCATGGGGAGTACCGGGGGTGATGCCTCGAACTGGACGTTCGAGCGGTCCGGGGCGCACCTATTCTGGGCGGTCTTCATGCCGCGAGGCATCGCTGCCGATGGACGTGGAGAGGGAGGCGCGCCGTGGATGCGCCACGCATGTCCGCTTTTCAGCTTCGGATGACAGTGGCCACGCTCAGCCTCGTGCTGTTCGCCCAGACGGCGTTCTGGCTGCTCTACGACATCGTCGCGAGGGGCCTGCCCACCGCATGGTCCGGGTGGACGTCGGGTGACGCCACGGGCCTGTCGGCGACCTCCTCGCTCGACCTGGGACTGGCGGCCCTGCAGCTCGCGGCGGGAGTCGCGGCGCTGTTCGAGACCCGCGCCGTCGGTGGTCTGCTGCTGGCCGCGTGCACCGTGACGCTCGGGTTCAGGCTGCCCGTCGTCTGGTACTTCCTGCTCGACTCGCCGTCCGACCCCTGGTTCGGCACGCTCGCCGGCCCCTCGGTCGGCGCGGTCGGCGGCACCGCGATCCTCGCGGTCCTGGTGGCCCTCGCCCTCGGCGCACTGCTGCTCTGGGCGCGGCAACAGGAACAGCAGGCGTCCCTGCGCATCGGCGCCGTCGGGGGAATCCGCCCGGTGAAGGTGACCGCGACCGCCTCCGGCATGCTCCTCGCGGTGCTGAACATCTTCTACATCGGCCGCAACGCCGTGACGGCGTTCGACGTCGGCCCCGGCGTGCTGGGCGACCTCATCGTGGGGAAGGGCAGCGGTCGCGCTGTGCTGGGGGTGTCCTCCCCCTACCAGTGGGCCTGCCTGACCGTGCTGTGCGGGGCCGGCATGTTCCTCGCGGCCCGGCGGCGGCCCACGGCCACCGGCTTCTCGGTCGGACTGTCCCTGTTCATGATGCCGTCGGCGTTCACCGACCTGTGCGCCTACGCGGCAGGCGGGGCCTCGCAGACCCTCGTGGACACGTCCCAGAACCTGCTCGAGTTCATCGGGTCCGCGGCGGTGGTCGCCCTCATCGTCAGGGACATCCGGAACGACCACCGGCCGAAGCCGGGCGAGGACGACGGCAGCGGGCCGGCCCTCGGCACCGAGGGCGCCGAGGCAGCCGCCCCGCGGCAGAGCGTCACCACGGCGGACGCCGGCGAGGGCTGAGACGGTCATCCGGTGAGAGCGAACCCCGACGGGCATCCCCGCTAAGGGCGCAGGTGGCGTTCCACCGTCTCCACCTTGGAGGTGAGGCCGTCCTCGACGCCGGGGCGGATGTCGGCCTTGAGGACCAGCGAGACGCGCGGCGCGCGGGCCTCGACGGCGGCCACGGCGCGCTTCACGACGTCCATGACCTCGTCCCACTCGCCCTCGATGGACGTGAACATGGCGTCGGTGCGGTTCGGCAGCCCGGACTCGCGGACCACGCGGACGGCGTCGGCGACGTACTCCCCCACGTCCTCGCCGACGCCGAGGGGCGTCACGGAGAAGGCGACGATCATGCGTTCACGGTCCCTTCCTCGCGGGCGCGGGCCGCGATGAGGGCGTTCTCGGACTCGCGGCGCAGCTTGCGCTCGGCGAAGAAGCCGCCAGTGGGCAGCACCGAGAGGACGAAGTAGAGGGCGGCGGTGCCGAAGCTCCACTTGGCCCGGTTCCAGGCGTCCAGCCAGAAGATCACGTACAGCACGAACAGCACGCCGTGGACCGCGCCCATCACGGGGACCGCGTTGAAGTCCGTGGTCCGCTTCAGCACCGAGCACAGCAGCAGGATCAGGAAGGACACGGCCTCCGGCGCCGAGACCAGGCGGAGGCGGCGGATGGCGGAAGCGGTCTTGAGGTCCACGGGTCACCTTCGGGGAGACGTCGGCTGGGGCTGCCGGGCACGCGATCGGCGCACGACCGGCTCATGATCCGGTTTGTGAATGGAAGCACAAGCGTCCCCCCATTGTGACAAACGCGGCCCCTAGGGGTGTGCTCAGGGTCGCTCTCCACCCAGGGGCCCTGTTCGCTCCACCCGGGCGCCCGCTACTTTCGCGGTGTGGCGATGTTCCGACTGCAGGGAAGCAAGGTCCTCGCCGTCGACATGACCGGGGACGCCGTGAAGGCGAAGAACGGCTCGATGGTCGCGTACGACGGACAGATGGCCTTCAAGAAGATGAGCGGCGGCGGTGAGGGGCTGCGCGGGATGGTGACGCGCAGGCTGACCGGCGAGCAGATGACGGTGATGGAGGTGAGAGGACAGGGGACCTGCTGGTTCGCGGACCGGGCGTCCGAGATCAATCTCGTCGCCCTGCGCGGCGACACGCTGTACGTGGAGTCGAGCAACCTCCTGGCGACCGACGGAGGGCTGCGCACGGGCACCACCTTCACCGGGCTGCGCGGTGCCTCGCAGGGCAACGGGCTGTTCACCACGACCGTGGAGGGCACCGGCCAGGCGGCCCTGCTCTCCGACGGTCCTGCGGTGGTGCTCCGGGTCAGCCCGCAGTACCCGCTGACCGTCGACCCGGGCGCGTACATCGCGCACCAGGGGAACGTCCGGCAGTCCTTCCAGTCCGGCGTCACCTTCCGCACCCTCATGGGCGAGGGCGGCGGGGAGGCGTTCCAGATCCGCTTCGAGGGTGACGGGCTGGTCTATGTGCAGCCCAGCGAGCGGAACACGATCGCGGGGGATCTGTGAGATGAGCTTCCGGGAGATCAACTCCAAGATGGTGCAGGCCACCGTGGCGCCGGGCGAGCGGCTGTTCAGCCAGCGCGGGGCGATGCTGGCGTACAGCGGCGAGGTGTCCTTCACCCCGAACACGCAGAGCGGCCAGGGCGGGGTCCTGTCGATGCTCGGGCGCCGGGTGGCGGGCGAGGCGGCCCCGTTGATGACCGTGGAGGGCAGCGGAACGGTCCTGTTCGGGCACGGCGGCCACCACACCCATGTCATCAACCTCGGCGGGGACACCCTGTACGTGGAGGCGGACCGGCTGCTCGCCTTCGAGGGCTCGCTCCGGCAGGGCACGATGTTCCTCGGCTCGCAGGGCGGCGTCATGGGTCTGGTGCGCGGCCAGGCGACCGGCCAGGGCCTGTTCACCACGACCCTCCAGGGCCACGGCTCGGTCGCGGTGATGGCGCACGGCGGGGTCTTCGAACTGCCCATCACCCCGCAGCGCCCGGTCCATGTGGACCCCCAGGCGTACGTCGCCCACCACGGGGACGTGCGCAACAAACTCTCCACCGCGCTGGGCTGGCGCGACATGGTGGGCCGCGGCTCGGGCGAGGCGTTCCAGCTGGAGCTGAGCGGCAGCGGCACGGTCTACGTCCAGGCGTCGGAGGAGAAGCTGTGAGCGGATACACGAGCGCGGGCGGCCCGGCGGCCGGCCCGGTGGTCCTCGACCCGGTGACGCTCCCTGTCGACGACAACGTGAACCCGTACACCTTCTGCGTGGAGCTCAAGGGCTCCCAGTGGTTCCTGCAGAAGGGGAAGATGATCGCCTACTACGGTTCGATCGAGTTCAACGGCATCGGGCACGGCCGGCTGGACCGGCTGGTGCGTACGTCGTTCCATTCGCCACTGCACGCGAGCGACTGGGTCGTGGCGGAGGGCTCGGGCAAGATGCTGCTCGCCGACCGGGCCTTCGATGTGAACTCGTACGACCTGGAGGACGGCAATCTGACCGTTCGCGCGGGCAACTTGATCGCTTTTCAGCCAAGCTTGGCACTCAAACAGTCGATCGTGCCGGGCTTTCTGACGCTGATCGGAACCGGAAAGTTCGTGGCCGCCTCGAACGGCCCTGTGGTCTTCATGGAGCCGCCGATCCGGGTGGACCCCCAGGCGCTGGTCGGCTGGGCCGACTGTCCCTCCCCCTGCCATCACTACGACCACTCCTACCTCACGGGCGTGATGGGCGGTCTACGTGCGATGACGGGACTGGGCGGGGCTTCCGGGGAGGAGCACCAGTTCGAGTTCACGGGTGCGGGGACCGTGCTGCTGCAGTCCAGCGAGACGCTGATGGCCGAGCAGTCCACGGGCGCTGTTCCGGCCGAGCCGGGGGTACCCGGAGGGGGCGCAGCAGGGCCGATGGGGCCCGGAACGGGGGCTTCCGGGGTACCGCGCCTTCCCGGACAGCTGGGAGACCTCCAGCGTCGCTTCGGGCTGTGAGCGGTAGTCTGCGGAGTGTGACGTCGAACGCGTGCGCACAGTCACATCACCCAGAGTAGTTCGTCATTCAACTTCTTAGGTAGACTTCATTCATGGAGACCGAGACGGCCACGCACTGGCTGACCGATGCGGAGCAGTGCGCCTGGCGCACCCACCTGGAGGTCAACAGGCTGTTGACGTACCAGCTCGAAAAAGATCTGCAGCCGTTCGGGCTGACGATGAACGACTACGAGATCCTCGTCAATCTGTCCGAGTCGGACGACATGCGGATGCGGATGAGCGACCTGGCGGGCGCGACCATGCAGTCCAAGAGCCGCCTCTCGCATCAGATCACGCGCATGGAGAACGCGGACCTGGTCCGCCGGGAGAACTGCGAGTCGGACCGGCGCGGTCTCTTCGCCGTCCTGACCGAGCACGGCCTGCAGACGATGCGCAAGGTGGCCCCGCACCACGTGGCCTCCGTCCGCCGCCACTTCATCGATCTGCTCTCCCCCGACGCCCTCCAGGACCTGGACAAGTCCCTGAAGCCCATCGCCGAGCACCTCAGGGACCAGCGCGGCAGGCCGTAACCCGGCCGGGTCCGCGGGCATCCGTCCGGCGCGACGCCCCGCCCACCCGACGCACCGCACAGGTGCGAGGGGGGCGGGGCGTTCGGCTGTCCGGGAGACGGCCCGGCAGGCCGAGCGGCATCAGCGGCTCACCACCGCGCGGCTCAGACCGCCGCGGGCTCCCGCCGCCTCCCGCTCGCCAGGGCCACCCCCGCCGAGGCCAGCGCGGTGGCTCCCGTCAGGGCGAAGCACAGGGGCAGGGGAAGGTGGCCGACAAGGGCGCCGGTGCTCACGCCGCCGGCCGAACTGCCCGCGTTGACCGCCATGTTGACCCAGGCCCCGGCCCGGGTGCGGTCGCTCGCGGGGGCCGACTCGTCCGCCAGCAGGTAGGCCGTGGTGAGCGCCGGGGCGATGAAGGCGCCCGCGCAGGTCATGGCCGCCGTGAGCGTCAGGACGCCCGGCGCCAGGCCCGCCGCCGCGATCGTCAGGCCGAGGGCCGCCGCGAGACCGGCGAGACGCGGCCCGGCGGGACCGCGCCAGTCGATCGCCCCGTTCGCCAGCCCGCCCAGCGCGCTGCCCACCGACAGGGCGCCCAGCACCCAGGGGACGAGGTCGGTGTCGCCCGAGTGCTCGCCGACGTGCGCCAGCACCAGCAGTTCCACCCCGCTGACGGCGAGCCCCGCGCCCGCCGCCACCGCGACCGGCGCCACGAGACTCCGGACGCCGCCCAGACGGCCCTCGTCCCCGGTCCGGGGCCGGGGCCCCGTCATCGCCGGGGAGGTGACGAAGGCGGCGGTCCCCGCGATCATCAGTACCGCCCCGGACAGCACCCCGGCCGCCGGGACGGTCCAGGCGACCAGGACGCCCACCAGGGCGGGACCGGACACGAACAGCAGCTCCTCCGCGACACCGTCGAGGCTGTACGCCCGCCGCAGCAGGTCCCGGTCGGCGAGGAGTTCGGACCACACCGCCCGCATCGTCGGCCCCAGCGGCGGGGCGCAGGCGCCCGCGAGGACGGCGGCGCCCCCGATCAGCGGCACCGGCGTACCGGGCCGCCAGGTGAGCGCGGCCAGCACGCCCAGCAGCAGCCCGTGGGCGACGCCCAGCGGGAGCAGGGCGCGGCGGGCGCCGTGCCGGTCCACCAGGGAGGCGCGCCGCGGGGTCAGGAGGACCACGGCGGCGCCGTACAGGGAGAGCACCGCACCGGAGGCGGTGTACGAGCCCGTGGCCCGCTGGGTGGCGAGCAGCAGGGACAGCGGGACGATCCCGTAGGACAGGCGGCCCACCAGCGCGGTGGCGAAGGTGCGGCGCGCGTGCGGGACGCGGAGGACGGCGGCGTACGAGGGCGCGGCGGGGCGCGCGGAAGCGGGCGCGGACATGCGCGGGGTTCCTCACGGGAGGCGGGACGAGGGCACGGGTGCGCCGCGCGAGACCCCGGCCCGGAGCCGGTCGGCCGCGCGGCGCGGGTGCGCTCTACGCCATCAGGAGGAACATGCCGATCAAGGTAGCAGCGGCCTCAGCCCTGCGTAAGCCCCTCCACCAGCTCGTCCGCCGCGCGGTACGGGTCGAGTTCGCCCGTGACGATGCGGTCCGCGAGGGCGGAGAGGCGGCGGTCGCCGTGGAGGTCGCCGATGCGTTCGCGCAGGGTGGTGACCGCGATCGTCTCCACCTCGCGGGCCGCGCGGGCGCGGCGCCGCTCGGCGAGGACGCCGTGCTCCTCCATCCAGGCCCGGTGCTTCTCCAGGGCCTCCACCACCTCGTCGATGCCCTCGGCGCGGGCGGCGACCGTCTTGACGATGGGCGGGCGCCAGTCGCCGGGGCCGCGGGCCTCGCCGAGGCCCAGCATGTGGTTCAGCTCGCGTGCGGTGGCGTCGGCGCCGTCGCGGTCGGCCTTGTTGACGACGTAGACGTCGCCGATCTCCAGGATTCCGGCCTTCGCGGCCTGGATGCCGTCGCCCATGCCGGGCGCCAGCAGGACCACGCTGGTGTCGGCCTGGGAGGCGATCTCCACCTCCGACTGGCCCACGCCGACCGTCTCGACCAGGATCACGTCGCAGCCGGCCGCGTCCAGCACCCGGATCGCCTGCGGCGCGGACCAGGCGAGCCCGCCGAGGTGGCCGCGGGTGGCCATGGAGCGGATGTAGACGCCGGGGTCGGAGGCGTGGTCCGACATCCGGACCCGGTCACCGAGCAGCGCGCCCCCGGAGAACGGCGAGGACGGGTCGACGGCGAGCACGCCGACCCGCTTGCCCTGCTTGCGGTACGCGGTGACCAGCGCGGAGGTGGAGGTGGACTTGCCGACTCCGGGTGAGCCGGTCAGCCCGACCACGTAGGCGTTGCCGGTCAGCGGGGCCAGCGCCGCCATCACCTCACGGAGTTGCGGGGACGCCCCCTCGACCAGGGAGATCAGCCGGGCCACGGCCCGGGGCCGGCCTTCCCTGGCCTCGGCCACCAGAGAGGAGACGTCCCGCATCAAACAGCTCCGTTCACTCGCACCGCTCGCGCACACCGCCGGAAAAGAACAGCTCAGCCCTTGGGTACCCGCACGACGAGCGCGTCACCCTGCCCGCCGCCACCGCACAGCGCGGCCGCGCCGATGCCGCCGCCCCGGCGCTTCAGCTCCAGCGCCAGGTGAAGGACCAGACGGGCGCCGGACATGCCGATCGGGTGACCGAGGGCGATGGCGCCGCCGTTGACGTTCACCTTTTCCGTGGACACCCCGAGGTCGTCCATTGACTGCACGGCGACCGCCGCGAACGCCTCGTTGATCTCGATGAGGTCCAGGTCGGAGACGTCCAGGCCCTCCTTGCCCAGGGCGTGCCGGATCGCGTTGGACGGCTGGGACTGGAGGGAGTTGTCGGGGCCGGCGACGTTGCCGTGCGCGCCGATCTCCGCCAGCCAGTCCAGGCCCAGTTCCTCGGCCTTGGCCTTGCTCATCACGACCACGGCGGCCGCGCCGTCGGAGATCTGCGAGGAGGACCCGGCGGTGATGGTGCCGTCCTTGGCGAAGGCGGGCCGCAGCCGGCCGAGCGACTCGGCGGTGGTGTCCCCGCGGATGCCCTCGTCCTTGCTGAACAGCACCGGGTCGCCCTTGCGCTGCGGGATCTCCACGGGGGTGATCTCGGCCTCGAACAGGCCGTTCTTCTGCGCGGCGGCGGCCCGCTGGTGGGACAGGGCGGCGATCTCGTCCTGGGCGGCGCGGGCGATGCCGAGGCGGGTGTTGTGCTTCTCGGTGGACTCGCCCATGGCGATGTTCTCGAAGGAGTCGGTGAGCCCGTCGTGGGCCATCGAGTCCAGCATCTCCACCGCGCCGTACTTGAAGCCCTCGCGGGACTTCGGCAGCAGGTGCGGGGCGTTGGTCATGGACTCCTGGCCGCCCGCGACCACGATGTCGAACTCACCCGCGCGGATGAGCTGGTCGGCCAGCGCGATCGCGTCGAGGCCGGAGAGGCAGACCTTGTTGACGGTGAGCGCCGGGACGTTCATCGGGATGCCGGCCTTGACGGCCGCCTGGCGGGCCGGGATCTGACCGGCACCCGCCTGGAGCACCTGGCCCATGATCACGTACTGGACCTGGTCGCCGCTGATCCCGGCGCGGTCGAGGGCGGCCTTGATCGCGAAGCCGCCCAGGTCGGCACCCGAGAAGGACTTCAGCGAACCGAGCAACCGTCCCATGGGCGTCCGGGCGCCCGCGACGATCACGGAGGTGGTCGTTCCAGAAGACATGAGCTGCGATCCCCTTACCGGCCTGCACAGCCGAGGAGTGAACGAGGGTTTACTTCGAATGTACTGACCGGTACCGGAGCCCGTCATCGCCCGTGCGGTGTGATCGCGCGCACGTTGCGTAACCACCTCCGGAGCGCTGCACTGAAACCATGCTGACGCGAATCGACCACATCGGGATCGCCTGCCACGACCTCGACACCACCGTCGAGTTCTACCGGACGACCTACGGCTTCGAGGTGTTCCACACCGAGGTGAACGAGGAGCAGGGCGTCCGGGAGGCCATGCTCAAGATCAACGAGACGTCGGACGGCGGCGCCTCCTACCTGCAGCTGCTCGAACCGACGCGGGAGGACTCCGCGGTCGGCAAGTGGCTGGCCAGGAACGGCGAGGGCGTCCACCACATCGCCTTCGGTACGGCGGATGTGGACGCGGACGCCGCGGACATCCGCGACAAGGGCGTACGCGTCCTGTACGAGGAGCCCCGCATCGGTTCCATGGGGTCACGGATCACCTTCCTGCACCCCAAGGATTGCCACGGAGTCCTGACAGAACTGGTCACTTCGGCGGCAGTTGAGTCACCTGAGCACTGACTCTCGTACATAAGGGCCGGTAGGGTTGGGGGCGGTCGTCCCCGAACACGGGGGACGACCGATGCCGGGGTTAAGGGTTTCGGGGGACGAGCGTCGGGGCAGCAGCCGGTGCTCCGCCGTTGATCTGACACCATTCCCCGGAGGGCCCCGTCCGGCGGACGGACGGTGCTCGTCGGAGAAATTCACCAGGGGACGGATGGGACCGCGCAGTGCGGGGCTACGAGAGCCAGGAGCGAGAGCCGGCGGCTGACGTCGACCACCTCTCTCGGTTCGAGGCCGAGATGAAGCGGCTGAAGACCGAGCGGGAAAAGGCGATCCAGCACGCCGAGGACCTCGGCTACCAGGTCGAGGTGCTGCGCGCCAAGCTGCACGAGGCGCGCCGCACCCTGATGACCCGTCCCGCCTATGACGGCGGTGACATCGGCTACCAGGCCGAGCAGTTGCTCCGCAACGCCCAGGTCCAGGCCGACCAGTTGCGGCAGGACGCCGAGCGCGAGCTGAGCCAGGCCCGCGCGCAGACCCAGCGCATCCTGCAGGAGCACGCGGAGCACTCCGCGCGGCTCCAGGCGGAGCTGCACCAGGAGGCGGTGACCCGCCGCCAGCAACTGGACCAGGAGCTGGCCGAGCGGCGCCAGACGGTCGAGTCCCACGTCAACGAGAACGTGGCCTGGGCCGAGCAGCTGCGCGCCCGCACCGAGCAGCAGGCACGCCGGCTGCTCGACGAGTCCCGCGCCGAGTCCGAGCAGGCCATGGCCGCCGCCCGTACCGAGGCCGAGCGGCTCACCCACGAGGCCCGTGAGCGGCTGCGCACCGACGCGGAGGCGGCCCGCAGCGAGGCCGAGCAGATCCTGCGCCGGGCCCGCACGGACGCCGAGCGGCTGCTGAACGCGGCCTCCTCGCAGGCCCAGGAGGCCACCGACCACGCCGAGCAGCTCCGCACCTCCACCGCCAGCGAGTCGGACGCCGCGCGCCGGCAGGCCGCCGAGCTGAGCCGGAGCGCCGAGGAGCGGATGGCGGAGGCCGAGCGCAATCTGCGCAGCGCCCGGTCCGAGGCGGAGAAGCTGGTCACCGAGGCCAAGGAGTCCGCCGCGAAGGCGCTCTCCAGCGCCGAGGCCGCCAACGAGACCCGGACCCGGACCGCCAAGGAGCAGGTCGCCCGGCTGGTCAGCGAGGCCACCAAGGAGGCCGAGTCCACCAAGGCGGACGCCGAGCAACTGGTCGCGGACGCCCGCGCGGAGGCCGAGAAGATCCTCGCGGAGGCCGGGGAGAAGGCCCGCAGCGCCACCGCAGAGGAGACGGCGAGCCAGCTCTCCAAGGCGGCCCGGACGGCCGAGGAGGTC
Organism: Streptomyces sp. NPDC046860; assembly: GCF_040645115.1. Lineage (NCBI taxonomy): Bacteria > Bacillati > Actinomycetota > Actinomycetes > Kitasatosporales > Streptomycetaceae > Streptomyces > Streptomyces sp. NPDC046860. The sequence continues at coordinate 400,194 of NZ_JBEYXQ010000001.1, read as the reverse complement.
CTGAACAAGGCCGCCGAGGACGCCCGCAGGACCACCAGGGCCGCCACCGAGGAGGCCGAGCGCATCCGCTCGGAGGCCGAGACCGAGGCGGACCGGCTGCGTGCCGAGGCGCACGACATCGCCGAGGGGCTCAAGGGCACGGCGAAGGACGACACCAAGGAGTACCGCGCCAAGACGGTCGAGCTGCAGGAGGAGGCGCGCCGGCTGCGCGGCGAGGCCGAGCAGCTGCGCGCCGACGCGGTCGCCGAGGGCGACTCCATCCGCGCCGAGGCCCGCCGGGAGGCGGTCACCCAGATCGAGGAGGCGGCGAAGTCCGCCGAGGAACTCCTCGCCAAGGCCAAGGCGGACGCGGACGAGCTGCGCAAGACCGCCACCACCGACAGCGAGAAGGTCCGCACCGAGGCCATCGAGCGGGCGACCGGCCTGCGCCGGCAGGCCGAGGAGACGCTGGAGCGCACCCGCAAGGAGGCCGAGCGGCTCAAGGCCGAGGCCGAGGAGCGGGCCGAGACGGTCGGGGCCGACGCCGAGAAGGCCGCGCGCGAGCTGCGCGAGGAGGCCGAGAAGGCCGCCGAGGCCCGCCGCGAGGAGGCGGCCGGTGAGCTGACCCGGCTCCAGACCGAGACGCAGGAGCGGCTGGACTCGGCGGAGGGCGCGCTGTCCGAGGCGCGCGAGGAGGCGTCCCGCATCCGGCGCGAGGCCGGCGAGGAGTCCGAGCGGCTGCGTTCGGAGGCCGCCGAGCGCATCCGTACGCTCCAGCAGCAAGCGGAGGCCGAGGCCGAGCGGCTGCGCGACGAGGCCGCGGCGGACGCGTCCGCCTCGCGTGCCGAGGGCGAGTCGGTGGCCGTGCGGCTGCGGTCGGAGGCCGCGTCGGAGGCCGAGCGGCTCAAGGCGGAGGCCCAGGAGACGGCCGACCGGGTCCGCGCGGAGGCGCAGGCCGCCGCCGAGCGGCTGGGCACGGAGGCGTCCGAGACGCTGGCCGCCGCCCAGGAGGAGGCCGCCCGTCGCCGCCGCGAGGCGGAGGAGCTGCTCGGTTCCGCCCGCGAGGAGGCGGACCAGGAGCGCGAGCGGGCCCGCGAGCAGAGCGAGGAACTGCTGGCCTCGGCGCGCAAGCGCGTGGAGGAGGCGCAGGCCGAGGCGACCCGGCTGGTGGAGGAGGCGGACCGGCGGGCCACCGAGATGGTGTCCGCCGCCGAGACCCACGCGGCGCAGGTCCGGGAGTCCGTCAGCGGGCTGCACGAGCAGGCGCAGGAGGAGATCGCCGGGCTGCGTTCGGCCGCCGAGCACGCGGCGGACCGTACCCGGCGGGAGGCCGAGGAGGAGGCGGACCGGGTCCGCACCGACGCCTACGCCGAGCGGGAGCGGGCGAGCGAGGACGCCACGCGGCTGCGCCGGGAGGCGGACGAGGAGTCCGAGACGGCGCGGGCGCTCGCGGAGCGCACGGTCGCCGAGGCGGCCGAGGAGTCGGAGCGGCTGCGTTCGGAGGCGTCCGAGTACGCCCAGCGGGTGCGTACCGAGGTGTCGGACAAGCTGGCCGAGGCCGACCAGAGCGCGTCGCGGACGCGGGCGGACGCCCGTGAGGACGCCAACCGCATCCGTTCGGACGCGGCGACGCAGGCCGACGCCCTGATCACCGAGGCGAGTTCCGAGGCGGAGCGGCTCCAGAGCGAGACGGCCGCGGAGGCGGACCGGGTCCGCGCCGAGGCGGTGGCGGGCGCCGAGAAGCTGATCGCGGACGCGACCGACGACGCGGAGCGGCTGCGCGCCGAGGCCGCGGAGACGGTCGGTACGGCGCAGCGGCACGCGGAGCGGATGCGTGCCGACGCCGACCGGGCCAGGTCCGACGCGGAGGCCGAGGCCGAGCGGCTGACGGGCTCGGCGCGCGAGGAGGCCGAGCGCACGCGGGACGAGGCACGGCAGGACGCCAACAAGCGGCGCTCCGAGGCGGCCGAGCAGGTCGACACGCTCATCGCGGAGACGGCGGCCGAGGCGGACAAGCTGCTCGCGGAGGCGCGGCAGCAGGCGCAGCAGGCGACCAGGGACGCGGAGGGCCAGGCCGACACGATGGTGGGCGCGGCCCGCACCGAGGCCGACCGGATCGTGTCCGAGGCGACGGTGGAGGGCAACTCCCGTGTGGAGAAGGCCCGTACGGACGCCGACGAGCTGCTGGTCGGGGCGCGCCGGGACGCGACCGCGATCCGGGAGCGGGCCGAGGAGCTGCGCGTGCGGGTCACCTCGGAGATCGAGGAGCTGCACGAGCGGGCCCGCCGGGAGGCGTCGGAGACGATGAAGTCGACCGGGGACCGCTGCGACGCGCTGATCAAGGCGTCCGAGGAGCAGTTGTCCAAGGCGCAGGCGAAGGCCAAGGAGCTGGTGTCGGAGGCGAACTCCGAGGCGGGCAAGGTGCGGATCGCCGCCGTGAAGAAGGCGGAGGGTCTGCTCAAGGAGGCCGAGCAGAAGAAGACCAGGCTCGTCAAGGAGGCCGAGGAGCTGAAGGCCGAGGCGATCCGCGAGGCGCGGCTCACGGTCGAGGAGGGCAAGCGGGAGCTGGAGATCCTGGTGCGCCGCCGGGAGGACATCAACACCGAGATCTCCCGCGTCCAGGACGTGCTGGAGGCGCTGGAGTCCTTCGAGGGTCCGGCCGGCAAGGACGGCGTTGTCAAGGCGGGGGCCACGGTGGGACCGCCCCGATCGGGTGGCAAGAACTCGGAGGGGTAGAGCCGGGAGGAGACGGGTAACTCCGGCGGCGCCGGGCGGCGCGGAGGGCGGATTACGGGTCTGATGGGCTGCTTTGCCCTGGTATTCGGCAAGCTGTCGGGTGGTCAGCCACCCGAAAGAGGTGTCATTCTCCAGACCAAACACGTATCCGCTCGATGACACACCGCTTCGGCGCCTAGGATTCCCTCTATCACCTCACCGGTCTCATTCGACAGGAACCCCATGAGCGACACTTCCCCCTACGGCTTCGAGCTAGTGCGGCGTGGATACGACCGCGCTCAGGTGGACGAACGCATCTCCAAGCTCGTCTCCGACCGTGACAGCGCGCTCTCCCGGATCACCGCACTGGAGAAGCGCATCGAGGAGCTCCACCTCGAGACGCAGAATGCCCAGGCCCAGATCACCGACGCCGAGCCGTCGTACGCGGGTCTCGGCGCGCGGGTCGAGAAGATCCTGCGCCTCGCCGAGGAGGAGGCGAAGGACCTGCGCGAGGAGGCGCGGCGCGCTTCCGAACAGCACCGCGAGCTGGCCGAGTCGGCCGCCCAGCAGGTCCGCAACGACGCCGAGGCGTTCGCCGCCGAGCGCAAGGCGAAGTCCGAGGACGAGGGCGTCCGGATCGTCGAGAAGGCCCAGGGCGAGGCGTCGCAGCTGCGCTCCGACGCGCAGAAGGACGCGCAGTCCAAGCGCGAGGAGGCGGACGCCCTCTTCGAGGAGACCCGCGCCAAGGCCGCGCAGGCCGCCGCCGACTTCGAGACCAACCTCGCCAAGCGGCGCGAGCAGTCCGAGCGGGACCTGGCCTCGCGTCAGCAGAAGGCGGAGAAGCGGCTCGCGGAGATCGAGCACCGCGCCGAGCAGCTCCGCCTGGAGGCGGAGAAGCTGCGCACCGACGCCGACCGCCGTGCGCGCCAGACGGTGGAGACGGCGCAGCGTCAGGCCGAGGACATCGTCGCGGACGCGAACGCGAAGGCCGACCGCATCCGTTCGGAGTCCGAGCGGGAGCTCGCGGCGCTGACCAACCGCCGCGACAGCATCAACGCGCAGCTCACCAACGTGCGCGAGATGCTCGCCACGCTGACGGGTGCCGCGGTCGCCGCCGCCGGTTCCCCGGTGGACGACGAGACGGTCGCGCGCGGCGTTCCGGCGCAGCAGACCCGGTAGGGTCCGGCGCGGTCCCGTCGAGCGCGAAGCCCTCTGCCGCCGGCGCGGCAGGGGGCTTCGGCCGTCCCGGTCCGGACACTCCCGGTGAGCCTTTGGCTTTACTTTCTCTTGGGCGGAACCGGGGTGGTCCGGATATCCTCCTAACCCTTACGGGGGCACGCGCCCCGCTGTCCTGAACCTTCCGATGGGTGCGGAGCATGATCGAGGCTGTTGGCCTGACCAAGCGGTACGGCGACAAGACCGCCGTGCACGACCTCTCCTTCCAGGTGCGTCCCGGTGCGGTGACCGGCTTCCTCGGTCCCAACGGCTCCGGCAAGTCGACGACCATGCGGATGATCCTCGGGCTGGACAACCCCACCTCCGGCTCGGTGACCATCGGCGGCTACCCGTACCGCAAGCTGCCCAACGCCCCCCGTCAGGTCGGCGCGCTGCTGGACGCCAAGGCCGTGCACGGCGGCCGCAGTGCCCGCAACCATCTGCTGAGCCTCGCCCAGCTCTCCGGCATCCCGGCCCGCCGGGTGGACGAGGTGCTCGGGGTCGTCGGTCTGCAGGAGGTGGCCCGGCGGCGTTCCAAGGGCTTCTCGCTCGGCATGGGCCAGCGTCTCGGCATCGCCGCCGCGCTGCTGGGCGACCCCCAGGTGCTGCTCTTCGACGAGCCGGTCAACGGGCTCGACCCCGAGGGCATCCTCTGGGTCCGCAATCTGATGAAGGCGCTCGCCGCCGAGGGCCGTACGGTCTTCGTGTCCTCGCACCTGATGAGCGAGATGGCGCTGACCGCCGACCACCTCATCGTGATCGGGCGGGGTCAGCTCCTGGCCGACATGAGCGTGACCGACTTCATCTCCGCGAACTCCGCCGACTTCGCCCGGGTGCGCACCCCGGACACCGAGCCGCAGCAGCGGGAGAAGCTGACCTCGGCGCTGACCGAGGCGGGCGGCCATGTGATGCCCGAGCTGGACGGCGCGCTCCGGGTGACCGGGCTGGCACTCCCCCGCATCAGCGACCTCGCGCACGAGGCGGACGTACGGCTGTGGGAGCTGTCGCCGCATCAGGCGTCGCTGGAGGAGGCGTACATGCGGATGACGCAGAGCGTCGTCGACTACCGCTCCACCGTCGACCAGCGCTCGGGGCTCCAGCAGCCGCTGCCGCCCGGTGTCCAGCCGCCCATGCCGGTGCCGGGCCAGGGCCAGCCGGGCTGGTACGCACCGCCGCCGCCCGCGCCGGGCACCCCGTACGCGCCTCCGGCGCCGGTCGCGCCCGCCGGTCCCGCGGCCGGTGGGCCGAACCCGTACGCGGCGCCCGCCACCGGCGAACCGAACCCGTACGCCGCGCCCGCCGAACCGACCAAGCCCGAGGACTCCCGATGAGCACCCAGCAGCCCCCGACGCCCGAGGCGCCCGCCGTCGCGCCCGGCGGCCCCCACGCCGGCTACAGCTCACCGATCCCCGTGACCCGGACGCATCTGGGGCACGCGCTGGCCTCGGAGTGGACGAAGATGAAGTCGGTGCGCTCCACGGTGTGGACGCTCGGCGTGTTCGTCCTGCTCGTGGTCGGCATCGGCCTGCTGGCCGCGGTGGCGGTCCGGGGCGCCGGTGAGCTGGACGGCCAGAACCCGCTGACCCTCGGCTTCTTCGGGCTGCTGCTCGGCATGATGTGCGTGATGACGCTGGGCGTGCTGACCACGGCGTCCGAGTACGGCACGGGCATGATCCGTACGACGATGACCGCGTGCCCGGCCCGGGGGCGGGTGCTGGCGGCCAAGTCGATCGTGTTCTTCGTCGTCGCCTTCGTGGTGACGCTGGCCACCGTGTCCTTCGTGGCGCTGCTGCAGACCGCGATGCTGGAGGGGCACGGCACCCTCACCCCGAGCACCGGGGAGTGGGTCAAGGCCACCGTCGGCATCAGCCTGTACGTCGCGCTGCTCGGTCTGCTGTCGCTGCTGGTCGGCTCGATGATCCGGCACTCGGCGGGCGCGATCACCATCATGATCGGCGCGGTGCTGGCCCCGCTGGTGATCGCGCTGTTCATGAACGCGAACTCGCTGGAGAAGGTGCAGCAGGCGCTGCTGGAGTACTCGATCCCGAGCCAGATGGGCGTCTTCTACGACAACACCCTCAGCCACTCCGGGCCCTCGGGCTGGGAGCCGCTGTGGATCATTCTCGGTGTGACGGCGGCGGCGTTCGCCGGCGCGTACGCGCTGCTGGAGAGCCGGGACGTCTGACCCCGGCCGGGTTCAGAACCTGGGCCAGTCACCGGACCGCCGCACCCGCGTGGTGCGGCGGTCCCGTGCGTTCCAGCACGCCTTGTGCCAGTGCCGCCGGTCGTCGACGCCCGCGTGCTGCGGCCAGGCCACCACGTGCGGGACGCCGGAGGGGATGACCTGGTCGCAGCCGGGGCAGCGGTAGGTCTTGCCGTCGGCGTTGGCCCCCGCGACGTGGCGCACGCTCCACTCCTCGCCCTGCCAGCTCTCGGTCGACTGCCAGCCGCCGTACCGGCCCGACCGGTCGTCCTCGGCACCCCGGCCGGACGAGTCTGCGGTCTTGGGTCGGTTGCGACGCGGGGACACGGGGCACCTCTCGGGGCTATACAGGAAGCACGGGCCGCATCCAGCCTACGCGGCACCGGCCGGGGTACGCGTAGGTCACCAACCCGTGCAAGTCCCCTTCCAGGTCGATCCATTCCAGCAGAGAAGCGACCATTCTGCAGACAATCCGCAAATCCCTCCACGAAGCCGTGTCCTGGGCACGTGTCATGTGGTTATGCCGGTCGGGGGAGCTCCCGGTCGGAGCCAAGGAAGCGGGAAATGCGATGCGCGTAGGAAGTTTTGTGCTGTCGGCCCAGTATCCGGGCCAGGGCGCCGGAGAGGCCCTGCACCGGGCGGTGCGCTCGGCGGAGGTGGCCGACGAGGCGGGGCTGGACACCGTGTGGCTGGCCGAGCACCACTTCGTGCCGTACGGCACCTGTCCGTCGGCCGTCACCCTGGCCGCGCTCCTGCTGGGCCGCACCCGGCGGGTCCGCGTCGGCACGGCGGTCAGCGTACTGCCCACCGCCCATCCGGTGGCCCTCGGCGAGCAGGCCGCGCTGCTGCACGTCACGAGCGGCGGCCGGTTCACGCTCGGCGTGGGGCGCGGCGGCCCCTGGGTGGACCTGGAGGTGTTCGGCGCCGGACTCGGGGCGTACGAGCGCGGGTTCCCGGAGTCGCTGGACCTGCTGCTGCGCTGGCTGCGCGAGCCCTCGGTCGGCGCCTCGGGCGAGCGGTACGCCTTCCGCGAGGTGCCGGTGGTGCCGCGCCCGGCCGACGCGCTGACCGAGGCTCCGGGGCCCGAGGTGGTGGTGGCGTGCACCTCGCCGGGCAGCGTGCGGCTGGCCGCCGAGCGGGGGCTGCCGATGCTGCTGGGCATGCACGTCGGGGACGAGGAGAAGGCCGAGATGGTGGCCCTGTGGCGGCGCCACGCGCGCGCGGCGGGGCGGGCACCCGAGGAGATCGCGGCCGCCGGGCACGTCTCGGCCGGCGTCTGCCAGCTCGCGGACCGCCCCGGCGATGCCGCCGAGACGCTCCTGAAGGCGATGCCAGGCTGGCTGAAACAGGGCCTGGAGGCCCATGTGACGGTGGACGGCCGGGCCCGCGCGATGCGCGATCCGTACGCCTACACCGAACTGCTCTGCGGGCTGCACCCGGTGGGTACGCCCCGGCTGGCCGCCGACCGTCTCGCGGCCACCGCGGAGCGCACCGGGATCTCCCGCTTCGCCCTGCTGGTCGAGGGCTCCGGCGATCTGGCGGCGACGGAGGAGAACCTGCGGCGTCTGGGCGCCGAGGTGCTGCCCCAGTTGCGCTGACCGCCGGAGCGGGCGTCGCACGTCGTACGTCAGCAGTCCCTGAGCTCCGGGGACTGGTTCAGTAGCTGGCCGCGCACCGAGGTGAAGCGGGCCAGCCTCTCGTCCACCGCGGGGTCCAGCGGGAACACCGCCACCCGGTGGCAGTTCTGGAAGGCCAGGCGCACGCCGAAGTGGCGCTGGAGCGCGCCGCGTATGGCGTCACTGGCGAGCGCGCGCAGCAGCTGGCCGCGCGCCTGCTCGTTTGGCGGCGGCGTCTGGTTGTCGGCGAACTCTCCGCCGTCCACCTTCAGCCGGGCCACCAGGGAGCTGATCATCTCCCACGCGTAAGGCAGGGAGGTCCGGACGCAGTCGACGAATTCTGCTTCGTCGACCTCGCCTCGCTCGGCCTGTTCGAGTAGGGCCGGTGAGACGTCGAGCGACATGGGTTCTCCTCTCGCACCCCTGATGGACAGGGGTTGCCGGACAGAAAGAGGGAGTGCGCGAGACCGGACACGCTCGTACCCCCACCGCGGCCTCCCTTGTCCTACGGTAGGCAACCGTCGGTGACGACACCAGCAGAATGCGTATATGGAACGGTCGCACTGCGGTCACAATCGGCCAGGGATGAACAAGAGTTTCCAGGGACAATTGGGGTGGCCCACCGGGCCGGGGTGACTGCGGGCATGGGGTGGGGAGCGGGCGAATCGCGTGCACCCGTGCGCGTCGAGTAGCGTTGCCGACCATGCGTCTCGTCATTGCCCGGTGCTCGGTCGACTACGCCGGCCGGCTCACCGCCCACCTGCCCTCGGCCCCCCGCCTGATCCTGGTCAAGGCGGACGGCAGCGTCTCCATCCACGCGGACGACCGGGCCTACAAGCCCCTCAACTGGATGTCGCCGCCCTGCACGCTGAAGGAGGGCGCGGGTGACGAGGCGGGTGTGTGGACCGTCATCAACAAAGCGGGCGAGAAACTGATCATCACGATGGAGGAGATCCTCCACGACTCCTCGCACGAGCTGGGGGTGGACCCCGGTCTGATCAAGGACGGCGTGGAAGCGCACCTCCAGGAGCTGCTCGCCGACCGCATCGAGACGCTGGGCGAGGGCTACACCCTCATCCGCCGCGAGTACATGACGGCGATCGGCCCGGTCGACATCCTGTGCCGGGACGCGAACGGCGGCACGGTCGCCGTCGAGATCAAGCGGCGCGGTGAGATCGACGGCGTGGAGCAGCTCACCCGTTACCTGGAACTGCTCAACCGCGATCCGCACCTCGCCCCGGTGCGCGGGGTGTTCGCGGCCCAGGAGATCAAGCCCCAGGCCCGCGTGCTGGCCACGGACCGGGGCATCGACTGCCAGATCCTCGACTACAACGCGATGCGCGGCATCGAGGACGACAAGCTCCGCCTGTTCTGAGCCCGGCTCACATCACCGTGGGCACGGCGCCGGCGCTCTGGGTCGCCGCCCCGGACGCGGACGCCGGCCCGGTCACGGTGGGACCGCTGGCCGAGGTCGAGGTCGTCGGGGGCGTGCTGGGGGCGCCGGTGGGCGTCTGACTGCCGGTCGGCTTCGAGGACGGCGACGGGCTGGAGCCGGTCGGGGACGGCGACTGGCTGGTCGTCCCGGTCGGCCTGCCCGACGGCTTGCCGGACCCGCCGCGCGGCGGCGTGGCGGACTGCTTGCCGCCGCCGCTGCCCTTGGTGCCCGTCGGGCCGGCGGTCGGTGTCCCCGCGCTCGTGGACGGCTCCGGGGCGTCGGAGGTCGCGGCGCCGGGGCCGGGCGTGACGGGGTGGCTGGTGGCGGCGCGGGCGGGTGCCGGTTCGTCCCCGCGCGGGACCGCGCCCAGGTTGCCGTCGTCCAGGTCCTGGGTGGCGGACGGGTTGCCCCCCACCTCGCTCGCCGGACTGCGCCCCGCGCCCTCGTCCGAGGCCATGCCGAGGGTCACGACGGTGCCGAGCACCGCGACCAGCAGCGCGCCGGACCCGGCGGCGACCAGGTTGCGCCGGGCCATGGCCCGCACCCCGCCGCGCCCTTGCGCCGTGCCGGAGCCCCGGCCGACCACGGTCTCGTCCCCGAAGCCGTACGCGGGCGGGTGGGCGGCCGGGACCGGGGCGAGCGTCGCCGTGCGGGACGCCGGGGTGTCCTCGGCCGTCAGCGCGGCGAGACCCGGCAGATCGCCGCTGCGGTCGGCGACCAGGGCGAGCGCCCTGCGGCCCGCGACGGTGCCCCGCTTGTCCGCGAGCGCGGTGCGCAGCCCGTGGGACGCCTCCAGTTCGGCGCGCGCCCGGTCCAGTTCACCGGCCACCAGCGCGAGGATGCCCAGCTCGTGGTGGAAGTAGGCCCGTTCGGCGGGGTCCTGGGCGAGGCGGGCGGCCTCGGAGCCGGCGTGCAGCGCCTGCTCCCAGGCGGTCCAGTGCAGTCCGGCGGCGAAGGCAGCGGCGGCGGCGTGGGCGAGCCGGACCGCGCAGGCCGGCTCGTCCTCGCCTTCGGCGGCGGGTTCGGTACCGGGGACGACGGCCTCGAGCGCGGCCAGCACCGCGTCGGCCTCGGCGCACGCCCGCTCCGGGGTGACCGAGGGGTGGGCGGCCCACCAGGCGTAGTGCCGGGCGGCGGTGAGCGCCTGCGCGGAGGCGTCCTCGTCGTATCCGGCGGCCTCCAGCTGGGCGCGGACCCCGGCGGCCAGGCGGTAGCGGGGGCCGGCCGGGGAGACCAGTCCGCAGCCGAGGAGTTCGCCGAGCGCGGCGTCGGCGTGGGTGTCGCCGACGAGGGCGGGCAGGTGCGCCGGGTGCGGCAGCTCGCCGTCGAGGGCCACGGCGAGGCGCAGCGCGTCGCGGGCGGAGGTGCTGAGCCGGGAGGCGAGCAGCGGCGCGGGGGCGGCGGCCTCGGCGAGGGAGGGCAGCGGGACCTCCTCGGCCTCCTCTTCCTCCAGCGGCCGGTCGAGCACGGCGTCGGCGGGGGCGCGTACGTCTTCGAAGACGCCGTACTCGTCGACGACGCCGCCGCTGGCGCGCAGTTGCTCGCGCTGGCGGAGCAGGGCGCCGGCCTGGACGAAGCGCAGGGGCAGGCCCTCGGACTCGAACCAGAGGTCCCCGGCCCAGACGGCCTCCTCCTCGGTGAGCGGCCGGCCCACCGAGCGCTCCAGGATCTCCGCCCCGGCCGCGCGGTCGAGGCCCGGAAGGCCGACCTCCTCGATGTCACTGGCGGCGGGGGCGGGGGCGTCGGGGGTGGCGGCGAGGAGGAACGCGCACTCGGGGGCGGCGTCCAGCAGTTCCGCCAGGGCGGCTCCCCCGCACTCCAGGTCGTCCACGACGACGACCGCGCCGATCGTCCCGACCGCCTCCCGCAGCTCGTCCGGCTGGAGCCGGTGGTGCGGGGCGTCGTGGACGGTGTGGAAGAGGTCGCGCAGCAGGTCGTCGGGGGTGCGGTTGAGGCCGTCGAGCCGGACCACACCGTCGGGGGCGAGGTCGGCGCAGTCCTCGGCGACGAGGTCCAGCAGGGCGCTGCGGCCGGAGCCGCCCGGGCCGGTGAGGCGGACGGTGCGGCCCCGGGTGAGCAGCCGGACCAGGCGCTCGCGGGTCTCCTGGCGCTCCAGCAGCTCGGTCTCGGGGAGCCGGGCCCCGGGCGGGGCGGGCGGCAGCGCGGCGCGTTCGTGCTCGGCGCGGCCGGCCGGGGTGCGCCGGGCGGGGCTGTCGGGGCGCTGGTGCGGGGGGCAGGGTTCTATCTCGCCGCCGTCGACGGGGTTGACGGTCAGCAGGAAGTCGCCGCAGACGAGCCGGGTGGTGCGGGCGGGCACGGGGCCGCCCGGGGCGAACTCGGCGGTGAGGGGGTCCCGCGGCGGACGGCGGCTCGGTGCCTGACCGTGGTCCTCGGTTCCCGGGAGTATCGGGTCCATGGGTTCCAGCCCCCAAAAGCGTCGTGTGCCGTCCTCGGCCCCTCCCGGCCTGCCGCACATCGCGCTGTCGCCTGTGGTCCGGGCCCGCTCGCGGTTTCACGAGGCGGCGGGCGACCGAACCCTAAACCGTCAGGCGGTGTCCCCGACAGGGCGGGGTACCGACCGGTCCGAGACATCCGGGAGATGACGGTCCGGCGAGGATTGTGCGCGACGCGCGGTTCGGGACGACTTGGAGCCCGCCCGGTGCCGGGCGCTCACACGCGGGGCAGGGACTCCACGCCGACGCCGCCCTCGATGGCGAGGATGCGGTGCAGCCGGGTGGCGACCAGCAGACGCTGCATCTGCGGCGGCACCCGGCGCAGCACCAGGCGGCGGCCGCAGCGGCCCGCGCGCCGGTGGGCGCCCATGATGACCCCGAGACCGGTGGCGTCCCAGGAGTCCAGCTCGGACAGGTCGAGCACCAGATCACCGGTCCCGGCGTCGAGCGCCGCGTGCAGGGCCGTACGGGCGTCCGCCGCGCTGCGGACGTCGAGGCGGCCCCCGACGACCAGCTCGGCGTGGTCGCCCCTGATGTGCATATGCGCTCCCCGTTGAGTGCGAGTGGCGTTCTTTCGTCACGGTGCTGTGCACCGTCTGACTGTGTGAGTGTCGATCCGGTTGCTGGTTGTAAGCGAACCGATACCGAATTCACCCGCGGGGGTGATCCCCCTGGGCGGTTGTGCGGATCGCGTACGGGATCGGGGTGCGACCCGGACGCGATCAGTACGTGTAGAAGCCCTGCCCGCTCTTGCGGCCGATGTCACCGGCGTCCACCATCCGGCGCATCAGCTCCGGCGGGGCGAACTTCTCGTCCTGGCTCTCGGTGTAGATGTTGCCGGTGGCGTGCAGCAGGATGTCGACGCCGGTCAGGTCGGCGGTGGCGAGCGGTCCCATCGCGTGCCCGAAGCCGAGCTTGCAGGCGAGGTCGATGTCCTCGGCGGTTGCCACGCCCGACTCGTAGAGCTTGGTGGCCTCGACCACGAGGGCGGAGATGAGGCGGGTGGTGACGAACCCGGCGACGTCGCGGTTGACGACGATGCAGGTCTTGCCGACCGACTCGGCGAACTCCCGCGCGGTGGCCAGGGTTTCGTCGCTCGTCTTGTAGCCCCGGACCAGCTCGACCAGCCGCATCATCGGCACCGGCGAGAAGAAGTGCACGCCCACCACGCGCTCGGGGTGCTCGGTGGCGGCCGCGATCTTGGTGATCGGGATGGCGGAGGTGTTGGAGGCGAGCACGGCGTCCGGGCGCACGATCCTGTCGAGCGCGCGGAAGATCTCGTGCTTGACCTCCAGCTTCTCGAAGACCGCCTCCACCACGATGTCGGCGTCGGCGACCGCCTCAAGCTCGGTGGTCGGGGTGATGCGGGCCAGGGCGGCCTCGGCGTCGGCCGCGTCGAGCTTGCCCTTGGCGACGAACTTGTCGTACGAGGCACGGATGCCGTCGAGACCCCGCTTGAGCGCCTCGTCGGTGACGTCGCGCAGGACCACGTCCCAGCCGGCCTGCGCGGCGACCTGGGCGATGCCGGACCCCATGAGACCGGCCCCGATGACGGCGAGCTTCCCTGCCACTCCGACTCCCCTTACGCGCTGTTTATGGTTCCTCTCGGCGGACACTAGCGCTCCGCCGACCGGTTGAGGACGGTAAGTAATGCGTGTCACGGTCTCACGGGGTGAGACGCCGGTCACGTCCGCGGTGGCGGGTCAGTTCGGGCGCGCAGCAGTGCAGTTGGGGGCCTCCGCGTACAACCGTTTGTCCGCGGCGGCGGTCTGGTCGGTCGCTCGGCCGACAACCCGGTCGTCCGGCTGCCCGAAGGAGTCCCGTGCTGCGATCCATGCCCCGACACGCCCTCAGGGCGGGCTCCACCGCCGTCGCGGTGGGACTGCTGACCCTGGGCGCGGCACCCGCCGGCCATGCCGACGAGGCCCCGGAGACGCTGAGGTTCTCCGACTACGGCAAGACGGTGAACGTGGAGCCGTACACCGACGGCGGCTACACCAGCCCGCTCTGGACGTCGGCCGTGAACACGAGTTCACAGCCGTTGAAGGACTTCACGGTCACGATCGACGCCTCCGCCTTCAAGGGCCAGTTGAGTCTGTCGGCGTCCGACACCCCCACGCCCTGCGTCAGCAGGAGTGAGTCGGTCCTCGTCTGCGACAGCGAGAAGCTCGACGACGGCCGGCCGGTCCCGCCGGGTGGCCATATGCGGGGTATCGACTTCCGGCTCCGGACACTGGCGGCCGCGCGCCCCGGCTTCTCGGGACAGATCCGGATCACGGCCGAGAAGAACGGAGCGGTGATCGGAAAGACCGGGATCAAGGCGGCGGTGGCCGACATCGGCCCGGTCACGGACCGCCACGGGCAGGACGTCTCCGGTGTGAAGCCCGGCGCGGTGCTGGGCACGACGGCCGGCTTCACGCAGTACAGCGCCCGCGGGCTCGACGGTGTCTGGGTCAGCGCCTCACTCAGTCCGGGGCTGTCCTTCACCAAGGAGTTCGGCAACTGCGAGTACGGCGACGAGGGGTACGGCAGCGGAGCGCGCTGCTACGTCGAGACCCCGGTCGAACCGGGCCACGCCTACGACGTCGGCAGTTTCCCCTTCAAGGTCGACGGCACCGCGCTGGCCGAGCGGTGGGGCGTCACCGTGAGCGCGGAGCGCCCCTCCTACCCGGAGCTCTCCCACAGTCACCGCGGCGACGGCCCCCGACTGAACCTCAGCGAAAGGCCCTCGGGACCCGGCCTGCTCCAGCGCGGTGGAGCCTCCGCGAGCGTCCAGGCCGACAACACACTCGACCTCCAAGTGCTGGGCACCTCCGTCGACGGCAAGGCGGGACAGGTGGTGCGGGCGAAGCTCGGCGTACGGAACAACGGGGCCGCCGTCTTCAGGCAGTGGTACGGGAGCGACCGAGGCGACGACCCCGGCGTCATCGTCCAGGTCACCGTTCCCGCGGGCACCACGGCTGTCGATGTCCCCGAACGGTGCAAGGCGATGGGCGAGTCCGGGGCCCAGGTCTACTGGTGCTATCAGGACGTGGACGACACCTGGTTCGAGGTCGGTCAGCTCACGTCGTACGACTTCGGCCTGCGCATCGACAAGCCCTCCGCCCTCGCACCCGGCTCGGTGAAGCTGACGCGGCCGGAGAGCGACGACAACAGCAAGAACAACACCGCCGCTGTCATCGTCACCGTGGACGGCAAGCTGGGTGACGGCTCCGTCCCCGCCCCGGGCGGCGACGGCTCGACGGGCGGCTCGGGCGGCTCGGGCTCCGCCGGCGGTACCGGTTCCACGGCCGGGAGCCAGGACTCCGCGGGCACGTCCGCCGCGGGCGGCACCGGAACCGGGGCTCCGGACCCCGCCCCGCGCGGCTCCATGGCCTCCACCGGCGCGGGCCCGCTCGCCTGGTACGCGGCCGGAGCCGCCGCGGTCCTGGCCACCGGCGCCTCGCTGTTCACCGCCGCCCGCCGCCGCAGGGCCGCCTGAGCCCCATCCCCAGGTCCCGGCGAAGCTCACTACGCTGGCCGCATGGTCAATCTGACGCGCATCTACACCAGGACCGGCGACCAGGGCACCACCGCCCTCGGCGACATGAGCCGGACCGCCAAGACCGACCTGAGGATCTCCGCGTACGCGGACGCCAACGAGGCGAACGCGGTCATCGGTACCGCCGTCGCGCTGGGCGGGCTGGAGGAGGAGGTCGTCACGGTGCTCACCCGGGTGCAGAACGACCTGTTCGACGTGGGCGCCGACCTGTCGACGCCCGTGGTGGAGGACCCGGCGTATCCCCCGCTGCGGGTCGAGCAGTTCTACGTGGACCGGCTGGAGGCGGACTGCGACCGGTTCAACGAGCGGCTGGAGAAGCTGCGCTCGTTCATCCTGCCCGGCGGCACCCCTGGCGCGGCCCTGCTGCACCAGGCGTGCACGGTGGTCCGCCGGGCCGAACGCTCCACCTGGGCGGCCCTGGAGGCGCACGGCGAGACGATGAACCCGCTCACCGCGACCTACCTCAACCGCCTCTCCGACCTCCTGTTCATCCTGGCCCGCACGGCGAACAAGGAGACCGGGGACGTGCTGTGGGTACCGGGCGGCGAGCGCTAGCACCGCGTACGGGGGCGGGGGGACGTCCACGAGACGTCCCCCCGCCCCCTTCCGCCCTAGCGGTCCGCGTCGCTCGTGGCGTCGCTGTCGGCCGCGGCGGCCGCCGATTCGGCCGCGTCGACCTTCTGCTTCATGTCGGCGTAGCCGGAAGGGGTGCTCGACGGTGTGGCGGCGTCGTCGTGGCCGCAGGCGGTGGTGAGGGCCGCGAGGGCGGCCAGGGCGACGGCCGCCGCCGCTCGTCGGAGGCCGCGCCTCACTTGCCGCCGTCCTTCTTGCCGTCGTCGTTCTTCTCGCACCAGGTCTTGACCCCGGCGAGGTCCTTCTTGCGCTCCGCCAGGTCCTTCTTCAGCGACTCGCGGTGGTCGAGGCGGCCCTGGAGGAAGGTGGCGATCTCGGTGTGGCCGGCCTTCTTGGCGTTGTCCACCCGCTGCTGGAGCCGGGCGACCGAGCCGCGCCGGGCCTTGCCCGCGTCGAGCCGCTTCAGGGCGCGGTCGATCCGCTTGTCGATCTTCGGGGCCCGCTTGCACAGCGCGTGCGCGCCGTCGCCGGAGGGCTTCGCGCCCTGTGTGGCGTCGGCCGCGGACGCGGCGCCGGCCGAGCCCGCCAGCACCGCCGCGGCGGCCAGGCCCGCGAGGAGGGTGCGGGTGCGTCGTCGTGCGTCCATGTGCGTCTCCGTTCACGTCCGGGAGGGGCGTGGCGCCCCTCCGTCGCCCGGAAGGCTAGGAGGCGTCTTTGGGGAAACCCTGTGACCGGTTCGTCCCGGCCGTGGACCCGCCGGGTGCCGCCGTGCCGATGAGCCAGTCCCGCCGCCCGACCTCCCCGGTGCCGTCCAGGGGGAGGCGCACCTCGAAGCGGGCACCGGTGCCGTGCGGGGCGGCTGCCGCCTCGACGCTGCCCCGGTGCAGGGCCGCCTGCTGGGCGACGAGCGTGAGTCCGAGGCCGGAGCCGGTGCTGTCCGGGCCGCGCTGGAACCGCTCGAAGAGCCGCTGCCGGGACTCGGGCGGTATGCCGGGGCCCTGGTCGGTCACCACGAGGACCGCCCGCTCCCCGGCCCGCCGCACCTGGACCCGTATCCGCGCCAGGCCCGCCGGATCGCGGCCGTGGGCGAGCGCGTTGGCCAGCAGGTTGTCCAGCAGCAGCCGCAGGCCCGGCTCCCAGCCGGGCACGGTGAGTCCCGGTTCGGCGTCCAGGGTGATGTCGGCGGCCCGGTCGCGGCGCCGTACCTCGGCCACGGCGGCGTCCGCGAGGTCCGCCAGGTCCACGGTGTCGAAGGTCTCGGCCTCCACCAGGTCGCCGCGCCCCAGTTCGCGGAGCATCACGAGCAGGTGCAGCAGGCGGGCGTGTTCGAGGCGCAGGTCGGCCAGGGCGTCGTCCCGGTCCGGGGCGGGCAGGCCGGGCAGGGCGAGGACGTCGAGGTTGGTGCCCATGCTCATCAGCGGGGTGCGCAGTTCGTGCGCGGCGGCCGAGGAGAAGGAGCGGGCGGTGTCGAGGGCTTCGGCGGTGCGGGCGGCCTGCTCGTCGTAGCGGGCGAGGACGGTGCGCAGGGTGGCGCTGAGTTCGTCGACCTCGGTGACGCCGGTGCGTTCCGGCTCCAGCCGTACGCCGCTGGTGCGCGGGTCGAGACCGGCGGTGCGCCGGGTGAGGCGGCGCAGCGGGGCGCTCACGCCTCCGGCCAGCGCCCAGGCGAGCACGCCGGAGGCGGGGGCGGCGAGCAGCGCGGTGAACACGACCCGGCGCCGGACCAGCAGCACCTGCGCCCGGTCGGCGGTGTCGGGGGCGAAGACCCACAGGGTGCCGCCGCGCACGGGCCGGGCCAGCGCGCGCCAGCTCCGGGCGCCGTCGCGGACGGTGACCGGTCCGGTGGCCGCCGCGGGCAGCCGGGCGGCGGGGCCGGGCTGCGGGCCGCCGCTGAAGACGCCGTCCGGCCCCTGCACGCGTACGCCGACGTCGAGGGCGGCGCTGAACAGCCGCCGCTCGCGCAGGTCGGCGACCTTGGGGCGGTCTCCGGCGGAGGCGCGCAGCAGGGCCCGCGCGTCGGGGGCGATGGCGGTGGCGCGCTGCCGCAGGTGCTGGTCGCCGGCCCGGTGCAGGTCGCGCGCGACGAGATGGGTCAGCAGCCAGCCGGAGGCGAGCACCAGCAGCGGCACGGTGCAGCCGACGGCGAGGCCGACTCGGGTGGAGAGCCTCATGACGCGTCCCGGAACACGAAGCCGACGCCGCGCACGGTGTGGACGAGCCTGGGGGCGCCGCCCGCCTCCAGCTTGCGGCGCAGATAGCTGACGAAGGTGTCGACGGCGTCGGTGCGGACCTCGAAGTCGTAGCCCCAGACGCGTTCGAGGAGCTGGTCTCGGGTGAGGACGAGTCCGGCGTTGCGCATGAGCACCTCCAGGAGCTGGAACTCGCGCCGGGTGAGGTCGAGCAGGCGGCCGTCCCGGCGGGCGGTGCGGGCGCCGAGGTCGATCTCGGTCCCGGCCTCGCGCAGCACCTCGCGGCCCGCGGGCGGGCTGCGGCGCAGCAGGGCGCGCAGGCGGAGCACGAGTTCCTGGAGGGCGAAGGGCTTGACGAGGTAGTCGTCGCCGCCCGCCTGGAGCCCGGCGATCCGGTCGGCGGTCTCGTCCAGGGCGGACAGCATCAGCACGGGCAGCTCGCGCCCCTCCTCGCGGAGCCGGGCGCACACCTGGATGCCGCTGAGGCCGGGCATCGACACGTCCAGCACCAGCACGTCCGGCGGCTCCTGGGCGACGGCGGCGAGCGCGGCGGTGCCGTCGGCGGCGGTGCGCACGCGGAAGCCGTTCAGCCTCAGGCCGCGTTCCAGGGAGCGGCGGATCGCCGCGTCGTCGTCCACGACCAGGACGGTGGTGGGGCTCGCCGAGTCACTCATGAGCGGCCACGATACGGCGCCCCGCCGAGCCGTCGGCAGGCATCCGCCGGGTCTCTCGCGTCTCCTCAAACCCCCTGAGTCACACGCGAGTTGAGGTTAAGTCGAATTGCGGAACAAATGGTCCAGACCTATTGACCGCTGGTCCAGACCTTTCTATTCTCGCGGCAGCATGGGCGTGAAGGCTCAGTCATGCCCCCCATGCCTCCTGAAGTTCCCCCCGACATCGAGGGAGGCGCACATGCGCTTCAGACACAGAGTCGCGGCGGGTGCCGTGACCCTGCTGCTCCCCCTGGCCGGCCTCGTCGGCCTCGCCGCCCCAGCCCAGGCCGCCACGAACGTCACCGCGACCTACGTGAAGTCCCAGGACTGGGGCAGCGGCTTCGAGGGCAAGTGGACCGTCAAGAACACCGGCACCACGGCCATCAGCTCCTGGACGATCGAGTGGGACTTCCCCTCGGGCACGTCCGTCTCCTCCGCCTGGGACGCCGACGTCACCTCCTCCGGCACCCACTGGACGGCGAAGAACAAGTCGTACAACGGCTCGGTCGCCCCCGGCTCCTCCGTCTCCTTCGCCTTCAACGGCGCCGGAACCGGCTCCCCCGCCAACTGCAAGCTCAACGGCGACAGCTGCGACGGCACCACGGTCCCCGGCGACGCGGCGCCCTCCGCCCCCGGCAAGCCCACCGCCTCCGCCGTCACCGACACCTCGGTGAAGCTGAGCTGGTCGGCCGCCACCGACGACAAGGGCGTCAAGAACTACGACGTGCTGCGCGACGGCACCAAGGTCGCCACCGTCACCACCACCTCGTACGCGGACACCGGCCTGAGCGCCGGCACCGACTACTCCTACAGCGTGCGGGCCCGTGACACCGCCGACCAGACCGGTCCGGCGAGCGGCTCGACCGCCGTGCGCACCACCGGCGGCGGCACCAACCCGCCGCCCGCCACCGGCGACAAGGTCAAGCTCGGCTACTTCACCGAGTGGGGCATCTACGGCCGGAACTACAACGTCAAGAACATCGTGACGTCCGGCTCCGCCTCCAAGATCACGCACATCAACTACGCCTTCGGCAACGTCACCGGCGGCAAGTGCGCGATCGGCGACTCCTACGCCGACTACGACAAGGCGTTCACCGCCGACCAGTCCGTCAGCGGCACCGCCGACACCTGGGACCAGCCGCTGCGCGGCAACTTCAACCAGCTGCGCCAGCTGAAGGCCAAGTACCCGAACATCAAGGTGCTGTGGTCCTTCGGCGGCTGGACCTGGTCCGGCGGCTTCGGCGAGGCGGCGAAGAACCCGGCCGCGTTCGCCCAGTCCTGCTACGACCTGGTGGAGGACCCGCGCTGGGCCGATGTCTTCGACGGCATCGACATCGACTGGGAGTACCCCAACGCCTGCGGCCTGTCCTGCGACACCAGCGGCTCGGCCGCCCTCAAGAACGTGGCGTCCGCCCTGCGTTCCAAGTTCGGCGCCAACTACCTGGTCACCGCCGCGGTCACCGCGGACGGCTCCAGCGGCGGCAAGATCGAGGCTGCCGACTACGCGGGTGCCGCGCAGTCGATGAACTGGTTCAACGTCATGTCCTACGACTTCTTCGGCGCCTTCGACGCCAAGGGTCCGACGGCCCCGCACTCCCCGCTCACCTCGTACAGCGGCATCCCGAAGGCGGGCTTCACCACCGCCGACGCGATGGCCAAGTACAAGGCGGCCGGCGTCCCGGCGAGCAAGCTCCTCATCGGCATCGGCTTCTACGGCCGCGGCTGGACCGGTGTCACCCAGGACGCCCCCGGCGGCACCGCCACCGGAGCCGCGCCCGGCACCTACGAGGCGGGCATCGAGGACTACAAGGTGCTCAAGGGCTCTTGCCCGGTCACCGGCACGATCGCGGGCACCGCGTACGCCCACTGCGGCAGCAACTGGTGGTCCTACGACACCCCGTCGACCATCGCCGGCAAGATGAGCTGGGCCAAGAACCAGGGCCTGGGCGGCGCGTTCTTCTGGGACTTCACCGGGGACACCAGCAACGGTGAACTCGTGACGGCCCTCAGCAACGGCATTTCGTAGGGAAGTTCGGGGGCCTGACCCCCTAAGCGACGTTGACGCTCCCCCAGACTTCGTCCGGGGGGACCCCCACCCAGCGAGTGAATGTGGCTACGCCACATTCACTCGCTGTCCGGGCGGGGCTGCTTCCAGCCAAGCGAGAAACCCGGTCAGCGCGTCCTCGCTCATGGCGAGTTCGAGGCGGACGCCCTGGTGGACACAGGCCAGGATCACCGCGTCGGACAGCAGCGCCAGTTCCTCCTCGCCCTCGGGCAGCCGGCGTCCGGCCACCTCGATCCGCGAGCGCTCCAGGACCCGGCGCGGGCGCGGGGCGTAGGAGAAGACCCGGAACCACTCGATGCGGTCGCCGTTGTAGCGGGCGACGCCGTAGCTCCAGCCCTTGCCGTTCACGTCCGACCGCTCCGACACGTCCCACCGCAGCGAGCAGTCGAAGGTGCCGCCGGAACGCTGGATCAGCCTGCGGCGCAGGCCGAACAGGAACAGACCCACCACCACGAGCGCGACCACGATTCCGCACACAGTCAGAGCGAGGACCATCGACACCGACCTCCTCGTCTCCCAGTAGTGGAACTGCTTCGGCTCAGGGTAATGAAACCGCAGAGCCAGGTAATGGAACCGGAAAAACACCCGGATTCACCTCAGCCGCGACCGGCACCGGAATGCTCCGGGCCGGCCGCGGCTGAATGATGGGTCATACGGCGCGATGGATCAGCGCGCGGCGGTCGCCGCCCGCAGACGGACATCGGCGCGGCGCTGGGCGTCCGCGTCCTCGTCCGCCTTCGCACGCTCCAGCTCGCGCTCGGCGCGCTGGACGTCGATCTCCTCCGCCAGCTCGGCGACCTCGGCCAGCAGCGACAGCTTGTCGTCCGCGAACGAGATGAACCCGCCGTGCACCGCGGCGACGACGGTTCCGCCGTCGCTGGTGCGGATGGTCACCGGGCCCGACTCCAGCACACCGAGCAGCGGCTGGTGACCGGGCATGACGCCGATGTCGCCGGACGTGGTGCGCGCGACGACCAGGGTGGCCTCGCCGGACCAGACCTGGCGGTCGGCGGCGACCAGCTCGACGTGCAGCTCAGCAGCCAAGGTTGGCTCCTCGGATCACCACCCGGCTGTGGTGCCGGGTGTCGGGGTCAATTCTAGTGGGCTTGGCCGAGGGGGCGGGACGTGCCCGCCCCCCGGCCAGGAGCGCGGGGGTCAGGAGACGCCCAGCTCCTTCGCGTTCTTCTTGAGGTCCTCGATGCCACCGCACATGAAGAACGCCTGCTCCGGGAAGTGGTCGTACTCACCGTCGCAGATCGCGTTGAACGCGGCGATGGTCTCGTCCACCGGAACGTCCGAACCGTCCACGCCGGTGAACTGCTTGGCGACGTGGGTGTTCTGGGACAGGAAGCGCTCCACGCGACGGGCACGGTGGACGACGAGCTTGTCCTCCTCGCCCAGCTCGTCGATACCGAGGATCGCGATGATGTCCTGGAGGTCCTTGTACTTCTGCAGGATGTTCTTGACGCGCATGGCGCAGTCGTAGTGGTCCTGCGCGATGTACCGCGGGTCCAGGATGCGGGACGTGGAGTCCAGCGGGTCCACGGCCGGGTAGATGCCCTTCTCGGAGATCGGACGGGAGAGAACCGTCGTCGCGTCGAGGTGGGCGAACGTGGTGGCCGGGGCCGGGTCGGTCAGGTCGTCCGCGGGGACGTAGATCGCCTGCATCGAGGTGATCGAGTGACCGCGCGTCGAGGTGATGCGCTCCTGGAGGAGGCCCATCTCGTCGGCCAGGTTCGGCTGGTAACCCACGGCGGACGGCATGCGGCCGAGCAGCGTGGAGACCTCGGAACCGGCCTGCGTGAAGCGGAAGATGTTGTCGATGAAGAACAGCACGTCCTGCTTCTGGACGTCACGGAAGTACTCGGCCATGGTGAGGCCGGCCAGCGCGACGCGCAGACGGGTGCCCGGCGGCTCGTCCATCTGACCGAAGACGAGCGCGGTCTTGTCGATGACGCCCGACTCGGTCATCTCCGCGATGAGGTCGTTGCCCTCACGCGTGCGCTCACCGACACCGGCGAACACGGAGACACCGTCGTGGTTGTTGGCGACGCGGTAGATCATCTCCTGGATGAGCACCGTCTTGCCGACGCCGGCACCGCCGAACAGGCCGATCTTGCCGCCCTTGACGTACGGGGTGAGCAGGTCGATGACCTTGACGCCCGTCTCGAACATCTCGGTCTTCGACTCGAGCTCGTCGAAGTTCGGCGCCTTGCGGTGGATCGGCCAGCGCTCACCGGTGTGCTTCTCGTCGACGTTCAGCACCTCACCGAGGGTGTTGAACACCTTGCCCTTGGTGAAGTCGCCGACCGGGACGGAGATGGCGTCGCCGCTGTCCGTCACGACGGACTGGCGGACCAGACCGTCGGTGGGCTGCATGGAGATGGTGCGGACCAGGCCGTCACCCAGGTGCTGGGCGACCTCCAGGGTCAGCGTCTTCTTCTCACCCTGCTTCGCCGGGTCGGAGACCTCGACGGTGAGGGCGTTGTAGATGTCCGGCATCGCGTCGACGGGGAACTCCACGTCGACGACCGGGCCGATGACGCGGGCGACGCGACCCGTGGCCGCCGCGGTCTCAACAGTGGTGGTCATTTATCGGTCACTCCCCGCGGTCGCGTCGGCCAGGGCGCTGGCGCCACCGACGATCTCGCTGATTTCCTGGGTGATTTCGGCCTGGCGGGCCGCGTTGGCAAGACGGGAGAGCGTGTTGATCAGCTCGCCCGCGTTGTCGGTGGCCGACTTCATCGCGCGCCGCGTGGCGGCGTGCTTCGAAGCGGCCGACTGGAGCATCGCGTTGTAGATGCGGCTCTCCACGTAGCGCGGCAGCAGGGCGTCGAGGACGTCCTCCGCCGAGGGCTCGAAGTCGTACAGCGGGAGGATCTCGCCGTCGCCGGCCTTCTCCTCCGCGACCTCGTCGAGGCTCAGCGGCAGCAGTCGCTCGGCGACCGCCGTCTGCGTCATCATCGACACGAACTCCGTGAAGACGATGTAGAGCTCGTCCACACCGCCGTCCGCGTCGGGCGTCTCGATGGCCTCGATCAGGGGCGCCGCGACCTTCTTGGCGTCCCCGTACGTCGGCTCGTCGGTGAAGCCCGTCCACGACTCCGCGATCTTGCGCTCGCGGAAGTTGTAGTGCGCGACACCGCGGCGGCCGACGATGAACGTCTCCACCTGCTTGCCCTCGCGCTCGAGGCGCGCGGTCAGCTGCTCGCCCGCCTTGATGGCGTTGGAGTTGAAGGCGCCGGCCAGACCGCGGTCGCTCGAGAGGAGCAGGACCGCGGCACGGGTCGGGTTCTCGGCCTCCGTGGTGAGCGGGTGCTTCGTGTTCGACCCGGTGGCGACCGCCTTGACCGCGCGGGTGAGCTCATCCGCGTACGGCTTGGAGGCCGCCACCTTGCGCTGCGCCTTGACGACACGCGAGGCGGCGATCATCTCCATCGCCTTGGTGATCTTCTTGGTCGCGGTGACGGATCGGATGCGACGCTTGTAGACCCGGAGCTGGGCTCCCATGAGTCAGGTCCCTTCCTTACGTCACTTGGCGGCAGCGGCCGGGGTGTCGTCGCCGAGGAGCTTGCCGTCCGAGGTCTCGAACTGCTTCTTGAACTCCGCGATCGCGTCACCGATGCCCTGCAGGGTGTCGTCCGACAGCTTGCCGCCCTCCTTGATGGAGGTCATCAGGCCCTGGTGGCTGCGGTGCAGGTACTCCAGCAGCTCCTTGTCGAAGCGGCGCACGTCGTCGACCGGCACGTCGTCCATGCGGCCCGTACCACCGGCCCAGATCGAGACGACCTGGTCCTCGGTGGACATCGGCTGGTACTGGTTCTGCTTCAGCAGCTCGGTCATGCGCTGACCGCGCTCCAGCTGGTTCTTGGACGCCTGGTCCAGGTCGGAACCGAAGGCGGCGAACGCCTCCAGCTCACGGAACTGGGCGAGGTCCACGCGCAGTCGGCCGGAGACCTGCTTCATCGCCTTGTGCTGGGCGGAACCACCGACTCGGGAGACGGAGATACCGACGTTCAGCGCGGGACGCTGACCGGCGTTGAAGAGGTCCGACTCCAGGAAGCACTGGCCGTCGGTGATGGAGATGACGTTGGTCGGGATGAACGCCGAGACGTCGTTGGCCTTCGTCTCGACGATCGGCAGACCGGTCATCGAGCCGGCGCCCATGTCGTCGGAGAGCTTCGCGCAGCGCTCCAGCAGACGGGAGTGCAGGTAGAAGACGTCACCGGGGTACGCCTCGCGGCCCGGCGGGCGGCGCAGCAGCAGCGACACGGCGCGGTAGGCGTCGGCCTGCTTCGACAGGTCGTCGAAGACGATCAGGACGTGCTTGCCCTGGTACATCCAGTGCTGGCCGATGGCGGAACCGGTGTACGGCGCCAGGTACTTGAAGCCGGCCGGGTCGGACGCCGGGGCGGCGACGATGGTCGTGTACTCCAGCGCGCCGTTCTCCTCCAGCGCGCGGCGCACGCTGGCGATGGTGGAGCCCTTCTGGCCGATGGCGACGTAGATGCAGCGGACCTGCTTCTCCGGGTCGCCGGTGCGCCAGTTGTCGCGCTGGTTGATGATCGTGTCGACGGCCAGGGCGGTCTTGCCGGTCTGGCGGTCACCGATGATGAGCTGGCGCTGGCCGCGGCCGATCGGGGTCATGGCGTCGACCGCCATGTAGCCCGTCTCCATCGGCTGGTGCACCGACTGGCGCTCCATGACCGTGGGGGCCTGCAGCTCGAGGGCGCGGCGGCCGTCGGTCTCGACCTCGCCGAGGCCGTCGATCGGCTGACCCAGCGGGTCGACGACACGACCGAGGTAGCCGTCGCCGACGGCGACGGAGAGGACCTCTCCGGTGCGGTGCACCGGCTGGCCCTCCTCGATGCCGCTGAACTCGCCGAGAACGATGGCACCGATCTCGCGCTCCTCGAGGTTGAGGGCGAGACCGAGGGTGCCGTCCTCGAACTTCAGCAGCTCGTTGGCCATGGCCGAGGGGAGACCCTCGACCTTTGCGACGCCGTCGCCGGCGACGGTGACCGTACCGACCTCCTCGCGCGAGGCCGCGTCCGGCTTGTACGACTGGACGAAGTTCTCCAGTGCGTCCCGGATCTCCTCCGGCCGGATCGTGAGCTCCGCCATCTGGGTTCCCTGCTCTCCTTGTTGGGCCCGAAGTTTCACTTTGGGGGGATGTCTGGACTCCGGACTCCCCCCTGAACGAGGTGAATCCTCTGCACGGCCCAACCAGGGCCGTAAGTACGTCTTACGTTGTGTTACTAGCTCGCCATACGGCGGGCGGCGTCGTCCAGCCGGTCCGCCAGGGAGCCGTTGATGACCTCGTCACCGACCTGGACGCGGATACCGCCGATGACATCGGGGTCCACCTCCAGGTTGAGGTGCATCCGGCGGCCGTAGAGCTTCGCCAGGGCGTCGCCCAGGCGACGCTTCTGGGTCTCGCTCAGCGGCACGGCCGAGGTGACGGTCGCCACCAGCCGGTCACGGCGCTCGGCGGCCAGCTTGGACAGGGACTCCAGTCCCGACTCCAGGCTACGTCCACGCGGCTGGGTGACCAGCCGGGTGACCAGACGCTCGGTGGCGGGCTTGGCCCGACCGCCCAGCAGCCGGTGCAGCAGCTCGACCTTGGCCGAGGTGTCGGCACCGCGGTCGGTGAGCGCGGCCCGCAGGTCCGGGTGCGAGGCGACGATCCGGCCGAACCGGAACAGCTCGTCCTCGACGTCGTCCAGCGTGCCCGACTTCTCCGCGGCGGTGAGGTCGGCGATCTCCGCCAGCTCCTCCGTCGCGTCCACCAGGTCGCGGGTCTGCGACCAGCGGGACCGGGCCATCTGGGCCACCAGGTCGGCGGTGGTACCGCTCACCTGGCCGCCGATCAGGCGCTGCACCAGCTCGGCCTTCGCCTCGGCGGGCTGCGCCGGGTCGGTGAGGACCCGGCGCAGGCCGGCCTCGCGGTCGAGCAGCGCGGTGACACCCGCCAGCTCGTCGGCGAGCTGCGCGGCGTCCACGGACGGGGAGTCCGTGGCGGCGTCGAGACGCTCCCGTGCGGCTGCCAGGGCCTCGCGGCTCGCTCCGTTCATCGCGTGGCCTCGGCCTTCTCGTCGAGCTCGTCGAGGAAGCGGTCGATCACACGGCTCTGCCGGGCGTGGTCCTCGAGGGACTCACCGACGAGCTTGCCGGCCAGGTCGGTGGCGAGCTTGCCGACGTCCTGGCGGAGCGAGGCCGAGGCGGCCTTGCGGTCGGCCGCGATCTGGGCGTGACCGGCGGCCACGATGTCCTCGCGCTGACGCTGGCCCTCGGCCCGCATCTCGGCGATGAGCGTGGCGCCCTGCTCCTGAGCCTCCTGGCGAAGCCGGGCGGCCTCGTGACGGGCCTCGGCGAGCTGGGCCTTGTACTGCTCGAGGACGCTCTGAGCCTCGGTCTGCGCGGCCTCGGCCTTCTCGATCCCGCCCTCGATCGCTTCGCGGCGCTCCTCCAGAACCTTGTTGATGTTCGGGAGGAGCTTCCAGGCGAGGAAGCCGAAGACGATGACAAAGGCGATCAGGCCGATGACGAGCTCTGGGATCGGCGGGATGAGGGGGTTCTCGGCCTCCTCAGCCGCCAGCTGAACCAGGGGGCTCATATCAGTGCCTTCCGTCTAGTGGTGCGGCGGTCGAGTCAGGAGCCGTAGACGAACGGCATAACCAGACCGATCAGGGCGAGCGCCTCACAGAAGGCGAAGCCGAGGATCTGGTTGGCGCGGATCAGGCCGGCAGCCTCGGGCTGGCGGGCGAGAGCCTGGGTGCCGTTACCGAAGATGATGCCGACGCCGACGCCGGGGCCGATGGCGGCGAGACCGTAGCCGATGGAGCCGAGGGCCTTGAGGTCACCGGTGACAGCGGCGAGAGTCTGGGTCATGCCAGTTCTTCCTTCTCTTTCAAGGACCGGTGGACTTGGGCCACCGGACGTCTCAGGGGATGGGGGTTGGCGGATGCTCAGTGGTGCTCGGCGAGCGCGCCCTGGATGAAGCTGCACGTCAGGAGCACGAAGACGTACGCCTGAAGGGCCTGGACGAACAGCTCGAAAGCCGTCATCACGATGGTCATGATGAACGACACGCCGGCGTACGCGATTCCGATGCCGTTCAGCAGGTACCAGCTGGCGATCGTGAAGAGCAGCAGCAGGGTGTGACCCGCGAACATGTTCGCGAAGAGCCGGACCGCGTGCGTGAAGGGGCGGACGATCAGGTTCGAGAAGAACTCGATCAGCATGGCCAGCGGGAGAACCGCGCCGAGCGACTTGTCGTAGCCGGTGAAGTTCTTGAACGCCCCGACGAAACCGTGCCGCTTGAACGTCAGCGACACCCACAGGATGTAGACGATGAGGGCGAGGCCGATCGGGTACGCGATGATCGACGTGACCGGGAACTGCGCGACCGGAATGATCGCCCAGAGGTTCATCATCCAGATGAAGAAGAAGAGCGAGACGACCAGGGGTACGTACTTCTCGCCTTCCTTCTTTCCGATCGTCTCGTAGACGACGCCGCGCCGGATGAAGTCGTAGCCGGACTCCGCGATCATCTGGAGCTTGCCCGGGACGACCTTCGGCTTGGCGAAGGCGGCCCAGAAGAAGACCACGACGATGATGGAACCGAGCAGCGCCAGCAGCATCGGCTTGTTGAAGTACAGGCTGCTGTCCGCGTCGCCCCAGAGCGGCTTGAACAGGAACGAGTGCAGGCCCGGAGCCGGGAAGCCGCACCCGGAGAACAGGTGGCAGCTCGTGTCGAAAGCGAGCGTCTGCGTCGGCTCAGCACTCACCGCGGGCTCCTTCATCGTGGCGCATAGGTACGGCAACCTCGTTGTGTCGGCGCGGCGTACGGCCGCGGTTCGGCACGGGACTGGTGTTACGGATGTGGGGGCGGCCGGGGGGCATCTAGCCTCGCAGTGGAACAGGCGTCAGCTCGGATGCCCGCGCCCGCGATGCCGCAGTTGGCACCGGACGATAGCAGGATCTCTCCCGCGCCTTTATCCCGGCCCTACCCCTCATGACGAACGGTCCGTCTTCTGGGACTTGTCTTCCTTCGACGACGCGTCGGGATCGACGTAAAGGATCTTCGCCTTCATGTGGGCACGCGCCTGGGCGGCGATCCACGTCAGGGTGGCCACCACCAGAACGACGGCGAAGGCACGGGGGTTGAACAGGGTCGTGTTCTTGAACAGGCCCACGAAGATGACCAGCAGCAGGAGTTGGGCCGCGTAGAGCAGCAGACCCATCATCTGGAACAGCTGCGGGAAGGACCTGGCGGTGCGCTGGAGAACGTAAAGACCGATCCCCATGAAGAGGATGACGATCAGTGTGCCCACGACGGCCCCGACCGCGCCCTTGCCGCCGACGACAACACCGCTGACGACGGCGGCTATCGCGCCGACGGCAGCCGTGGGCACGGCGGCCTGGGCAAGAATCCGGACGTCATTGGACGGCATGGCGGCAACTCCGCTTTCACAAGGGGGCAGGGTGTCGTCATGGACGAGCGTAGTCCCGGTCCGAGTACGGAAAGTCTCACGCCGTCGGACCGTCGCTTCACGGTCTCCGGCTCTGTCCCGGGTTCTCGTGAACCGTATCACAAACTATTTGATGCAGTCTTTACCTGGGGGTGTGCCAGACGTCACGCATGAGAGTGATGGTGCGCGCATGTGCGGGAACCGGGTGGGCTTGTCTGGTATTAGGGGACTTTGCTCCCCCACGACTTGGCAATGCTCTAGTCAGATTCTTACCTTGTGACGGTCCGGACGCCGGTCTGCATCGCACCGGACGGCCACCTGCCCGGCATGCCAAGAGCGCCTCCGGGAAACCCTTTACGGGCTCCCGGAGGCGCTCGGACATGGTCCTCAGATCCTGACCTTGCCGTCCTTGGCGGCGCGGGAGCGGGCGCCGAGGGCCGTCGCTCCGTTGACGCCGGGTACGGCTGCCGCGGTGGGGGTGGGCTCTGTGAGGGCCGGGGTGTCCTCGGGGGACTCCTCGGCGGACTCCTCCGGGGGCTCTTCGTACCTTCGGTAGCGCGGGGGGACGAAGCGTTCCGCCCAGCGTGGGGCGTGGGGGGTGAAGCGGGGCAGGAGCAGCATCACCAGGCCGATGGCGCTGAGGAAGACCACGCCGAGCACGATCCACATCGACGCCGAGTTCACCGAGTACGCCAGCACGCCGAAGCCGATGAGCGCCGACCAGAAGTACATGATCAGCACGGCCCGGCTGTGCGAGTGGCCGATCTCCAGCAGCCGGTGGTGCAGGTGGCCGCGGTCCGCCGCGAACGGCGACTGGCCGCGCCAGGTGCGCCGCACGATGGCCAGCACGAGGTCGGCGGCCGGGATGGCGATGATGGTCAGCGGCAGCAGCAGCGGGATGTACGCGGGCACCATCTGGTGCACGGTGCTGCGCTCGGAGCCGGAGAACAGGTTCAGCCGGTCCGGGTCGACCTGCCCGGTGACGGAGATGGCGCTGCCCGCCAGCACCAGGCCGATGAGCATCGATCCCGAGTCGCCCATGAAGATGCGCGCCGGATGCATGTTGTGCGGCAGGAAGCCCAGACACATGCCCATCAGGATCGCCGCGAACAGGGTCGCCGGCGCGGCCGCCTCGATGCCGTAGCCGTACCAGATGCGGTAGGCGTACATGAAGAACGCGGCGGTGGCGATGCACACCATGCCGGCCGCGAGACCGTCCAGGCCGTCGACGAAGTTGACCGCGTTGATGGTGATGACGACCAGGGCGACGGTCAGCAGCGTGCCCTGCCACTGGGTGACGGCGACCAGGCCCACACCGGGGATCGGCAGCCACAGGATCGTCAGACCCTGCACGACCATCACACCGGCGGCGATCATCTGGCCGCCCAGCTTGATCAGGGCGTCGATCTCGAACTTGTCGTCCAGCACGCCGATCAGCCAGATCAGCGCGGCCCCGGACAGCAGGGCGCGGGGCTCGTTGGAGTTGACGAAGACCTCGTTGAGGTTCTCCAGGTGGTCCGCGACGAGCAGGCCCGCGCACAGTCCGAAGAACATGGCGATGCCGCCGAGCCGCGGAGTGGGCTCCCGGTGCACGTCCCGGGCCCGGATCTCCGGCATCGCTCCGGCCACGATCGCGAATTTCCGTACCGGCCCTGTCAGCAGGTAGGTCACCGCGGCCGTGATGCAGAGCGTCAGGAGGTATTCACGCACGGGCATCCCCACAGATTTCGCTGGCCATCACAGCCCCACACCCTAGCGAGGGACAGGTAATGGTGAGGACCTGCGGGGGCCGGTGACGGTTGCGGCCGGGGCCTTGTGTCCCGTATGCCGCCCTCCGGCTCACTCGGGGTACGGCGGGAAATCGGCGGTCAGCGCGCGCACCTCGGCCCGTGCCGCGGCCGGGTCCCGCCCGCCGCTGACCACTCCGGCCAGCAGCGCGGCGATCCGCGCCATGGCCGGCTCGCCCATGCCCTGGGTGGTCACGGCGGCCGTTCCGAGCCTGAGCGCCCGGCCGCCTGTGTGCGCAAGCGCACAGCAGTCCAGCACCAGACCGGCCGCCGCGAGCCTGCCGCGCGCGGTCCGGCCGTCCATGCCGAGGGGGGCGGGATCGGCCACGACGAGATGGGTGTCGGTGCCGCCGGTGGCGATCGTGAACCCGGCCGCCGCCAGGTGCCCGGCGAGCGCGCGCGCGTTGGCGACCGCCTGGTGGGCGTAGGCGGCGAACGCGGGGGTGGCCGCCTCGCCGAACGCGACGGCCTTGGCGGCGATGGAGTTCATCTGGGCGCCGCCCTGGGTGAAGGGGAAGACGGCCCGGTCGACCCGCCGCGCGAGCCCGGCCCCGCACAGGATCATCCCGCCGCGCGGCCCGCGCAGCGTCTTGTGCGTGGTGGCGCACACCAGGTCGGCGTACGGCAGCGGGCTCGGCGCCGCTCCCCCGGCGACCAGTCCGGCGGAGTGCGTCAGCGTCACGATGAGATACGCCCCGACCTCGTCCGCGACCTCGCGGAAGAAGGCGTGGTCGAAGTGGCGGGGGTAGGCGGTGGAGCCGCACACGATGGCTTTCGGCCGGCGCTCGCGGGCCAGCCGGCGCACCTCGTCGTGGTCGACGAGCCCGGTGCCCGGGTCGAGGCCGTAGCCGACGAAGTCGAACCAGCGGCCGGAGAAGTTCGCGGGCGAGCCGTGGGTGAGGTGGCCGCCGTCGTCGAGGCCGAGGGCGAGGACGGTGTCGCCGGGGCGCAGCACGGCGGCGTAGGCGGCCAGCATGGCCGAGGAGCCCGTGTGCGGCTGGACGTTGGCGTGCTCGGCGCCGAAGACGTCCTTGGCGCGCTCGACGGCGATGCGTTCGGCGGTGTCGGCCAGCGCGCAGCCGCCGTGGTGGCGGGCGCCGGGATACCCCTCGGCGTACTTGTTCGCCAGTGACGAGCCGAGGGTGGCGAGGACGGCGGGCGAGGCGAAGTTCTCGGCCGCGGTGAGCTGCAGGGTCGTCGACTGCCGGTCCAGTTCGCCGCGCAGGATCTCCGCCAGCTCGGGGTCGGTCCGGCTCAGGGCGTCCGTGTCCAGCACGGGTGTGACCGACATGACGGGCTCCGGGCGGTCGACGGTGACGAGGGGCGGCGCCCCGGGTCTCCAATGTAGGCCGTGCCGCGGGCGGACGCTTCTCCGCCGGGTCCGGCCCCCTGCCGGAGCCCGGCGCGCGTCACATGCGGGCGGGCACGCCCGTCAGCGCGGTGACGACCGGGTCGAGGGCGTCGCGTATCTCGTCGCCGATGGAGCGGAAGAAGGGCAGCGGGGCCCCGTAGGGGTCGTACACCTCGTCCGCCTCGGCGGTGGGGGCCAGCAGCCAGCCGCGCAGCGCGGCGGCCGCGCGGACCAGGGCGCGGGCGCGCAGCACCACGCCGTCCTCCAGGGGCGGCAGGGTGGCCGGGTCTATCGCGCGGACCAGGCGGGTGAACTCCTTCAGCGTGAAGGTGCGCAGGCCCGCCGAGTGGCCCATGGAGATGACCTGGGCGCGGTGGTCGCGGGTGGCGGTCAGCACCAGGTCGGCCATGATGACGTGCTCGTCCAGCAGCTCCCGGCCGGTGAACCCGGCCGCGTCCGCGCCGAACTCGGCGAGCACGGTCTCCGCGTTCTCCTCCATCCGGGCACCCTCGTGGCCCCAGGTGCCGGCGCTCTCCACGATCAGGCCGCCGCCGAGCACGCCGAGCCGCTCCGCCACGAAATGCCGGGTCAGCCGCTCGGTGATGGGTGAGCGGCAGACGTTGCCGGTGCTGACGTGGAGGATGCGGAAGGTGTCGCGCGGGAACCCGAACGTCGTGGTCTGCTCCGCCGGGTGTTCCGCGCCGCCTATGCCGCGCATGGGGTGACCCCCTGCTCGGGCGGGACGGCGCGGGTGTGCGGTCCGGGGGCCGTCAATTCGCCACCTCAAGGTCGGGTACGACCTTGCGCAGCTCCTCCGGGGAGATCGCGCCCTGGCGCAGCAGCAGCGGCACCGGGCCGGAGACGTCCACGATGGACGACGGCACGTTGCCGGGGGTGGGGCCGCCGTCGAGGTAGACGGAGACGGAGTCGCCGAGCATGCGCTGGGCGTCGTCGCAGGTCTCCGGCGCCGGGTGGCCGGTGAGGTTGCCGGAGGAGACGGCCATCGGGCCGAACTCGTTGAGCAGCTCGATGGCGACCGGGTGCAGCGGCATGCGCACGGCGACGGTGCCGCGGGTGTCGCCGAGGTCCCACTGCAGGGACGGCTGGTGCCGGGCGACCAGGGTGAGCGCGCCGGGCCAGAAGGCGTCGACGAGCTCCCAGGCGGCCTCGGAGAAGTCGGTGACGAGACCGTGCAGGGTGTTCGGGGAGCCGATGAGCACGGGGGTGGGCATGTTGCGGCCCCGGCCCTTGGCGGCGAGCAGGTCGGCGACGGCCTCCGCGGAGAACGCGTCGGCGCCGATGCCGTAGACCGTGTCGGTCGGCAGCACCACCAGTTCGCCCCGGCGTACCGCGGCCGCGGCCTCGCGCAGGCCCGTCACGCGGTCGGTGGCGTCGTTGGTGTCGTATCGCCGTGCCATGTCTAGCGGGCCTCCTCGTACGCGTACAACTGGGGGTGGTTGCGGTCGGTGCTCACGGTGTCGCCTTGCGGGCCGTGGCGAACCGCGGGCGGTTGTTGAGGTCGGGGTGGTCGGCCGCGTCGGCCCAGCCCCGCTCCTCGGTGAAGATCCACGGCACCTGGCCGCCCTGGGTGTCGGCGTGCTCGATGACGACGACCCCGCCGGGGCGCAGCAGCCGGTGCGCGGTGCGTTCGATGCCCCGGATGAGGTCGAGCCCGTCCTCTCCGGAGAACAGGGCCAGCTCGGGGTCGTAGTCGCGGGCCTCGGGGGCGACGTACTCCCACTCGGTGAGCGGGATGTACGGCGGGTTGGAGACGACGAGGTCGACCTGGCCGTCGAGGTCCGGGAAGGCGGACAGGGCGTCGCCCTGGCGCAGGTCGACGCGGGAGCCCTCGACGTTCTTGCGGGTCCACCGCAGGGCGTCCTCGGACAGCTCGACGGCGTGCACGCGGGAGCGCGGCACCTCCTGGGCGAGCGCCAGCGCGATGGCGCCGGAGCCGGTGCACAGGTCGACGATGCAGGGCTCGACGACGTCCATGGCGCGTACCGCGTCTATCGCCCAGCCGACCACCGACTCGGTCTCCGGCCGGGGCACGAAGACTCCGGGGCCGACCTGGAGCTCCAGGTAGCGGAAGTAGGCCCGCCCGGTGATGTGCTGGAGCGGCTCGCGCTGCTCGCGGCGGGCGATGACCTCCCAGTACCGGGCGTCGAAGTCGGAGTCCTTGACCGTGTGCAGGGCGCCGCGCTTGACGCCGTGCACGAACGCGGCCAGTTCCTCGGCGTCGGTGCGCGGGGAGGGCACTCCGGCGTCGGCCAGCCGCTGGGTGGCCTGGGCGACCTCCGCGAGCAGCACGCTGCGGGGGCTCGGGGGTCGCCCCCCGAAGTCTTGCTGCACGCTTCTCCTCCGGTCCTCGTGCGTGGTCCTGCCGGGCGTTCTTACGCGTTCGCGAGCTTCGCCGCCGAGTCGGCGTCGACGCACGCCTGGATCAGCGCGTTCAGCTCGCCGTCCAGGACCTGGTCCAGGTTGTACGCCTTGAAGCCGACACGGTGGTCGGAGATGCGGTTCTCCGGGAAGTTGTACGTACGGATCTTCTCGGAGCGGTCCACGGTGCGCACCTGGCTGCGGCGGGCGTCGGCGGCCTCGGCCTCGGCCTTCTCCTGGGCCGCGGCGAGCAGCCGGGAGCGCAGGATGCGCATGGCCTGCTCCTTGTTCTGGAGCTGGCTCTTCTCGTTCTGGCAGGAGGCGACCACACCGGTGGGCAGGTGGGTGATGCGCACGGCGGAGTCGGTGGTGTTGACGGACTGGCCGCCGGGTCCGGACGAGCGGTAGACGTCGATGCGCAGGTCGTTGGGGTTGATCTCGACGTCGATCTCCTCGGCCTCCGGGGTCACGAGGACACCCGCGGCGGAGGTGTGGATGCGGCCCTGGGACTCGGTGGCCGGCACGCGCTGCACGCGGTGCACGCCGCCCTCGTACTTCAGGCGGGCCCACACGCCCTGGCCGGGCTCGGTAGCGCCCTGGCCGCCCTTGGTCTTCACGGCGACCTGGACGTCCTTGTAGCCGCCCAGCTCGGACTCGGTGGCGTCGATGATCTCGGTCTTCCAGCCGACCCGCTCGGCGTAGCGCAGGTACATGCGCAGGAGGTCACCGGCGAACAGGGCGGACTCGTCGCCGCCCGCTCCGGCCTTGATCTCCAGGATGACGTCCTTGTCGTCGCTCGGGTCGCGCGGGACCAGCAGCAGGCGGAGCTTCTCGGTGAGCTGCTCGCGCTGCTTCTCCAGGTCCTTGACCTCGGCGGCGAAGTCGGGGTCGTCGGCCGCGAGCTCGCGCGCGGTCTCGATGTCGTCCCCGGTCTGCTTCCAGGAGCGGTAGGTGCCGACGATCGGGGTCAGCTCGGCGTAGCGCTTGTTGAGCTTGCGCGCGTTGGCCTGGTCGGCGTGGACCGACGGGTCGGCGAGCTTGCTCTCCAGATCGGCGTGCTCGGCGACGAGTTCCTCGACGGCCTCGAACATCTTTCGGCTCCTGATACGGCGGGTGAAGGGGTGGCGGGCGACCAAAAACGCCGGTCCCTGGCGCGCCCCGCGAGGGGCGCGACCGTGGACCGGCGGTTCGGGGGCTCGCTACTTCTTGGAGCCGGAAGCCTTGCCGAAGCGGGCCTCGAAGCGGGCCACACGGCCACCGGTGTCGAGGATCTTCTGCTTGCCCGTGTAGAACGGGTGGCACTCGGAGCAGACCTCGGCACGGATGGTGCCGGAGTCGATGGTGCTCCGCGTGGTGAACGAGGCGCCACAGGTGCAGCTGACCTGCGTCTCGACGTACTCGGGGTGGATCTCGCGCTTCAAGGTGTCTCCTAGGTTCAGGGAGGGCGCCGGGTCGCCACCGCGGGATGCGGGCGCGTGAACCGGAGCCGACGTACCAGTCTGCCAGGACTGGCGCCATCCCCCAAAACCGGGGGTGGGGCCGATGTATTCCCGCGGGCGTCCCGAGGGGGGGCGCGGAACGGCGTGGGGCCGACTTGGGGGGGCGGGGCCGCGTCAGGGTGTGACGACGCCCTTGGCCCCGCCGGTGGCCGTGCCGATGGTCGCCGAGTCGGGGATCGGCCTGTCGTTCTTCAGGGCCGTCCAGATCCGCTGGGCCTTGTGCCGCTCCAGCAGGACGCGGTTGGGGTCGGCGGGGTCGTACTGGACGGGCATCGTGACCATGTGCATCCCGGAGGCGCTGATGCCCTTGAGGCCGCCCGCGAAGTCCGCGAGGGAGTTGACCGAGCCGAGGTCGGAGTCGGTGGTGACGGTCCGGGTCGCGGTGTCGGCGAGGTCGTAGAGCTTCTTGGGGTTGCTCAGCACGCCGAGCTGCCTGGTCTGGGCGATCAGGGCCTTCACGAACGCCTGCTGGAGCTGGATGCGGCCCAGGTCGGAGCCGTCGCCGACGCCGTGCCGGGTGCGGACCAGGCCGAGGGCCTGCGCGCCGTCGAGGGTGTGGGTGCCCGCGGTCAGGTCCAGGTGGCTGTCGGGGTCCTGGATGGCGCGGGTCGTGGTGACGCGTACGCCGCCGAGGTCGTCGACGAGGCGCTCGAAGCCCGCGAAGTCGACCTCCAGGTAGTGGTCCATGCGGATACCGGTGAGCGACTCGACGGTTCTGACCGCGCAGGGCGCGCCGCCGGTGGCGTAGGCCGAGTTGAACATGACGTCCCGCGCGGCCGGATACGTGTGGCCCTTGGTGTCGGCGCAGGCGGGGCGGTCGATGAGGGTGTCGCGGGGCACGGAGACGACGGACGCCTTCTTGTGGCCCTTGTAGAGGTGGACGATCATCGCCGTGTCGGAGCGGGCGCCGCTGTCGGCCGCTCCGCCGCCGAGCTTGCGGTTGGCGCCGGCGCGGGTGTCGGAGCCGAGGACCAGGATGTTCTGCGAGCCGTTGTCGGCCTTGGCGGGCCGGTCGCGGCCCAGCACCTGGTTGATGTCGATGCTCCGGATGTTCCCGTTGAGCTTGAAGTAGACGTACCCGGCGCCGGCACCGGCCAGCACGACCACGCCCGCGGCCGTCCAGGCCGTGGCGAGCAGGGCCTTGCGGCCCGCGCTGCGGGGCTTGCGGCGGCGGCCCTTGCCCCGGCGGCGGGGGCCGTCTCCGGTCTCCGGTATGCCGGGCTCCGGCGTGCTCTCGGTGGACACTGCGCTCCTAGGTCTCGTCCGTTCGATTACCCCCTGCGATCAGGGTCGGGAGCGGTCATCACCACTCCATCGTCGCTCCGCCTGCTGGAACAGGGAAACTCGGGACAGGCTCGCACAAAGCACAGCGCCGCCTGGTTCGACAGTGGTCACCTTGAGTGATCGACTCCGCGGAGCGTCTCCGCGTTCACCTGCGCTTTCTCGGAAGGGGCCGTACCGAGCCAAGTCGGTACCGAACGTCACACCTGTGGCAAAGGTCTCGCGGGAGCCGTCGGCACGCAAAAGGGCCGCTCCCGTCGCGTGTGCGGCGGAGGCGGCCCTTGAGGTCCCGGGAGGGTGGCTCAGCTGTGCTCAGTCACCGTTGCCGGGAGCCGGCGTCGTCTTCTGGATCTGGGTCAGGAACTCGATGTTCGACTTGGTCTGCTTCATCTTGTCGAGCAGCAGCTCGATCGCCTGCTGCTGGTCGAGCGCGTGCAGCACGCGACGCAGCTTCCAGGTGACGGCGAGCTCCTCGCTGCCGAGCAGGATCTCCTCCTTGCGGGTGCCGGACGCGTCGACGTCCACCGCCGGGAAGATGCGCTTGTCGGCGAGCTTCCGGTCGAGCTTGAGCTCCATGTTGCCGGTGCCCTTGAACTCCTCGAAGATCACCTCGTCCATGCGGGACCCGGTGTCGACGAGCGCGGTGGCGAGGATGGTCAGCGAGCCGCCGTCCTCGATGTTGCGCGCCGCGCCGAAGAAGCGCTTCGGCGGGTAGAGGGCGGTCGAGTCGACACCACCGGAGAGGATGCGGCCCGACGCCGGGGCGGCGAGGTTGTACGCACGGCCCAGACGCGTGATCGAGTCGAGCAGCACGACGACGTCGTGGCCCAGCTCCACCAGGCGCTTGGCGCGCTCGATGGCCAGCTCCGCGACCGTGGTGTGGTCCTCGGCCGGGCGGTCGAAGGTCGAGGAGATGACCTCGCCCTTGACCGAGCGCTGCATGTCGGTGACCTCTTCCGGACGCTCGTCGACCAGGACGACCATCAGGTGGCACTCGGGGTTGTTGTGCGTGATCGCGTTGGCGATCGCCTGCATGATCATGGTCTTGCCGGTCTTCGGCGGGGCCACGATCAGACCGCGCTGGCCCTTGCCGATCGGCGACACGAGGTCGATGATCCGGGTCGTCAGGATGCCGGCCTCGGACTCAAGACGCAGACGGTCCTGCGGGTACAGCGGCGTCAGCTTGTTGAACTCCGGCCGCCCGCGGCCGTGTTCGGGCGCCATGCCGTTGACGGAGTCGAGCCGCACCAGCGCGTTGAACTTCTCGCGGCGCTCGCCCTCCTTGGGCTGGCGGACCGCGCCGGTGAGGTGGTCGCCCTTGCGCAGGCCGTTCTTGCGGACCTGGGCGAGGGAGACGTACACGTCGTTCGGGCCCGGCAGGTAGCCGGAGGTACGGATGAACGCGTAGTTGTCGAGGATGTCCAGGATGCCCGCGACGGGGATCAGGACGTCGTCCTCGTTGACCTGCGGCTCGGCGATCTCGTCGCGTCCGCGGCGGCCCCGGCGGTCGCGGTAGCGGCCGCGACGGCCACGGCGGCCGCCCTCGAAGTCGTCGTCGTCCTGCTGCGTCTGGCGGTCCTGCCGGTCCTGACGGCCGCCCTGCTGCTGGCCCTGCTGGCGGTCCTGGCGGCCGCCACCCTGCTGGTCGTCGCCCTTGCCGCGGCGGTCGCGGTCACGGCCGCCCCGGTCGCGGTCACGGTCACGGCGGTCGCGGCGGCCACGGCCCTCGCCGTCGCCCGCGTCGCCCTTGCCCTCGGCCTGCGTCTGCTGGGCGTCGCCCTTCGGCTCGCCCTTGTCGCCCTTGTGCTCGGCGGACTCGGCGGCGGCCGGGCTGCCGGCGTCGGCGGTGGCACGACGGCGGCGGCGCTCGCCCTGCGCGTCGTCGCGCTCGGC
Source organism: Streptomyces sp. NPDC046860 (assembly GCF_040645115.1). Classification (NCBI taxonomy): domain Bacteria; kingdom Bacillati; phylum Actinomycetota; class Actinomycetes; order Kitasatosporales; family Streptomycetaceae; genus Streptomyces; species Streptomyces sp. NPDC046860. The sequence goes on along the minus strand of NZ_JBEYXQ010000001.1, from coordinate 360,833 downwards.
GGCGGGCTGACCCGGGATGTCGATCTGCTGCGCGGCGGCGGCCTTGTCGGCGGCCGGCTGCGCGGACTTCTCCGCCTTCGCCTCGGTGGAGGCCTCACCCGTACGGGCCTTGGAGGTGGCGCGGCGCTTGGGCTTGGTCTCCTCGGCGGCCTCGGCCTTGGGGGCGCCGCCCCCGGCCTGGGCCTCCTTGATGACCTCGATGAGCTGGCTCTTGCGCATCCGCGCGGTGCCCCTGATGCCGAGGCCCGAGGCGACCTGCTGGAGCTCGGCGAGCACCATGCCCTCGAGGCCGGTGCCGCGGCGCCGACGGGAGCCGGCACCGGTGGCGGGCGCGGAGTCCGTGGCGGGCGCGGCAGCGGTCTCCTCGACACGCGCGCCCATCAGATCGGTGGTGTCGCTCACGAAGGGTCCTTCCCTGGAGCGGACGTCGGCCTGTCTGGCTCGGCGACCGGTTGTGCTGTCCGGCATCGGTGCTGTGGGTAAGTACCTGGCCGGGGCGGTGGTCCGCCTGGAAGCGGCGGAAGAGAATTTCTGGTGATGACGCTCCCGCGAGCCGTGACACCCGGTGTCACGTGGCGCGGCGGCGCCGGTTCCGGAGCTCCCCCAGAGGGGACACCCCTACCGAGGACTGGCTCAGCGCCCCCATCCGACGTACTGCCCAAGTACGGCGCACGGAACACGGAGTGGCTCGGGAGGCTCCCGGAAGAATGTCTGTCCCTGACGGGGACACGAAGCACCGCGCCATGGTGGGGTCGGGTGCAGACTTGAGATTAACACTACCGGATGCAACAAACATTCCCCCTCTCCAAATCCGGCAACCGGGTGTCAGGGCGCAAGCGGCAGCACGCTCGCTCCCTGCATGTCGAGGCTCAGCCGGTTGGCCGCCCAGTCGGCGCCCGCGAGGGCTTCCACCTTGTCCGCGGTGGCCTCGTCGGTGAGCGCCATGACGGTGGGCCCGGCACCGGAGATGACGGCCGGTACGCCGTCCGCGCGCAGCCGTTCCACCAGCGCGGCGCTCTCCGGCATGGCGGGTGCGCGGTACTCCTGGTGCAGCCGGTCCTCGGTGGCCGGCAGCAGCAGCTCGGGGCGCCGGGTCAGGGCCTCCACCAGCAGCGCGGCACGGCCGGCGTTGGCGGCGGCGTCCACATGGGGGACGGTACGGGGCAGCAGACCGCGCGCGGTCTCGGTGAGCACGGGCTTCCCGGGCACGAAAACCACCGGAACGATGGAACGCTCGGGGTCCATCCTGATGGCGCGGGCGGCGCCGGACTCCAGCCAGGAGAGGGTGAACCCGCCGAGCAGACAGGCCGCGACGTTGTCCGGGTGGCCCTCGATCTCGGTGGCCAGCTCCAGCAGCGCGGTGTCGTCGAGGCGGGCCTCGCCGCCTATGGTCACCGCGCGCGCGGCGACGATGCCGGCGCAGATGGCGGCGGAGGAGGAGCCGAGGCCCCGGCCGTGCGGGATGCGGTTGGCGCAGACGATCTCCAGCCCGCGCGGCTGCCCGCCCAGCAGGTCGAAGGCGGTGCGCAGGGACCGTACGAGCAGGTGGCGCTCGTCGCGCGGGAGGGTCTCACCGCCCTCGCCCGCGATGTCGATGTGCAGCCCTGAGTCGGCGACCCGGACGACCACGTCGTCGTACAGCCCCAGTGCCAGGCCCAGGGCGTCGAAGCCCGGACCGAGGTTGGCGCTGGTGGCGGGGACGCGCACCCGGACGGCGGCGGCGCGGAAGGCGGGACCGGCCATCGCTCGAAGTCTCTCCTTGAGCTGCGTGACGGACGTGATTGCCGAACGACCCGCTGGGGGCGTCCGGTGCGGACACTCGATGACGTACGAAACCCGTCGGGCCGCTCGGCACGGCGCGGCCACGGGCCACACGCGTGGGCATATGCGGTGGGCGGGTTGCTCACAGCCTATCGAAGGAAGGTTCTGCCGCGACATAGGGCGCACAGGAGGCGCACGATGCGTGTCGCAAGCCCCCTGTGCACCCTCCGCGGTGCGGCACGTCAGGCGAGGCCGAGCCGCTCGGCCGCGACGGACGCGTCGACCGGCACGGTGACCGGCGGCGGGGCGCCGGCCACGGCCCAGTCCGGGTCCTTCAGACCGTTGCCGGTGACGGTGCAGACGATGGTCTGGCCGGGGTCGACCTTGCCCTGCTCGGCGGCCTTGAGGAGACCGGCGACCGAGGCGGCGGAGGCGGGCTCCACGAAGACACCCTCCTGCGCGGCCAACAGCCGGTAGGCGCGCAGGATCTCACGGTCCGTCACCTCGTCGATGTGGCCGCCGGACTCGTCCCGCGCGGCCAGCGCGTGACTCCAGGACGCGGGGTTGCCGATGCGGATGGCGGTGGCGACGGTCGAGGGGTCCTTGACGACCTCTCCGCGCACGATGGGCGCGCTGCCCGACGCCTGGTAGCCCCACATGCGCGGGGTCCGGCCGGCCGGACCGTCGGCGGCGTACTCCCGGTAGCCCTTCCAGTAGGCCGTGATGTTGCCGGCGTTGCCGACCGGGAGGACGTGGATGTCGGGGGCGTCGCCCAGCATGTCCACGATCTCGAAGGCGGCGGTCTTCTGGCCCTCGATGCGCACCGGGTTGACCGAATTGACCAGCGACACCGGGTAGTTGTCGCTCAGGTCGCGGGCGAGGTCGAGGCAGTCGTCGAAGTTGCCGTCGACCTGGAGGATCTTCGCGCCGTGCACGAGGGCCTGGCCCATCTTGCCGAGCGCGATCTTGCCCTGCGGGACGAGCACGGCGCAGACCATGCCGGCCCGCACCGCGTAGGCGGCCGCGGAGGCGGAGGTGTTGCCGGTGGAGGCGCAGATGACCGCCTTGGCGCCCTCCTCCTTGGCCCGCGTGATGGCCATGGTCATGCCCCGGTCCTTGAACGAACCGGTGGGGTTGGCCCCCTCCACCTTGAGGTGGACCTCGCAGCCGGTGCGCTCGGAGAGCACCTGCGCGGGCACGAGGGGCGTGCCGCCCTCGCGGAGCGTCACGACCGGCGTGCTGTCGGAGACCGGCAGCCTGTCCCGGTACTCCTCGATGATTCCGCGCCACTGGTGGGTCATTGCCGCTTACTCCCCTTCAACCCGCATGATGCTGGCGACACCCCGCACGGTGTCGAGCTTGCGCAGCGCCTCCACCGTCCCCGTCAGGGACGCGTCGGAGGCCCGGTGGGTGACGACGACGAGGGACGCCTCGCCGTCCTTCCCCTGCTGCCTGACCGTATCGATGGACACCCCGTGCTCGGCGAAGACCGTGGCGACCTGCGCGAGGACACCCGGTTTGTCGGCGACGTCGAGGCTGATGTGATAGCGCGTGACGACGTCCCCCATCGGGGAGACGGGCAGCGCCGCGTACGCCGACTCGCCGGGGCCGGTCGCGCCGCCCAGGCGGTTGCGGCAGACGGCGACGAGGTCGCCGAGGACGGCCGAGGCGGTGGGCGCGCCGCCGGCGCCGGGGCCGTAGAACATGAGCTGCCCGGCCGCGTCGGACTCCACGAAGACCGCGTTGTACGCGCCGCGCACCGAGGCCAGCGGGTGGGTCAGCGGGATCATCGCCGGGTGGACGCGGGCGGTGACCGAGGCGCCGTCCCTGGCCCGCTCGCAGATGGCGAGCAGCTTGATGGTGCAGCCCATCTCGCGGGCCGAGCGGAAGTCGGCCGCGGTGACCTCGGTCATGCCCTCGCGGTGCACGTCGTCGAGGCGGACGCGGGTGTGGAAGGCGATCCCGGCCAGGATGGCGGCCTTGGCGGCGGCGTCGAAGCCCTCGACGTCGGCGGTGGGGTCGGCCTCGGCGTACCCGAGCGCGGTGGCCTCGTCCAGCGCCTCCTGGTAGCCGGCGCCGGTGGAGTCCATCTTGTCGAGGATGAAGTTGGTGGTGCCGTTGACGATGCCGAGCACCCGGTTGACCTTGTCACCGGCGAGGGACTCGCGCAGCGGGCGGATCAGCGGGATGGCACCGGCGACGGCGGCCTCGTAGTAGAGGTCGCGGCCGTGCTCCTCGGCGGCGGCGTGCAGGGCGGCGCCGTCCTGGGCGAGCAGGGCCTTGTTGGCGGAGACGACGGACGCGCCGTGCTCCAGGGCGGTGGTGATGAGGCCGCGGGCGGGCTCGATGCCGCCGATGACCTCCACCACCACGTCGATGTCACCGCGCTTGACCAGGGCGGTCGCGTCGGTGGTGACCAGCGCCGGGTCGATCCCCTCGCGCACCTTCGAGGGCCGCCGTACGGCGACCCCGGCCAGTTCGACCGGGGCCCCGATGCGGGCGGCGAGGTCGTCGGCGTGCGTCGTCATGATGCGCGCCACCTCGGAGCCGACCACTCCACAGCCCAGCAGCGCCACCTTCAGCGGACGCGTACGCATCATCCGACCTCGTTTCCTCTCACCGTCTACGGTTTGACCAGTCTCACTCACCGGACGGGGCTTTCTACCCTTCGTCCGGATCGTGAGACATCTGTTTCGCGTTCCCGGACCGGTACGGACCGGGACCTGTGGCGGCCCTGGGCGGGCCTCAGCCGACGTCGAGCCGGAGCAGGTCCTCCTCGGTCTCACGCCGGACGATCACCCGCGCCTCGCCGTCGCCGACCGCGACGACCGGCGGGCGCAGGACGTGGTTGTAGTTGCTGGCCATGGACCGGCAGTAGGCGCCCGTCGCCGGTACGGCGATCAGGTCGCCCGGCGCCAGGTCGGCGGGGAGGAACGCGTCCTTGACCACGATGTCCCCGCTCTCGCAGTGCTTGCCGACCACGCGGGTCAGCATCGGCTCGGCGTCGCTGGTGCGCGAGACGAGGGCGACGCTGTACTCGGCGTCGTACAGCGCGGTGCGGATGTTGTCCGACATCCCGCCGTCGACGGACACGTACGTCCGCAGCCCGTCGAGCGGCTTGACCGTGCCCACCTCGTACAGCGTGAACGCGGTCGGCCCGACGATGGCGCGGCCGGGCTCGACGGAGATACGGGGGACGCCGAGCCGCGCCGCCTCGCACTCGCGGGTGACGATCTCGGTGAGCGCCTTGGCGATCTCGTGCGGCTCGCGGGGGTCGTCGGAGCTGGTGTAGGCGATGCCGAGGCCGCCGCCGAGGTCGATCTCGGGCAGCTCGACGCCGTGCTCGTCGCGGATGTCCTTCAGCAGGCCGACCACGCGGTGGGCGGCGACCTCGAAGCCGGACATGTCGAAGATCTGCGAGCCGATGTGGCTGTGGATGCCGATGAGTTCGAGCCCGTCGAGGGTGAGCGCGCGCCGTACGGCCTCCGCGGCCTGTCCCCCGGCCAGCGGGATGCCGAACTTCTGGTCCTCGTGCGCGGTGGCGATGAACTCGTGGGTGTGCGCCTCGACGCCGACGGTGATCCGGATCTGCGCCTTCTGCCGCTTGCCCAGTTCCTGGGCGATGTGGGCGACGCGGACGATCTCCTGGAAGGAGTCGAGCACGATGCGGCCGACCCCCGCCTCGACGGCGCGGCGGATCTCCTCGGTGGACTTGTTGTTGCCGTGGAAGGCGATGCGCTCGGGGTCCATCCCGGCCGACAGCGCGGTGGCCAGCTCGCCGCCGGAGCAGACGTCGAGGTTGAGCCCCTCCTCGTCCAGCCAGCGCACGACGGCGCGGGAGAGGAACGCCTTGCCGGCGTAGAACACGTCGGCGTCGGCGCCGAAGGCGGTGCGCCAGGCGCGGGCCCGGGCGCGGAAGTCGGCCTCGTCGAGGATGTAGGCGGGGGTGCCGAACTCCTCCGCGAGCCGCGTCACGGCACGGCCGCCGACGGTGAGGACACCGTCCTCGTCCCGGCTCACGGTCCGGGCCCACACCTTGGGGTCGAGGGCGTTGAGATCGGACGGCGGGGCGGAGTAGTGCCCCTCGGTCAGGACATCGGCGTGACGGGGCCCGGCGGGGTGGGCGGAACGGCTCATGAGTGCTCTCTGTTCTCTGATCGTTCTCTGATCTCAGAGGTGTTCGGGTGCGTCGATGCCGAGCAGGGACAGGCCACCGGCAAGCACCGCCCCGGCGGCTTCGGCGAGCGCCAGCCGGGCGCGATGGGCGGCCGTGGGTTTCTCCTCCCCGACGGGGAGTACCTCGGGGAGGAGGGGGAGGAGAGCGTCGGCGACGGTGAGGAGGTGCCGGGCCAGGCGGTCGGGGGCGTGCTGGGTGGCGGCCGCGCGGAGGATGCGGGGGTGGTCGGCGAGGGGGGTCTGGAGGGGGTGGGGGTGTCCGGGAGCGGCGCCTGTGTCGAGGTCGCCCGGCTCCCCGGCGAAGCCGAGGTCGCGGGCGTTGCGGGTGAGGGCGCGTACGCGAGCGTGGGCGTAGCGGACACGGAAAAGGGGGTTGATCTCGCGCTGCACGAGGTGGTCGGCGGTGATGCGGGGCCGGTCGTGCGCGGCGGGGTGCAGCAGGGCCCAGCGGGCGGCGTCGGGCCCGAGCGGCGCGGGGTCCTCGGGTGCCGGTACGGGCCGCAGGGTGACGGGCTCGCCGTGCTCGATCTCCGCCCGGCCGCCCTGGGCGGCCACGAGCCGCGCGACGGCGTCGGCGACGACCTCGGCGCGCACCTCGTACGGCACCCGCAGCACGACGGTCTTCCCGGCGAGGGCGTCGCCGTGCCCGTACTCCGTACCGCGCTCGCGGATCTCGCGGACGAGCCCGGTGAGGAGTCCGTCGCGCGCGCGGAGGGTGATGTTGAGGAACCCGGGCCCGGTGACGACGACGTCCCGAATCCCCTCGGCGTCGAGCACGTACGTCCGCAGGACCTCGGCGACGCGCAGCGGGGGCAGGCCGGCGGGGCGGGCGAGGCGGAGGGCCACGTTGGTGGCGAAGTCACCGCACCCACCAGGGCCGGGCTCGGTCACGGTGACCCCGTCCGGCGGGGCCACACTCAGCTCCCCCGTACCCACGGCACGGCGCACCGCGTCCAGCACGGTACGGGACAGCTCGGCGGGGGTCACGGGACAAGCCTAGGGGAGGAGGGTGGGGCGGAAGGGGACGGGTGGGTGGGCGTCCGGGCGGCCTTGATCCGGAGAACGGCCATGACCCGGAGGACGGGCTGATCTGGAGGACGGGCCTGATCCTGTGGACGGCCCTACCCGCCGAAGCAGACCCCGTCGGCGAGCCCACTGGCACCGTCTCCCCCGCGCCGCGGGTCGCTGCGCTCCAGGAGCCCCTTGACCAGGCGGACCAGTTCGTCGGGCTCGAAGGGCTTGGGGAGGAAGGCATCGACACCGGCGTCGAGCCCGCTCTCGACCTCATACTGGGTGCAGGCACTGATGATCGCGAGCGGGAGGTCACGCGTACGGGGGTCGGCGCGGAGGCGGGCGGCGGTGCTGAGCCCGTCGAGGCGCGGCATGACGACGTCGAGCGTGACGACGTCGGGCCGTACGTGATGCACCACCTCAAGACACTCGGCACCATCGACCGCGGTCACCACCTCGAGCCCTTCCAGCTCGAGGTTGACCTTGATCAGCTGCCGGATGCCCTTGCTGTCGTCCACAACAAGCACCCGGCCAGAGGCGCCTGACACAACTCGAGAGTAGGTCGGGGCGAGGGGCGGCGTCCCGGTTTTCCCCACTTCTCGCTCTGACGGGTGGGGGCGGGATCTGAGTGGACGCGGATGGCCGGCGACGCCGCGACCCTGCCTGCACAAAGCCGTTCCTGATCACCCCGGAAGACCTGCTAGGGTTCTACCCGTCGCCGCAAGCAGCGGCCGACACGCCCCCGTAGCTCAGGGGATAGAGCAACGGCCTCCGGAGCCGTGTGCGCAGGTTCGAATCCTGCCGGGGGCACCCACTATGAGGTGCCCAAAGACCCCGTCACCAGCGGAAACGCTGAGGCCGGGGTCTTCGCGTATGTGCGGGCTAGTACGGATGCCATGATCGACGTCGGCTCGACCGCGCCACTTGCCCTGCTTCGCAAATCGCGAGGTCAGTTATCGGCATGATCCGAACTTCGCCGCTCTCCACTCCGGCCCATACCGTCAAGAGGTCTCTGCCAGTACGCTGGTTGTCGTGTGATCCGACGGGGCGGGGGCGGTACATGGCGGACGTGACCGACGCCTGGGAGTACGACGCCTTTATCAGCTACGCGCGCTTCGACGAGAAGACGCGTGGCTTTCTTTCGGATTTCACCGGTGCCCTGTCCGAGGCATTCCGCTCGCTGAGCGGCCGGCCGTTGAGGCTTTTCGTCGATACCACGCAGATTCGGGCGTCGTCCTTATGGGAGACGCGGCTGCTCCATTCTCTGCGGCGCAGCGCGACCCTCATAGCCGTTCAGTCTCCCTCGTACGCCACCTCCGACTGGTGCGCCCGGGAGTGGGACACCTTTCTCACTCTGGAGAAGGAACGCAGGTCGGAGTACGAGCTGCTGCCTTACGAGTCCCTGGTGTTCCCGGTGCGTTTCATCTCCACCGGGCAGGTGTCGGCCCCAGGGCCGGACGCCGCTCGCAGGATCAGGGAAGCCCAGACGAGGCAGAGCGTGGACCTGACCGGCATCGAGCCCGGTGACCCGCTCTTCGCGACGCGCGTCACGGCCCTGGCCCGCGACCTCCTCGCCATGCTGGAGAATCTCGCTCCGGACCGGCGCCTCCGGGCACAGGGCGATGACGACGGAGGGCCCTCGCTCCACATCGGCGCCTCCCCGGAAGCCCATGTCCCCCTCGTCACCACACATCGCGGGCCGGACCAGCGCCGGTTCATCGAGCACCTCACCGAAGCCCGTTCGGTCACGATCATCACCGTGTCCGACGACTCGCTGCCGGATCTCATCGAGGAAGCGGCGTTACGGAAGGCGCGGACCGCCGAGGGATTCTGGGATCACCTGCACGTGGTCTTCCCCGACAACTCCGTTCTGCCCTTCATCAACGACGGACTCAGCGCGCGTTTTCCCGACCGGAACGCCGCGGTCGCGGAGCGCAAGTACCGGGTCTGGCAGGTACGTCGACGCCTCATGTCGCTGCTGTTGCGGTACGGCCGGCTCGGCCACTGGACGATTTCCTTATGCCCTTTCGCGCCGCCGTTCATCGGGACGCTGTTCTCCATGCCCGACGGAAGACAGAGCGTGCAGCTCTCGATCTCCCGGCCCAAGCTCGAATCCGCCGAGGATCTGCAGGTCAATTTCCTCGACCGGGTGGACCACTACTTCGAGCAGGCCTTCCGGGAAGTCGTGGAGTCGAGCCGCGAGGAGCACGAGATCGTGCTCGCCGGCGAGCCCACCCCGGGTACGCACGAGTTCCGGTGCAGCGGAGCTCGGTTCAGACGCAGCGTGCTGGTCGACGGCCAGGAGACCGGCGACTGGCTGGCGGCGCTGGTCGCGATCACGTGGAGACGGGGCAGGACCGGCGCCGAACCACTGCTCCAGATCAATACTCCGCGCACGTCGACCCGCGAGATGGGGAAGATCTCCCATGTGAGCGGGTACATCAATCAGCGGGACTGCGCTCTCCCCGAGTCGGGCTTCCTGACACCGTCGGGTGATTCCCACTTCCTCGTTTCCGATGTCGCGGCCCGGACGGCTCTCGATCGCGAGCTTCTGCAGGATTTCGGCATCTCTGAGTGCACCGATCCACCCGAGCTGGTGGATTCTCTCAATTTCTACTACCCGGACAAGGAAAATCTCTTCTTCTACCTGTTCGAGCAGCAACTCCCCCGCGAGACCAGATACGCCGCCGAGCTGCACATGCTCCCCTGGGGGATGGACGACCTGGTGACCATCAGGGAACACCAGGTGTATTCCAACGTGCTGACGATCTGCGGGAACGACTCACTGGACTCGTTTCAACGCGCCGGCGTCGCCCACGTTCTCGCGCTGAATCTGCGTCTGCACGGCAAGAGTGACGCCGCCGATGCGCTCGTCAGGGAGATGAGCCGGGCGAAAGTGTCCGACGAACTGCTCGGCCAGTTCGCCGCGGCCCTGCAGGAGACCAAGCGCACGCGGCGTTCGGCCCAGAAGAACGTCTACATCACGGGAATCGCGGGACTGCAGTACCGGGCCTTTTTCACGCACCTGGTTCCGACCTACGAGCGCGTGGGCGTTCCCGGCGCTCCGGATCTGCTGTCCGCCATCCAGGACGACGCATCGAGGAGGAACGCGCTCTCGGAGCTGGCCGAAGCCTACGACGACCGTGAATTCATGGAGTCTCTTCCTCTGGAAGCATAAGGACAGGGGTGTCGCATGACGGAGATACAGGAATTTTTCGATGCCGCCTACCGCGGTACCGATCGGTACTGGTGGCGCCAGGCCCACCGGTACTCCACCGATCCCGACGACCATCCCGCGTCGCTCATGACGCAGTCGATCCTGCGCTGGGCACGTCAGCGGCCGCCGGGGCGCGCGCTCGACATCGGCAGCGGAGAGGGTACGGACGCCATCAGGCTCGCCCTCCTCGGATGGCAGGTCGAGGCCGTGGAGCTGAGTGGCATCGGCGCTGCCAAGGTCCGGCGTTTCATGCGTGAGGCCGGGGTGGAGGTGGCGGTGCATCACACCGACATCCGCGATTTCGCGCCTGCCCACGCGTTCGACCTCGTCGTGTGCAACGGCGTCCTGCACTACATCGAGGAGAAGTCCGCGGTGTGCAAGCAGATGCAGGACATGACGGCCCCGGGCGGCATGAACGCCGTGTCGCTGTGGAGTACGTTCAGCCCCGTGCCCCGGCCGCACCAGGTGGTCCCGACCTTCCCCGACGACGAGGAGGGCGCCGTCGTGGGCGCGTACGGCCGGTGGCGGAAGGTCCTGCTCTACATGGAGAGGATCAAGCAGGAAGCCGGGCATCTGGACATGGACGAGCATGCCCACAGTTTCATCAAGATGATCGCGGAAAAGCCGTCCACCGCAGACGAATCACGCTGAATCCTGCGTCACCTTCAGGGCCTCGGCGACCATGGGGAGCGAGCGGTCGACGAAACTCGTCACCTGCATCGCTTCCCGCTCCTGGCTGAGCCGTTCGAGGCTGAAGTGCTCCACGCGCGCGACCTCGGCCTCTTCGATCTTGATGGGGCCGTCGTAGGAACCCAGGAAGACTCCGACCATCTCGCGGTCGGCCTCGGAGTAGAACTTCCCCACCTGCCGGCACTTGGTCTCGATGCCGAGCTCTTCCCTCAGCTCCCGGTGGGCAGCCTCTTCGTAGCTCTCGCCCGCGTCCACATGTCCGGCCGCCGCCCCCGACCAGTACAGGGGGTATGCGCGCTTCGTGGCAGCACGCTGATGCAACAACAGCTCCCCGCGGCCGTTGTGGAGCATCACGAACGCGACGCGGGAGATCAGACCCTTTTCCTCGATCTCACCCTTCTCGGCTTGCCCAATAACCTCGTCGTCCGTATTGACGATGTCTCGCATGGGTCCCCTTCGAAGTGGTGGGTCGACGCCCCGACGTGCGTTACGCACGGCGCAGCCTAGCAGTGACAGACGATCAAACTCCGTTGATCTACGTCGCATTGACGTCGACGGAAAGGTGTCTCCGCCGCCTCTACTCGCACGATCCCAATAGCCGACTCGAAGTCCTCTCGCCCTGGTCGCCGAAAATGTGGTCGCGGTCGGTTCTCCCGGTGCGCCCCCTCACTCCGGCAACTCCACCACCGTCTCCTCGTCCTCGTTCGCCGCGTACGGGTGTACCGGGGAGACCGGGGTGTACGGGGTGAACCAGGTGTCGGGGTCGTCGGGGGTGGGGGGTGCGGGTGGGATCGGGGGGTGGAGGGTGGTGGCGAAGGTTTCCAGGGCCTGGGTGACCTCGTCGGTCAGGAGGCTGTAGAGGTCGGCCGTCACCTCCGCCTGGTTCAGCAGCGACTTCAGGAGGAGTTCCTCGGCCAGACAGGTGGGGTGGTCGAACGGGGGGCGGGTGAGGCGGCCCGTCAGGGTGATCGCGGTGACGGTGAGGCGGCGGGTGAAGAGGACGGTGTAGGCGTCCGCCAGGTGCGGGGGCAGGTCGTCCAGGATCATGAACGTCGCGTTGCTGCGGGCGACCGTGGGGCCGTCGTCCTCCAGGGCGGCCAGGTCGGTGAAGAGTTCGTCCACCAGGAGGTCGATCGCGTAGACCACGGCGCCCGCCGCTATCTCCGCCGCCTCCCTGCCGACCTCGCACTCCGGCGCCGACTCGTGGTGGCCGAACGCCTCCAGCGTGAACGCCGTGAGGGTCGGCGCCAGTTCGCGCAGCCTCGTGCGCATCGCCTGGCTCTCCGAGTGGCCCGGGGCGTCCGGGGCCGCGGGGGTGGTGCCCGCCGCGTGGCGCCGGGCGCGTTCCGCCGGGTCGGACGGCGGGGCGTCGGGGCCGTCCGCCGCGTCCAGGCTCTCCTGGAGCATCTCGGAGTTCAGCTCCACCGCGCAGCGGGTCAGGCGCCAGTCGGCCAGCGGCTCGGTGCGCTCCATCAGCTCCGTCACCACCTCCCGCGCTGCGTCCTCCGCGAACTCCAGCGCCGGGGCGTCCACGAAGAGCTTCAGCAGGGCCCCACCCGGGTGGGCGGCGATCACGTCGTCCAGCAGGTCGACCTCCATGCCGTCCGGGCCCTCGACCGCCTCCAGCGAGTCGAAGCCCTTGCGCAGCAGGAAGACGACTCCCTCCCGGCGCAGCGCGTCGAGTTCCGGGGCCCCCTGGGGCGGGGCCATCGCCACGGTCACCACGTATGTCACATGTTCATCGTGCCTGAGGGCGCGCCGTTCGGGGAGGTGAATCCGAGGTACGGGACGCGGGGGCGTGCGCGGGCGGCGACCCCGGGTGCGTCTACAGCGCCGGTCCTGCTCCGTCCCCTCAGGTCCTCAGGTCCTCAGGTCCTCAGGTTCTCGATCCCTCGATCCCTCGATCCCTCCCGCCCTCACGCCCTCCCACCCTCAAGCCGACCGCTTCCCCGCAGCCGCCTTCTTCGCCGTCTGCTTCTTCGCGGGTGCCTTCTTCGCCGCGCTCGCCGTCTTCTTCTCCGTCGCCTTCGACGTGGACTTCGCCGCCCGCTTCCCCGTCTTCGGCTCCGCCGCCTTCGACGTCGACTTGCGCGCGCTCGCCGTCTTCTTGGCGGCCGCCTTCCCCGTCGTCGCCGTGGACTTCTTAGCCCCCGTCTCCTTCGGCGTCCCCCGCCCGTGCAGGTTTCTGACCTCCGCCTCCCCGGCCCGCGACTCGCGGGCCTCGCGGACGCTCTTCTCCAGGGCCGCCATCAGGTCGAGGACCTTGCCGCCGTCGGCCGGGGCGGGGGTCTCGGGCGGGGTCTCGCCGGCCGCCTTGGCGGCGATGACCTCCTCCAGAGCCTCGCGGTACTCGTCGTGGAGGTCGGACATGTCGACCTCGCCGAGGGTGTCCATGAGGGCGTCCGCGAGGTCGAGCTCCTGGTCGCGGACGGTGACCTCCACGTCCGGGGCGACGCCCTCGGGCGCGCGTACCTCGTCGGGCCAGAGCAGGCCGTGCAGGACGATCACGTCGCCGACCACGCGCAGCATGCCGAGCCGCTCCCGGCCGCGCAGCGCGAACTTGGCGATGGCGACCTTGTGGCTGCGCTTGAGGGCCTCGCGCAGCAGGGTGTACGGCTTGGCGGCCGGGGCTCCGGCGGCGGCGATGTAGTACGCGGCGTCCATCTGGAGCGGGTCGATGCGGTCGCCCGGGACGAAGGCGACGATCTCGATGGTGCGGGCGGTGGGGAGCGGGAGGTGGGAGAGGTCGTCCTCGCTGATCGGGATGATCTCGCCGTCGGCGCCCTCGTACGCCTTGCCGATCTCGGACTGGGTGACCTCGCGGTCCTCCAGTTCGCAGACCTTGCGGTAGCGGATGCGGCCGTTGTCCTCGGTGTGGACCTGGCGGAAGGAGACCGAGTGGTTCTCGGTGGCGTTCACCAGCTTGATCGGGATGCTGACGAGGCCGAAGGAGATGGCGCCGTTCCATATGGATCGCACGTGCCGGGTCCCTTCCGTACGGTTTCGATTTATCCCGTTCGCCCCAGTTCTGGGATTGTCATCCTATGACGCCAGTGACGGAGGTGGAGGGGCGGCGGGTCACGCTCAGCAACCTGGAGAAGGTGCTGTACCCCGCGACCGGCTTCACCAAGGGCGAGCTGCTGCACTACTACGCCACCGCCGCCGACGCGCTGCTGCCTCATCTGCGCGACCGGGCGGTGTCCTTCCTGCGCTATCCGGACGGTCCCGGCCACGGGGAGTTCTTCACCAAGAACGTGCCGCCGGGTACGCCCGACTGGGTCACCACCGCCGAGGTCCCCCGTTCGGCGGGCGCGGCCCGGATGGTGGTGGTGCGGGACCTGCCGAGCCTGATGTGGGCGGCGAACCTGGTGACCGAGTTCCACACCCACCAGTGGCTGGTGGGTCGCCCGGACGTCGCCGACCGGCTGGTCTTCGACCTCGACCCCGGCGCCCCCGCCACGGTCGTCCACTGCTGCGAGGTCGCCCTGTGGCTGCGGGACCGGCTCGCGGCCGACGGGATCGAGGCGTACCCCAAGACCGCCGGGTCCAAGGGGCTGCACCTGCTGGCGGCCGTGCGCGGCGGCTCGTCGGCGGAGGCGAGCGACTACGCCAAGGCGCTCGCCGTGGAGGCGGAGCGGGCGATGCCGGGGCTGGTGCTGCACCGGATGACGCGCAGCCTCCGGCCGGGCAAGGTGTTCGTCGACTGGAGCCAGAACGCCGCCCGCAAGACCACGGCCGCCCCGTACACCGTGCGCGCTCGCGCGGTCCCCGCCGTCTCCACGCCGGTCACCTGGGACGAGGTCGAGCGCTGCCGCGAGCCGGCCGGCCTGGAGTTCACCGCCGGGGACATCGCGCCCCGGCTGGAGCGGTACGGGGATCTGCTCGCCGGCCTGCTGGACCCCGGACGGGCGGCACCCATGCCCTAAGGGCCCTTAGCCCCCCCCTTACCCCCCCTGAGCGGGCCGACCGGAGGAAGCCCGCGGGACACTCCTCCCCGATGGCCCACTGCGGCGGGCAGTCGCCCGGGGTGCCTCCTAATGTGGCGGTTAGTCAGATCCGTCCGCTTCCGGAGGTCTTCCATGTCCCTGCGTTCCGTCCTCTACCACGGCCTGGCACTGGCGGCCGTGACGGGCGTGCTGCTCGGCGGGGCCGTGCCCGCCGGTGCCGCGGACGGCCCGGCCGGCTCTGCGGCCGCCCGGCAGTCGGGCGGTACCGGCGGTGCCGGGAGCCCCGACGGGCAGGCGGGCGGGCGGGGCGACCGCGACCCTCGCCGCTACGACGGTGTGGTGACGGCCAAGGGCGGCATCTGGCTGCGCGACCGTCCCGACCGCGGCACCCGCCGCGTCCGCTTCGCCGCGCAGGGCGAGCACGTGTCCATCTACTGCAAGGTGGCCGGCGACCGGGTGGACGGCAACCCGCTGTGGTACCTACTCACGGACGGCACCTGGGCGTGGGCCTCGGCCCGGTACATCGGCAACGTCGGGCCCGCCCCGCGCTGGTGCTGACCCCCCGGGGACGGGCGGGCGGGGCGTGCCCATGACCCAGGCCGGGACCGTGCCCCCCACCTCGCCCGCGACCGCGCCGAGCCCGGTCCTGCCGCGTCGGCGCGGGGTGGAGCTGGCCCTGATCGTGCTGGCCGTGCTGCTGTCGGTGTACGGCTACTGCGCGGTCGGTCTGGCGCGCACGGGCGCGGTGCCGCCCGGCGCGGTGGGGTACGGCGCCGGGCTCGGCGGGCTGGCGCTGCTGGCGCACCTCGCGGTGCGGCTGCGGGCGCCGTACGCCGATCCGCTGCCGCTGCCCATCGCGGTGCTGCTGAACGGGCTGGGGCTGGTGCTGATCTACCGGCTCGACCTGCAGACCCCGGCCGACCGGGCCGCTCCGGCGCAGCTGGTGTGGTCCACGCTCGGGGTCGGTCTCTTCATCGTGGTGGTGCTGGTGCTGCGGGACCACCGGGTGCTGCAGCGGTACGCGTACGTGTGCGTGGCGGCGGCGCTGGTGCTGTTGCTGCTGCCGATCCTGTTCCCGGCGGTCAACGGCGCCCGGATCTGGATCAGGATCGCCGGGTTCTCCATCCAGCCGGGCGAGTTCGCCAAGGTGCTCCTCGCGGTGTTCTTCGCCGCGTACCTGGCCGCGAACCGCAGCGCGCTGGCGTACACCGGGCGCCGGCTCTGGCGGCTGCAGTTCCCGACCGGGCGGGTGCTCGGGCCGATCGTGACGATCTGGCTGCTGAGTGTCGGGGTGCTGGTGCTGGAGCGGGATCTCGGCACCTCGCTGCTGTTCTTCGGCCTGTTCGTGGTGCTGCTGTACGTGGCGACCGGGCGGACCGGATGGATCGCGGTGGGGCTGGTGCTGGCGGTGGTGGGCGCGTGGGCGGTGGGGCATCTGGAACCGCACGTGCACGGCCGGATCGAGGACTGGCTGCACCCGTTCGCCACCATCGACGCCGGTCAGGGCCCCAACCAGCTCGCCCAGTCGCTGTTCGCCTTCGCGGCGGGCGGGATGTCGGGCACGGGGCTGGGGCTCGGCCACTCCACGCTGATCGGCTTCGCCACCAAGTCGGACTTCATCCTGGCGACGGCGGGTGAGGAACTGGGCCTGGCCGGGCTGGCGGCGATCTTCCTGCTGTACGCGCTGCTGGTGGAGCGGGGTTTCCGGGCGGCCCTCGCGCTGCGCGAGCCGTTCGGCCGGCTGCTCGCGGTGGGGCTGGCGTCGATCCTGGCGCTGCAGGTGTTCGTGATCGCGGGCGGGGTGACCGGGCTGATCCCGCTGACCGGCATGGCGATGCCGTTCCTCGCCCAGGGCGGCTCCTCGGTGGTCACCAACTGGGCGATCGTGGCGCTGCTGATCCGGGTGAGCGACTCGGCGCGCAGCCAGTACGACGGCGAGGAGGCCCCGTGAGCGGACCCGGCGAGTACGGCGACACCCCCGCCAACCGCCCGATGGCCCCGTACATCCGGCACGCGCTGGGCTTCTGCGGGCTTCTCCTGCTGGCCCTGCTGGTCAACGCGGCCCGGGTGCAGGTGGTGGAGGCGGGGGCGTACGGCGACAACCCGGCCAACCGCCGCTCCGCCATCGCCCGGTACCAGCAGCCGCGCGGGAACATCGTGGTCGGCGGGACGGCGGTGACCGGCTCGCGGGACACCGGCGAGCAGTTGCGCTACGAACGCACGTATCTGGACGGCCCGTTGTACGCCCCGGTGACCGGCTTCGCCTCGCAGGGGTACGGCTCCACGCTCCTGGAGCACACCGAGGACGGGCTGCTCGCGGGCACCGACCCGCGGTTGTCGGGGTTCCCGGTGTGGAACGACGTGTCCCACGAGCTGAACCCGGGCGGGAACGTCGTCACCACGCTGGACGCGAAGGCGCAGCGGGCCGCGTTCCGGGGGCTGGCCGGGCGCAAGGGGGCGGTGGCGGCGATCGAGCCGGCCACGGGCAAGGTGCTGGCGCTGGTGTCGGCGCCGTCGTACGACCCGGCGCTGCTGTCGGGGAACGGCGCGGGCACGACGGCGGCGTGGGAGCGGCTGAACGCCGATCCCGACAAGCCGATGCTGAACCGGGCGGTGCGGCAGACGTATCCGCCGGGGTCGACGTTCAAGGTGGTGACGGCGGCGGCCGCGCTGGACGCGGGGGTGATCACGGATCTGGACGCCTCCACCGACTCCCCCGACCCCTACCGGCTGCCGGGCACCACGACCCGGCTGACCAACGAGGCCGACGGCTGCCGGAACACCTCGCTGCGGGAGGCATTCGCGTGGTCCTGCAACACGGTGTTCGCCAAGCTGGGTGTGGACGTGGGGCTGCCGGACATGACGGCGACGGCGCGGGCCTTCGGCTTCAACGACACCGGGCTGCGGGTGCCCTTCTCGGTGGCGCAGTCCACCTTCGACACGACGATGGACAAGGCGCAGCTGGGGCTGTCCTCCATCGGGCAGTACAACACGCGGGCCACTCCGCTGCAGATGGCGATGGTGTCGGCGGCGGTGGCGGGCGGCGGGCAGGCGCGGGCGCCGTATCTGGTGGAGCGGACCACCCGCTCCGGCGGGGAGACGGTCTCGGGCGGGGGTGCCCACGCGCTGCGGCAGGTGATGCGGCCGTCGACGGCGTGGCAGCTGAAGGAGCTGATGCGGGACGCGGTGGAGCACGGCACCGGCGGCAACGCGGCGATCCGGGGTGCCACGGTCGGCGGCAAGACGGGGACCGCGCAGCACGGGGTGGGCAACACCGGGCTGCCGTACGCCTGGTTCGTCTCCTGGGCGCAGGCGGACGGCTCCCCGGAGCCGGAGGTGGCGGTCGCGGTGGTGGTGGAGGACGCCTCGGCGGACCGGGGGGAGATCAGCGGGGGCGGGGACGCGGCGCCGATCGCCCGTGAGGTGATGCGGGCGGTGCTGGGGTCCTGAACCGGGTCCGGCAGCAAGGGGGTTCGTCGTCGTCAAAAGTCGTGCGCGGGGGATTGACGCCCTTGCTGACACGCAGTCTCATAAGAGGCGGACGACGACGTACCCCTGGCTGGACGAGGTGACTTCAGGCCATGACGACCCTGACGGAAGAGGAAACGCTCGACGGGCTCCGCGACGCGCTGGGCGCGCTCAAGGACCGCGAGCAGGTGGCCGAGCGACTGCTCGTCTCCTCCGCCAAGCACTCCTTCGACCCGGACAAGGAGCTGGACTGGGACGCCCCCTTCGAGGAGGGCAAGTGGTTCTGGCCCCCGGAGCTGGTGTCCCTGTACGGCACCCCGCTGTGGCACCGGATGAGCGAGGAGCAGCGCATCGACCTCTCCCGGCACGAGGCCGCCGCGCTCGCCTCGCTGGGCATCTGGTTCGAGCTGATCCTCATGCAGCTGCTGGTACGGCACATCTACGACAAGCCGGCCACCAGCGCCCATGTGCGGTACGCGCTCACCGAGATCGAGGACGAGTGCCGGCACTCCAAGATGTTCGCCCGCGTGATCACCCGCGGCGGCACCCCCTGGTACCCGGTTAGCCGGGCCCACCAGAACCTCGGGCGGCTGTTCAAGACCATCTCCACCACGCCCGGCTCCTTCACCGCCACCCTGCTCGGCGAGGAGGTGCTGGACTGGATGCAGCGGCTGACCTTCCCCGACGAGCGGGTGCAGCCCCTGATCCGGGGCGTCACGCGCATCCACGTGGTGGAGGAGGCCCGGCACGTGCGGTACGCCCGTGAGGAGCTGCGCCGCCAGATGGTGACGGCGCCGAAGTGGTCGCGGGAGTTCACCCGCGTCAGCTCGGGCGAGTTCGCGCGGATCTTCTCCGTCGCCTTCGTCAACCCGGAGGTGTACACCAACGTCGGCCTCGACAGGCGCGAGGCGCTGGCCCAGGTGAAGGCCAGCGGGCACCGGCGCGAGGTGATGCAGACCGGCGCGAAGCGGCTCACCGACTTCCTGGACGAGATCGGCGTCCTGCGCGGCACCGGGCGGCGGCTGTGGAAGGCGTCGGGGCTGCTGGCGTAAGGGCGGCCACGGCCGGGGTCCGGGCCGGAGCGATTACGCTGCCGGACATGACCCCGCAGGCCGCCACCCCCGCCTACCGACGCCTCAGTGTGGAGCAGCGCCGCAGCCAGCTTCTGGAGTCGGCGCTGTCCCTCTTCGCGCACCGCGCGCCCGAGGACGTCTCGCTGGACGACGTCGCCGAGGCCGCCGGGGTCTCCCGCCCGCTGGTCTACCGCTACTTCCCCGGCGGCAAGCAGCAGCTCTACGAGGCCGCGCTGAAGTCGGCCGCCGAGGCGCTGCGACTGTGCTTCGACGAGCCCCGCCAGGGGCCGCTGACACCCCGGCTCGGGCGCGCCCTGGACCGCTACCTGGCCTTCGTGGACGAGCACGACACCGGGTTCAGCGCCCTGCTCCAGGGCGGCAGCGTGGTGGAGACCTCCCGGACGACGGCCATCGTGGACGAGGTGCGCCGGACCGCCGCCGAGCACCTCTTCAGCCACCTCGGGGTGGCCGACCCGGGCCCCCGGCTGCGGATGACGGTGCGGATGTGGATCGCGGCGGTGGAGGCGTCGTCCCTGATCTGGCTGGACGAGGGCAAGCGGCCGCCCAGGGACGAGCTGCGCGACTGGCTGGTGGAGCAGTTCACGGCCGTGCTGGCGGTGACGGCCGGGCGCGACCCGCAGACGGCGGCCGCCCTCGCCGCGGCCGGACCGGATGACCGACACTGAGGGCGTGAAGAGTCAGGACACCCCCTTCGAGGGCGGGCCCATGGACGGCAGGGTGCTGCCCGTGCTGCTCGGCCCGACCGGCCACCCCCCGAAGACGTACCGCATCCCCGTCCCCGACGCGGCCGGCGGCCCGCCCACCGTGCTGGTCTACCGCCGCACCCCGCGCGGGCACTCCAGGCGGCTGGGGCTGGTGCGGGGGTGGAAGTACGTGCACGACCCCGAGGGCCTGGGCGACGCCGACCGGCTCCGCTGGCCCTGGTCGAAGCCGAGGCCGAGGCCCCGGCCCGGGGCCGGTCCCGCCTCGGGCGGCACCCCGGAGGGCACCCCGCACAACACGCCGGACGGCAAGCCGGACGACCCCACCGGGTGACAGGGTTGCGCCGGTCCGCGCACGCTCGGCGCGCGGACCCGGCGGGACGCGGCACAAGCTCGCGGTACGAAAGGCAGGCGGGAGGACCGCCGCCCCTCGCACCGGAGGTGATGTCATGTCAGGAACCCTGCTGCGCCTGGCCTGCACGGCCGCGCTGGCGGCCCAGGCCGCCCTCGCACCGCTGCCCGCCGCGGCGGCGCCGGAGCCGCGGCGCTCGGTGGCGCAGCTCCTGACGGACCTTCAGCAGGCGTACCGGCAGGCGGAGCAGGCCACCGAGACCTACAACGCCACCACCGGGAAGCTGGCCGCGCAGCGGGCCGAGGTGAAACGCCTGGACGGCGAACTGGCCCATGCCCGGCTCGCGTTGCACGGCAGCCGGGCGGACGCCGGACGGCTGGCCCGCGCGCAGTACCAGAACAGCTCCGGCTTCTCCGCCTACGTCCGCCTGCTGCTCGCCCGCGATCCGCAGCAGGCGCTCGACGAAGGCCATGTCATCGGCCGGGTCGCCACCGAGCGCGCCGCCACCCTGGACCGGCTGAGCGGCGCCGAGAAGCGGGCGGACACCCTGGCCAGGGCGGCCCGCAAGGCCCTGGACACCCAGCTGACGCTGGCCGGCCGGCAGAAGGAGCAGCGCGACGACGTGACGGGGCGCCTGTCGGAGGTGGAGCGCCTGCTCGCCTCCCTCACCCCGGAGCAGCACAGCGAGGTGTCCCGGCTGGAGCAGGAGGGGGTCCAGGCGGCTCAGCGGCGCCTGACGGAGTCCGGCGCCCTCGGCGAGGACCGGCCGGCGTCGGCGGAGGGCGGCCGTGCGGTGGGGTACGCGCTGGACCAGATCGGCAAGCCGTACCGCTGGGGCGCCCAGGGCCCCGCGTCCTTCGACTGCTCGGGCCTCACCTCACGCGCCTGGGCGCGGGCGGGCACCCCGATCCCCCGCACCAGCCAGGAGCAGTGGGCCCGTCTCCCCCACGTCCCCCTGGACAGCCTGCGTCCCGGCGATCTGGTGATCTACTTCCCCGAGGCCACCCACGTCGCCCTCTACCTGGGCGAGGGCAAGGTGGTCCAGGCCCCGCGGACCGGCGAGAAGGTACGGATCTCTCCCCTGGCGGCCAACCCGGTACTGGGCGCGGTCAGACCGGACGCGGCCCCGCGCCGCCTGTGACAGGCGGGCACGGGGCCGGGAGAGTCGTCGGTGGATCAGGCTCCGGCGACCGAGCCGACGTACGCCTCCGTCTTCGCGGGGTCGTAGAAGAAGTTCTCGAAGTCGGCCGGGTTGTCGAAGCCGTTGGCGAAGCGGTCGGCGACGGGCTGGAGCTGGCCGGCGGCGCCGATCAGGTTGAGGATGTGCTCCGGCGGCGGGGCCAGCATGGCGTTGGTCCACTTGGTGACGTGCTGGGCGGTGTCCCAGTAGCGGTCGAAGGTGGCCTTCATCCACTCCTCGTCGAAGGGCTGGTCGCCGCGCTCGATGATGGAGGCAAGGTAGGCGGCCGCGCACTTGGACGCCGAGTTGGAGCCCTGGCCGGTGATCGGGTCGTTGGCCACGACCACGTCGGCGACGCCGAGGACCAGGCCGCCGCCGGGGAGCCGGCCGATGGGGTTGCGCACGGTCGGCGCGTAGCGGCCGGCCAGGGTGGCGCCGGCGTCGGTCAGTTCGACCTTGGTGGCGCGCGCGTACTCCCAGGGCAGGAACTTCTCCATGAGTTCCAGGGTCAGGGAGAGGTGCTCGGCGGGGTCCTTGATGCCGTTGAACACGTCGAGCGGGCCGCCCGGGATGCCCTCCCAGAAGAGGATGTCGGCGCGGCCGGACGTGGTCAGGGTCGGCATCACGAACATCTCGCCGACACCGGGGACCAGGTTGCAGCGGACCGCGTCGAACTCCGGGTGCTCCGGGCGCGGGCCGAGCCCGTGCACGTACGCCACCGCGAGCGCGCGCTGCGGCTCGGTGTACGGGGAGCGCTCCGGGTCGCGGCCGAACATCGACACCAGTTCGCCCTTGCCGGCCGAGACCAGCACGAGGTCGTAGGTGCGGGAGAAGTAGTCGAGGTCGCCGACGGCCGCGCCGTGGATGACGAGCTGGCCGCCGCGCTGGGCGAAGGTCTCCATCCAGCCGGCCATCTTGACCCGCTGGTCGACCGACTGGGCGTAGCCGTCGAGCTTGCCGACCCAGTCGATGGCCCGCTGGGAGGGGCCGGGGTCGAAGGAGCCGGGGGCGGCGACCGAGACGCCGAGCCCCTCGATCTTCGGGGCCTGCGACTCCCAGAAGTTGAGCTGGAGGTCGCGCTCGTGCTGGAGGGCCGTGTCGAACATGCACTGGGTCGACATGACCCGGCCGGAACGGATCTCGTCCGCCGTCCGGTTGGACATCAGGGTGACCTCGTAGCCGTTCGACTGCAGGCCGAGGGCGAGCTGGAGACCGGACTGACCGGCTCCCACGACGAGTATCTTCCGCATGCGGGGGTTTCTCCTACGGGGGCTGGGGGCTACTCGGGGGTTACGTCGAGCGCGTGGCCCACCAGGGCCAGGAGGGTCTCGATGGCCGAGATCCGGCGGCGCGCATCCATGATCATGACAGGGATGTGCGCGGGTATGGTCAGGGCCTCCCGCACGTCCTCCGGTCCGAACATCTCGCTGCCGTCGAAGTGGTTGACCGCGACCACGTAGGGCAGGCCGCAGCTCTCGAAGTAGTCCAGCGCCGGGAAGCAGTCCTTGAGCCGCCGGGTGTCGGCCAGGACCACGGCGCCTATCGCGCCGCGGACGAGGTCGTCCCACATGAACCAGAACCGCTGCTGGCCCGGCGTGCCGAACAGGTAGAGCACCAGGTCGTCGTCGAGCGTGATGCGGCCGAAGTCCATCGCCACGGTCGTGGAGGTCTTGCCCGGCGTGGCGGTGAGGTCGTCGGTCTCCTCGCTCGCCTGGGTCATCAGCGCCTCGGTCTGGAGCGGGGTGATCTCCGAGACCGCGGTGACCAGGGTGGTCTTGCCGACGCCGAAGCCGCCCGCCACCACGATCTTCGTGGCGACGGGGGCCCGGCTGCGGTCCTGCTGCCAGGACTTCAGTTCCCCGTCGGGTTCGGCAAGGCCGTCGACGAGGGGAGCGTTCCCGACGGGGGCGGTCGCGTCAGAGACGGCGGAGTCCACTCAGCACCCTTTCCAGCAGCGCGCGGTCCGGACGGCCGGTGCCGTGACCGGTCCCGGTGCCGTAAACACGGATCTTTCCCTGGTCCGCGAGGTCGCTGAGGAGCACGCGGACGACACCGAGCGGCATTCTCAGCAGCGCGGCGATCTCGGCCACCGTGCGCATACGGCGGCACAGTTCGACGATGGCGGCCATCTCCGGCATCACGCGCGGAGTGGGGCCGTTCGCCAGTTCTCTGCGCTCCTCGGCGGCGTCGAGCGCGGCGGTGCTGGCCACGAACGTCTCCACGAGGAGGACGTGGCCGAAGCGGGTGCGGCCGCCGGTGAGCGAGTAGGGGCGCACCCGGGCGGCCTTGCGGTCGCCGCCGCGCGTGGGGAGCTGCGTCTTCTTGGCGATGGCGCTCATCGGACGCTCCCGCTCGGCTCGGACTCCATGGATTTCCGCAGTTCGCTGCGGAGTTCCGGGGTCAGCACGTGTCCGGCGCGGCCGACGAAGAGCGCCATGTGGTACGCGATCACACTCATGTCGCACTCGGCGGAGCCGTGCACGCCGAGCAGCGAGCCGTCGCTGATCGACATGACGAAGAGGCTGCCCTCGTCCATGGCGACCATGGTGTGCTTGACCGAGCCGTAGTCCATCAGCTTGGCGGCGCCCACGGTGAGGCTGCCGATGCCGGAGACGATGGTGGCGAGGTCTGCGGCGGAACCGCGGGGGCCCTTGGTGACGGGGCGGCTCTGCCGCTCCGCCTCGGCGCGGCCCGGGTCGGACGACAGCAGGAGGAGGCCGTCGGAGGAGACGACCGCGACCGACTGGATACCGGGTACTTCTTCGACCAGGTTGGTCAGCAGCCAATGCAGGTTGCGGGCTTCACTGCTCAGTCCGTAGGTACTGGGCGTGGTCAACTGCTTGCCTCCTCGGCGTGTCCCCCCGTGGACTCTTCGGCGTTCGCGCTGGTGGCGGGCCGCTGGTTCTGCGCCGTGCGCTCGGCGATCTCCGCTTCGACGTCCCGGTACCCGGCCTGGGCGCCCTGGCGGAAGCCGCCGAGCCTGCGGCGCAGGGCCTCGGCGTCCACGCCGGTGGCGCGCGGGCGGACCGGCTCCTCGGGAGCGGTGATCTTCGGGGTGCGCTTGGGCAGGCCCTTGCTCGTCAGCTTCTCCTCCGTCTCGTCCGGGGCACGGTCGTGCGTGGCCTCGGCGGGGAGGGGGGCGGCGGGCTCGGGAGCGACAGGCGCGGGGGTGGCGGCCGTGTTCCCGTCGGCGGGGGCGGCCGCCGGGAGCAGCAGCTCCATCGTGGTCTCGGGGGCCGACTCCGGCAGTGCGCCGGGCGGCGTCTCGGGCGGCAGCGCGCGGGTGGCCTGCCGCGGGATCACCGCGTCGCCGGCCGGTTCGGGCTGCTCGGCGGCCGCGTTCCGCTCGCTGTCGGCCACGGCCTTCTCGGCGAGGGCGACGAGCGGGTCGGCGCCCTTGGGGCGGCCGCGCAGCACGTTGGAGTTGGCCTCGGCGTCGGCGCCGGGCAGGGAGAAGCTCCGGCCGGCGTCCGTGCGGGTGGCGGGGTCCGGGACCGCGCCGACGGGGGTCTCGGTGAGCAGCGACCGCGGCAGGACGACGACGGCGGCGACCCCGCCCTGCTTCTGCTCGCGCAGCTGGACGCGGATGCCGTGCCGGTGGGCGAGCCGGGCTACGACGTACAGCCCGAGGCCGAGACCGTCCTCGCCCTCCTGCTCGTACGGCGACTCCGGGTCGAAGTCCGCGAGGCGGCCGTTGAGGCGCTCCATGCGCTCGTCGGCCATGCCGATGCCCTCGTCCTGCACGGAGAGCATGACCTCGCCGGACTCCAGCAGCCAGGCGGAGACCTCGACGGGCAGGTCGGGCGGGGAGAACGAGCTGGCGTTCTCCATCAGTTCGGCCAGCAGGTGGGAGAGGTCGTCGGCGGCGAAGCCGGCCACGTGGGCGTGCGGGGGCAGCGCGGCGATGCGGACGCGTTCGTAGCGCTCGATCTCGCTGACGGCCGCGCGGACCACGTCGACCAGCGGGACCGGCCCGTGGGCGGGCTGGATGTGCTCGGTGCCGGAGAGGACCAGGAGGTTCTCGCTGTGGCGGCGCATGACCGTGGCGAAGTGGTCCAGCTTGAACAGGGTGGCCAGCCGCTCGGGGTCCTGCTCGCGCTCCTCCAGGCCCTCGATGACGGAGAGCTGGCGCTCGACCAGGCCGAGGGTGCGCAGCGCGAGGTTGACGAAGGTGCCGCCGATGCTCTCCCGCAGCCGTTCGAGCTGGGCGCTGGAGTCGGAGAGTTCGCTGCGCAGGGCCTCGCGGGCGTCGGCCATCTTCTGGCGCTGGCCGACCAGGTGCTTGCGGTCGGCCTCCAGGGTGGCGACCCGCTCGTGCAGGGCGACGGCGTGCGCGTGCAGGGCGTTGACGGACCGGACGACCTGGGCGAACTCGTCGTTGCGGCCGGTGAAGGCGATCGGCTCCTGCCCGGTGGGGTCCTCGGCGCCGGCCAGGCGGGCCGAGCCGCGGCGCAGCACGGACAGCGGCCGGGTGAGGGTGCGGGCCATGGCGGTGGCGATGCCGACGGCGACCAGCATCAGGGCGCCGAGCACCGCGATGCGGATCTCCAGGCCGGTGACGTCGTCGTCCCGGAGGGTGGCGAGGCTCTGCCCCTGGCGCTCGTAGAGAGCGGACTCGGCGCCGCGCATCAGGTCGACGCGGGCGGAGAGCGCGGCGTCCAGCTTCTTGGCGCTGACGGCCATCTGGCTGTCGCCGAAGGTGGGCTGGGTGGTGAGGAGGTCCAGGTACTTGTCGGCCGAGTTGACCTCGGGGCCGGTGACCGTGGAGTCGTAGGAGGTGACGGCCGTCTTGGGCGCGGTCTCGCGGAAGGTGGCGAGGCCGGCGTCGGCGCGCAGCCGGGCCCGCTGGGCGGCGGCGGTGAGCGCGTCGCGGCGCGCGGTGTCGGCCTCGGAGCTGCCGGAGGTCGTGACGGGCAGCCCGGTGACGGGGTTGATCTGGGTGCGGGACGTCGAGGGGACGCTGAGCGCGGCCAGCAGCAGGCCGCGGGCGGCGGCGGACTGCTGGACGGCGGAGTCCAGTTCGGCGAGCGCGTAGGCACCGGAGCCGGCCCGCGGGGGCGTCCGCTCGGCGAGCTCCTCGGCGAGCCGGTGCAGTTCGGTGATGGTGGCGGAGTACGCCTGGTGCGTGCGCAGCGCGTCGGTCTTGCCGCTCAGGGCGGCCCGGCGCAGCGTGGCGATGCCGTCCAGCGCGGTACGCAGCCTGGCGGGCAGGTCGGTGTCGGCGCGCAGGTCCTCGACCTGGCGGTCGACGCGGGTGCCGCGCTGCTCGGAGGGCGCCTTGGTCTTGGGGCGTCCGGCGGCGACGTAGGAGGTGACCTCGTCGCGTTCGTCCGCCAGGGAGTGGGCGAGCGCGAGGGCGTCCTGCGTCTCGTCCGCCCGGGTGACCAGCTCCTGGGACTCGTTGAGGTCCTGGGAGGCGGTGAGCAGGGCGGGGGCGCCTGCTCCGGCTATGGCGGCGGCCACCACGGCCACGGCGACGATCAGCCGGTTGCGCACATGGGTGGGGCGTCCAGCGCCCACGGGGGTCTGTTCGGTCCCCTCGGGGGCCGTCTGCCTGCCTGTGCGCCGAGGCCGCTTCTTCTGCACCGGTGCTCGCAATCCTGAACTCGTCTACGGAAGGGCCGGGCGGCGCCCCGTCGTCTCGGTGCCAAGTGGTGCGTACACCCGATTCGTGGTTCCCGACCCTCCCAGCGCCGGTGGGCAGTGGCCGCGCATCACCTGACCCGCCACCCGAAGGAGTGAACATGCCCGGGGAGTTGGCGGGCAAGTCGCGGTGGCGCGCCGAGGGGCCCCGCACGGCGGGCCGGTTGGACGCGCGGGGCAGGCTTTGGCAATATTCGCCGCCACGCATTCCCGGACCATGCCATTTGCCGCCAATTCCGGCGTGCGGGGCGCGCGTCGGCGCCGATCGGGGCTGACGGACCGGTCCCGGTCCGGCTCGTGAAGGCTTCGTGCAGACTGGCGGGGTGCGTACTGATCTCGTCTCGGAACCCGGCGACGCCGGCCGGCCCAACGAGGACTTCGCGGGGGTCGGACTACCCGCCTCCGGACAGGGCGGTTGCGTGATCTTGCTGGACGGAGTGACACCGCCCGAGCGGACGCCGGGCTGTTCGCACCCGGTCCCCTGGTTCACGGCCCGGCTCGGCGGCGCGCTGACCGAACTGACCGTTTCCCACCGAGATCTGACGCTGACGGAGATTCTCGGCCGGGCGATCCGCCAAACATCCGAGGCCCATCTGATCACCTGTGACCTTTCTCACCCGCGCACACCACAGGCGACGGTGGTGCTGGTGCGCTGGTCGGAGCGGACGGTGGAGTACCTGGTGCTCTCGGACTCGGCGCTGCTGCTGCGCGCGCCGGACGGCACGGTGACCCCGGTGCTGGACGACCGGCTGGCCCGGCTGCCGCGCTCGGCGCTGGCGAGCGCGGCGCGGGTGGACGCCGAGCTGCGCAACCGGGAGGGCGGGTTCTTCACGGCCGCCGCCGACCCCTCGGTGGCCCGGCGCGCGGTGACCGGCACGGTGCCGCGCGGGGAGGTGCGCTCGCTGGTGGCGCTGACGGACGGCGCGGCCCGCTGGACGGAGAAGTTCCGCGAGGGCGACTGGACCGCCCTGTTCGACCTGGTGGCCAAGGAGGGCACCCGGGCCCTGGTGGACCGGGTGCGGGAGCTGGAGTCGGCGGACCGCGAGGAGCGGGCGTTCCTCGGCCGGAGCAAGACGCACGACGACGCGACGGCCGTCCACGTGGAGCTGTGAGGGCCGCCGGAGCGCGCTACTTCTCCGCGATGGCGTTCAACTCGTGCAGCAGCCGTGCCAGTTCGGCGACCTCGCGACGGTCCCAGTGGGCGAGCTGGCTGACGTAGCGGGCGCGGCGGGCCTCGCGGACCCGGCCCACGCGACCCCGGCCCTCGTCGGTGAGGGTGACCAGCCAGGCGCGTCCGTCGGCCGGGTCGGGCTCGCGGGCGATCAGGCCCAGGTCCTCCAGCGCGCGCAGCTGGCGGGACATGGTGGCCTTGCCGACCCCGATGTAGGCGGCCAGGTCGGTGGCCCGCTGGGCGCCCTGCTCGTCGAGCCGGATGAGCAGCCCGTAGGCGGCGGGCTCCAGGTCGGGGTGGACCTCGCGGGCCATCTCCCCCTGGTTGGACCGTGCCCGCCTCAGCAGCACGGTCAGTTCGCGCTCCAGCGCCAGGAATTCCTGGTCGACACAGCGCGGCGCCACGGGTGCGGTGTCGCCGCCCGTACCGTTGTTCCCGTCCTCGTGCACCTCAGTACCCCTGCCCGGTTTCGCGTCTGAAAGTTTCTGCCGGACCCCGTCATCTCCGCAGCTCGGTCAGTATTTCGCAGGCGTAGACCAACGGCGGCATCCGGACCCTCTTCCCACTCCGGCATCTACGTGCGTAGCTGGAGCGGCGGGCCCCTTGCGGCGGCCCGGCGCAACAGGCTCACCGGTCGTTTCAGGTCCCCCCACTTTCACTCCCGAAAGGCCACGCCATGCCCGTGCACAGACCCGGCCCCGCCAGCGGGCGCACGCTCGCCGTCTGGCTCACGGCCCTGCTCGGCACGCTCAGCCTCGTCATCGGTACCGCTCCCGCCCAGGCCGCGCCCCACCGCGGCGACGCCCACCTCGGCATGGGCGTCCTCGCCCACGACGGCAGTTCCGGCACCCCGGACGGTTCCCGGGCCGCGCAGACCGAGGGCGTCGACGTCTCCGGCCACCAGGGCGCCGTCGACTGGGCCACGCTGTGGAACAGCGGGGTGCGCTGGGCCTACACCAAGGCCACGGAGGGCACCTACTACACCAACCCGTCCTTCGCCCAGCAGTACAACGGCTCGTACGACGTGGGCATGATCCGGGGCGCGTACCACTTCGCGACCCCCGACTCGGCGAGCGGCGCGGCGCAGGCGAACTACTTCGTGGACCACGGCGGCGGCTGGTCGCGCGACGGCCGGACGCTGCCCGGGGTGCTGGACATCGAGTGGAACCCGTACGGCGACGCCTGCTACGGCATGGCCGGGGCGGCGATGACCGGCTGGATCGCGGACTTCCTGAACACCTACCGGGCGCGCACCGGCCGCGACGCGGTGATCTACACGGCGACGAGCTGGTGGACCCAGTGCACGGGCGACAGCGCCGCCTTCGGCGCGGTCAACCCGCTGTGGATCGCCCGGTACGCGACCGCGCCGGGCACGCTGCCGGCGGGCTGGGGCGTCCACACCATGTGGCAGTACACCTCCTCGGGCCCGACGGTCGGCGACCACGACCGGTTCAACGGCGCCCTGGACCGGGTGCAGGCCCTGGCCAACGGATAGCGGCACGCCGAAGGCCCGGGTCCCCCTGAGAACAGGGGACCCGGGCCTTCGTGCGGCTCAGGCCGCGACCGGGACCCCGGCCGGGGCGGCGGCGGGCGCGAGGGCCAGCTCCAGCACCTGGCGCACGTCGGTCACCGCGTGGACGTCGAGCTTCTCCAGCACTTCGGCCGGGACGTCGTCCAGGTCGGCCTCGTTGCGCTTGGGGATGATCACGGTGGTCACCCCGGCGCGGTGCGCGGCGAGCAGCTTCTGCTTCACCCCGCCGATCGGCAGCACCCGCCCGGTGAGCGAGACCTCGCCGGTCATCGCCACGTCCGTGCGGACCAGCCGGCCGGAGAGCAGGGAGGCCAGCGCGGCGGTCATGGTGATGCCCGCGCTCGGCCCGTCCTTGGGGACCGCGCCCGCCGGGAAGTGGATGTGCACACCCCGGTCCTTGAGGTCGGCCACCGGCAGCTCCAGCTCGGCGCCGTGGCTGCGCAGGAAGCTCAGCGCGATCCGCGCCGACTCCTTCATCACGTCACCGAGCTGCCCGGTCAGGGTCAGCCCCGCCGCGCCCGTCTCCGGGTCGGCGAGCGACGCCTCGACGTAGAGCACGTCGCCGCCCGCGCCGGTGACGGCGAGTCCGGTCGCCACACCGGGTACGGCGGTACGGCGCTCGGCCGGGTCCTGGGCGGACTCGGGCACGTGGTGCGGGCGTCCGACCAGTGCGCGCAGGTCCTCCTCGCCGACGGTGAACGGCAGCTCCCGCTCGCCCAGTTCGTGCTGGGCGGCGACCTTGCGCAGCAGCCGGGCCACGGTCCGCTCCAGGGTGCGCACGCCCGCCTCGCGGGTGTACTCCCCGGCGAGCTTGCGCAGCGCGCCCTCCTCCAGCGTGACCTCGTCACCGGTCAGGCCGGCCCGCTCCAGCTGGCGCGGGAGCAGGTGGTCGCGGGCGATGACGACCTTCTCGTCCTCGGTGTAGCCGTCCAGCCGGACGATCTCCATCCGGTCGGCGAGCGCCTCCGGGATCGCCTCCAGCACGTTGGCGGTGGCGAGGAAGACCACGTCGGAGAGGTCGAGTTCGACCTCCAGGTAGTGGTCCCGGAAGGTGTGGTTCTGCGCGGGGTCGAGCACTTCGAGCAGGGCGGCGGCCGGGTCGCCCCGGAAGTCCGAGCCGACCTTGTCGATCTCGTCGAGCAGCACGACCGGGTTCATCGACCCGGCCTCCTTGACCGCGCGGACGACGCGGCCGGGCAGCGCGCCGACGTAGGTGCGCCGGTGGCCCCGGATCTCCGCCTCGTCGCGGACACCGCCGAGCGCGACCCGGACGAACTTCCGCCCCATCGCGTGCGCGACGGACTCGCCGAGGCTGGTCTTGCCGACGCCGGGAGGTCCGACCAGCGCGAGCACGGCACCGCCGCGCCGCCCGCCGATCACGCCGAGGCCGCGCTCACCGCGCCGCTTGCGCACCGCGAGGTACTCGGTGATGCGCGCCTTCACGTCGTCGAGGCCGGCGTGCTCGGCGTCCAGGATCTCCTGGGCGCCCTGGATGTCGTAGGCGTCCTCGGTCCGCTCGTTCCACGGCATCTCCAGGACGGTGTCCAGCCAGGTCCTGATCCAGGAGCCCTCGGGCGACTGGTCGGAGGAGCGCTCCAGCTTCTCCACTTCCTTGAGCGCGGCCTCGCGGACGTGCCCGGGCAGGTCGGCGGCCTCCACGCGGGCGCGGTAGTCGTCGGACTCCTCGGCCGCGTCCGGGCCGTCGCCGTTCAGCTCGCGCAGTTCCTTGCGGACCGCTTCGAGCTGGCGGCGCAGCAGGAACTCGCGCTGCTGCTTGTCGACGCCCTCCTGGACGTCCTTGGCGATGGTCTCGGCCACGTCCTGCTCGGCGAGGTGGTCGCGGAGCTGCTGGGCGGCGAGCTTCAGGCGGGCCACCGGGTCGGCGGTCTCCAGCAGCTCGGTCTTCTGGTCGGTGGTGAGGAAGGGCGAGTATCCGGAGTTGTCGGCCAGCGCGGACACGTCGTCGATGGCCTGGACCCGGTCCACGACCTGCCAGGCGCCGCGCTTGCGCAGCCAGGTGGTGGCCAGCGCCTTGTACTCCTTGACCAGCTCGGTCACCTGGCCGGGCAGGGGGTCGGGGAGCGTCTCCTCGACGCGGACGCCCTCGACCCACAGGGCGGCGCCGTTGCCGGTCGTGCCGGCGCCGATGCGCACCCGGTCACGGCCCTTCACCAGGGCGCCGGGGTCTCCGTCGGCGAGCCTGCCGACCTGCTCCACGGTGCCCAGCACGCCGGTCTTCGCGTACGTGCCGTCGATGCGCGGGACCAGCAGCACCTTCGGCTTGCCGGAGCCCGGACGCGCGGCGGCCTGGGCGGCCTCGACGGCGGCCCGGATCTCGGCGTCGCTCAGATCCAGCGGCACGACCATCCCGGGCAGCACGACCTCGTCGTCGAGCGGCAGCACGGGCAGGACGAGCGTGAACTCCATGGAGTCACCCGACTCATTAGCCATGATCTCCCCTTTGGCAGTCAACTTGAGCAACACTGACTCAATGCGCCGGGAAGCTTGAATGTTCCGCGAACGGCGTTCGCTCTGGGCGAAAGAAGACTTCCTCGACGAGCGGGGCAGGATGTCGGCATGACTGCCACGCACGAAGACCCCGTGGTCCTGGACCGGCGGGAGGGGCCGTACGGGGAGGTGGTGCTGCGCCGCAGCGGGGAGCTGCTGCAGATCATCGCCAACGGATGCTTCCTGATGGACACTTCGGACGGCCGCTCGGAGCGCCTCCTGGTGGACGCGGCGCGGGACGCGCTGGACGGGCGCCCGGCGCCGGAGGTGCTGATCGGCGGGCTCGGCGTGGGCTTCTCCCTCGCACACGCGGCCGCCGACCCCCGCTGGGGCCGGATCACCGTGATCGAGCGGGAGTCCGCCGTCGTCGACTGGCACCGGGCCGGGCCGCTGGCCGCGATCTCCGCCCCGGCACTGGCCGACCCGCGCACGCGCGTCGTGGAGGCGGATCTGGTGGCTTACGTCAATGAGACATCGGACACGTTCGACGCGTTGTGCCTCGACATCGACAACGGGCCGGACTGGACCGTCACCGAAGGCAATGACAGCCTGTACACACCGGACGGACTCGCCGCGTGCGCAAGGGTGTTGAGGCCCGGTGGGGTACTGGCCACCTGGTCCGCGCAACCCTCTCCGGAATTTGAAGGAACCTTGCGGAATGCCGGGTTCCGACAGGTGCGTACCGAAGAGGTCCCCGTTGCCCGTGGCGTTCCCGACGTGGTCCACCTCGCCGTCCGACCTGGATAGCGATGGCCAGGCGTGTCCCCGTAATGTGCAGCGTGACGCGGATCATTCAAGCGTCAATCGCAGTCATGGGATCACCCCACGGATTCCGGAAAGCAACAGGGGCGGGCGATGGAGCAGACACACACCTCCCAGACCGGTGCGGCGACGACGTCTCAGGGCGCGCAGCGCCGGGTACTGGTCGTCGAGGACGACCCCACGATCGTCGATGCCATCGCGGCGCGGCTGCGCGCCGAGGGATTCCTCGTGCAGACCGCCGGTGACGGTCCGTCGGCGGTCGACACGGCCGAGGCCTGGCAGCCCGACCTGCTGATCCTCGACATCATGCTGCCCGGCTTCGACGGCCTGGAGGTCTGCCGCCGGGTGCAGGCGTCCCGCCCGGTGCCGGTGATGATGCTCACCGCGCGCGACGACGAGACCGACATGCTGGTGGGCCTCGGCGTCGGCGCCGACGACTACATGACCAAGCCGTTCTCCATGCGGGAGCTGGCGGCGCGCGTGCACGTCCTGCTGCGCCGCATGGAGCGCGCCGCGCTGGCCGCGACCACTCCCCGCTCGGGCATACTCCGCCTCGGCGAGCTGGAGATCGACCACGCCCAGCGCCGGGTGCGGGTGAAGGCGGACGACGTCCACCTGACGCCCACCGAGTTCGACCTGCTGGTCTGCCTGGCCAACACCCCGCGCGCGGTGCTCTCCCGGGAGCAGCTGCTGGCCGAGGTCTGGGACTGGGCGGACGCCTCCGGCACCCGGACCGTGGACAGCCACATCAAGGCGCTGCGGCGGAAGATCGGCGCCGAGCGCATCCGCACGGTGCACGGAGTCGGTTACGCGCTGGAGACGCCGACGCCGTGAGTCCGGAACGGGAAGCGGGGCGCGGACGTTCCTGGGGCGAACCCTGGAGCGGCATACGCCCCTTCTCGATCAAGACCAAGCTGGGCGCGCTGGTCGTCATCTCGGTGCTGATCACCACCGGTCTGTCCATGATCGCGGTGCACACCAAGACCGAACTGCGCTTCATCACGGTCTTCTCGATGATCGCCACGCTGCTGATCACCCAGTTCGTGGCGCACTCGCTCACCGCGCCGCTGGACGAGATGAACGCGGTGGCCCGCTCCATCTCGCACGGCGACTACACGCGCCGGGTGGGCGAGGGCCGCCGCGACGAACTCGGCGACCTGGCCGTGACGATCAACGTCATGGCCGACGAGCTGGAGGCACAGGACCTCCAGCGCAAGGAGCTGGTGGCGAACGTCTCGCACGAGCTGCGCACCCCCATCGCGGGGCTGCGCGCGGTGCTGGAGAACATCGTCGACGGCGTCACCGAGGCCGACCCGGAGACCATGCGCACCGCGCTGCGCCAGACCGACCGGCTGGGCCGGCTGGTGGAGACCCTGCTCGACCTCTCCCGGCTCGACAACGGCGTGGTCCCGCTGAAGGCCCGCCGCTTCGAGGTGTGGCCGTACCTGTCCGGGGTGCTCAAGGAGGCCAACATGGTCGCCTCCGCGCGTGCCGGGCTCGCCTCCGGCTCCGGCAGCCACACCCGTACCGACGTACACCTGCACCTGGACGTGTCGCCGCCGGAGCTGACCGCGCACGCGGACCCCGAGCGCATCCACCAGGTCGTGGCGAACCTCATAGACAACGCGGTCAAGCACAGCCCGCCGCACGGCCGGGTCACGGTGAAGGCCCGGCGCGGACCCCGTCCGGAGTCGCTGGAGCTGGAGGTGCTGGACGAGGGTCCGGGCATCCCCCGCTCGGAGTGGCACCGCGTGTTCGAGCGGTTCAACCGGGGCTCGGTGACCCGGCCGCACGGTCCGGGCAGCGACGGCGGCACCGGGCTGGGCCTGGCCATCGCCCGCTGGGCGGTGGATCTGCACGGCGGCCGGATCGGTGTGGCCGAATCCGAGCGCGGATGCCGGATCATCGTCACCCTTCCGGGAGCCGCTCCGGCGTCGAGTTGACGCTCCGGGTGACGTAGGGTTCGGCTCGAAGGATCAAGATCCACGAGCGTTCGCGCAGCCGGACACGTGTGATCAGGGAAGGGCCCGCGCACAGCGCCGAGCGAAGACGCTCCTGGCCCCGCTCCGCCGCACCCTCATCCCCTCCCCCACATGCGGAACCCCGCTTGTTTCCCGCCATTTCACGGCCCGAAACACGGTTCCGGATGTGACTTACACGACGATGAACGGGCCCGACCTGACCTTCCCGCTCCGGGAGGCGTAGCCTTTATTCCCGCTGTCCATCACCTTGTGAAGCGGAAGAGGGCGGTTGCCGCCGTGTCGCCACAGTCCCCCAGTAACTCGAACTCCCCCAGCCTTCGGCCGGGTGGTGCCCCCAGGACCGACGACCAGGCCGGGAAGAACCCCGCCGCGGCGTTCGGCCCGAACGAGTGGCTCGTCGATGAGATCTATCAGCAGTACCTCCAGGACCCGAATTCGGTAGACCGTGCCTGGTGGGACTTCTTCGCCGACTACAAGCCTGGGGCGCCCGCCGCCTCGGCTCCGGCGGGTACCGCGGCCGCGGGGGCCGCGGGCACCACCCCCACCGCTCCCCCGGTCCAGGCCGCGCCCGCCCAGGCGCAGCCGCAGGCCCCGGCGAAGCCCGCCGCGGCGCCCGCCCAGGCCCCGGCTCAGGCTCCGGCCCAGGCGCCCGCCGCGAAGGCCGCTCCGGCCGCGGCCGCGCCGGCGAAGCCCGCGCAGGCCCCGGCCAAGCCGAAGGCCGCCGCGCCCGCCACCGAGGCCCCCGAGGGCCCGGAGCTGGTCACGCTGCGCGGTCCGGCCGCCGCGGTCGTCAAGAACATGAACGCCTCGCTGGAGCTGCCGACCGCCACGTCGGTCCGCGCCGTCCCGGTGAAGCTGCTGTTCGACAACCGCATCGTCATCAACAACCACCTCAAGCGGGCCCGCGGCGGGAAGATCTCCTTCACGCACCTCATCGGGTTCGCCATGGTGCAGGCCATCAAGGCCATGCCGCCGATGAACTACTCGTTCGGCGAGAAGGACGGCAAGCCGACCCTGGTCAAGCCGCCGCACGTCAACCTCGGTCTGGCCATCGACCTGGTGAAGCCCAACGGCGACCGCCAGCTGGTCGTCGCGGCCATCAAGAAGGCCGAGACGCTGAACTTCTTCGAGTTCTGGCAGGCCTACGAGGACATCGTCCGCCGCGCCCGCGAGGGCAAGCTCACGATGGACGACTTCACCGGTGTCACGGTCTCCCTGACCAACCCCGGCGGACTCGGCACCGTGCACTCCGTGCCGCGCCTGATGCCCGGCCAGTCGGTGATCATGGGCGTCGGCTCCATGGACTACCCGGCGGAGTTCCAGGGCACCAGCCAGGACACCCTGAACAAGCTCGGCGTCTCCAAGGTCATGACGCTCACGTCGACCTACGACCACCGGGTCATCCAGGGCGCCGCCTCCGGCGAGTTCCTGCGCCAGGTCGCGAACCTTCTCCTCGGCGAGAACGGCTTCTACGACGACATCTTCGAGGCGCTGCGCATCCCCTACGAGCCGGTCCGCTGGCTCAAGGACATCGACGCCAGCCACGACGACGACGTCACCAAGGCCGCCCGCGTCTTCGAGCTGATCCACTCCTACCGGGTCCGCGGCCACGTCATGGCCGACACCGACCCGCTGGAGTACCAGCAGCGCAAGCACCCCGACCTCGACATCACCGAGCACGGGCTCACCCTGTGGGACCTGGAGCGCGAGTTCGCCGTCGGCGGCTTCGCCGGCAAGTCGATGATGAAGCTGCGCGACATCCTCGGCGTGCTGCGCGACTCGTACTGCCGCACCACCGGCATCGAGTTCATGCACATCCAGGACCCCAAGCAGCGCAAGTGGATCCAGGACCGTGTCGAGCGCCCGCACTCCAAGCCGGAGCGCGAGGAGCAGCTGCGCATCCTGCGCCGCCTGAACGCCGCCGAGGCGTTCGAGACCTTCCTGCAGACGAAGTACGTCGGCCAGAAGCGCTTCTCGCTGGAGGGCGGCGAGTCCGTCATCCCGCTGCTGGACGCGGTCATCGACTCCGCGGCCGAGTCGCGCCTGGACGAGGTCGTCATCGGCATGGCCCACCGCGGCCGGCTCAACGTGCTCGCCAACATCGTCGGCAAGTCGTACGCGCAGATCTTCCGGGAGTTCGAGGGCAACCTCGACCCGAAGTCGATGCACGGCTCCGGTGACGTGAAGTACCACCTGGGCGCCGAGGGCACCTTCACCGGTCTTGACGGCGAGCAGATCGCGGTCTCCCTGGTCGCCAACCCCTCGCACCTGGAGGCGGTCGACCCGGTCCTGGAGGGCGTCGCCCGCGCCAAGCAGGACATCATCAACAAGGGCGGCACGGACTTCACCGTGCTCCCGGTGGCGATCCACGGCGACGCGGCCTTCGCGGGCCAGGGCGTGGTGGCCGAGACCCTGAACATGTCGCAGCTGCGCGGCTACCGCACCGGCGGCACGGTCCACATCGTCATCAACAACCAGGTCGGCTTCACCGCCGCCCCGGAGTCCTCGCGCTCGTCCATGTACGCCACCGACGTGGCCCGCATGATCGAGGCCCCGATCTTCCACGTGAACGGCGACGACCCGGAGGCCGTGGTCCGCGTCGCGCGGCTCGCCTTCGAGTTCCGCCAGGCGTTCAACAAGGACGTGGTGATCGACCTCATCTGCTACCGCCGCCGCGGTCACAACGAGTCGGACAACCCGGCCTTCACCCAGCCGCTGATGTACGACCTGATCGACAAGAAGCGCTCGGTGCGCAAGCTGTACACCGAGTCCCTCATCGGTCGCGGTGACATCACCCTGGAGGAGGCCGAGCAGGCGCTCCAGGACTACCAGGGCCAGCTCGAGAAGGTCTTCACCGAGGTCCGCGAGGTCACCTCGCAGCCGACTCAGGGCGAGTCCCAGGCGCCGAAGGACGGCTTCCCGACGGCGGTCCCGACCGCGATCTCCGCGGAGGTCGTCAAGCGGATCGCGGAGTCCCAGGTCAACGTCCCGGACAACATCACCGTCCACCCGCGTCTGCAGCCCCAGCTCCAGCGCCGGGCGGCGATGGTGGAGGACGGCACGATCGACTGGGGCATGGGCGAGACCCTGGCCGTCGGCTCGCTGCTGCTGGAGGGCACCCCGGTCCGCCTCGCGGGCCAGGACTCCCAGCGCGGCACCTTCGGCCAGCGCCACGCGGTGCTCATCGACCGGGAGACCGGCGAGGAGTACACCCCGCTGCAGTACCTCTCCGAGGACCAGGCGCGGCTGAACGTCTACAACTCCCTGCTGTCCGAGTACGCGGCGATGGGCTTCGAGTACGGCTACTCGCTGGCCCGCCCCGACGCGCTCGTGATGTGGGAGGCGCAGTTCGGCGACTTCGTCAACGGCGCGCAGACGGTCGTCGACGAGTTCATCTCCTCGGCCGAGCAGAAGTGGAACCAGACCTCCGGTGTGGTCCTGCTCCTGCCGCACGGTTACGAGGGCCAGGGCCCGGACCACTCCTCGGCCCGTCCGGAGCGGTTCCTCCAGCTCTGCGCGCAGAACAACATGACGGTCGCCATGCCGACCTCGCCGGCGAACTACTTCCACCTGCTGCGCTGGCAGGTCCACAACCCGGACCACAAGCCGCTGATCGTCTTCACCCCGAAGTCGATGCTGCGTCTGAAGGCGGCGGCCTCGTCGGCGGAGGAGTTCACCTCCGGCGAGTTCCGTCCGGTGATCGGCGACAGCACGGTCGACCCGGCCGCGGTCCGCAAGGTCGTCTTCTGCACCGGCAAGGTCTACTACGACCTGGAGGCCGCACGGCAGAAGCGCGGCGCCACGGACACGGCGATCATCCGCATCGAGCGGCTGTACCCGCTGCCCGGCGAGGAGCTCCAGGCCGAGGTCAACAAGTACCCGAACGCCGAGAAGTACCTGTGGGCCCAGGAGGAGCCGGCGAACCAGGGTGCGTGGCCGTTCATCGCGCTCAACCTGATCGACCACCTGGACCTGGCGGTCGGCGCCGACGTCCCGGCCGGCGAGCGGCTGCGGCGCATCTCGCGCGCGCACGGCTCGTCCCCGGCGGTCGGCTCCGCCAAGCGCCACCAGGCGGAGCAGGAGCAGCTCATGAACGAGGTCTTCGAGGCGTAGCCTCCGGCTTCGGCACCTGAAGGGCCCGGCCCCCGGATCTGATTTCCGGGGGCCGGGCCCTTCCCGCGTGCTCAGCTGGCCTGCGGCTCGAAGTCCCAGTAGGGGCGGTTGCGGGAGCGGGCGGAGACGGTGTGGATGTGCTGGGGGCCGAGGGTGGCGGCGAGGTCGGCCAGGGCCTCCTGCTCGACCTTCTCCGCCTGCCGGCGTTCCCGCAGGCCCCGCAGGTCGGCCGCGTGGGCGACCCGGGCGGTGAGGGTGAGGGGGTGGGTGCGGCCGAGGGTCTCGGCGGCGCGCAGGATGGTGAGCCGGCTGAGTTCGGCGGCGGACTCGGTGTCCCCGACGAGGTTGCGCAGCGCGGCGGCGTTGACGGCGCAGCCCAGCGCGTAGGGGTGGCTGTCGCCGAGCGCGGCGGACATGTCGGCGAGGCTCTGCTCGATCAGTACGTGCGCGTGGTCGCGTTCGCCGACGCTGCGCAGCACCAGGGCGTGGTTGGCGCGGGCGCCGATGACGAAGGGGTGGCCGTCGGGCAGCAGCAGTTCGTAGCGGGCGAGGACGGACTCGCTGGCCTCGCGGGCCTGGTCGATGTCGCCGTGTTCGCGGGCGAAGCAGCTCTGGCTGACGGCGGCGGCCAGGGTGTGGGTGTGGGTGTCGCCGAGCTTGCGCTCCAGCCCCTCCAGGACGCGGGTGAGCAGTCGGCCGGCCGCCGCCCGGTCCCCGCCGCGCAGCTTGCACAGGGCGAGGTTGTGCTCGGCGCGCAGGGTGTTCTGGTTGTCCGGGCCCATGACGATGCGGTACTCGCGGACGTTCTTGGTCTGGATGGACTCGGCCTCGGTGTAGCGGCCCAGCAGGCGCAGGTCGACGGCGTAGGAGACCTCGGAGAACAGGGTCCAGGGGTGGCGGCCCTTGAGCAGCAGGCGGCGGGCCTCCAGGGTGCGGGCGTCGATGCCGCGGGCCTCTTCGTAGCGGCCGAGGAGGCGCAGGGTGAAGCCGAGGTTGTTCTGGGCGTTGAGGGTGCGGGAGTCGTGTTCGCCGAACAGGCCCTTGTAGGTGGGGTAGAGCCGCTGGTCCAGGTCCAGGGCGGCGTCGTACTGGCCGAGTTCGCGCAGGTCGGCGGCGAGTCCTCCGGCCATCCTCAGGTGGTCGAGGTCGTTCTCGCCGCGTTCGGCGAGCAGTTGGTCGCGGGCGGCCCGGTCGATGGCCTCGGTCTCCTGGAAGCGGCCGGCCGAGCGCAGCAGGTTGGCGTAGTGGTAGGTGACCTCCCACACGCGGGGGTGGGACTCGCCGAGCAGCCCGCGCCAGGTGGCCAGCGCGCGGCCGCCGAGGTTGACGCCGGCGGTGTACTCCCCGGCGAAGAGCATGTACCGCAGGCAGTTGAGCACCAGCCCCTGCACCCTGCGGTCCTTGCTGCGCAGCACGTCGGCGTATTTGAGGTGCGGGACGATCTCGGCGTACGCGTCCCAGTTGCGGGTGTCGGTGGGGCGGCCGGGGTCGGCCTCGGCGAGGGCGCGGCGTACCACCTCGATGAACTCTCCCCGGTCGGTCTCGGGCATGTCCTTGTGCACGATCTGGTGGACCATGCGGTGCAGGTAGACCGACTCGCCGGAGGCGACCGCCTCGTCCAGCATCGCCTCGTGCGACTCCAGCCGGACGACGGAGTACTGGCGGAGCTGGTTGACGGCCTTGTTCCACAGCAGCGGGTCGTCGAGCAGCCCGGCGAGCTGTTCGGGCAGGTCGTCGTGGTTCATCTCCTTCAGCAGCCTGACCGGGATGAAGCCGGGGGCGAAGAAGGTGCACAGCCTCAGCAGGTCGACCGATTCGGGGACGGTCTCGCGGAGCTTGTTCAGCAGTATCGACCAGGCGGTCTGGAAGGCGAGCGGGAAGTCCGCCGACACCTTGACCACGTCCTGGTCGATCCCGCCGTCCAGCAGGGCGATGTACTCCTCCACCGACAGGTCGGAGTCGTTGAGCCAGCCCGCGGTCTGGTCGAGCAGCAGCGGCAGGTCCTCCAGGGCCTGGGCGAGCTGGTCGGCGTCGGCCTCGGTGAGCCGGGGCGCGCGGCGCCGGATGAAGGCGACCGACTCGTCGCGGCCGTAGACGGGGACTTCGAGGAGCTTGCTGTTGTGCTCGCTCCACTCGGGGTTGCGGGAGGTGATGAGGACGTGGCCGGGGCCGGTGGGGACGAGGTCCCAGATCTGGTCGGGTTCGTCGGCGCCGTCCAGCACGAGCAGCCAGCGGGAGTACGGGGTGCCCCGGCGCAGCGCGTCGCGGACGGCGCGCAGCCGCTCGCCG
This sequence comes from Streptomyces sp. NPDC046860, assembly GCF_040645115.1. Classification (NCBI taxonomy): domain Bacteria; kingdom Bacillati; phylum Actinomycetota; class Actinomycetes; order Kitasatosporales; family Streptomycetaceae; genus Streptomyces; species Streptomyces sp. NPDC046860. Next base: position 319,237 of record NZ_JBEYXQ010000001.1, on the reverse strand, counting down.
TACTCGGCGCCGGTGGACAGGCCGAGTTTGGGGGCGAGTTCGGCGAGCAGGCGGCGGTAGCTGACGCGTTTCTCGGCGTTGACCCACCACACGACGTCGTACTCGGAGCCGAAGCGGTAGACGTACTCGGCGGCGAGCTGGGTCTTGCCGACGCCGGACATGCCGTGCAGGGTGAGGACGCCCGCGCCGGGGTCGCTGCCCTGGAGCAGGTGGTAGGCGTCGTTGAGCAGCGGCTCGCGGCCGGTGAAGCGGGTGTTGCGGCGCGGTACGCCGCCCCACACGTCGGGCATGGCGGCGGGGAAGCGGGGGGCCGGGTGGGCCGGGTCGTCGGCGCGGGGGCCGTCGTAGGGCAGGTCGAGGCGGTCCAGCAGGCGGCGTTCGGCCTCGTCGGCGCCCATGTTGGTCAGGTCGACGGGGGCGAGGGCGGCGACGGCCGAGGGCACGGAGGCGGTGGTGACGGAGACGGCGGCGAACCGGCCCGGAGCGGACCCGGCCACCTCGCGCAGGGCCGCGTTCCACTCGTCGTGGCCGCGCGGGCCGAGCTGGAAGTACCACTCGCTGACCACGATCAGGGTGCGGCCCTCGGCGAGGGTGAGGTCGCGCAGCAGGTCGGTGAGCGACTGGTCCGGCGGGGCGTCCCAGCGCAGGTAGACGACTCTGAGGCCGCGCCGCTCCAGCCGGTCGCCGATCCAGGCCGCCCAGGCCCGGTTGAACCCGGCGAAGCTGATCGTGACGGTCTGCCGGCCGGCCCCGTTCCCGTTCGGTGCCGGCGTACGAGCTTCAGACATGCGGCGGCCTCCAGCACGTAGACAGGAAATCGTAGAACCTCGGCGCGGCTCTGGGGAGTACGGCGACCGCCGGAGACGAACGCCTCGGTGCGCCGATCTTCGCGCAGCCGGGGGTGGTAAGTCGGCATTTCACCGGTTCGGGATCGGTGGCGTGGGGGGCCGTCGCTGGGCCCAGAGGGTGCGGGCCGCCTTGACGTACGCCTGCGCGCGCGCCGTGTGCCCCCGGGGTGCGGGGCGGGCGGAGAGCCGTTCGTGGGCGGCGGCCATGCCGTCGACGAACCGCCGTCCGGCCTCGGTGAGGTCCGGTGAGGCGGCGAGCGCGGGCAGGGCGGCGGCGACCTGGGCGTGGTAGCGGGCGTGTTCGGCCCAGGCCGCCTCGCGGCGGGCGGGTTCGGCGAGGGCGGTGCGCTGGAAGTGGCCGGCCAGCGCGAGGTGCGCGTAGGTGCCGTGCAGCAGTCCGTCGTAGGGGCGCGGGTCGGGGCGCCAGGGCGCGAAGTAGCGGGCCTCGGGTCCGGCCCGGTGCAGTTCCACCAGCTCGCCGAGCGCGGCGAGTTTGGTGTGCTGCATCTCGTGCACGAGGGTCGCGGCCAGCGCGGCCGGAGTGGCGGGGGTGGTGCTGAGCAGCGCGCCGAACGCCTCGCGGCGGGTGCCGCTGGAGCTGCCCCGGCCGTCCGAGCCGGGCGGGGACGCGAGCGGGACGAGGCAGCGCAGCAGGGTGACGGCCTCGGTGAGCCGTTGTTCGCCGCCGGTGCGCAGAGCCTGAGCGGTGCCGGACCACGCCTGGAGCCAGCGCTTGCGTTCGGCGTGGTCGGGCCCCATGGGCCCGCTGAACGCGAAGCGGCCGGGGTCCCTGGGCGGGGTGCGGTACGGGTCGAGGTCGTCCAGCGGTACGGGGGCGGCGCCGGGCAGCAGGCCGGGCAGGGCGTGGGCCGGGGTCCAGGCCGGGGCGCCGGACCAGGCGCCGACGCCCTGCTCCAGCCGGACGTGGACGTCGGAGGCGCCGCGTCTGCGCAGGGTCAGGCGGCCGTTCTTGTGCCGTACCTCGATCCGGTCCGCGCCGGTGCGCGCGATGCGCAGGGCGCCGAGGGAGGGCAGGCAGAGCACGCCGTCGCGGGCGGTGACCTCGGTGGTGAAGGGCAGACCGGCGCGGGCGGCGGCGGCCACCGCCACGGCGCCGAAGTAGGCCAGGTCGAGCGGGAGCCGGCCGGTGCGGGCGCCGTCGCCGCCGGTCAGCGCGGTCAGGCAGCGTCTGGCCCAGGGGCCGGTGAAGGGGTGGGTGAGGCGGTCCCGCGCGGGCGAGCGGGGTCCTTCGGCGGCCCGGTCGGCCGCCACCAGCAGGGCCCAGTCCTCGCGCAGCCGCCGTTTCGCGGCGGGCGGGCAGTCGGCGGGGCCGGCCGCCTCGGCGGCGTCGAGGACGGCGCGCAGCAGGAGCATGCGCCGGGTGTCCTGGTCGCGGACGAGGAGGGCGAGGGTGTCGGGTCCGCCCTCGGTGCGGCTGAGTTCGGCGAGGGCGCGGTCCAGCGGAGCGGTCACGGGGCGCCCCCTTCGTCGGCGGCCGGGCGGGCGCCGGCCCGGGCGAGCCGGGCGGCCACGTGCCGGATGAGGAGCTGGAGGTCGGCGCAGTACACCGACGGGTTCCCGAAGCCGTGCCCGGCGCGGTAGCGGTGGGCGTAGTGGCCGCCCCCGCACACCGTGACCAGCGGGCAGGCGCGGCAGTGTGCGGACAGTCCGGCGAGACCGGCCTGCCGGGCGGCGACGCCGGGGTGGGCGAGGGCCTGGTCGAAGTCGTGCCGGAAGACGTCGAGTCCGGTCTCGGCGGCGCCGTCGTAGGCGGACTTCAGCGAGTCGACCTGTTCGATGGAGCCGTCGGTCTCGATGACGACGGCGTCGAAGGGGGCGAGGCCGAGGGACTCGGTGGCGGCGGGCAGGCCGAGCAGCAGGGCGAGGCACTCCTCGAAGAGCCGTACCCGTGTCTCGCGCCGCCCGGCGGACCACCAGCGGTCGAAGACCCGGCACAGCCAGCGGCCGTACTCGCCCCGGTGCGGGGGCGGTGCCGACCAGTTGCCGTGCGGCAGCAGCAGGTCGAGCGCGGGCGGGCGCAGGGTGAGCAGCGATTCGTAGGTCCCGACGGGGTCGGTGGTGGGGTCGACGACGGTGAGGACGCCCGCGTACGCCTCGGGGAAGCGGTCGGCGACCAGGCGGGCGCCGCGTGCGGCGGCGGGCCAGGAGGGGCGTCCGGCGTGGTCGACGCGGCGGTGGTTGAGCGCGGCGCTGCCGCCGTCGAGGCTGATGCCGACCCGGATGCCGTGCCGGGCGAGGACGGCCACCCGGTCGTGGGTGAGCAGGGTGGCGTTGGTCTGCACGGTGGCGTGGACGGCGCAGCCCCTGGGCACGCGGGCGCGCACGGTGGTGGTGAAGCCGGCCAGGGTGCCGGCCCCGGCCAGCAGGGGTTCGCCGCCGTGCAGGACGAGGGAGAGCGCGGGCAGGGCGTGGTCGCGGGCGTGCCGGGCGATGCGGTCGGCGGTGCGGTCCAGCACCTCGGCGGGGGCGGCGGCGGGGCGGTCGCGCCAGGTGCGGTCGGGGCCCTCGTACAGGTAGCAGTAGCGGCAGGCGAGGTTGCAGCGGCCGTGCGCCTTGACGATGAACTGGCGGAAGGGGCGCGGTCTGGCCCGCGCCGGGGCCGCGGTCGTCCCGGACATCGCAGCACCCCCGTACCCCCGCGCGGCGTGATGCGGGCGCGGCTCGTTCGCCCGTGTGTGCGGGCCCATGCCCGGCCGGCGCCCGAAGCCAAACGCACGGCGGCGGAACTTGCCGGTTTCCGCCGTGGAGTGACCAGTATCTAAGGGCTGTCCCGTAATCCCCGGCGGATCAGCGCGCGGCGTCAGATGCGGTGCATCGCAAGGCGGAGGGTCATCCGCATACTGGATGTATGCGGATGATCCGACAACGCGGCGAGGTGCCGTAGCTGTCGTCGCGCGCCCGCTGGGGATTGCGGGACAGCCCTTAGAGGCAGTTGTTGAAGCCCCAGAGCATCTCGGCGGGTTGCCGGGCCCGCTCGGTGAGCGTCTCCAGGACCTCGCGCAGGACGGGGTGGTCCAGGGTGCGCAGCTCCTCCAGGTCCATCGCCAGCAGATCGGGCAGCGGCTCGCCGTGCTCCGGTACGGCCGTCTCGTCGCCCGCGCTCGTCATCGCTGCCTCCCGTGATGTCCCTCGCCGCGGTCCGGTCAGCCGAGCCCGGCCAGCCGGCCGGCGGTGTCCTCGGCCGTCGGGGCGCCGGTGCCGAGGGTGCCCTCGGGCAGACGCGCCCACTCGGCGCGGGCCGCGCGGTAGGCCTCGCGGGCCGCGCGCGGCCGGGACGCCGCCTCATAGGACATACCCCGCCAGTGGTGCGCCTGCGCGCACAGTTCGACGGCGATCCGGCGGGCGCGGTCCGACTCGGCCGCCGCCTCGGCCTCCCGCGCCGACTCGGCCGCCGCGCGGAAGGCGTCCACGGCGTCGTCCAGCCGGGTCGGCCGGGCCAGGCCGCGGTACGCCTCGTACTGCGCCTGGCCCAGCTCCAGGGAGCAGCGCGCCGCCAGCAGCGGGTCGTCCGCCTCGGCCGCCGCGAGCCCGAAGAGGTGCTCGGCCTCGCGCAGGTCGACCCGGTCGGCGTGCAGCCGGTAGCGCCGCATCAGGGCGCGGCCCAGCATCAGCAGGCGGTGCGCGGCGTGCCTGCTGCCGGTGTGGGTCTCGCGGCGGCAGTCCCGCAGCACCCGGATCGCCTGCGCGAGGGACTGCCGGGCGAGTTCGCCGCTCTCGGCGTCCGCGAGCCGCAGCAGCACCTCACCCCACTCGGCGAGCACGGACGGGTAACCGGGGGCCTCCCGTGAGGTGTCGGCGGCCGCGCGCGCGAACGCCTGCGCCGCTTCGCGCAGTTCACGCGACTCGCCCGTCTCGGCGTACCGGGCCACCCCGATCCGGCCGGCCCGCACGTGCAGCCGGGAGCGCAGGGCGCGTCCGGTGGTGGCGGCGAGCGCGGCGTCGACGTGCCCGCGGGCCTCGTCGAGGTCGCCGCCGGAGCGCAGCAGGGCGTCGGCCAGGTCGAGCCGTGTCCGGACCGGGTCGCGTCCCGCGTCGTCGCCCGCCGTGCCCGGCGCCGGTCCGGCGGCCAGCGCGTCGCGCAGCGAGGCGGCGGCCTGCGCGGCGTGGCCGCGCGCCTGCTCGGGGTCGCCGGTGGCGTCGGCCAGGCGCAGCAGGAGTCTGCCGTGGGCGAGCGGAAGGTCACCGGGACGCTGTCTGCGGTCGGGCCAGACGTCGGCGAACGCCTCCAGCATGCCGACCGCGACCTGGAGCAGGGCGCTGTCCCCGCCGAGCCGCCACTGCGCCTCCAGCGCGCCGACCCGTTCCAGGGTCAGCCGCAGCGCCTGGCCGGGTTCGAGGTCGGGCGCGGCGCAGGCGACGGCGTACTCCCGGTCGGCGCGGCGCAGCAGGTCCAGGGCGCCGGGCCGGTCGCCGTGCCGTCTGCGGTCGGTGGCGCCCGCGTGCAGCACACGGGCCAGCGCCGCCCGCTCCCGCTGGGCGTGCGGGTGGGCCGCGGCACGCTCGGCGGCGGCCTCCGCCTCGGCCAGCAGCGCGGGCCCGCCCTGCACCTCCCACAGCCGCAGCGTGGCGTGCGCGTACTCGGCCCACAGGCCGGGGTCCGCCCCGGCGGGCCGCTCGTTCTCGGTGGCGCCGCGCAGCAGCTGGACGGCGTCGATCACGTCCTGCACCATGCCGTCGGTGCCGAAGCGGGCGAGCAGGGTGCGGGCCCGGAGCACCGCCGGGTGCGCGGGCCGGGGTCCGGCGGCGGGGCCGAGGCGGGTGCCGTAGATCCGGAACTGCTCCGGCAGCGGCATGAACCGCTCCAGCACCCGCGCGGCGACCTCGGCGAAGGGCTGGGGGACGAGGGTGGCGTCGCCGTTCTCGCCCGGGTACGCGCCGAACAGGCGGGCGCCCGCCGCCGTCTCCTCGGCCCGCCCCGGCTGGGAGGGGCCGCCGAGCTGGGCGAGGGCGAGGGCCGGGAAGTTGGCGCCGCCCTTGCCGAAGCGCTGCTCGATGTACTCGGAGCAGTGCTTGAGGACGAGCAGTGCCTCGTCCCGGCCGAGCGTGGACAGCAGCGCCTCGCGCACCGCCGGCTCCATCTCGTACCACTGGCCCGCGTCCGGCCCGTGGTCCTCCCCCGCCCTCCGGACGAGGCCGCCGAGGAGCACCTCGGCGAGTTCGGCCGGGCCGGAGCCGGGCAGCATGGTGCGCTGCACCAGCCGCATCACCGGCAGGCAGAGCGGGGCGGCGGCGAGGTAGACGGCGAGGCGTCCGGCTGCCGGTGAGGCGGTGGAGCGGAACCTGCTGACCCGCTCCACCGGCGTCGGCGCGCGTCCGCCGCCCGCCTGCGGCGCGGGCCGCTGGTCGGCGCGCACCCAGCCCACCGCGCCGGGCACCGGCCCGGCACCGGCCCCGGCGAGCAGCCGCGCCCACGCCCCGAGCGCCACCGGTTCGGGCGGCAGCACCGGCACGGGCAGCACGCCCGGCGGCGGTACGAGGGGTGCGCCGTCCGGGGTGCGTACCCGCAGCGCGGTGCCGCCGGGGGTGTCGCCGCGGGTCAGCGCGGCGTAGGTGACCGGCAGCCGGGTGCGGCTCCACAGCCGCTGCGGGAGCGGCTGGAGCACGGCGACGGGGGCGATCCGGGCCAGCCGGTGCAGCAGGCGGTGCGCACGGCCCGAACGCCACAGGGGGCCCGCGCAGTCGCTGACCAGGAGGGTGATCCGGCGCCCGGTGGGATCGCTGAGCCGGTCGACGGTGTGCTGGGGCGCGCCCCCGGGATCGGCGCCGGCGCTGACCGTCGCCTCCCCGTCGGGGCCGGTGTGCAGATGGGCGATCCGGATGTCCGCGAAGGCGCCGAGCCGGGCGAAGACCTCTTCGAGTTCGGTGAAGAGCCGGTCCCACACCCGCATCGAGGGGGCCGCGTCCAGCACGAGCTGGAGCCGGGTGTCGCCGCGCCGCGTCTCCCGGTACACCGGCAGGATCAACCCGCATGCCTGGGCGCTGAGTTCGGCGGTCGCAGTCTCGTCCAGCTCCCGGCGCAGCGGCGGCGCGGCACTGCGGTACGCCTGCAACGGACGTAATGCGCGCTGGAGTTCGAGTGCGGAAGGCAGGGCGGGAGCGGCGGGCACGCCGACCGGGAGCGCGGCGAGCCGCACGGCGGTGCGGGGGCGGCCGGTGCGGGCCGCCGGGTAGAGCGGGACGCTCCGGTCGGGACCGGCGGGCGCCGGCTCGGGGTCCCGGCGCGGGACGGGCGGCCGGGGCGCTGGCGGGGGGACGGGAGCGGGCGCGGCGGGACCGGGGTCCGGGTCCCGCCCGGCCGGGCCGTCCGCAGACCGGCCGCCCGTCCACCGGGCCAGCCACAGGGCGTCGCTCAGCCCCTCGGCGTCCGGCTCCAGTCCGGCTCCCCTGAGGTGCAGGACGAGTTCCGCGAGCCGGTCGGGGGTGTCGGGGCCGTGTCGTGCCGGGGCGTCGGGCATCGGCTCCTCACCTCGGGCGGTCGAGTCGCTGGACGAGCAGGTCGGCGAGGCGCTCGCGGCTGGGCGGGGCGGCCGCGTCGGTGAGGTAGATGGCGTTCAGCAACTGGTCGGTGGCGAGGAGTTCGCCGCGCGAACGCTCCAGGAAGCGGGCGATCAGGTCGTCCCCGGCCCGCGCGGCCTCGTCGCCCAGGTGCGCGCGGACGAAGGTGGCGAGCCGGTTGTGGTCGGGCCGGCCCAGCTCCAGGTGGATGCAGCGGCGCATCAGCGGGGCGGGGAAGTCCCGTTCGCCGTTGCTGGTGAGGACCACGAAGGGGAACGAGGTGCAGCGCACCCGGCCGTCGCGCACCCGTGCCTTGGTGCCGTCGGCGGTGAGCACCTCGGCCTCGCCCCCGGGCAGCCGGTCGGCCAGGCGCCGCAGCTCGGGTATCTCGAACTCGCCCTCCTCCAGCACGTTCAGCAGGTCGTTGGGCAGGTCGATGTCGCTCTTGTCGAGTTCGTCGATGAGCAGCACGCGCGGGGTGTCCGAGGGCAGCAGGGCGGTGCCGAGCGGGCCGAGCCGGATGTACCCGCCGATGGCCTCGACCGAGCCGGGGCTCCCGGCCGCGCCGCCGTACCCGCCCTGCGCGGCGATCTGCACGTCCTGGAGACGGGCGATGGCGTCGTAGTGGTACAGCCCGTCGAGCAGGGTCGAACGGCTGACGACGGACCAGCGCAGCACCTCGCCGAGCCCCAGCTCGTAGGCCACGGAGTGCGCGAGCGTGCTCTTGCCCGCGCCGGGGCTGCCGGTGACCAGGAGCGGACGGCGCAGGTACAGCGCCGCGTTGATCATCTCCAGCTCCTCGGCGCCGGGCCGGTGCAGTTCGGCCAGGTGCCGGTGCGCGCCGAGCCTGCGGTCGCGGGAGCCGTCGCCGTCCTCGCCCTCGGTACGGGCGGTGTCCGCGGCGCGGCCGGAGAAGTCCCGCCAGGGCGGCGGCGGGGGCAGCCGGCTCATGCCGTCATGGGGTTCCCCGGCGCCTCGGTAGATGAGCCACTCGCTGGATTCCGTCATGTGCGGTCCTCGTCGTCACTCGTCGCCGGGGGCAGCCGTGGAACGCCCCTCACGGTATCGACCCGTCCGGCGCCTGGTAAGGGGACCAGGAACGAACCGGCGCCCCGGATCACGGCGCCTCCAGCAGGTCCCCGGTGCCGGGCAGGGGGCGGTACGGGTCGTCGTACAGCAGCGCGGTGCCGTGGGCCCAGAAGGACTCGGTGTCCCCGGCGCCGACCTGTCCGCGCAGCGCGTGCACCGCGCCGGGCAGGGACCTGGCGCCCTCGCTGTCGTCCACGGCCGCCTTCACGCCCCGGTGGAACTCCCCGCACACCGCGTCCGGCCCCCGCCTGCGGCGCCACAGCACCACCCCGAACCCGGCCCGCAGCACCCGGCCGAGCGCGGCGGGGTCGTCCGTGGAACGCGGGTCCCCGGGCCGGCACAGCACCGGCACGGTGTACGGCGCGAGCCCGCGCAGCGCCGCCGCTTCCGGTACGGGTCTGCGGACGCCGTCGTCGCAGTCCAGCACCTCGGCCTGGGCCTCGCGCAGGTGCAGCCGCCGCCAGCGGTCCCGGCGCTCGGCGTCCAAGTCCCCCGCGCCGTACGCCTCCCAGGGCGCGGAACCGCTCCGCCGGGACGGCGGTTCCTCGTCGGGGAGCTGGTCGCGGTCCGAACAGCGGACCAGGACCGGCCGTTCGGCGCCGAGGGCGGCGCCGCCGGGTGCGAGCCGCCAGTCGTCCACGGGCAGGCCGAGGTGAAGGTGGGGCAGGGCCGCGTAGAGGACGGCGGGCCTGCCCGGCCGGTCGCAGTGCCGGAACGCCTCGGCCAGGGGCGCCGCCACATGGTCCGACAGGACGGCCAGCGGGGCGCGTTCGCCCTCGTAGAGCCGGGTCGGCTCCTCCTCGGGGCCGCCGCCCACCGACACCGACCAGTCGCAGTGGTCCGGCTCCCAGCCCCGGCTCAGCACCACCAGCAGCACGGAGGCGTCCGGGGACCGGTCCGGCCCGGCGGGGCGGGGGCGCGCCGGCCGCGGCGCCGTCACCGTGTCCGCGCCGGACGCGGCCCTTTCGTCGTCCGCCCGGGTACGGCCGAGCAGCCCGGCCCGGCGCTGGGCGAGGGTGTGGCGGTAACCGCTGTCCAGCCCGGCCGCCGTGTGCCGCACCCACTCCCACAGGGCGCGTTCGGCGGCGAGCGTGCTGGGGGCGGCCGGGCGTTCGGCGGCGAGCACGGCCATCGCGTACTCGAGCACCAGCTTCAGCGCGCCGTCCGGGCGGGCGTGCTCGTAGAGCAGCCCCAGCCCGTCCCGCCAGCCGCGCGGGGCGGGGACGAGGGAGGGCACGCGGAAGTCGGGCAGCGAGCGGAGCACGTCGAGCAGGCCGCGGGTGCTCGCGGGCGGGGGCAGGTCGGCGAGCAGCCCGAGCAGTTCGCCGCGCTGCTGCGGGCTGAGGGTGCGGCCGGGGCGGGCGCCTAGCTCGCCCTGGATGTCGGCCCAGGTGGGGTCGGGCGAGTCGGCGGCCTGCTGGCGGTCGCGGTGGTAGCGGTCGTGGGCGTGGAAGACGGACTGGTACACGTCGTTGCCGTCGGCGGGCAGGCGCAGGGTGCGCAGGCGTTCCACCCCGATGGAGGTGCCGCCGCCCCCGTGGTCCGCGCGCGACTTGAGCACGCCCACGACCTCACCGCGCACGAGGTCGACCACGGGCCCGCCGGAGACGCCGGAGGGCAGGTCGTTCTGTCCGAGCCGGACCTGTTCCTCGGGCGACCAGGCGCTGATGGTCCCCTGCACGGTGAGCCGCCCGTCCAGGATCTGCAGCCTGCCCCGGGGCGCGGTCCAGCCCGCGTAGAACACCCCGGTGCCGCCGAAGTGGGGGTTGGGGCGCTCGGAGACGTACACGCAGGTGTGGCCGGCCGGTTCGCGCAGCCGGACCAGGGCGAGGTCGGGCGCGGGCCAGTTCGCGGGCACGGGGCCGCCGGTCCGCTCGGGAAGCATCGCGGCCACGCGTCCGGGCACCGCGCGCGGGTCGTCCCAGGGGCTGGTCCGGTACACCACGGTGACCTCGCCCCCCTCCCCGGCGTGAACCACGTGTGCGCAGGTCAGAACCCAGTTCGGCGCGACGAAGAAACCACTGCCGAGGAAGCTGACGGGCTCGTCGTGGGCATACCCGGCCCCCGCGCGATGAATGCGTACGGTCGCCGCCAGAACGAGGTCACGCAGCGCAAGTTCCGCAGCACCGCCCCCGTCCGGTGCGCCCCCGCCGTACCCCACGCTCATCCCGCATGCCCCCGCACGCCGACCAACGCCCCGGACCGGGGGGTTGAGGAGGGGCGGCGAGCGGGCATGGAGGGGGACGCCTCGGAGGGGGGCGGGCCGGGGAGGTCCCCCGGGTCCGGCGTCCCCGCCGGGCCCTCTCCGTGACCGGTGCCTGTGCCTGAGGCTTGGGCGGTGGCTGTGTCTGAGGCTTGGGCGGTGTCCGTGTCTGACGCGCGGGCGATGCGCGTGCTCGACGCGTGGACGGTGCCCGTGCCCGGCGCGTAGGCGGTGCCCGTGGGCGGGGCGGGCGCGCGCGGGGCGGGGGGCGGGCCCGCGCCCGGTGACGCCAGGCCGCCGGAGCCGCCCGGGCCGGGACCGGCTCCCGGTCCGCTCCCGCCGAACGGACCAGTACCGGACCCGGACCCGTCCGGCGCGGTACCCGGCACCGGGCCCGGCTCGGGCGGGCCGCCGTTCCACGTCAGGGTGACCGTCAGCGCCGCCTTGGCCTCGCCGTCCGCGAGCAGGCCGACGACCTTGCCGGCCTTCGCGGTCAGCTCGATGCCGAACTCCACGCTGACCTCGTCCGGCCGCACCGCGCTGAGCGGGCCGGACAGCGAGCGGGCGACCCCGGTGATCAGCGAGTGCAGGCTCTCCACGCTCGCCTCCACCCGGTCGTGGAAGCCGGTGTCGGTGTACGACAGCTCCTCGGCCCCCGAGATCCGGGCCCACACCGGCGTGCCGTCCGGCAGCTCGATCCGCGCTACCCGCGTCGATTCCCCGTTCATCGGACTCCCCCGTCCTCTCCCCCGCAGGTCCCCCGGTACCGCGGCGCCCGGCGCCCCCGCCGCCGCCTCGCGGCACCGGCTGCCCACCGCGCCCGGAGGCTGCCTATGCTTTTCCTGTCCTCGACCGGCTCCCCAGCCGGAGCGGGCGGCACCCTCCGTGCTCGCGGTCACGTCCGCGAATGAGGGTTCTTCCCGCCCAGGACCGGACCTACCCCTGCACCGACCGACGGAGCGTCATCCATGTACTTCACCGACCGAGGCATCGAAGAACTGGAGAAGCGGCGCGGCGAGGAAGAGGTCACCTTCGAGTGGCTCGCCGAGCAACTGCGCACGTTCGTCGACCTGAACCCCGACTTCGAGGTCCCGGTGGAACGCCTGGCCACCTGGCTCGCCCGGCTGGACGACGAGGACGACGAGTAACCCGGCTTCCGCCCCGGTTCTCACGTGAGGGCACCGGCCCCACCGGCGGCCGGTGCCCTCACGCATGCCCGGACACCGCGAGTCCGATCGCCTTCGCGGCTCGCCCTCCTCGTCCCCCGAAAGGGTGTCTTGACTTCCGACAGGCACGATATATCGTGATTGACAGGAGACGCGATATGGCGTGACGAGCAGGCACGCTCGCGCACCGCACCTCGCCCCGCTCCGCCCTCTTGTCCGCGTCACGCCCGAGGAGGACCCGTGTCCGAGTGGACCGTCGCCGAACCCCAGAAGCTGACCTTCGACGCCCCGGTGACCGAGCTGAACGTCCGCATCGTCAACGGCACGGTGAACGTCGTGGGCACCGAGGAGAGCTCCGCCCGCCTGCAGATCTCGGACATCGAGGGCCCTCCCCTGATCGTCACCGAGCGCCAGGGCGTCCTGACGGTGGCGTACGAGGACCTGCCCTGGAAGGGCTTCCTGAAGTGGCTGGACCGCGACGGCTGGCGCCGCAGCGCGGTCGTCTCCCTCGCTGTACCCTCGGGCACCCGCGTCGAGGTGGGCGTGGTGGGCGCCGCGGCGGTCGTCTCCGGGGTGCGCGGCCCCTCGGTGGTCAAGGGCGTCACCGGCGACACCACCCTCGTCGGCGTCTCCGGCCCGGTCCGCGCGGACACCGTCTCGGGCAATGTGGAGGCCCAGGCCGTCAGCGGCGAGCTGAGGTTCAAGTCGGTCTCCGGCGACCTGACCGTGGTCGACGGCACGGGCCCCTCCGTCCGCGCCGACTCGGTCAGCGGCTCCATGATCATCGACCTGGACCCGGAGGGCCCCACCGACGTGCGCCTGACCAGTGTCTCGGGCGAGATCGCCATACGGCTCCCGCACCCGGCGGACGCGGACGTGGAGGCGAACACCGCCAGCGGATCGATCTCCAACGCCTTCGACGGCCTGCGCGTGCAGGGCCAGTGGGGCGCGCACAAGATCACCGGACGCCTCGGCTCGGGCACCGGCAAGCTCCGGGCCACCACGGTCTCCGGTTCGATCGCCCTGCTGCGCCGCCCGGCCGGGGAGGACGACGACATCCCCGGGGAGACCGCCCCCGGCTCCGCCCCCGCCTCCCCCGCGGACGGCACGACCGACAAGAAGGTGCTCTGACATGCCCCCCGTCTTCGCCCACGGCCGCCTCCGCCTGTACCTCCTCAAGCTCCTCGACGAGGCCCCGCGCCACGGCTACGAGGTGATCAGGCTCCTCGAAGAACGCTTCCAGGGCCTGTACGCCCCCTCGGCCGGCACGGTCTACCCGCGCCTGGCCAAGCTGGAGGCGGAGGGCCTGGTCACCCACACCTCCGAGGGCGGCCGGAAGGTGTACTCCATCACCGACGCGGGCCGCGCCGAGCTGGCCGGCCGCAGCGGCGAACTGGCCGACCTGGAGCTGGAGATCGGTGAGTCGGTCGCGGAGCTCGCGGCCGAGATCAAGGCCGATGTGCGGGGCGCCGCGGGCGACCTGCGGCGCGAGATGCGCGCGGCGGCCTCCCGCACCCGCGGCGGCGACGCGGGGGCCGCGCGTGCGGGCTCCTCCGACGCCCAGGCCGGCCACGGGGACGCCGAGGCGTGGCGGACCGCCAAGGAGGAGATGCGCCGCGCCAGGCAGGAGTGGAAGGAGCAGGCCCGGCGCGCCAAGGACGAGAGCCGCCGCGCCCGCGAGGAGGCCCAGCAGGCGCGGCGCCAGGCCCAGGAGGCGCAGTCTCGGGCCAACGCCCAGGCCCAGGAGGAGATGCGCCGGCTGGCGAACCGGGTCCAGGAGCGGGTGCAGGACCACTTCACCCGCGGCGACTGGCCGACGGGCGTCCGTGAGGGACTGGCCGAGCTGGCCCGGGAGTTCGGCGACTTCGGCAAGGAACACGGCAGGCGGACCGGCGCGGCGGGCTCTGGCGCGACAGGGTCCGGTGCGACAGGGCCTGGCGCAACGGGGCCCGGTGCGGCCGAGTCCGAGCCGGGCAGGTCCGGCGCGGGCAGCATGAAGGCCGAGCCGCCAGTCCCCGACTACTCCGCCACCTCGCCGGACTTCCCGATGGAGTACGAACCGGCGTGGGCCCATGAGCCCGCCACGGGCGATCCGGCCCGTGACCTCGACCGCCTGCTGGACCGCTTCCGGGACGACGTCCGGGACGCGGCCCGCGACCACGGTGTCACCGAGGACCAGCTCCAGGACGTCCGCCGCCGCCTGTCGTCGGCGGCGGCCCACATCGGGGCGATACTCGGCGGCCCGAAGGTCTGAGCCCCTCCGGCTGAGGTCCGAGCCCCTCCGGCTCCGGCAGGGGGGGGCGGCCCGAAGCGGCGTCAGCCCGCCTGCGCCGCCCCCTCGCCGTACAGGACCCGGTGCAGCGACTCCTGGGTCACCCCGTGGTCGGCGAGCACCTCGGCGGGCACTCCGGGCCGTACGGTCAGGGCGAGCAGGAGGTGTTCGTCGCCGATGCGCCGGTCGCGGTGGCCGATGGCGGCGCGCAGGGCACCCTCCAGCACGTCCTTGGCGTCCTGCTCGAAGGTCCGGCGGCCGGACCAGCCGGCCGTCTCGCGGCGGTCGCCGGACAGCGCCCCGGCGCCGTGCGCCTCCTCGACCCGGGACACGATCTCCGTGACGTCGATCCCGAGTCCGGCGAGGGCGTCCGTGTCCGCGCGGGTCAGTCCCGCCCGGCGGCGGGCCTCGGCCAGCGCCAGGCGCAGGGACTCCTTGCGTTCGGCGAGGCCGAGCGCGGCGAGGGCGAAGGAGGCCCGGCTGCCCTCGCGGTCGAGGAGGGCGAGCAGCAGATGCTCGGCGCCGACGGACCGTACCCCGGCGCGCTCCGCGTGCTCGACCGCGCGGCGGACGACGTCCCGGGCGTCCTTGGTGAAGCGTTCGAACATCACTGCCTCCCGTACTTCTTGTGCACGGCCTGCCTGCTGACTCCCAGCTCGGCGGCGATCTCCTGCCACGACCAGCCCTGATTGCGCGCGCCGCGCACCTGCACCGCCTCCAGCTGCTCCAGCAGCCTGCGCAGTGCGGCCACGGCCCGCAGCCCGACCCGCGGATCGCGGTCACCGGCCCGCTGGGCGAGATCCGTTGCATCCGTCATGATGTCAACTTAGGTTGACGCGTCACGCTTGTCAATCAAAGTTGACAAGCGAGTCCGCGAAAAGGCGGGCCCGGCATCCGGACCCGCCTGTGCGCACCTCACGCCGCGCACCTCGTTCCGCGCAGCTCATCCCGCCCCGCCCGAGAAGGAGTTCAGGAGTTGCTGAGCACGATCTTCCCGAACTGCTCACCGGACTGCAGCCGCTCGAAGCCCTCCCGGGCCCGGTCCAGCGGCAGCACCTCGTCGACGACCGGCCGCACACCGGTCGCGGCACAGAAGGCGAGCAGATCCTCCAGCTCGTCCTTGGTGCCCATGGTGGAGCCGACGACCTTCAGCTCCAGGAAGAAGATCCGGGTCAGCTCGGCGTGCGAGGGCCGGTCGCCGCTGGTGGCCCCGGAGATCACGACGGTGCCGCCGGGCCGCAGCGACTTGACGGAGTGCGACCAGGTCGCGGCGCCCACGGTCTCGATGACGGCGTCCACCCGCTGCGGCAGCCGCGCCCCCGGCTCCAGGGCCTCGACGGCGCCCAGCTCCAGTGCCCGCTTCCGCTTCGCCTCGTCCCGGCTGGTGGCGAACACCCGCAGTCCGGCAGCCCGGCCGAGCACGATCGCGGCCGTGGCGACACCGCCGCCGGCCCCCTGCACCAGGACCGAGTCGCCGGGCCGCACCCCGGCGTTGGTGAACAGCATCCGGTACGCGGTCAGCCAGGCGGTGGGCAGACAGGCGGCCTCGGCGAAGGACAGCTCCTTCGGCTTGGGCAGCACGTTCCAGGTGGGCACGGCGACCCGCTCGGCGAAGGTGCCCTGATAGCGCTCGGTGAGGATGGAGCGGGGTTCGCGGGGACCGACCCCGTGGCCGCTCTGGCCGATGACGGAGTGCAGGACGACCTCGTTGCCGTCCTCGTCGATCCCGGCCGCGTCGCAGCCGAGGATCATCGGCAGCCGTTCCTCGGGGAGTCCGACGCCCCGCAGGGACCAGAGGTCGTGGTGATTGAGGGAGGCGGCGCGCACGTCGATGACGCTCCAGCCGGGCCGGGCCCCGGGGGCCGGGCGCTCCCCCAACTCAAGGCCGGAGAGCGGCTGGTCACGGTCGATCCGGGCGGCATAGGCAGCGAACATGCCGCCGACGATAGATTCCGCACCGCTCCGGCGGAACCGGCCGGTGGTGTGACACACACCCTCTTGCGCGAGCACGTCCGCGGCTTTCGGAAGAACAGAACGGCCCCGCCCTTGCGGACGAGGCCGTTCACGCTCACACCCCTGCGCGCGCCGTCAGCGCCGGGCGACGCCCTCCGCACGGGCGGCCGCCGCGACCGCGGCGGTGACCGCCGGGGCGACCCGCTCGTCGAACGGCGAGGGGATCACGTAGTCGGCGGCGAGGTCGTCGCCGACGACCGCGGCGAGCGCCTCGGCCGCGGCGATCTTCATCCCCTCGGTGATCCGGGAGGCCCGCACCTGCAGCGCCCCGGCGAAGATGCCGGGGAAGGC
Source organism: Streptomyces sp. NPDC046860 (assembly GCF_040645115.1). NCBI lineage: Bacteria > Bacillati > Actinomycetota > Actinomycetes > Kitasatosporales > Streptomycetaceae > Streptomyces > Streptomyces sp. NPDC046860. Next base: position 302,839 of record NZ_JBEYXQ010000001.1, on the reverse strand, counting down.
CAGCACGTTGTTGATCTGGTTCGGGAAGTCCGAGCGCCCGGTGGCGACGACGGCCGCGTACTTGTGCGCGACCTCCGGGTGCACCTCGGGGTTCGGGTTGGCCATGGCGAAGACGAAGGCGCCCTTCGCCATGGAGGCGACCGCCTCCTCCGCGACCGTGCCGCCGGAGACGCCGATGAACACGTCGGCGCCGGCCAGCGCGTCCTCCAGCGTGCCGGTGAGACCGGCCTTGTTGGTGAAGGAGGCCAACTCCCGCTTGACGTCGGTCAGGTCGGTCCGGTCGGCGGAGACGACGCCCTTGCGGTCCGCGACCGCGACGTCCCCGATCCCGGCCTCGATCAGCATCCGGGCGATGGCGACACCGGCCGCCCCGGCCCCGGAGATGACGACGCGCAGTTGCCCGATCTCGCGTCCGCTGAGGCGGGCCGCGTTGCGCAGCGCCGCCAGCGTGACCACGGCGGTGCCGTGCTGGTCGTCGTGGAAGACCGGGATGTCCAGCCGCTCCTGCAGGCGCCGCTCGATCTCGAAGCAGCGCGGCGCGGAGATGTCCTCCAGGTTCACACCGCCGAAGGACGGGGCGAGGCGGACGACGGTCTCCACGATCTCGTCGACTCCGGTGCAGTCGAGCGCGATCGGCACCGCGTCGACTCCGCCGAACTGCTTGAACAGGATCGCCTTGCCCTCCATCACGGGGAGGGAGGCCTCGGGACCGATGTCCCCGAGACCGAGCACGGCCGTGCCGTCGGTGACGACGGCGACGACCGAGGACTTCCAGGTGTAGTCGTTGACCAGCTCCGGCTGTTCCGCGATCGCGGTGCACACGCGCGCGACGCCGGGGGTGTACGCGAGGGAAAGGTCTTCCGTGTCCGTGACCGGCACGGTGGCCCGCACGGCCATCTTGCCGCCACGGTGCAGCGCGAAAGCGGGGTCGAAGGAGTCCAGGGGCTCGGCCCCGCCCTCCGGTCCGGCACCGCTGTCGCTGCGAGGATTGACGATCTCCGCTGCCACTTTGTCTTACCCCTTAGGTATGCATGGTTGAGGGTCGACCACTCCGGGTGAGGAGTGGGCGGGCACCGCGCACGGCTCGATTGACGGATACGTACGAGCACATACGCGACGGGCGCGCCGCACACGCGCCCTGAGCCCCGGATGAGGGGTGTAAAGAACCTTCATACCGGACGGAGGGACGGACCACGAGTCCATTAGGCGCTAGGTCACATGTCGCCCCGGAATGCCGGGAGCGCGCCAGGGGTGCCCCGGGAGCCCCTCGCTGACACCTCGCGGGCATCCCGCGGGCACCTCGGAGGGTGCCTCAGGAGAACCTCAAGCGCCTCGCGAATCCCCCGAAACACCGCACAGCAGCCGTCCGCATGATGAGACCCCGTGCGGATCTTCCGGTGTGAACAGCGTATTTCCGCAGATCATCCGGCATGAATAGAGCGCTGATGTACCGACCTGATGCGGTTCTCGATCACCCGTTATCCGATTTTGACATTGTGACGCCCCTGAATGGCCCAGTCCGAATGGCAAGATGCCGTAAACCCACGAGGTCGCGACACCCGAAGGTGTGTGTTCTCGTCGACCCATCGGTACGTCTTCTCTTCCCATCCGCCGGAGGAACCACGATGACCGCAAGCTCCACCCGTCGTACGACCGCACGGTCCCGGATCGCAGCGGTCGGTGCGATCGCGGTCGCGGGCTCCCTGCTCCTCACCGGCTGCGGTGACCAGACCAAGAGCAAGGACGCCGGCAGCACCTCCAGCGACGCCCCGCTCGCCAAGCTGCTCCCCGCCGACATCCGGGACAAGGGCGAGATCCTGGTCGGCTCCGACATCCACTACGCCCCGGTCGAGTTCAAGGACTCCTCGGGCAAGGTCGTCGGCATCGACCCGGACATCGCCACCGCCCTGGGCGACCAGCTCGGCGTCAAGTTCACCTTCAAGGAAGGCACGTTCGACGGCCTGCTGACCGGTCTGCGCTCCGGCCGCTTCAACATGGCCATGTCCGCGATGACGGACAACAAGAACCGGCAGGAGGGTGTCGACCCCGACACCGGCAAGAAGGTCGGCGAGGGCGTCGACTTCGTCGACTACCTGACGGCCGGCGTCTCCATCTACACGCGCAAGGGCGACACCAAGGGCATCACCGACTGGTCGGACCTGTGCGGCAAGAAGCTCGCGGTCCAGCGCGGCACGGTCTCCGAGGACCTGGCCAAGCAGGAGAACAAGAAGTGCGCGGCCGGCAAGAAGATCCACATCGAGCCGTTCGACGACGACCAGCAGTCCCAGACCCGGCTGCGCTCCGGTGGTGTGGACGCGGCCTCCTCCGACTTCCCGGTCGCCGCCTACGCGGTGAAGACCTCCGGCGGCGGCAAGGACTTCGAGGTCGTGGGCGACCAGGTCGAGGCGGCGCCGTACGGCATCGCGGTCGCCAAGAAGGACACGCAGCTGCGCGACGCCCTCAAGGCCGCGCTGGACGCGATCATCAAGAACGGCGAGTACGCCAAGATCCTCAAGACGTGGGGCGCGCAGGACGGCGCCGTCAAGGAAGCCGCGGTCAACGGCGGCAAGTGATCCGCGGAACCTCAGCGGCCACCGAGAGGCAATACCTGTGACTGACATCGAGAAGACGGCCGGGGACAAGGGCGCTGCCCCGGCCGTGCCGGAGGCCATCAGGGCCATCCCGGTCAAGCACTACGGACGCTACGTGTCCGCCGTCGTCGCCATCGCCCTGCTCGCGGCGATCGTGTACGCCTTCAGCCAGGGCAAGATCAACTGGCAGGCGGTCCCCGACTACTTCTTCGACGACCGCATCCTGACCGGCGTCGGCAAGACGCTGCTGCTGACGGTCCTGTCGATGGTGATCGGCATCGTGGGCGGCATCGTCCTCGCGGTGATGCGGCTGTCGAAGAACCCGGTGACCTCGTCGATCTCCTGGTTCTACATCTGGTTCTTCCGCGGCACCCCGGTGCTGGTGCAGCTGTTCCTGTGGTTCAACCTGGGTCTCGTCTTCGAGTACATCAACCTGGGCCCGATCTACAAGAACTACTGGTCGGACTTCATGACGCCGCTGCTCACGGCGCTGCTGGGCCTCGGCCTCAACGAGGCCGCCTACATGGCGGAGATCTGCCGGGCCGGCCTGCTCGCGGTCGACGAGGGGCAGACCGAGGCGTCGCACGCGCTGGGCATGAGCCACGCCAAGACGCTGCGCCGGGTCGTCATCCCGCAGGCGATGCGCGTGATCGTGCCGCCCACGGGCAACGAAGTGATCAACATGCTGAAGACGACCTCGCTCGTGGCGGCCGTCCAGTATCCCGAACTCTTCCGCTACGCCCAGGACATCGGCCAGAACTCGGGCGCACCGGTGGAGATGTACTTCCTCGCCGCCGCCTGGTACCTGATCATGACCTCGATCCTGAGCGTGGGCCAGTACTACATCGAGCGGTACTACGCCCGAGGCTCCAGCCGCCAGCTGCCTGCCACCCCGTGGCAGAAGGTGAAGGCGAACATGTTCTCCCTGGGCCGTCCGAAGGGAGGCGCGGCATGACCGACAAGCTGAGCAAGACGGACACTCCGCCGAAGGCGATCGTGCCGATGGTGAAGTCCGAGGGCGTGCACAAGTCCTTCGGCTCGGTGGAGGTCCTCAAGGGCATCGACCTGGAGGTGAAGCCGGGCGAGGTGTTCTGCCTCATCGGCCCCTCCGGCTCGGGCAAGTCGACGTTCCTCAGGTGCATCAACCACCTGGAGAAGGTCAACGCCGGACGCCTCTACGTCGACGGCGAGCTGGTCGGCTACCGCCAGAAGGGCGACAAGCTGTACGAGCTGCGCGACAGCGAGGTCGCGCTGAAGCGCCGGGACATCGGCATGGTCTTCCAGCGCTTCAACCTCTTCCCGCACATGACGGCCGCGGAGAACATCGCCGAGGCGCCCGTGCAGGTCAAGGGCGTCTCCCGGCGGGCGGCGCAGGAGCAGGCGATGGAGCTGCTGGAGCGGGTGGGCCTCGCCGACAAGGCGGGCAACTACCCCTCCCAGCTCTCCGGCGGCCAGCAGCAGCGGGTGGCGATCGCGCGGGCGCTCGCCATGGAGCCCAAGCTGATGCTGTTCGACGAGCCGACGTCGGCGCTCGACCCGGAGCTGGTGGGTGACGTCCTGGACGTCATGCGCGACCTGGCCGAGTCGGGCATGACGATGGTCGTCGTCACCCACGAGATGGGCTTCGCCCGTGAGGTCGGGGACAGCCTGGTCTTCATGGACGGCGGCGTGGTCGTCGAGTTCGGCCACCCGCGCGACGTCCTGACCGACCCCCAGCACGACCGCACCAAGTCGTTCCTGTCGAAGGTGCTGTAAGCCGCGACCCGCGAGGGGCGGTACGGGTTCAGCCCCGTACCGCCCCTCGCGCGTTGTCACTTCAGGGCGAGCAGCAGGGTGTCCGAGGGCGAGCACCACACCGGCCGGACCTCCGCGAACCCCTTCTCGCGCAGGGCCGCCGCATGCCAGGCGGCGGAGGGGGTGTCGCCGTCCGCGTGCTCGCCGTAGATCTCGTAGCGGCGGGCGGTGGGTCCGGCGAGGACCGGGTCCTGGGCGGCGAGCCGCCACCACTCGGACCAGTCCAGCACGCCGTCGCGCTTGGCCCGCTCCATGCCGGCGTGACGCTGCGCGTGCTCGGCCGCGTTGATCCGGGGCGTGGACTCGTCGGGCATGTGGTCGGCGTTCATGAAGACCCCGCCCTCCCGCACCAGCGGGGCGAGCTGTCCGTAGAGCGTGGCGAGGGCGCCGCTGTGCAGCCAGTGCAGCGCGGTCGCCGTGAGGACGGCGTCGTAACTCCCGTGCGGCAGGGCCGCCGGCCAGTCGGGGCTCTTGAGGTCGGCCTCCACGAGGGTGACCCGGTCGTCGCCCTCGAAGGTGCCGCGCGCGATGGCCAGCAGCGCCGGGTCGAGGTCGACGCCGGTGCTGGTCGCCCCGGGGAAGCGGGCGAGCAGCCGCGCGGTGATGCTGCCGGTGCCGCAGGCGAGGTCGAGCACGCGCGGGGCGGTGCCGACGAGCGCCTCGACCATGTCGAGCATGACCCGGAACCGCTCCTCGCGGTCGGGGAGGTACCACTCCTGCTGCCGGTCCCAGCTCTCCTGCCAGGCGGTCCAGTTCGTTCCCGTACCCGTGGTGGTCACGATTTCCCGTCCCTTTCCCCGCATGCGTAATACCCTGGAAGCGCGATCGGCTGTTACCCGGCCGCGGACACGACCATAGAGCGCCTCCGTAAGGACTACAAGTGGAACTCGCCCATTACTCGGATTACGCCGTGCGACTCGTCAACAGCGAGGAGCCGGGCCAGGGCAAGGACTCCCTGACCTCGGTCGAGGCGGTGCGCGACCTCTTCGGCGCCAACGCGTCGGCGGCCCGCCGCGCCGCCGACGCCGATGTCACACGATTCCGTTCGGTGCGCGGCAGGCTGCGCTCGGTGTTCGAGGCGGCCGACGCGGGTGACGAGACGCTGGCCGTGGACCTGCTCAACTCCCTGCTGCTGGAGTTCCCGGTCAGCCCGCAGATCTCGGGCCACGACCACCGCGACGACGACGGCCGCCCGCTGTGGCACATGCACCTGGCCGACCACCCGTCGAACGCGACCGCCGGGTACGCGGCCATCGCCGCGATGGGCCTGGCCTTCCACCTGACCGAGTACGGCGTCGACCGGCTGGGCCTGTGCCAGGCCGCCCCCTGCCGCAACGCCTACCTGGACACCTCCACCAACCGCTCCCGGCGCTACTGCTCCGACCGCTGCGCGACCCGCGCCAACGTCGCCGCCTACCGCGCCCGCAAGCGCCTGGCCGCCGACCGGTCCGACGGCAACGGCCTGGCCGCCGAGAACGCCCAGCGCAGCAGCGCCAGCGGCGAGCGCCGGCCGGCCGGCGGGCGGTAGCGCAGCCACGCCCGCCCGAGGATCAACTCCTCGGGCACGACGCCGTAGTCGGTGCTGTCCCCACCGGCGTACGGGTTGTCGCCGAGCACCCACCAGCCGCCCTCGCGGCGCTCGACCGCGCGCTTGACGACCAGCAGATCCTGCTGGAACGGGTGACGCAGGACGACGATCTCCCCCGGCCTGACCGGAGTGCCGTACCGCAGCAGCAGCCGGTCCCCGTGACGCAGCGTGGGCACCATGGAGGGACCCGTGACCTCGGCGATCCCGAAGGGCGGCAGCGCCCGGCCCCGCTCGGTCTCCTGCGACAGCTCCGGCATCCCCGGCACCTCCCCGGTCCGTTCCTCCACAGTCCCAGTCTGACCCCGGACTTTTGTCCTAAGCCCTGGGGGGCACTCGGGAAAACCAGTCCCTCAGGGAGTAATGTCCCACCTGAGAAGACGATCACGAGGAAGGAACGCTCCATGCTTTCCCGCCTGTTTGCCCCCAAGGTCAAGGTCAGCGCCCACTGCGACCTGCCCTGCGGTGTGTACGACCCCGCTCAGGCCCGCATCGAGGCGGAGTCGGTGAAGGCCATCCAGGAGAAGATGGCCGCCAACGACGACCCGCACTTCCAGATCCGTGCCACGGTGATCAAGGAGCAGCGCGCCGAGCTCGCCAAGCACCACCTGGACGTGCTCTGGAGCGACTACTTCAAGCCGCCGCACTTCGAGAGCTACCCGGAGCTGCACACCCTGGTCAACGAGGCGGTCAAGTCCCTCTCCGCCGCCAAGGCCTCCTCCGACCCGGCGACGGGCCAGAAGGCCCTGGACTACATCGCCCAGATCGACAAGATCTTCTGGGAGACGAAGAAGGCTTGATCTTTAATCATGCCTTCTGACCTGCGATTTCTATGGTTGCAGCGTCTCCCAGTCCGCACCCGGTCCGCAGGCCGCCGAGAACGGCGTCCATGACGGTCCGGGTGCGGTCTTCTTCGCCCGGCCACAGGTGGGCGTAGATCCGCAGCGTGATGACTGCGGACGCGTGGCCGAGAACCAGCTGGACCTGCTTGACGCTCGCGCCGCCGGCGATGAGGGCGGAGGCGTAGAAGTGGCGCAGGTCGTGGGTCACCATGTGCGGCAGCTCGACGGGCTTGCGGCCCTCGCGCTCGGCCGCCTCGTTCTCCGCTGCTTGAAGCGTCCTGCGGGCGCAGTTCCACTCCGTCTTCCAGCGGCGGTAGTTGAGAGGCTCACCCTCCTCCATCGTGAACAGCCACTCCTTGGAGGGGCGTGCGGCGAGGTGCGCGAGGAGGGCGTCTGTGGCCACCTCACCGACCGGGACGGTACGCCGGGACTTGGCGGTCTTCGGCGGGCCGATCTTCCCGGACTGGAGGCGCTGCCGCTCTACCCGGAGGGTGCCGGCCTTGAAGTCGACGTCCGAGACCTTGAGGCCGAGCAACTCGCCTATTCGCAAGCCTGATCCGGCAAGGGTGACGATCGCCGCGCGGATGTACGGCGGCATCACGCGGGCCATGGCCTCGACCTGCGCAACCGTGGGCGGGGTGACCTCCTCGTCCGGCATGGGCGGAAGGGTGATCCGGCGGCACGGGCTGGAGGCGATGACCTTGTCCTCGACGGCCGCGGTCATGAGGCGCACGAGGACGTCGTAGACGTTGCGCACGCTGCCGGGGCCGAGCAGCTCGGACAGGCTCTTGAAGAGCACCTGGAGGTCGTTGCGGCGTATCGCCGCCATGGCGCGGGAGCCCAGTGCCGGGACGAGATGGAGTCGGAGCGCGTTGTCGGTGATGCGCTCCCCCGCCTCGCTGGCGATGAGTGACTCCTCCCACTTCTTCGCGTACTTCTCGAAGGTGATCCGTCCGGCGCGCGGGTCCACGTATTGGCCGGTCACGATGCTGGCCGTGACCTCGTCCAGCCAGCGCTGAGCGTCGATCTTGCGGTCGAAGTGGCGGGCGTGCTCCTTGCCGTCGAGGTCTCGGTAGCGGGCCCGCCATTTGCCATTGGGGCGCTTCTGAATGTTCGCCAAGTGGCTTCTCCCTCGGGTTGGTTATCGGTGGTAGCCGCCGCCCTCGATGTGCTCGGTGAGGGTGCGGGCGTCGCGCTCGTCGCCCATGAGGCGAAGGCACTGTTCGTGGATGGCCCGTGAGCTGTCGGGGTGGGCCTGGATGTAGTCGGCGATACCGATGACGGCGCGGTGCAGGCGGTCCTCGGCGTCGCGTGTCTCGTAGTACGCCTCGACGGCTTCCTGGACGAGCCGTCTGCTGTCGAGGTCCAGCCCTTCCAACGGCGGGGACATCAGCTCTTCGAGGGGCAGCTCGAAGACGCGGGCGAAGGCGAGGGCTTCGTCGACGTTGATACGGCGGCGTGGCGTGCCGTTCTCAATGCGCCAGACGGCGGTCTGGTTCATCTTGACGCCGGCCTTGGACACCCGGTCTGCCAGCTCGATCGTGCTCCACCCTCTGACCTCGCGCTCCAGTGCCACCCGTGCGGCGATGTTGCCCTCGCTATAGAGCAGCGGCACCTCACCGCCGTCGGCCTTATCGCCTGTCATCGGACCTCCATCATGACCATCACTATCCCAATTGAAACATATCCTTGCCGATTTGGTTAACCGGCGATCGTCGAGTACAACCTATGCAGAACGGATTGCCGCCTAGTCGATTGGGAATGCATGCGATACCTGACCACCGCCGAGGTCGCCGAGCGCTACCGCACAGCGGAGAGCACTGTCCGCTACTGGCGCCAGATCGAGAAGGGCCCGCGCGGCATCAAGATCGGCAAGCGGGTGCTGTACCCCGAGGCCGAGCTGCTGCGCTACGAGCGGGATCTGATCGAGGGCCGAGACGAGTGGGGTCTGGCCTCCTGAGCCGCCGGAGGCCCGGGACACGGAAACGGCCCTCGGCGCGCCAACGCCGAAGGCCGGAGAGTCCCCCGCACACAGCCCATCCCTGAACGAACAAGCCGACGAGGGGCTGGACCTTGCCCGTCCTGCCCCTCGTCTGAGAGGAACGTCTATGGAGGACTCTACGTCCCCCACCAACCCGAACACGGTCCCCGAGGTCAACTGGCCCGAGGTCGCGGTCCCCGGTCAAGGCGTCCCCGGACGCCGCGGGGACGAGCATTCTGCTGATGCGGTATCAGGGGACCGTCCCCGCGATACATCCGGTCCCCTGTCGGCGCGAACCACGGTCCCCATACCCAATTCCGTTGGAGACGTGCAGGTCAGCGGCATCGGCGCGCCAACGGGGACCGGTCCCCAAGACTCTGGAGTTGCACCAGGGGACCGCAGCGGGGACCGGGACAGCGGCCGTCACCTGTCGCCGGGGACCGACGTCCCCGTGGAGCGGGCCGAGCAACAAGAGAGCGCAGCCACCGATGGCGGGACACGCGCCGGCGGCCATGAAGGCGCCGGTGCTCAGGTAGCCGCTGAGGGGGTCGCGCTGCTGGACGAGTTGCGGGCAGCGATCGGCAAGTACGTGGTACTGCCCAGCGAGGAGGCGCTGACCACTGTCACCTTGTGGGTGGCGGCCACGCACATCCAGACGGCTCTGCAGCATGCTCCGCGTCTGGCGGTGGTGAGCCCTACGAAGGGGTGCGGCAAGTCCCGGGTTCTGGATGTACTCCACGAGACAGTGCACCAGCCGATGATGACGGTGAACACCTCCCCGGCGGTCATCTTCCGGATCATCGGCAAGAACCCGCCTACTCTGCTGGTGGACGAGGCGGACACCATCTTCGGCCCCAAGGCGACCGGTGACAGTGAGATCCTGCGCGGCCTGCTGAATGCCGGGCACCAGCGCAACCGGCCCGCCTGGCGAATCTCCGGTCCGGATCACAAACCGACCCCGTTCCCTACCTTCGCCATGGCTGCCATCGCGGGTATCGGCGACTTGCCGGACACGGTCATGGATCGGGCGGTCGTTCTGCGGATGCAGAAGCGCAAGCCGGGCGAAAAGGTCACCCCGTTCCGCTCCCGGTATTCGGTGCCGGAACTCAACGCGCTGCGTGACCGGCTGACCGCCTGGCTGGGTCCCCTGCGCGGGCAGGCTGCCCGAATGGTGCCGCAGATGCCGGTGGAAGACCGGGCGGCGGACACCTGGGAGCCGCTGGTCATCATCGCCGACCTGGCAGGCGGCCAGTGGCCCGCCCAGGCTCGTGCCGCCTGCTTGGCCATGACCCGCCACGAGGCGGCCCAGGACGAGCAGAGCAGCCTCAAGACGCGGCTCCTGCGCGACATCCACCGCATCTTCGCGCAGGCGGACAACCCCGAGGCCCTGGCCACTCAGGATCTGGTCGCCTCGCTGCTCCAGGACGCTGAGGCCCCGTGGGCGGAGTACGGCACCAAAGGGCTGAACGCGTACCACCTGAGCAACCTGCTGCGGGACTTCAACATCAGCCCGGCCAACTACCGGTTCGACAAGGGCAGGCAGGCCAAGGCATACATGCGCAACCGGTTCCTGGACGCCTGGGCCCGCAACTGCCCTGACCTCGTCGAGGCGGCACCCGAGCCCGAACGCGGCGCCGCCCCCGCCCGCATGCCGCAGGGCAGGCCGCCCGCCGCCCCGGCGGGGACGCTGCCTGTCGGCCCGCCCGGTGGCCCCGCCGGACCGAAGCGCGCTCTCTGATCCCACCGGGGTCCGTATCACTCCGTCGCATCCGTCCCCGCGCAGGTCAGCGCGGGGACGGACTCTGTCGCCGGGACGGATTTCTCCGTACCTGCCCGCGTCTCCGTACCTGCGTTGACCAGGCATGCGACGGATGCGACGGACGTGACACAGCCCGATCCCCCTCTCCTTCGGAGCACCCACCATGCACACCGAGAACGACACGAACCCCTCTTCGTCCCGCCGCTGGGGTTGGTTCAGCCGGGACCGACGAACAGCAGCAAGCTGGAGCGAACGAGCCCCTAACGGGGCTTCGTCCGCGCTTGCCTCCGCCCCTGGGGTGGCGGCGGGAGAGGGGGCCGGGCGCCAGCGGGCGCCCGAGCCTGAGGAGGGGATGCCCGAGCCCCGCACCGCGTCTCCCGCCGACAGCACCGAGCAGCCCGTCGCCGGCTCCAACACCCCACTCGCCGAGACGTCTGCCCGTCAAGCGCCCGCGGCCGTTGAGCAGCCCTCGTGGCGTGAGCCCGACGCCCCCGCACTGCCCGCGCGGATGAACCGCAAGCGCACTATCGAGAAACGCGACCAGGAAAAGAAGATCCGCTTTACCCCGACCGCGGTCCGCCTCATCGATGCCGAGGCCAGGCGGCGCCACCAGAAGTTCGCCGGCTTCGTCGGCGACGCCGCCCTCGCCGTCGCGCTCGGCAAGGCGGGCATGGTCGGCAGCCCAGAGGACGACCCCATCCGCCCGCTTGTGGAAGCCATCGAAGCGCACACCAAGGCGCTGAACCGGATCGGCACCAACCTCAACCAGGTCACGACAGCCATCCACTCCGGCGCGATACCCGAGCGTGCCGAGGCCGTCCTCGACCGCATTGAGCAGGCCGCCCAGGCCAGTTACGCACTCATGGACCGGCTCTTGGCGGAAGGAACCGGTCATGGTGCCTGACGTCTCCACCGGCTCCAGCACCCTCGGCCTGATCAACTACCTCTTCGGCAAGGGGAGGCGCGACGAGCACACGGACCCCCACATCGTGGCTGCCTGGGACATGGCCGGCGCCCCCGACCCCGGCCGCGACCCCACCGCCACCTACACCCAGCTCGCCCGGCGCCTGGACCACCACGTCGACCTCCGCACCCGGGAACTCGGCGGAAAGCAGCCACCGCAGCATGTGTGGCACTGCCCGGTGCGCACCGCGCCCGGCGACCGCTACCTCACCGACGCTGAGTGGGCCGAGGTTGCCCGCCGCGTCGTAGCCGCCACGGGCATCGCCCCCGAGGGAGACGACAAGGCGTGCCGCTGGATCGCGGTCCGGCATGCCGACGACCACATCCACATCATGGCCACCACCGTCCGAGCCGACGGCCGCCGCCCTCGTACGAACCGGGACGGCTGGCGGGCACAGCTGGAATGCCGCAAGATCGAGGCCGAGTTCGGGCTGCGCCGCCTGAAGTCCGGTGACCACACTGCCCCGCGTACCCCGACCGGCGCCGAGCGGGCGAAGGCGGAACGCCAGGGCCGGGAGGAGACCGCGCGGGAGTGGCTGCGCGCGCAGGCGTACGCGGTCGCCGCCGCCGTACGCAGCATCGACGAATACTTCACCGTGCTGCGCTCCCTCGGCATCCAGGTCAAGCCGCGCATCGGCCCCGAGACCGGCGAGGTGACCGGCTACAGCCTGGCCGCGCCCGGCGACACCAGCAAGGACGAGCCCATCTGGTTCGGGGGCTCAAGCCTCGCCCCCGACTTGTCCTACAACCGCCTGTGTGAACGCCTCCCCACCCAGCCCCTGGCCGACCGCCCCCAGCAGATGGCGGACCCGGCCGAACGGTGGCACCGCGCCGAAACCGCCATCCGCGACGCCCACGCCGTCCTCGACTCGGGAGACGACACCGTGGCCCAGGGGTACCTGGATGCCTTCGGCGACACCCTTCACAACCTGGCCCTCACCGCCAACGGCGGGCATCGGGCCGAACTGCAGGCCGCGGCACGGGCGTTCAACCGCGCCCGCCGCTCGGCGATCCGGGCCGACCACCAGGCCGCTACCGCCCTGCGGGAAGCCGCCAAGGAACTCGCCTACGCCTCACACAATCCGGGCGGACTCGCCATCGCCCTGATCTTCGCCGCGCTCCACGTGGCGCGCGCCGCCGCCAAGTGGCATGAGCAGCGCGGTCACGAGCAGCAGGCCGCCGCGGCCGAAGAAGCCTTCCGCCACCTGCAGGCCGGTTACCAGCAGGCCGCCCAGCCAGTCTTGGCGGATCTCGCCCATCGCGCACCACGTGCCACAACAGCCAACCGCTTCGAGCAGGACCTGCGCGCAGTCCTCCCCGACCACGCCGACCGCGTCCTCTCCGATCCCGCATGGCCAGCCCTGACCACGACCCTCGCCCGCGCCGAGACCGCCGGCCACAACCCCCGCCGCCTCCTGTCCGAGGTCGGCGCCCGGAGGGAACTCGACAGTGCCGAGCATCCCGCCGAGGTCCTCAACTGGCGCATCACCGCTCAACCGGACAGGCGCGCTCAGGCAGCACGTAGGAAAAGCACCATCAGCGGCACGACGTCCATGTCCGCCGCTCCACATCCTCCGGCCACACCAGTGAACATGGCGCCCGAAGAACGTGGTCGGCACCGCTGAACCCGGTCGGATGCCCTCGCCATACCGCGCGGCGGGGGCATCGACTGTTCTGCCACGGCTCCGCGTCAGGCTGCTTCGGTTCCGCTTGGAGCAGCGGGTGCACCAGTCCGCACGGCGAGTAGCCGCCCGGACCACGCTCGGGCTTCGGCCAGGTGTTCAGCCTGCAGCCCGGCACGGGGATCAGGCTGTACCAGCAGGGTCACCGCGCCACGGGCGGTGCGCTCCGCGGCCCAGGAGTGGTCGAGGTCAGTGAAGTCGTCGTCAATCCACACAGCGGGGGCGTCAGCCAGCCACGCGTCGACGTAGTCGCGTTTCCACAGGTAGCCGTTGGGGTGGCTTGTTGTGATCTTGGGGCGCGGGAGATCGACGTGCGGCAGGGGTGGGAGACCGAGGAGCGGTCCGATCAGAGTGGCGGCGTCCTGGCGCCAACTGGTGCACCAGACCGGCGTGACCATGCCGGTACGGATCACTTCCATGAGCATGGGGCCATGGGCGGGGTTGAGCCAGATGGTGACCGGGGCGTCGGCGCTGCGGCCAGTGGGGACGACGTCGTGGCGGGCGTGGGTGGCTGGGGTCGAGCCCTCCGCGTCGGGGAAAGGTATGAGGACGCCGTCGATGTCGAGGAGCAGGTAGGGCGGGCGCATCGGATTCTCCCAGGGGAGCCGGGGTGAGGGTCAGAGTTTGCGCGCGGTGATCAGCAGGGTGGTGGGCCAACAGCCTCCGTGGCGGGCGTCGTGGAACTCCTTGGCCGAGGTCAGCCAGAGGCCAGCGCGGTCGAGGTGTTTCTCCCAGCGGTCGGCGTCGAAGTCCCAGCGGGCGAGGGGCAGTCGGGTGCGGTCGGGGAGGGTGACGTAGTCGCGGCGCGGCCGGTCGTCGGTGGCCGGGCGGAGGCCGCCGCGTTGCGGGTGAGGAACGGAGAAGGCGAGAGTGCGGCCGGGCTTGAGGTGCTGGGCGATGGCCGGGAGTAGGAGTTCGGGGGCGACGAGCCCGATGGCGCCGAAGACGGAGTAAACCGCGTCGAATTGCTCGTCTGAGGCTTGCAGGTAGTACAGAGCGTGGCCCGCCACGAAGGTGAGGCTGTTCAACCGGCCGTAGTGCGAGCGGGCTCGACGGACCTGCAGGCCGACGAGGTCGACGCCGGTGACCTGGGCACCGTAGCGGGTGGCGAGGTGGGCGGCGTTGTGGCCGGGGCCGCAGCCGAGTTCCAGCAGCCGCTTGCGCCGCAGGTCCGGGCCGAGAGTCTCGGCGCCGGGCCCGGTGCCCGGCCGCGTGGTCCACTCCATCCGCGCGGGGACCGAGAGTGGCTCGGCAGGGTTTGCCGTGGTGCGTTGTAGGGCGTGGACGTACCAGGGGGAAGCGTGGGCGAGCACCTAGACCCCCAGGAAGTGGAGGACGTCGGTGAGGTGGCGGCGTACGGCCTTGATGTAGGCGGGGTCGGTGGCTGGGTCGTTGATCCAGCGGATCGACTGCTCCATGAACCACTCGACGGCCCACATGCGATGCCAGCCCAGGGCCCAATTCTCGGCGGTGAGCCCGCCACGCTGGGTGAGGGCGTCGGGGGTGCCGCCGGCGGTGACGTACTGCTCCAGGAAGACCCGCAGGCGTACGGGGTCGGGGGCGTCGACAGTGCCGTGCCAGCTGGCGAGGTCGAGCAGGCCGGGGCCGGTGAAGGCGCGGGCGAAGTCCAGCAGCCGCCAGCCGTGTCGGCCGATGTGGAGGCTGGTGGGGTGGAACTCGGAGTGCACCCAGCCGAATGGAGCCACTGTGGCACCGGCCGAGCGTGTCTCGGCGGCCTGGGCGATCCGATCGAGCGCGTCCTCGACGTCGTCCGCCTCCTGCCACCGGTCGGCCTTGCGGAGTTGGGCGAGGTGCTCCAGGGCGCGGTCCGGCAGCGTACGGAGGCGGGCCTGGTCGAGGACGGGCAGGGCGGGTGCAGTACGGGTGCCGTGCAGGACCACGGCCGCGGCGGTGCCGTCGAGGTCGTCGGCGTCGCGGACGGCGGGGTCGAGGTCCTCCATGAGCATGCCGAGCCAGCCGTCCAGGACCGCGGAGGCGTGGACCTGCGGGACGGGAACGCCGAGCGTGCGCGCCAGACGGAGAGCTTGATCCTCGCTGTCGAAGGGCCGCTTCGCGTACTTGAAGATCGCGGTGGTGGCGTCGGGGAAGGTCAGGCGCTCGACACCGGACATGGACCACACGCGCACCTCCTCGCGCCCGGCGGTGGTGCGGCCGACCATGGTGAGCAGGTTGTCGAGGAGTTCGGCGCTGGGGTTCGCGGTCACGTGATGGCTCCAAGGAGGTTGAGGGCGTCCAGGGTGGGCGAGGGGTGCCGGCCCGCCCCGGAGCCTGGTGTGCGGTGTTACGCGGCTGGGCTCACGCGGTGGGCGTAGACCTGCTCGATCCATCCGGCCTTGAAGGCCGCGAGGTCGTCACGGAAGGCGGCCATCGAGGCACCGTAGGGCGCGACGACGCCACCGGTCTGGTCCGGCACGGACTGGCAGCCGTGCACAAGTCGGCCCCCGAGGGCGGCGTGGGCCTTGATGGACTCGATGCGGCGGTGCTCGTTGAACCAGCCGCCGTGGTAGACCTCGTCGAGCATGCCGCCCATCTCGTCGCTCAGGTCGAAGACGACGGAGGTGGCGGCGGGGAAGAACCAGCACGGGCCGACGTTGGAGATGTGCCCGTCCAGCTCCACCTTGTTCAGCGCCATCAGCGTGGCCGCCTCGCGCAGCATCCGCAGATGCTCGGCGGTGATCTGCGGCAGGCCGAGGCCAGCGAGGTGCTCGTCGCGGAAGAGGTACCTGTACACCGCGTGGGCGGTGGACAGCACGTGGGCAGCGTCCGAGGTGGACTCGGCGTGGGCCTTGATGAAGTCCAGTGCGAGCTGCTCGACGGCGCTCTCAGTGCTCTCCTGCACCTCCAGGAGCTGGGACTTGACCAGCTCCCAGTCGGCGACGAGCCAGGAGCTGGACTCGAAGCGGAAGAAGTACTCGGCCGGGTCGATGGTGATGCGCCGGCCGTCGACCTGGATGCCGGGCAAGCGGCTCCAGCGCTCGTCGAACGCCTCGGGCAGCTCGACCGTGATGGCCTTGGTGTCGATGGTGGTCACCGTGTCTCCGTCTCTGATCGGCCGGGTTCGGGCACAGGAATGCCCGAACCCGGTGTAGGCGTACGGAACTTCGGGGAACCGCCCGGCCCGAAGCGGGGAGCCTGGTCACGGTGTCGGACCGGGGCCGGGCGGCTGATGATTAGTGAACCCTCCGTCACGCACAGTGGGTACGGTGAGAGGCAGTTGAAGCGGTATACGCGGTTTACAGCTCCTGAGCGGAGGCGATCGTGGCAGCAGCGCCGAGAGGTCCCAACTCCCGCCTGCGTGACGTCATCGAGGCGATCGGCTGCACCTACGAGGCTCTGGCGAAGGACATCCGGCGTATCGCGACCGAGAACGGCGAGATCCTCCAGACCAACAAGTCGGCCGTCTCTCACTGGGCCAACGGCACACGTCGGCCGACCGGACGGACCGGCCAGTACCTCGCTGAGGCGCTGTCCCGCCGAGCAGGCCGCACCATCACCTCGGTCGAGATCGGCCTGCGAGCGCCCGAAACTGCTGCGTCGGAAGAGCCCGATCCTGTTCTGGCCGCCACCGATCTGGGACGTGCCGACGTCGAGCGCCGCCGTTTCCTGGCCGTGGCTGCCTTCACCACGGCTGGCGTGGCTATGCCGCTCTTCTACGACCACGAGGCCACCGCCCGCATGTTGCGGGCCCGCACCGGCAGCTCGCTGGTCGGGATCGAGGACGTGGAGGTCGTACGGCAGATCACCGCAGCCTTCAGTGCGGCCGACGAACGCCTCGGCGGAGGCCACGGGCTGACCACCGTCACCGCCTACCTCGCCGACACCGCCGCCCCCACGCTCCGCGGACGCTTCCCGAACGAAGCCTTACGGCAGGCCGCCTTCGGCGCCGTTGCCGAGCTCGCTTACCTAGCCGGATGGAAGCACCACGACCTCGGCCAAGAAGGCGCCGCTCAGCGTTACTACCAGGTCGGCTACCAACTCGCCTGTGAAGCCGACCCGCGCGGTCACGCCGCCTGGATGATGCGCGCCCTCGCCCACCAAGCCCTCAGCCTCAAACAGCCCCACCACTGCGTCGACCTCGTCGAAGGGGCCCTCACCCGCGGTCTGGGCCACGTCGATGGCCAGACCGAGGCGCTGCTGCACATCACTCACGCCCGCGCATACGCTGCCGTGGGTGAGAGGCCCGCGGCAGCCCGTGCCCTGCTCGCCGCTGAGGATGCCCTCCTGCGTGACGATGGCCCCCAGCCCAGCTACTCCCGAGTCAGTGGCCCGGCCGCCGGCACCGTCGCCAGCCACACCGCCCGCACCCTGACCGACCTCGCCGACCACGTCGGCACCGAACAACAACACCGCGACGCCCTGGTGCGCTGGGACCCTGAGAAGTACAAGCGCGTCCACGCCCTCACTCACGCCGATCTCGGCGACAGCCTCGCCGCCCAGGCCCGAGCCGACGAAGCCGTCACCGCCTGGTCACAGGCCCTGAACCTGATGGAGGGAATGACGTCCGACCGCACCCGCAAAGCGATCACCTCGCTCCGCTCCACCCTCTCGATCTATCAGCGCCGCAAAGTGCCCGGAGCCGCCGAACTCGCCCGCCGCGCACGCGAAGCACTGGCCTAAGCTGCCACCATCCGGCCGACGAAGGGACACAAGCCGTGGCTCAGCGGACAACCGACGACCAGCCCAAAGCCCTGCCGCCCGCTCTCGAATCCATGACCCTGCTGGTCGCCGCCGTCATCGTCCACGACAAGGCCACCAACAGCGTCGTCCTCCTCCAGCGCAGCCAGAACGCCAAGTTCGCCCAGGGCATGTGGGACCTCCCGGTCGGCAAGAGCGAACCCGGCGAGCCCATCACCGAGACGGCGGTGCGAGAGCTGTACGAGGAGACGGGCCTGACCGTGAAGCCCGAGTGCTTGAAGGTCGCCCACATCATCCATGGCGCCTGGGGCGTGGAAGCCCCCAATGGCTTCCTCACCGTCGTCTTCGCCGCCCACGAATGGACCGGCGAGCCCGTGAATCGCGAACCGCGCAAGCACGCGCAGGTCCGCTGGGTTGACGCCGACGCTATCCCAGAGGAATTCGTGGACACTACCGCCAGCGCGCTCCGCAGCTATCTTGCCAACGGCCCGGAAGTCTCCCTCGATGGCTGGCGGTAGAGACGCCGACGCCTTCCAAGCGGCCGTTTTCAACACTACCGCTATTGAGGCAAGCAGAGCGTATACAGTGGGCTGGTAATCGAGCATCCAGAAATCTTTAGTTCGAATCCACAACTGGCTGTACGCCAGCTAGAGTCTCCAACCTCTCAACGATACTGCGCCATTCGTCGATTATCACGGCGGGGGCATCAACCATACTCGATCGACCGTGCAGGATATCCGATGCTCGGCCGTAAACATGCCTGACCAAGCGCACCAACCCTGCCGCTTCCACAAATTCCTCTGGGGGCACCAGGCCGATAACGATGGAGAGCCGACCTGGTACGTTATTGATGAACAGAAGCGGATTTTCCGGCTGACAAACTCTATGGTAAGCCTCGATAGTGGCCAACTCGATACGGAGCCTCAACTCAAACACTTCAATGCGGCGTCGAGACGCGGTGTCGAGCTTCACGAGAAGTCCCAAGAAGTGATCACTGCGCAAGCCTCCCACGCCTTTTCGATCTCCAGGGTCAGGTTTGCCTTCGCGTCATCAGATCCGTGAACCGCCTTGTTCCAGCCACGCAGGTAATGCCCACAGATCTTACTGAACTCATCGATCGGGTTTCTACCACTATGGGTCTGATTTATAAGCTCTTCCGCAAAAGCCACCCTCTTGGGGGTATTGTCAACTGCGTCAATAGATGAAACATTGCGTGCCACATCCTGCCTCTGCGCTAGCGAGTAGCGGACAACGCAAGAATGCAGAGCATGATCGACCGCCTGCCGACAAAGCCCCCTAACAACCTGCGCTTCGGTCAGATAGGTCGTAGGTGACGGTCGTGGAGCCCAAGTGACGATATTTCGCGCATCATCGAGCAGGACCCTCCACATCTCATCCGTTGATTCGATGCTGATTTCCCCCTTCTCGACATCGCGGCTTACTCGCCAGGCTTGACCGTTAGCTGCCCGAGCAAGGAGGTGCTGCTTCAGCCGTTCATCATGGGTAAAAACGATAACCCGCCTCTCGAAACTGAGATCGACCAAGACTGCGGCCAGACGATCAACTCGGATCTCATCAAATGCATGAACAGGGTCGTCCAGGATCAGAAATGAGAAAGGTCCCGACTCTGCAGTAGAGAGCAATGGGGCGAGCAGGAAGGCGTTTCTCTGCCCGGCACTCAGCATGGACAGCTGCAATTCCTGACCACTCGAATTGCTCACACTCACGTCGGCTCTGGTTGTCGTCAGATGAATCCCATCCAGATAGATGCCAACGTCCTCAAGCAACTGCCTGACTCGCTTATCGGCCTTTTCCTTAAAGTGTTCCGTGCGTTCTTTTCGCAGCTTGTCAGCGAGAGTACTGGAACACTTCTTGGTCTCTTGCCACAGGGCGCTCTCCCTGGCCTTTTACTGCTCCGTGCGCCAGATATGCAAAAAGTTCTCAAGAGCCCCTCTGCGCTCCCGAAGCCACTTCCGCGTGATCTCGCTCGCTTCGACTGCCGCGGCGCTTGCCCCATCCCAGTCGGCAGTACTGATGGAGTTCCTAAGGGCCAGGAACCCCTCACGCACCTCCGG
This sequence comes from Streptomyces sp. NPDC046860, assembly GCF_040645115.1. Lineage (NCBI taxonomy): Bacteria > Bacillati > Actinomycetota > Actinomycetes > Kitasatosporales > Streptomycetaceae > Streptomyces > Streptomyces sp. NPDC046860. The sequence goes on along the minus strand of NZ_JBEYXQ010000001.1, from coordinate 282,911 downwards.
CGCAGGCCGGCTTCCGTAAGAACTCATCACGGCGCGAAGGCGCTCTGCAACCTTCGCTGCAGCCGTCGATGCAATCCTGTAGCCATGTCCAGTCGAGCTAATCAGCGCGAGAACTTCCGCTACGCAATTCACTACGACAGACGCGTCCCTGAGGTCACTCAATGCATCGCGCGCCTCTTCGTGAATCGGCGACAGCACGGCATGTCTCTCTACGTTCTCCTGCAGGGTTTCTACCCAGTTATCGACTATCGAATTGCAAACAGGGCATATCGAACCAGGCGAAGTAATCTCCACAGCATCCTTATAAAGAGCATCCAGATGCTGAGCAATTCTCGGACTAGTCAGCTCGGGGGCGCTTTCCAGTTTCTGGAACGCGGCATCCACGCCTGACATCGCCACTCTCAGGCGTTCTACGTCTGCGCCTGTGACTTCGACCGTGAGCGAGCCGGCGTCCACAAGATTATGTCGCGTTAGCCAGTCCTCGACATCATCATCAATTGCCGGCCAGGAAATGTCACCGATATCGACCGCTGGCTCGTCGAGGCGAAATTGATGGTCAACCTCGGCGACCCGGGCTTTGCCATCCTTGAGAGCGGCATCGATTTTCTTTTTACTCGCCGCAGCAGCCTCACTCAACTCGGACACCAGGGCCTCTAGATGTGTGAACGCCCCTCCGAGTGCAAGGAGATTGGCGATATAGCGCTGCAAATCGTTACTCTGCTGAACACGCCGCTCCACCTCGGCGTACGAAAAGACAGGCGGATGTCCTTCCAATGCGTGACGCCACGCACTTCCCATATCAACACGGCAAGCTTTGCCAGATGAGGTTGTCCATTCGCCGTAAGCATCCTTGACTTCGCCGTCGTCAGTGAGTTCGCACCTCAGGACCAGCTCTTCGCTGTTTCGCACAAGGGTGACTTCTGCCCAAGATTGTGCACTGTCACGAGCCCTGTTGATCTTTTCCCAGAGCGGGTCAAATTTGCTTCGCCCTGTCGGCGCGGCTACATCGGCCCACCATCCCGTTTTTCCGGAGATGGCGGTTCGAATACCATCAGAAATGGTCGACTTCCCAGATCCGTTCGGCCCGTGATAGATACTGATCCCGGGAGAGGGATCGATCTGCATGAAAAATTCAGATGTAGTTCCCTGGAATCCGCAAAGGCGAAGTCCCTTTATTCCCCACGCCTCCCCCTGGGTAGGGTCAAGCGCACCTGCATTCTCGCCTTGGAGTCGAGCAATCAACGCTCGCAGGTTCTCCCAGCCCGCTTTCGTCTTAGTCGCACCAGCCTGCATCCTGGTTGCAGCCTCGGCCAGGTCGGCATAGGTGAGCAGGGAGAGCTTCTTCTCCTCATCGCTCGCCCCCGTACTCTTCGGGACCCCTGCATCAGGGGTTTCGTTGTCCGTGACGGTCATGCCGACTCCACTGCCATGGTGCTCGTGCCGCATCTAGGGGCGTAATGCTAGCCGTGGGGCGGTTCAGGAGTATGGGGTTTTTGTAGCTTCCCGGAACTCAGGGAGTATTTATATGCTTAGCCGGTTACGTCCTGATTCTGATCCATACAGACTGCAAGGCTCTGGCCATGATGGTCGTTGAGTCGTGATCAGGTAGCGGAGGATTGTGTAGGGGCGCGAGGACTAGATATCAAGCGCGCGACCGGGGAGGGCTGCGGCGCGGGATCCTCCAACTCTGCAGGTCGGGAGCGGATATGCAGGTGTGACCTGGGCAGTGAGCTGTTTCCAACCTCAGCTTGAGCAGGTCAGATGCAGGGTGAGGACCGCACCCGCAGCAACCGCTTCAAGCGCTGAACACTTCGCGAAGCACTGCAGGCGGTCGCGAGCTGGCAGGTTGGCAACGACGACGAAAGGCGGATCAGCGCGCCGGCTCAGACGTGCCTCGCGCCTGGTCGCGGCTGGCGACCACCAGGTATCCATCGTTCTCGGGGTCGAAGGTGGTGGACTGCACCGTGAGCCCGACACTCCGCAACTGCGCCACGAGGTCCTCGTACCGGTAGGGCCAGATGGACAACCGCTCCGAGCAGGCTCGCACTGCCCCATCCGGCTCGATCTGGGCGACCACGATCTCGAGGAAGTGTTCCTGCTCCCAGCGCTGCTCGATCTGCCAGTAGTAGCTGACGACCGCATCGCGGTCGTTGCGGCGGATGAGTCGATCGCGGACGTCTACCCGTGAGCCGGCGGAGCGCACGAGCTCCCAGTTGCGTGAGTGGAGCACAAGGCGTCCGCCCGGATTCAGCAGCCGCGACATCGCTTCCAGTGCGGTCAGGCGCCCGGCTGCGCCCTCGGCGTGCCCGAGCGAGTTGCCGACGCAGAACACCAGATCGAACGTGGAGTCCTCCAGGTGGTCGGGCAGCTCATCCCAGCTCGCGCGGAGGGCTCGAAGCGAGACACCCTGCTCGTCGGCGGCCTTCTCGGTCCGGCGAACCATCCCATTGCTGGCGTCTGCGGCGACCACGTCAAGGCCAAGACTCGCGAGACCGACGGCGAGCTGGCCGGTTCCACACGCGCAGTCGAGGACGCGCGCGTTGGGCGGCAGAGAGCCCACGACATCGCTGTAGTAAACCGCGGCTGCCTTGGCGGGGGTCAACCTGTCGTCACCGATCAGCCACTCGTATACGTCGGAAAGCGCCCCATAACCAGCCACCGCGATAGCCTCCATCACTCGACGCCACGCGGGCTAGACCGCGCCTGCGATTCGGACCTTGCGCCTCGCACTGTGCCGGGCCGTGTCAGCGAAGCATTGAGCAGGACCCAACCACTTCCGGCCGCTGAGACTCCACCGGATTTCGTGGGAAACCGCGGCACGCCGCACCGACGCAGGTCCCCACTCCACCAGCGCCCCATCGGCCACGATGGGGACCGTGGTCGGCAAGCGCGCGTTCACTGCGGAGCGCTTTAGGCACAGCCATCCAAACTGATTGCCGAAACGCCGCGTCCGGATGAAGGACCGCCAGCGACCGCCTCTGGCGTCATTTCAGTTGGTGAGCCTGCGGTGGCATATGAGGGTTGCGGCGATGGCGAGGAAGTGTCACTTACCGGAATGACTCGGGCCTGTCGACGTATCCGGATCGCTACTGCCCACGAGCGCCAGCGGTCCGCACACAGTCCGCAAGACACCCGCTCAAGACCATCGCACCCCATCGCCATCAATCACCAAAAGGCCAGGTCAGCGCCCCGCAGGAATCATCCCCGCAGGTCACCAACCTGGCCCACTACTAGGAGACGAAGAAGGCTTGATGCCTCCAGGCCCGGTCCCTCCGGCCGGCCTCGCCGACCCGCGGATTCCCTGAGGCCCGCGGCGGCCCCGACCGCACCCGGTGCCCGAGAGGCGCCGGGTGCGGTCTTCTGTGTGCCGCCCTACCCGGCTGTCCGCGGCCCGGCTGTCCGCGCCCCGCCCCACGGCTCCACATCCACCACCGCGGCCACCGGCAGCGGGCCGTACACGTGCGGGAACTCCTCGCCCTCCGGGGGCATCGGCTCGTAGCGCAGCGGTACGTCGAGCAGGGCGGGGTCGACAACCAGGGTCACCAGGTCGTCCCGGCCGGGGTCCTCGCCGTACAGGAAGGCCGCCACGCGCGGGAGTTGGGCGCGGGTGGAGAAGTGGATGTAGCCGACCTCGCCCAGGGTGCGGCCGCGGGTGGAGATCTCGTAGGTGCCCCGCTCGCGGGCCGAGTCCCACAGGGCGCGCTCGGTGAGGTGGAGGATGGGCTGCTGCTTCGGCATGGCCCCCACGCTACGGTCCGGGGCGTCCGCCGACTCGGCGCAGCCGGGGTTGTGGCACGGGCCCGCCTTCCAGACCGGCACCCACGCGCCCAGCGTCTTGTGGCGGGCGACGACCGTGTCGACGGGGTGTCCGCAGGCGGGGCAGACAGCGCCTTCCCTGTCCATACCTCCAGCTTAGAGCGGCCGGGCCCCGCGCACCGTGGGGATGCGCGGGGCCCGGTGGAGATGCTCAGCTGCTGCGCCGGGTGACGAACTCCGCCAGGGCCAGCAGGCCGCCCGCCGCCTCCGGGGCCGGGACCGCGCGGGCCAGCTCCTGGACCGCCCGGGCCATGCGGTCCGCCGCCTCCGCCTGTGCCCAGTCACGGCCGCCCGCCTGCTCCACGGCGGCCGTGGCGCGGGCGATCTCGCCGCTGTCCCCCGCCTGGTGCGGGCGGGCGTACAGCGTGGCCAGCTCGGCCGCCGCCGGGGTGCCGGAGGTGAGCGCGGCGACCACCGGCAGGGACTTCTTACGGACGGCGAGGTCGGCGCCGGCCGGCTTGCCCGTGCGCCGGGGGTCGCCCCATATGCCGATCACGTCGTCGATGAGCTGGAACGCCAGCCCGGCCTGTCGGCCGAAGGTGTCCAGCGCCGCCACGACCTCGTCCTCGGCGCCCGCGTACAGCGCGCCCACGGCGCAGGCGCAGCCGATCAGCGCGCCGGTCTTGGCCTCCGCCATGGCGAGCACCTCGTCGAGCGTGACCTCGCCGGGTGCGCGCTGTTCCAGGGCGGTGTCGGTCTGCTGGCCGGCGCACAGCTCGATGACGCACTCGGTGAGCCGGACCGCCGCCCGGCCCGCGGCCGGATGCGGGTCGTCGGCGAGCAGCCGCAGGGCCAGGGCCTGGACGGCGTCACCGGCGAGGATCGCGTCGGGTTCGCCGAACACGGTCCAGGCGGTGGGCCGGTGCCTGCGGGTGGTGTCGCGGTCCATCACGTCGTCGTGCAACAGCGTGAAGTTGTGCGCCAGTTCCACGGCGGCCGCGGCGCGCACGGCCGCCGCCCGCGCCTCGGCGCCGCCCAGGGCGGAAGCCGCCGCGAGGACGAGGGCGGGCCGGATCGCCTTGCCCGCGTTGCCCGCGGCCTCAGTGCCGTCCGCGTGGCTCCAGCCGAAGTGGTAGAGCGCGATCCGCCGCAGCTGCTGCGGCAACGAGTCGATGGCGGCGCGCAGTTCGGGGTCCACGACACCCCGGGTGCGCTCCAGCAGCACGGTGGCCTCATGGCCGTCCGCCGCGGCCTCGCCCCCCGGCAGGTCGTCCGCCGCCGGCCGCGGTCTCGGCACGGCGTCCGACGCCGCCGCCTCGCGCCCACCGGGCACGGACGTCATGGCCTCGTTCATGGTTCCCCCTCACGGACTCCGGTGACGGTGGGGCCGCCCGCCCCGGCGGCAGGGACCGCCGGGGCGGGAAACGGCCGTACGCGGCAGGCGCCTCAACGCCACCGGCCGATCTCGACGTTCTCCAGCACGCCCAGCGCGTCCGGCACGAGCACCGCGGCCGAGTAGTAGGCCGTCACCAGGTAGTTGATGACCGCCTGCTCGTTGATGCCCATGAAGCGGACGGACAGGCTGGGCTCGATCTCGTCCGGCAGGCCGGACTGCCTGAGGCCGATGACGCCCTGGTCGGCCTCGCCGGTACGCATGGCGATGATCGAGGTGGTGCGGGCCTCGCTGACCGGGATCTTGTTGCAGGGGTAGATCGGCACACCGCGCCAGGTGGGGATGCGGTTGCCGCCCACGTCGATGGTCTCCGGGACCAGCCCGCGCTTGTTCAGCTCGCGCCCGATCGCCGCGATGGCGCGCGGGTGGGCGAGGAGGAACTTGGTGCCCCGGCGGCGGCTGAGCAGCTCGTCCAGGTCGTCCGGGCCGGGGACGCCGTCGTGCGGCTGGAGACGCTGGTCGTACTCGCAGTTGTGGAGGAGGCCGAACTCGCGGTTGTTGACCAGCTCGTGCTCCTGGCGCTCCTTGAGCGCCTCGACGGTGAGCCGCAACTGCTGCTCGGTCTGGTTCATCGGCTGGTTGTAGAGGTCGGCCACGCGGGAGTGGATGCGCAGCACGGTCTGGGCGATGCTGAGTTCGTACTCCCGGGGACGCCCCTCGTAGTCGACGAAGGTGTGCGGGATGTCGGGCTCGCCGGAGTGGCCGGCCGCCAGCTCGACCTCCTTCTCGCCGTACTTGTTGGTCCGCTGGTCCGGGAGCGCGCGCAGCCGGCCGACGTGCTCGCCGAGGGAGTCGGACCGCTCGGCGACCTGCTCGAAGTCCTGGCGGCTGAGGACGAGCACCGTGCACGCGGTGGCCGCGCGGGCGGTGTACTCCCAGATGGCGTCGGGGTCGAGGAGCGTCTGCTCGCCGAAGTAGGCGCCGTCGGCGAGGACTTCGAGGACCGCGTCGTCGCCGTAGGGGCCCGTGCCGACCTTCTCGACCCGGCCGTGGGCGAGCAGGTACACCTCCTCGGTCCGGGTGCCGAAGGAGCTGATCACCTCGCCCGCGGCGATCTCGCGCTGGCTGCAGCGGCGCGCCAGCTCGGTGAGCACCTCCTCGTCCTCGTACGAACGCAGCGCGGGCAGTTCGCCCAGCTCGGCCGGGATGACCTCGACCTGGTCCCCGGTCTTCACGAAGGTGATGCGGCCGTCGCCGACGGCGTAGGTGAGCCGCCGGTTCACCCGGTACGTGCCGCCCTGGACGTCCACCCAGGGCAGGTTGCGCAGCAGCCAGCGGGAGCTGATCTCCTGCATCTGGGGTACGGACTTGGTCGTGGTGGCCAGGTTCCGCGCGGCCGCCGTGCCGAGGGACTGCTGCGGCTTGCCCTGTTCCGTGCGGACCTCTTCGCCTACCGACATAAGGAATTGCCCTCCCATGTATGCCCGGTACCGAATCTCGCCGGGCACCGGTCTCGGGGCCGAGCCTTTCATCACGGAGCGTGCCCGCACCATTACACGAAAGGAGGGGAATGGATGATCGGACTACTGGGCAGAGTGGGGGACCTTGTCCACGCGGGCACGGCGTGTTCCCGGCCGGGAAATGGCCGGATCGGCTCGCACGTCGTGCGAACGATGTGGTCCGCACCGCCCGACATCGGTACAAGCAGCGTGACGGGTGTGCCGCCGCGGGCGGCCGGCCCGCACGGTACGGAACTTCCAGAACGGTACGAAGGAGGCGGCCATGTCCCCACCCATGTCCGCGAGCGGATTTCTGAGCGCACTCAAGGCCGAGGGCCTGAGGGTCGTGGAGGTCGGCGCTTGGCGGGTCCACAACCGCAACCACAAGGGCCCCTGGGGCCCGGTCCACGGCATCATGATCCATCACACGGTGACCAGCGGCAGCGCCCGCACCGTGGAGCTGTGCCGCGAGGGCTACGAGGACCTCCCGGGCCCGCTGTGCCACGGCGTGATCACCAAGGACGGCAGGGTCCACCTGGTCGGCTACGGCCGCGCCAACCACGCCGGTCTCGGTGACGACGAGGTGCTGCGGGCGGTCATCGCGGAGAAGGGGCTGCCACCGGACAACGAGTCCAACACCGACGGCAACCGGCACTTCTACGGCTTCGAGTGCGAGAACCTCGGCGACGGCGAGGACCCGTGGCCCGAGGCGCAGATGGAGGCGATCGTGCGGTCCGCCGCCGCGATCTGCCGCCATCACGGCTGGACCGAACGCTCGGTGATCGGCCACCGCGAGTGGCAGCCGGGCAAGGTGGACCCGCGCGGCTTCACCATGACCTCGCTGCGTGCGCTGGTCAAGGAGCGGCTGAAGGGATAGCGCCGCTCACCGCGGTGACGCCGCCCGAGGCGACAATGGGCGGATGACCAGCGCCGCAGCCCTCACCCCGGCACTCCCCTCCCCCCTCGTGGAGGTGCGGGACGACCGTTTCTCCCGGCACGGCGTGCGACTGCTGCTCAAGCGGGACGATCTGATCCACCCGCAGCTGATCGGCAACAAGTGGCGCAAGCTCGTGCCGAACATCGAGGCGGCGCGGGGGCGGGCGCTGGTCACCTTCGGTGGCGCGTACTCCAACCATCTGCGCGCCACCGCGGCCGCCGGGCGGCTGCTCGGGCTGCCCACGGTCGGCGTGGTGCGCGGCGACGAACTGGCCGGGCGCCCGCTGAACCCGTCCCTGGCCAGGTGCGCGGCCGACGGCATGCGGCTTCACTTCCTGGACCGGTCCGCGTACCGGCGCAAGGGCGAGCCGGAGACCCTCGCGCGGATTCTGCGCGAGTCCGGCGCGGAGGGCGCGTACGTGATCCCCGAGGGAGGCAGCAACGCCGAGGCCGTGCGCGGCTGCGTGGTGCTGGGCGAGGAGCTGCGGGGCCGCGCGGAGGTCGTCGCGGTGGCCTGCGGCACCGGTGGCACGCTCGCCGGACTGGCCGCCGGGCTCACGCCCGGACAGCGCGCGCTCGGGGTTCCGGTTCTCAAGGGGGGTTTCCTTCAGGCGGAGGTCCTGGCGCTCCAGGAGCGGGCCTTCGGCGCGCGCACCGGCGACTGGTGGCTGGAGGAGCGGTTCCACTTCGGCGGCTACGCGCGGACGACACCGGAGCTGGAGACCTTCGCGGCGGACTTCGAGGACCGCCACGGGGTGCCCGTGGAGCGGCTGTATGTCGCCAAGTTGCTGCGCGCCCTCACCGCGCTGACGGAGGAGGGCGCCTTCGCGCCCGGCACCGCGGTGGCCGCCGTCGTCACCGGGCGGCCGTTCCCCGACGGCACGGAGCGTGACCAGGTGCGTGACTAGGGCCTGTCTTCCGGATCTTGCCGGGGTCGCGGGCCCTGGCACGCACGTCTGCCGCGTTGTCGTCACTCTCCCCCAAGGTCTCGACTTCGCTCGAGCAGGGGGGACCCCCACCGCTCCGCGTCGACTCCCTCCTCTGCCTTGCAGCCGCACGCACCAGACCCCGCTCGGGTCGGCCCGGAGGCACCGTCGGCCCGAGCCGGCCTGATCCGGAAGAAAGGCCCTAGGTCACTTCGCGGTAGGCGGCCGCCTCCTCCAGGTCGAGGCGGCGGAGCAGGGCGCGGAGCATCTCGTCGTCGATGTAGCGGAGGTCGCGCAGGCGGACGAAGACGTCGCGTTCGGCGCTGATCATCTCGCGGGACAGCCGCCGGTAGGTGTCGTCCACGGACTCGCCGGTGACGGGGTTGGACTGGCCGAGGCGCTCCCAGACGGCGTCGCGACGGCGCTCCATCACCGCGCGCAGGCGGTCGGCGAGGGGGGTCGGCAGGGCGTTGCGCTCGTCGGCGAGGAGTTCGCCGAGCCTGGTCTCCGCCGCGCGGGACGCCTGGGCCTGGGCGTTGGCCTCGGCGAGGGTGTCGGCCTGGGCGTCGCGGGCGGGGAAGCGGAGGGCGCGGATCAGCGGGGGCAGGCTCAGGCCCTGGATGACGAGGGTGCCGATGACGGTGGTGAAGGTCAGGAAGAGGATCAGGTTGCGCTGCGGGAAGGCGTGGCCGCCGTGCACGGTGAGCGGGATGGAGAAGGCGATGGCGAGGGAGACCACGCCGCGCATCCCGGCCCAGCCGGTGACCAGGGCGCCGCGCCAGGTGGGGTTCTCCTCGCGTTCCCGGATGCGGGCGGAGAGGATGCGGGGCAGGAAGGCGGCCGGGTAGACCCAGGTGACGCGGGCGAGGACGACGACCACGAAGAGGATCGCCGCGTACCCGACGGCCCGCGCGCCCTCGTTCGCGCCGAGCCCCTCGACGACGACCCGCAGCTGGAGGCCGATCAGGGCGAAGACGGCGGACTCCAGCACGAAGGCGACCATCTTCCACACCGCCTCCTCCTGGAGCCGGGTGGCGAAGTCGACCTCCCACGCCCGGTGTCCGAGGTAGAGCGCCACGACCACGACCGCGAGCACCCCGGAGGCGTGGAACTGCTCGGCGACGGCGTAGGCGACGAACGGGATGAGCAGGGAGAGGGTGTTCTGGAGCAGGGGTTCGCGCAGGTGGGTGCGCAGCCAGTGCAGGGGCGCCATGAGGACGAGGCCGACGCCGACGCCGCCGACCGCGGCGATCAGGAACTCCAGCAGCCCGCCCGCCCAGGTGGCGCCCTCGCCCACGGCGGCCGCGAGGGCGACCTTGTACCCGGTGATGGCGGTGGCGTCGTTGAGCAGGGACTCGCCCTGGAGGATGGTGGTGATCCGGGACGGCAGGCCCAGCCGGCGGGCGACCGCGGTGGCGGCGACGGCGTCGGGCGGCGCCACCACCGCGCCGAGCACCAGCGCGGCGGTCAGCGGCAGGCCGGGGACGATCAGATGCGCGACCCAGCCGACGACGACGGTGGCGAACAGGACGTAGCCGACCGACAGCAGTGCCACCGGCCTGAGCTGGGCGCGCAGGTCGAGGTAGGAGCTGTCGCTCGCCGAGGTGTACAGCAGCGGGGGCAGCAGCAGCGGGAGGACGACCTCGGGGTCGAGGGTGTAGTCGGGTACACCGGGCACGTAGGACGCGGCGAGGCCGACTCCGACCAGCAGCAGCGGCGCGGGCACCGGGCCGCGCCGGGCGATTCCCGCGACAGCGGCGCTCCCCGCGATCAGCAGCAGGAGCGGCATCACGTCCATGTCTTCGCCCACCCTCGTTCTCCGCGCGGCCGAGCGCGCAACCGACGTAATCTGGCAATCATGAAACAGTGCACGCACGTCGCCGCGCTGCCGCTCCCGGAACCCGGCCCACTGAGTGAGACATGCCTGGAGTGTCTGGCCGAGGGGACGGACCCGGTGCAGCTGCGGATCTGCCTCAGCTGCGGCCATGTCGCGTGCTGCGACTCCTCGCCGAACCGGCACGCGACGAGGCACCACTCGGACTCGGGCCATCCGGTGATGCGGACGTTCGAACCCGGAGACGACTGGCGGTGGTGTTTCGTGGACCACGTACTCGTGTGAGAGTGGACGGCACGGCGGGACCGGGGGCGGCCACGCGGCGCCGCGGTTCCCCGACGGTTCGACCGGCCGGTGCCTGGGTACGTCAACCCGGCGCGCGCTCTTCCCATTTGAATCCGCCCAACCCCCTAGACACGGAGCGTATACGGAGCTTTACTGTGAGTAACGCCAGGGGGCGGGGGCGCGGGGACAGAAACGTTCCGAGCGCGATAGCGTCACCGCGGAACCACGTACGCGTTACGCCGGGGGGCGACCCTCGGCCCCGTAAAGCTTGTACCACCATGGAGGTGAGGGTGTCCCAGATCGCAGGCGAGCCCACGGCGAACCAGGACTTCGTGGAAGTCCGGCTGCCGGCCGCGGGTGCCTACCTGTCGGTGCTGCGGACGGCCACGGCCGGTCTGGCGGCCCGCTTGGACTTCACCCTGGACGAGATCGAGGACCTGCGCATCGCGGTGGACGAGGCCTGCGCGATCCTGCTCCAGCAGGCCGTGCCGGGATCCGTCCTGAGCTGCGTCTTCCGGCTCGTCGACGACTCGCTGGAGGTCACGGTGTCCGCTCCGACCACCGACGGCCACGCCCCGTCGCGCGACACGTTCGCCTGGACCGTGCTGTCGGCCCTGGCGGGCAAGGTGTCGTCCGCCGTCGACGAGGACCGGACCGTGTCGATCAGCCTCTACAAACAGCGCGGCGCGGGCCCCGGCCCGGCGTGAGGAACGGGGACGGTCCGGTGCGTGACGAAGAGCGCGGCGCGCGGGAACTGCCGACCGGGAAGGCCGAGAGCCTGCGGGCGGGCCCCCAGGACGGTTCCCGGCACATGGCCGGCGGCGTCGACGGCATCCCCGAGCAGGCCAGGCCCCACCCGGAGGACGACTCCGCGCAGGCCGGCCGCGGGGGCGCCGTGCGGAGCGCGCCCCCGGGGGAGCGCGGCGGGGACCGATCCGCCGGCCGCGCGGGGGCGAGGGCTCGGGGAAGGGCTACGGGCGGGACGATGAGCGAGCACGAGCGATACCCCGAGGGCGCCGCGCCGGGCGCGGAGGCCGTGCGGGCGGCACAGCACGACCCTCATGACCGCAGCGGGGCGCGGGCGCTGTTCATCGAGCTGCGCGGCCTCGAGGACGGCAGCCCGGAGTACGCGGAGCTGCGCAACCGGCTGGTCCGCATGCACCTGCCGCTCGTCGAGCATCTGGCGCGCCGCTTCCGCAACCGGGGCGAGCCGCTGGACGACCTCACGCAGGTGGCCACCATCGGGCTGATCAAGTCCGTGGACCGGTTCGATCCGGAGCGGGGCGTGGAGTTCTCCACGTACGCCACTCCCACGGTGGTCGGCGAGATCAAGCGGCACTTCCGCGACAAGGGCTGGGCGGTCCGGGTGCCGCGCCGGCTGCAGGAGCTGCGGCTGGCGCTGACCACGGCCACGGCCGAGCTGTCCCAGCTGCACGGCCGCTCCCCCACGGTGCACGAGCTGGCCGAGAAGCTGGCCATCTCCGAGGAGGAGGTGCTGGAGGGGCTGGAGTCGGCGAACGCGTACTCCACGCTGTCGCTGGACGTCCCCGACACCGACGACGAGTCCCCGGCGGTCGCCGACACCCTCGGCGCGGAGGACGAGGCGCTGGAGGGGGTGGAGTACCGGGAGTCGCTCAAGCCGCTGCTGGAGGATCTCCCGCCGCGCGAGAAGCGCATCCTGCTGCTGCGGTTCTTCGGGAACATGACCCAGTCGCAGATCGCGCAGGAGGTCGGCATCTCGCAGATGCACGTCTCCCGGCTGCTGGCCCGCACGCTGGCCCAGCTGCGGGAGAAGCTCCTCGTGGAGGAGTAGTCCCCCGTCGTCCCCCGTCTCCGCGTTATTCGGCGCGACCCGGCCCGGTGATCCCGAGGGCGCGGGTCGTGGCGGGGTTGACCAGCAGCACCAGCGCGGCCACCGAGACCGCCGCCAGGCCGATGCCCGCCGGGATGGCGATGCTGTCGGCCTGGAGCAGGTTGTAGGCGACCGGCAGGGCGAGGATCTGGGTGATGACGGCGGGGCCCCGGCTCCAGCGGCGCTTCAGCCACAGCCCGCGCGCGGCGAGCAGCGGCAGCAGCGCGAGCGCCAGCAGCGTGATCCCGCCGGTGACGGCCTGCTGCCGGTCGTCGGGGGCGCCGGTCAGACCGAGCGCGAGAATCCACACGCCCGCCACGACGAGGGCGATCCCCTCCAGCGCGGCCAGTACGGCGGCGTACGTCAGGCGTCGCGGGCGTTCCCCGGCGGCCGGGGCGGTGTCGGCGGTCTCCGCGTGGGTCTGCTCACTGCTCACCCGAGAAGGGTAGCCCCGCGCCCGGGACACCCTCCGGGGCGCGTGGCGAGGCTCACGCCCGCGAGGGCAACCGGATCTCCGACTCGCCCTGGGTTCGATACCCCCCAGTAGGTACGCTGCCATGCATGCGTGCACTTCTCGTGGTCAATCCGGCGGCAACCACCACAAGCGCCCGCAGACGCGACGTTCTGATCCACGCGCTCGCCAGCGAGATGAAGCTGGAGGTCGTCAACACCGAGTACCGCGGTCACGCGCGTGATCTGGGGCGGGCGGCTGCGGAGAGTGACGACGTCGACATGGTGGTGGCCCTCGGCGGCGACGGCACCGTGAACGAGGTGGTCAACGGCCTGCTGCACGCCGGCCCCGACCCGGAGCGGCTGCCCGGCCTCGCGGTGGTGCCCGGCGGATCGACCAATGTCTTCGCCCGTGCGCTGGGTCTGCCCAACGATCCCGTGGAGGCGACCGGCGCCCTGCTGGACGCGCTGCGCGAGCGCCGGGAGCGGGTGGTGGGCCTCGGTCTGACGTCCGGTACGCCGGGCACGGCGGACGAGGCGGTGCCGGAGCGCTGGTTCACTTTCAATGCCGGACTGGGCTTCGACGCGGGCGTCGTGGGCAGGGTGGAAAGGGAACGGGAGCGCGGCAAGAAGTCGACGCACGCGCTCTATGTCCGCCAAGTAGCAAGGCAGTTCATCGGTGAACCCCATCGCAGACACGGCACGATCACACTGGAAAGGGCCGGCGCCGACCCGGTGGCCGATCTCGCCGTCGCCATAGTCTCGAACACGTCGCCCTGGACGTATCTCGGCAATCGCCCGATGTACACGTCGCCTAAGGCGTCGTTCGATAAAGGCATCGACGTGCTCGGTCTGAAGCGGCTGTCGACGGCTGCGGTTGCCCGGTATGCGACCCAGTTGCTCACTTCGTCCCCCGAGCGCGGACCCCATGGCAGACATGCGGTCTCCCTGCACGACCTGGACCGCTTCACCTTGCATTCGAAGGTCCCTCTGCCCCTTCAGATGGACGGTGACCACCTGGGGCTGCGGACTAGCGTGACGTTCACAGGCGTTCGCCGTGCACTGCGTGTGATTGTGTGAGCGGAACGGGCTAAAGTCCTTTCACTCGAACGTTTAGGCCACTATCCACCCCATGGAAGTACGGCTGTGACCTAGTCGACACCGAGGAATCAAAAAAAATCTTCCGGAAGGGGTTGTATCCGTCGCCGAGGTTTGCGAGTCTCTACATGGCGATCGGGACGGCCCGCTAGACCGGCTTCCGGTGATCGCCAGAACCCCCCTCTTCAAACCCAGGACCACGCCGGGGAGATCCGGCGATCGGCCCTTCACTTGTTGAGGGACTCGTGAAAGCGTTCACATTCACAAGCAATGTGCATGTAATACCAAGGAGAGGTAGCAGCCATGGACTGGCGTCACAACGCCGTTTGCCGCGAGGAAGACCCCGAGCTGTTCTTCCCCATCGGCAACACCGGTCCCGCGCTGCTGCAGATCGAGGAAGCCAAGGCCGTCTGCCGTCGCTGCCCCGTCATGGAGCAGTGCCTGCAGTGGGCGCTCGAGTCCGGTCAGGACTCCGGCGTCTGGGGTGGTCTGAGCGAGGACGAGCGTCGCGCGATGAAGCGCCGCGCCGCCCGCAACCGTGCTCGCCAGGCTTCCGCCTGACGAGTCACCCCTGCTGACAGCCTGAGCTTGGCGGCGCGTGGCCCGGTCCGACCGGGCGACACGCTTCTCCCGCCCCCGAGCCGCAGCGCGCAGTACCCCCCGATGCTCCCCCCGGCTCTCGGCCCCGCCGACCCGGGGGTTGCTCCGTCCCGACGGAGCAGCTCAGCAACGAGCAACAGCCTCGGACCGTCACCGGTCCGGGGCTTTTCGCTTGCCCGCGCCGGCCCCCGCGCCGCCCGGCGTCACTTCTGCGGGCGCACCGGGATGTCCAGGATCACCTGGGTGCCGCGCTCCGGCGCCCGCACCATGTCGAAGGTGCCGCCCAGTTCGCCCTCGACCAGGGTCCGGACGATCTGGAGGCCGAGGTTGCCCGCGGTGTGCGGGTCGAACCCCTCGGGCAGGCCGACCCCGTCGTCCTGGACGGTGACCAGCAGCCGGGACTCCTTGGTGGTGCCGCCGCGCACCGCCGACACCTCGACCGTGCCGGTGTCGCCCTCGCGGAAGCCGTGTTCCAGGGCGTTCTGCAGCACTTCGGTCAGCACCATCGACAGGGGGGTGGCGACCTCGGCGTCCAGCCAGCCGAAGCGGCCGGTGCGCCGGCCGGTCACCTTGCCCGGCGAGATCTCGGCGACCATGGCCAGCACCCGGTCGGCGATGTCGTCGAACTCCACCCGCTCGTCCAGGTTCTGAGACAGCGTCTCGTGCACGATGGCGATCGAGCCGACCCGGCGCACGGCCTCCTCCAGCGCCTCCCGGCCGCGCTCGGAGTCGATGCGGCGGGCCTGGAGCCTGAGCAGGGCGGCCACGGTCTGGAGGTTGTTCTTCACCCGGTGGTGGATCTCCCGGATGGTGGCGTCCTTGGTGATCAACTCCCGCTCGCGGCGGCGGAGTTCGGTGACGTCCCGGCAGAGCACCAGGGAACCGATGCGCGTGCCCTTGGGCTTGAGCGGGATGGACCGGAACTGGATCACCCCGTCGTTCGCCTCGATCTCGAACTCGCGGGGCGCGTAGCCGCTGGCCGCCTTGGCCAGCGCCTCGTCCACCGGGCCGCGGGTCGGGGCGAGTTCGGCGGTGGTCTGCCCGAGGTGGTGGCCGACCAGGTCGGCGGCGAGCCCGAGGCGGTGGTACGCGGAGAGCGCGTTCGGGGAGGCGTACTGGACGATGCCGTCCGCGTCCACCCGGATCAGGCCGTCGCCCGCGCGCGGGGAGGCGTCCATGTCGACCTGCTGGTCGGGCATCGGGAAGGAGCCGGCCGCGATCATCTGCGCGAGGTCCGAGGCGCTCTGCAGATAGGTGAGCTCCAGCCGGCTCGGGGTGCGCACGGTCAGCAGGTTGGTGTTGCGGGCGATCACCCCGAGGACGCGGCCCTCCCGGCGGACGGGGATGGACTCGACCCGTACGGGGACCTCCTCGCGCCATTCCGGGTCGCCCTCGCGCACGATCCGGCCCTCGTCCAGGGCCGCGTCCAGCATGGGGCGGCGCCCGCGCGGGACAAGGTGGCCGACCATGTCGTCCTGGTAGGAGGTGGGACCGGTGTTGGGGCGCATCTGGGCGACCGAGACGTAGCGGGTGCCGTCGCTGGTGGGGACCCACAGCACGAGGTCGGCGAAGGAGAGGTCGGAGAGCAGTTGCCACTCCGAGACCAGCAGATGGAGCCACTCGAGGTCGGTGTCCCCGAGGGTGGTGTGCTGGCGGACGAGTTCGTTCATGGAGGGCACGCTGCGAGCGTACCGGGGGCGCGGCACCGGCCGGAAAGACACCCGCGGGCCGCGGCGCCTGAGAGGGACCCTCAACCCTCCCCGCGCCGCAGCCCGGAGCATCATCGGCCGTGGGGTGTGCGGTCCCGGTCGGCCGAAGGCCGAGGAGCCGGAGCAGTCAGGGCAGAGAGCACCGGTTCCTCGATCCGCCTTCCTGTGCGGGGAGGGCGGAGGCTTTTCAGCTTGTCGTCCTGCGTTTGCCTCCCTCGCATTCTGGACTAGACCACGAGGGTGTGTCCATGGTCGGAAGCGACCCGAACCCGGGGCGGCCACAGGGGCGCCGTGCGGCCAGCCTAGCCGGGCCGGGGCCGCCATGGGGGCCCGTCGGGCGGGCGATTCCCGGGGCGTCCGGCACGGCCGCTCTGTTAGATTGGTCTAAACCACATAGCAGGCGTTCCCCCGGTCCCCAGGACCGTCGGCCCTCTTCCAGATCGGCAGGCCCAGCGTGGAAGTTGTCATCGTCCCGGACGCCGCGGCGGGCGGCGAGCTGATAGCCGAGGCCATGGCCCGGCTGCTGCGTCGCAGGCCCGACGCCCTGCTCGGGGTGGCCACCGGCTCCACCCCGCTGCCCGTCTACCAGGCCCTCGCGGCCCGGGTGGATTCCGGCGCCGTGGACACCCGCCGGGCCAGGATCGCCCAGCTCGACGAGTACGTGGGGCTGCCCGCCGAGCACCCCGAGTCCTACCGCTCGGTGCTGCGCCGCGAGGTGCTGGAGCCGCTCGGCATCGGCATGGACGCGTTCATGGGCCCGGACGGCACGGCCGCCGACGTCCAGGCGGCGTGCGAGGAGTACGACCGGGCGCTCGCCGCGGCCGGAGGGGTGGACCTCCAGCTCCTCGGCATCGGGACCGACGGGCACATCGGCTTCAACGAGCCGTGTTCCTCGCTCGCCTCGCGCACCCGGATCAAGACGCTCACCGAGCAGACCCGGATCGACAACGCCCGCTTCTTCGACGGCGACATCGGCCAGGTCCCGCACCACGTGATCACCCAGGGCATCGGCACCATCCTGGAGGCCCGCCACCTGGTGCTGCTCGCCACCGGCGAGGGCAAGGCGGACGCGGTCGCGGCCACGGTCGAGGGACCGGTCGCCGCGATCTGCCCCGCCTCCGCGCTCCAGCTCCACCCGCACGCCACGGTGGTCGCCGACGAGGCCGCGGCCTCCAAGCTGAAGCTGGCGGACTACTTCCGCCACACCTACGCCCACAAGCCGGAGTGGCAGGGCCTGTAGAGACTCTTCCGTCCCCGTGGGCGCACCACGGGGACGGAAGCCGGGCTCACGCGCCCGCGACGACCTCGGCCGCGGCCCGCCCGCAGACGCGGGCCGCGCCGTGGGTGGCCAGGTGGAGCAGGCCGCGCGGCGGCGCCTGCGGGACGCCCATCTCGACGACCACGGTGTCCGGGCGGGCGGTCAGCAGGGTGGTCAGGGCCTCACTCATCCAGGGGTGCCGGTGCTCGTCCCGGACCACCGCGACCACCCGGCGCTCCCCCGCCGCCGCGAGGGCGTCGGCGCCGGCCGATTCGCCGGTGAAGCTGCCGGTCAGGGTGCCGGGGAGCAGCCGGGCCAGTTCGGCGGCCACGCCCCAGGGAGTCTCGTCGCCGACCGCGATGTTGGCGACCGGGGTGAAGGCGGCGACATAGGGCGCCTCGGTGAACGGCGTGAAGGACTCGCCGCCGGTCACCACGAGGGCCCGGCGGGCCGCACGCAGGCCGACCTCGGCGTCGGGGGCGAAGTCCTTGCCGGCCGTACCCGCGCTCCACTCCGCGAGTTCCCGTACCCGGCGGGCGGCGTCCGCGAGGCGCTCCTCGGGCAGTTCGCCGGAGCGCACGGCGGCCACCAGGGCGTCGCGCAGCCGCCGTACCGTCTCGTCGTCGGCGAGGCCGCCGCCCACGCAGATCGCGTCGGCGCCGGCCGCGACGGCGAGGACGCTGCCGTGCTCGATGCCGTAGGTGCCGGAGACGGCGCGCATCTCCATGCCGTCGGTGACGATCAGCCCCTGGTAGCCGAGTTCGCCGCGCAGCAGGTCGGTGAGGACCGGGCGGGAGAGGGTCGCGGGGCGGTCCGGGTCCAGGGCGGGGACCAGGATGTGGGCGCTCATCACCGCGCGGGTGCCCGCCGCGAGGGCCGCGCGGAAGGGGGCCAGTTCGCGGGCGTGGAGGACGTCGGCGGGGACGTCGATGCGGGGCAGCGCGTGGTGGGAGTCGACGGAGGTGTCGCCGTGGCCGGGGAAGTGCTTGGTGCAGGCGGCGACCCCGGCGGACTGCAGGCCGGTGACGTAGGCGGCGGTGTGCCGGGCGACCAGGCCGGTGTCGGCGCCGAAGGAGCGGACGCCGATGACCGGGTTGCCGGGGTTGGAGTTGACGTCGGCGGAGGGCGCCCAGTTGAGGCGGACCCCGCACTCGGCGAGGCGGCGGCCGAGTTCGCGGGCGACCGCGTGAGTCAGCTCCACGTCGTCCACCGCACCGAGGGCGTGGTTGCCGGGGAAGGAGGAGCCGCTGCGGGCCTCCAGGCGGGTGACGTCACCGCCCTCCTCGTCTATCGCCACCAGCACCTCGGGGCGCTCGGCACGCAACTGGGCGGTGAGTGAGGCCAGTTGGTCCGGCGAGACGATGTTGCGGCCGAACAGGCCGACCGAGGCGAGGCCCTCGCCGAGCCGGCGCAGCAGCCAGTCGGGGGCGGTGGTGCCGGTGAAGCCGGGCTGGAGGACGGTGAGCGCGTCGCGCGTCAGGGTGTCGGTACCGCGGGCGATTGTCGTCATCGGGTGCGTTATCCCTTCACGGCGCCCGCGGTCAGGCCCGCGGCCATCTTGCGCTGGACGAGGAGGAACAGCACGACGATCGGCAGGGCCATCATGGTGGCTCCGGCCATCATGGGGGCGTATTCGGTGCCGTGCTTGGTGGTGAAGTTGCCGAGCCAGACGGTGGCCGTCTGGTTCTCCTGGCTGAGCAGCATCAGGGCGTAGAGGTACTCGTTCCATGCCTGGATGAAGCCGTAGACGGAGGTCGCGACCATGCCGGGGGCGAGCAGCGGGAAGACGACGCGGACGAAGGCGCCGGTGCGGGAGCAGCCGTCGACCATCGCGGCCTCCTCCAGCTCGCGCGGGATGTTGACGATGAAGCCGCGCAGGGTCCACACCGTGAACGGCAGGATGAAGGTCAGGTAGGTGATGATCAGCCCGCTGAGCTTGTCGTACTGATGCAGGTCGTTCAGCAGCAGGAAGACCGGGATGATCATGGCGACCAACGGCACCATCTGTACCGCGAGGATGCCGATGATCACGATCTTCCGGCCTCGGAAGGCGAACCGGGAGATGGCGAGCGCGGCGAGCATGCCGACGACGACGCCGATGACGACGACGGACAGCGAGACGGCCAGGCTGCGGCCGACCGGGCCCCAGAAGTCGGCGATGTCGAAGGCCCGCCCGAAGTTGTCCAGGGTGAACCCGGTGGGCAGCAGGCTGGGGTCGGGGTCGATGGCGTCCTTGGCCGGCTTGATCGCGGTGTCGAGCATCCAGTAGACGGGGAAGCCGACGGTGGCGAAGACGAGGAGGCCGAGGATGTTCCAGCCGGCCCTGGCGGTCCGGCGGGCGGGGGAAGCCGTGCTGGTCACTCGACCTCTCCGATCTTGAGCATCTGGCGCATGTAGACGGCGACGACGCCGAGCAGCAGCACCACGGTGATGAGGGCGATGGCGGAGCCCTGGGCGTAGTCGTTGACCACGAAGGCGCGGTCGTAGGAGTAGGTGGTCAGCAGCTGGAACTGGGCCTCGGGGTGGCCGCCCCGCATCACGAAGACCTGCGGGAAGACGCCCATGTCCCAGATGACGGAGAGGGTCGTCAGCATGACGACCACCGGCTTGAGCACGGGGAGGGTGACGTACCGGAAGACGCCCCAGGCGCCCGCGCCGTCCAGCCGGGCGGCCTCCTCCAGTTCGGCGGGGACCTGGGTGAGCCCGGCGCTGAGCGTGATGACCACGAAGGGCACCGCGCCCCAGACCACCAGCAGCATGATCACCGCGAGGCCCTCGGGCCCGCTGGCGAACCAGTTGTGGCCGATCAGGTCGACGCCGGGGAGCTTGCTGACCAGGGCGTTGAGGATTCCGTAGTCGGCGTCGAAGAGCCACTTGAAGACCGTGGTGGCGACGATGACGGGCATGCCCCAGCTCGCCACGAGGGCGATGTTGACGAGGGTCTTCACCCAGCCGGAGACCCGCCTCAGCAGCAGCGCGATCAGCATGCCGAGGAGCATGGTGAGGGCGACCGCGCCGAAGGCGAAGAGGACGGTACGCAGCACGACCCGCCAGAACTCGCCGTCGCCGAGCACCGCGGTGAAGTTGCCGAACCCGGCGGACCGAGGTTCCTGGAACCCCCAGAGCTGGGACTGGCCGAACTTCTGGAACGACAGCGTGACCAGCCGGACCAGGGGGTAGCCCATGACGCCGGCGAGGATCAGGAGACAGGGCGCGAGCAGCAGCCAGGGGGTGGCGGTGGCGCCCTTGGCGGAGCCGGGTCGGGGCCGCCGGGGCGCGGGGCCGGGCGGCGGCGCCTGCCGCGGCGGCGGCACCTTGGCAGGCGTGGTCGTGTCTGCGGCACTCATCGTGCTCCTCGGCGATCCCTGAAGTCCGGTGCAGGCGGTACGGCGGGCGCCGCGCGGGCCCGCTGGCCCGCGCGGCGCACCCGGGTCACTTGGTGTTGATGACCTTGTCGATCGCGGCGTCCGCCGCCGTGGCGGCGTCCTGGACCGACTTCTTGCCGGTGCCGATCTGCTGGAGCATGGTCTGCAGGACCTGCGCCTTCTCCACCTGACCCCAGCCCGGGGCCATCGGCACGAACCAGTTGGACTCGGCCGCGGTGGCCGGCACGGCGGTCTCCGGGGAGTTCTTCAGGGTGGCGAGGTCGGTCTTGTTGTTGGGCAGGTTGCCCTTGGCCATCAGGCCCTTCTGGCCCTCGGGGCCGGTGAAGGCGTTGATCCACTCGGCGGCGACGTCCTGGTTGCGGGACTTCACCGGGACGGCGAGGTCGGAACCGCCCAGGAACACCGGCATGTTCTTGCCGGACGGGCCGGGCATCACGAAGTTCTCGAGGTTGTCCTTGAGCTTGCCGGTCTTGTCGTTGGCCGGGTCGGCGGAGGTCGCGCCCTCCCAGGCGGCGGCGAAGATCATGGCCGACTTGCCCTGGCCGTAGACGAGGTAGCGGTCGGCCTCGTCCTTGGTCTTGTCGCCGTGCATGTACTTGTCGAGGATCTGCTTGTAGGCGGTGAGGCCCTTGACCGACTCCGGCGAGGAGAGGGTCGCCTTCCACTTGCCGCCCTGCTCCTCGGCGATGGCGCCGCCCGCGTCGTAGACGAAGGACATGCCCGCGTACCAGTCACGGGTGGGCTGGTACCAGGCGTTGAACTTGTCCCCCTCCTTCTTCTGGATCTTGTCCAGCGCGGCGGTCAGCTCGGCGTAGGTCTTCGGCGGGGTCTTGACGCCGACCGAGGCGGCCACGTCCTTGCGCCAGTTGGCGACGCGGCCACCGGCGTAGTACGGCACGCCGTAGGTCTTGCCGTCGTAGGTGACCGAGGTCTTCAGGCCGTCGAGCCAGGCGTCGGAGGCGGCGAACTTGCCGGGCTCCAGCGGGGCGAAGGCGCCCTTGACCATGTAGCCGAGCATCTCGCTGTTGCCCATCTCGACGACGTCGGGGGCCTTGTCGGTGGCGAGTACGGCGTCCAGCTTGGCGTTCTTGTCCGGCCAGCCGTAGTACTCGTGCTTGATCGTCAGGTCGGGGTGCTTCTTCTTCACGGCGGCGTCGGCGGCCTTGACCAGGTCGGGCCAGTTGTTCTGCGCGTCGACGGTGAGCCAGACCGTCAACTGGTCGCTGCCCGCCCCCTTGTCGTCCTCGCTGCCGCACGCGGCGATGGAGACGATCATGCCCGCGACCCCGATCGCGGCTATCAGTCTGCGCTTCACGCCATCCTCCTCAGGGATGCCCACAACCCCCCTGCCTCCCCGCGGTGTCACACTCGCGCGTCGAACCGCCCTCGGAGCCGGGACTGGACCAATGGTGTAGACCAGCACGGGGAGCTTGGCCCAGACCAAATGGGCTGTCAAGGGTGTTCAGGCGGGGTCAGGATGTCCGTGACGCGACCGAGATATGCAGGGACCTTTCATTGCGCAACCCGACAGATCGGACGGACCAGTTCCACTGGACCACGGGAGCGTGCCGCACGGGTGGACTAGACCAACCAGGGGTGCGGCGGTATACAGGGAGATCACGGAGCGTGCGGGCGCACCCGCCCGCGCGCGGCCGTGCCACGATGTGAGCCGTGACCGATGGCGATGTCGGTCGCTTTCGGCATCCGGAGCCGGGAAGGCAGCCATGAGCACCGACGTCAGCAGGGCGGAGAACGAGGCCGGCGCGACCGTCCGTACCGCGCGCGTGCCCAAGTACTACCGTCTGAAGAAGCATCTCCAGGAGATCACGGAGACGCTTCCGCCGGGCACGCCGGTGCCGCCCGAGCGCACGCTGGCCGCGGAGTTCGACACCTCGCGCACCACGGTCCGCCAGGCGCTCCAGGAACTGGTGGTCGAGGGCCGGCTCGAACGCATCCAGGGCAAGGGCACCTTCGTCGCCAAGCCCAAGGTCGCCCAGGCGCTCCAGCTCACCTCCTACACCGAGGACATGCGCGCCC
Organism: Streptomyces sp. NPDC046860; assembly: GCF_040645115.1. Classification (NCBI taxonomy): domain Bacteria; kingdom Bacillati; phylum Actinomycetota; class Actinomycetes; order Kitasatosporales; family Streptomycetaceae; genus Streptomyces; species Streptomyces sp. NPDC046860. The sequence continues at coordinate 259,892 of NZ_JBEYXQ010000001.1, read as the reverse complement.
AGGGGCTCGAACCCACCTCGCAGCTGCTGGACATCGGCTACATCACGGCCGACGACCGGCTCGCCGGACTGCTGGACATAAGCGCCGGGGGCCGGGTGCTGCGCATCGAGCGGCTGCGCATGGCCAACGGCGAGCCGATGGCCATAGAGACCACCCACCTATCCGCCAAGCGCTTTCCGGCGCTGCGCCGTTCACTGGTGAAGTACACCTCGCTGTACACCGCGCTCGCCGAGGTCTACGACGTGCACCTGGCCGAGGCCGAGGAGACCATCGAGACCTCGCTGGCCACCCCGCGCGAGGCGAGCCTGCTCGGCACCGACGTGGGCCTGCCGATGCTGCTGCTGTCCCGGCATTCCGTGGACCGCGAGGGCCGGCCGGTGGAGTGGGTGCGCTCGGTCTACCGCGGCGACCGCTACAAGTTCGTGGCGCGGCTGAGGCGTCCCCAGGACTGACAGGTTCCGCTCACACCGCCCCCACCAGCTCACATCGTCATATCGATACCCGGACGAGGGCTTCCGCTCCGCCGTGCCGTCACCTAGATTGCGTGCGCATTACGCAGTGATCAACGAGGGACGGAGTCCGGCATGCCCGAAGATTCTGAACAGAGGCAACCGGTGGTGACACCGGTCCGTGTCGTCATCGGACTGTGTCTCGTGGCGCCGTTCGTGGCGATGCTGTGGGTGGGCTCCTTCTCCAAGGTGGACCCGACCTTCATCGGCATCCCGTTCTTCTACTGGTACCAGATGCTGTGGGTGCTGGTCTCCACCTCGCTCACCATGACCGCGTACCAGCTCTGGCAGCGCGACCAGCGCTCCCGCAAGGTCAAGAACGGGGGTACTTCCCGGTGAAGGACGGCGTCAACGGCGTGGCGCTCGGCGTCTTCGTCTTCTTCTTCCTCGCGGTCACGGTCCTGGGCTTCCTCGCCTCGCGCTGGCGCAAGGCCGAGAACGAGCACTCGCTGGACGAATGGGGCCTGGGCGGCCGTTCGTTCGGCACCTGGATCACCTGGTTCCTGCTCGGCGGCGACCTGTACACCGCGTACACCTTCGTCGCGGTGCCCGCGGCGATCTACGCGGCCGGCGCGGCCGGGTTCTTCGCGGTGCCGTACACGATCCTGGTGTACCCGCTGATCTTCACCTTCCTGCCCCGGCTGTGGTCGGTCTCGCACCGGCACGGCTATGTCACCACCTCCGACTTCGTGCGCGGCCGGTTCGGTTCCAAGGGGCTGTCGCTGGCGGTGGCGGTCACCGGCATCCTGGCGACCATGCCGTACATCGCGCTCCAGCTCGTCGGCATCCAGGCGGTGCTGGACGTGATGGGCGTGGGCGGCGGCGAGGACACCAACTGGTTCGTGAAGGACCTGCCGCTGCTGATCGCGTTCGGCGTGCTGGCGGCCTACACCTACTCCTCGGGTCTGCGCGCCCCGGCGATGATCGCGTTCGTGAAGGACACGCTGATCTACATCGTCATCGCGGTGGCGATCATCTACATCCCGATCAAGCTCGGCGGCTTCGACGAGATCTTCGCCAAGGCGGGCGAGAAGTACACCGCCGCGGGGGCGGGCGGCATCGTCCCGGCCCCGGCGGGCCAGTGGACCTACGCCACGCTGGCGTTGGGCTCGGCGCTCGCGCTGTTCATGTACCCGCACTCGATCACCGCGACCCTCTCCTCCAAGAGCCGCGACGTCATCCGGCGCAACACCACGATCCTGCCGCTGTACTCCCTGATGCTCGGACTGCTGGCGCTGCTGGGCTTCATGGCGATCGCGGCCGGGGTGAAGGTCACCAACGGGCAGCTCGCCATCCCGCAGCTGTTCGAGGACATGTTCCCGGACTGGTTCGCGGGCGTGGCCTTCGCGGCGATCGGCATCGGCGCGCTGGTGCCGGCGGCGATCATGTCGATCGCGGCCGCGAACCTGTTCACCCGCAACATCTACAAGGACTTCATCAAGCCCGACGCGACGCCCGAGCAGGAGACCAAGATCTCCAAGCTGGTCTCGCTGCTGGTGAAGGTGGGCGCGCTGGTCTTCGTCCTCACCATGGACAAGACGGTGGCGATCAACTTCCAGCTCCTGGGCGGCATCTGGATTCTGCAGACCTTCCCGGCCCTGGTCGGCGGCCTGTTCACCCGCTGGTTCCACCGCTGGGCGCTGCTGGCGGGCTGGGCGGTCGGCATGCTCTACGGCACGCTGGCCGCGTACGGGGTCGCCTCGCCGACCCAGAAGCACTTCGGCGGCTCGGCCAAGGAGATCCCCGGCATCGGTGAGATCGGCTACATCGGCCTCACCGCGTTCGTGCTGAACGTCGTGGTCACCGTGGTCCTCACCTTCGTCCTGAAGGCCGTGAAGGCCCCCGACGGCGTCGACGAGACCAGCCCGGCCGACTACACGGCCGACGCGGGCGACCCCGGCGTCGAGGTCGAACTGCCCCCGGCCACGGCGGGCAGCGCGCACTAGGACGACTCACGTCCGACCGGTCACGGGCCGCCGTAAAGCGAGAGCGACGGCGGCCCGTCGTCGTACACACTCCCGGTCATGGACCTCATCATCAGAGCCGCCGAGCCGGCCGAATACGCCGCTCTGGGCGAGATCACCGCGCGGGCGTACCTTGAGGACGGGCTGCTGGACTTCGGCGAGAGCGACCCCTACCTGCGCGAGCTGCGGGACGTGGCCCGGCGGGCGGCCGCCGCACAGATCCTGGTGGCCGAGCGCGGGGGCGTGCTGCTCGGCGGGGTGACCTTCGTCCCCTCGGGCGGACCCATGGCCGACATCGCGGGTCCCGGCGAGGCCGAGATGCGCATGCTGGCGGTCGCGCACGCCGGCCGCGGGCAGGGAGCCGGGGAGGCGCTCGTACGCGCCTGTGCCGAGCGCGCACGGGCCGTCGAGGGGTGCCGGAGCCTCGTCCTGTCCACCCAGCCGGCGATGCACACCGCTCACCGGATCTACGAACGCCTCGGTTTCCGGCGTACCCCGGACCGCGACTGGAACCCTTTGCCGGACCTGTGGGACCTCGCCCTGCTCACCTACGAGTTGACGCTTTGAAGCCGCCGTGACACACAACAGACACAACATCTGGGGGTGACACGACAGCCCGGCACTAGATGTATGCTCGTGCTCGCTGTCGCCGCAGGGGAATCCGGTGCGAATCCGGAACTGTCCCGCAACGGTGTACTTGCGTGCTTCGCGCACGCCGGAGTCAGTCCGAGGACCTGTCGACAGCTGCGCCCGGCCGTCCGGTCCGGGTGCCCGAAGACGTCCGGGCCTCGTGGAGTGGGCCGGTGGACGCGACGCCGCGCGCGCTCGTGCCTTCCTGCTCTCCGCCTGGCCCCGTGCCCAGCGAGGGAGAGCCCCACGTGACCATCGCGCCTGCCGACCCGGCTTCAGCCACCCCGGCGACGAAGGCCCCTGTGGAGAACGACGGTCCCGGCGCCGCGCTGCTGCGGACCCTGACCGAGCTGACCGCCGATCTCCCCGACGCGGACCCCGGACGGGTCGCGGCCGCCGCGCTGCGCGGCCGGTCGGCGCGCGCCGACGAGGCGGAGCTGCGCGAGCTGGCCACCGAGGCCGCCGCCGGTCTGATCTCGGAGGACCCGGCCTATTCCCGGCTGGCCGCCCGGCTGCTCACCCTCTCCATCCGCGCCGAGGCCGCCTCGCAGGGCGTGACGTGCTTCACCGAGTCGGTGTCCGTGGGCCACCGCGAGGGTCTGGTCGCCGACCGCACCGCCGACTTCGTGGCGCTGCACGCCGCCCGCCTGGACGCCCTGATCGACACCGGCGCCGACGACCGGTTCGGCTACTTCGGCCTGCGCACCCTGCACAGCCGCTACCTGCTGCGCCACCCGATCACCCGCAAGGTGGTCGAGACCCCGCAGCACTTCATGCTGCGCGTGGCGAGCGGCCTGGCCGAGAACGACAGCGCCCCGGCCGTCGACGAGGTCGCCGCGCTGTACGGCCTGATGAGCCGCCTGGACTACCTGCCGTCCTCGCCGACCCTGTTCAACTCCGGTACGCGCCACCCCCAGATGTCGTCCTGCTACCTGCTGGACTCGCCGCTGGACGAGCTGGACTCGATCTACGACCGCTACCACCAGGTGGCCCGCCTCTCCAAGCACGCCGGCGGCATCGGTCTGTCCTACTCCCGCATCCGCAGCCGGGGCTCGCTGATCCGGGGCACCAACGGGCACTCCAACGGCATCGTGCCGTTCCTGAAGACGCTGGACGCCTCGGTGGCCGCGGTGAACCAGGGCGGCCGGCGCAAGGGCGCGGCGGCGGTGTACCTGGAGACCTGGCACTCCGACATCGAGGAGTTCCTGGAGCTGCGCGACAACACCGGTGAGGACGCGCGCCGTACGCACAACCTGAACCTGGCGCACTGGATTCCGGACGAGTTCATGCGCCGGGTCAACGTCGACGAGCAGTGGTCGCTGTTCTCCCCGGCGGACGTGCCGGAGCTGGTGGACCTGTGGGGCCCGGAGTTCGAGGCGGCCTACCGCAAGGCCGAGGAGTCGGGCCTGGCGAAGAAGACCATGCCGGCCCGTGAGCTGTACGGCCGCATGATGCGCACCCTCGCGCAGACCGGCAACGGCTGGATGACCTTCAAGGACGCCGCCAACCGCACCGCCAACCAGACGGCGCTGCCGGGCAACGTGGTCCACTCCTCCAACCTGTGCACGGAGATCCTGGAGGTCACCGACGACGGCGAGACCGCGGTCTGCAACCTCGGCTCGGTGAACCTCGGCGCCTTCGTGGCCGACGGCGACATCGACTGGGAGCGCCTGGACGAGACCGTCCGCACCGCCGTGACCTTCCTCGACCGCGTGGTGGACATCAACTTCTACCCGACCGAGCAGGCCGGCCGGTCCAACGCCAAGTGGCGTCCGGTGGGCCTGGGCGCCATGGGTCTGCAGGACGTCTTCTTCAAGCTGCGCATCCCCTTCGACTCCCCCGAGGCGAAGGCGCTGTCCACGAAGATCGCCGAGCGCATCATGCTGGCCTCCTACGAGGCGTCCGCCGACCTCGCCGAGCGCAACGGCCCGCTCCCCGCCTGGGAGCAGACCCGTACCGCCCGCGGCGTGCTGCACCCCGACCACTACGGCGTCGAGCTGACCTGGCCCGAGCGCTGGGAGGCGCTGCGCGCCCGGATCGCCCAGACCGGCATGCGCAACTCGCTGCTGCTGGCGATCGCGCCGACGGCCACCATCGCCTCCATCGCGGGCGTGTACGAGTGCATCGAGCCGCAGGTGTCCAACCTGTTCAAGCGCGAGACGCTGTCGGGTGAGTTCCTCCAGGTCAACGCGTACCTGGTGCAGGAGCTGAAGAACCTCGGCGTGTGGGACGCCCGCACCCGCGAGGAGCTGCGCGAGGCCAACGGCTCGGTGCAGGGCTTCGCGTGGATTCCCGAGGACGTGCGGAAGCTGTACCGCACGGCGTGGGAGATCCCGCAGCGCGGCCTGATCGACATGGCCGCCGCGCGGACCCCGTTCCTCGACCAGGCGCAGTCGCTGAACCTGTTCCTGGAGACGCCGACCATCGGCAAGCTCTCCTCGATGTACTCCTACGCCTGGAAGTCGGGGCTGAAGACCACGTACTACCTGCGTTCGCGTCCGGCGACCCGCATCGCCCGCGCCGCCGGGGGCCGCGCCCCGGAGGCCAAGACCATCCCCGTCCAGCAGGCGGCCGACCCCGACGCCGTCGCCTGCTCCCTGGAAAACCCCGAGTCCTGCGAGGCCTGCCAGTAATTCCCGCCCGTCGCCCGACCACCACCCCTGGAGGACGGCGCTTCGCGCCGACTGTTATGACCACCAAGAACCTGCTCGACCCCGGCTTCGAGCTGACTCTCCGCCCCATGCGCTACCCGGACTTCTACGAGCGCTACCGGGACGCGATCAAGAACACCTGGACCGTCGAGGAGGTCGACCTCCACTCGGACGTCGCCGACCTCGCGAAGCTCTCCCCCGAGGAGCAGCACCTGATCGGCCGCCTGGTGGCGTTCTTCGCCACGGGTGACTCGATCGTGGCGAACAACCTGGTGCTGACGCTGTACAAGCACATCAACTCCCCCGAGGCGCGGCTCTACCTGAGCCGTCAGCTCTTCGAGGAGGCCGTGCACGTCCAGTTCTACCTGACGCTGCTCGACACCTACCTGCCGAACCCCGAGGACCGCGCGGACGCGTTCGCGGCGGTGGAGAACATCCCCTCCATCCGGGAGAAGGCCGAGTTCTGCTTCAAGTGGATCGACTCGGTCGACAAGCTGGACCGGCTGGAGACCAAGGCGGACCGCCGCAAGTTCCTGCTGAACCTGATCTGCTTCGCGGCGTGCATCGAGGGCCTGTTCTTCTACGGCGCCTTCGCGTACGTCTACTGGTTCCGCAGCCGGGGCCTGCTGCACGGCCTGGCCACCGGCACCAACTGGGTGTTCCGCGACGAGACGATGCACATGTCGTTCGCCTTCGACGTGGTCGACACCGTCCGCAAGGAGGAGCCGGAGCTGTTCGACGACCAGCTGGAGCAGCAGGTCACGGACATGATCCGGGAGGCCGTCGCGGCCGAGCTGCAGTTCGGCCGCGACCTGTGCGGTGAGGGCCTGCCCGGCATGAACACCGAGTCGATGCGGCAGTACCTGGAGTGCGTCGCCGACCAGCGGCTCACCCGCCTCGGCTTCGCCCCGGTGTACGGCTCGGAGAACCCCTTCTCCTTCATGGAGCTGCAGGGCGTTCAGGAGCTGACGAACTTCTTCGAGCGCCGTCCGTCGGCGTACCAGGTGGCGGTGGAGGGCACCGTCGACCTGGACGAGGACTTCTGAGTCTGCTGAATCTCCCTTCCCTGGTCCTTCTGGGCCTGCCTGATCTGTCGGTCCGCGCGCCGGTCGCGTGCGATGCCGATCACGGAGGGCAGGACCAGGAGGACCAGGATGCCGAGGGTGGCGACCATTCCGATGAGACCTTCGATCTGGTTTCCGTTCATGTCATCAGCCTCGCGCTGAACGCTCCTGTCCAACACTGGCAGGAGTGCCATGAGCCCTCGAATTCCTGCCAGCGCCGAGGCACACTGGCAGCATGCTGAAGAACGTGGTCGCGGTCCTGCTGGACGGAGTGCACCCCTTCGAGCTGGGGGTGGTGTGCGAGGTGTTCGGCATCGACCGCAGCGAGGACGGACTGCCGGTCTACGACTTCGCGGTCGCCTCCGCCGAGGGGCCCACCCTGGACACCCACTGCGGCTTCACCGTCTCCACCCCGCACGGTCTGGAGCGGCTGGAGGAGGCGGACCTGATCGCCGTCCCGGCCGGCGAGACCTACGTGTCCCGCGTCTATCCCCCCGAACTGCTTCACGCCCTGCGCCGGGCCGTGGCCCGCGGCGCGCGGGTGCTCAGCGTGTGCTCGGGGGTGTTCGTGCTGGCCGAGGCGGGGCTGCTGGACGGACGCCGGTGCGCCGTGCACTGGCACCACGCCGACGAGCTGAGCCGGCGCCATCCGCGCGTCACCGTCCAGCCGGACGTGCTCTACGTCGACGAGGACCCGGTGATCACGTCCGCGGGCACGGCGGCCGGTATCGACGCCTGTCTGCACCTGGTCCGCAAGGAGCAGGGCCCCGAGGTCGCCAACAAGATCGCCCGCCGGATGGTGGTGCCCCCGCACCGCGACGGCGGCCAGGCCCAGTACATCGAGCGCCCGCTGCCCAAGGGCCCCTGCGACACCGTGGGCGAGGTGCTGGCGTGGATGGAGGAGCACCTCGACCAGGAGGTGACCGTCGAGCAGCTCGCCGCTCGCGCGCACATGTCCCCGCGCACCTTCGCCCGCCGCTTCCAGCAGGAGACCGGCACCACGCCGTACCGCTGGATTCTGCGCCAACGCGTGGTGCTGGCACAGGAGTTGCTGGAGGCGACAGACGAGACGGTGGACTCGATCTCCTGGCGGGCCGGGTTCGGCAACGCGGCCGCCCTGCGCCACCAGTTCGTGCGGGCGCTCGGCACCACCCCGAACGCCTACCGGCGCGCGTTCCGGGGCCCCGAGGCCGCCTGAACGCGCGCCGGCGGCGCGGCCGGGCCCCTCACCACTCCACGGGCTCGACCAGCAGCCGGTGCGGGCGCAGGGTGATGCCGACCCGGGTGGTGGCGTCCGAGTCCTCGACCTGGCGGAAGCGGTACTTCGCCGAGACCGCCGCGACGATCAGGCTGAGCATGGCCATGGAGAAGTGGTCGCTCGGGCACTTGCGGTTGCCGACGCTGAAGGGGCTCATGGCGTACTTCGGCACCTCCTCGGCCCGCCCCGGCAGCCAGCGGTCGGGGTCGAAGTCGAGGTGGCGGGCGTAGGAACGGCTGTCGCGCTGAATCGCGTAGGGGCTGTAGATGATGTCCGCCCCGGCCGGAATGCGATAGACACCCAGTGCGGTGTCGGTGAGCGCGCGCCGGGTCAATATCCATACGGCGGGCCGCAGCCGGAGGGCCTCCAGGACGACATTGTTCGTATGGCCGAGCGCGCGGACGTGCTCGAATCCGACCGGCGCACCGCCGGTTACCGATTCAACTTCCGCGCGCACCTTCTCGGCGTGCTCCGGATGGTCCGCGAGGATCTGGAGAAGCCACATGATCGTGGAGGCGATTGTCTCGCTTCCGGGGGTCAGTATGGCGACGACCTGGTCGTGGATCTCCTGTTCGCCGATGGGGTCGCCATTGCCGTCCTTGGCCTCCAGCAAAGCCGTCAGCAAATCGTCCGGCCTTTGGCCCGACTCCCTCCGCTCGTGCACGATCTCGTCGACCAGCAGATGCAGATCGGCCAGTGCCCGGTTGAATTCGCGGTGGGACGGGAACGGCAGCCGGTACAGCGCGCCGAGGGGAAGCACCATGCGCCGGTACATGCCCCGGAAGACGGTGGCGAGGTCCGTGCTCAGCCGCTCCGCGCACTCGTCCATGTACCTGCCGCGCAGCAGGCAGCGGGCCGCGACGCGCACGGCGACCCGGAACGCCTCGGAGGTGGCGTCGACGGGCTGCCCCGGACGCCAGCGCTCGGTGAGCGCGTGCGCCTCCTCCTCCATGATCGGCCCGTAGGCGGGGATCGCGGCGAGCCGGAACGCGGGCTGGATGGTGCGGCGCTGGCGGCGGTGCAGCGGGCCGTTGGCGGTGGCCACGCCCTCCTTGCCGAGCAGCCCCTCCAGCGACTCCCAGACCGGTCCGTCGATCTTGAAGTCGGGGCTCAGCGCGAGTGCGCCGGTGAGCGCCGGCGCGGTGACGGCGTACACCGTCTTGGGGCCGAGCTTCAGGCGCACCACCTCACCGTGGTCGCGCAGTTGTGACATGAACGCGAGCGGGTCGCGGGCCAGTTTCAGGCCGTGCCCGAACACCGGGACGGCGCCTCCCGCGAGGGGCGGCTCCTTCGATCCGGCCACTTCCAGCGTCCCGGGACCGACGGCGTCGACGGTCATTTCTCACCTGCCGCTTCGTTGTTGACGTACGGGGGTGTGGACCGGTCCTCCCAGCTGTCGACCATGTAGCGGCCGGACTCGTGGTGGAACCAGTAGACGGTGCTGAACCAGTTCCGCATATTGCCGACGCAGGTCCGCACGGCGGCGCTCAGTTCCATTCCGCGCACGGTCGAGTCGGCGAGCCGGTCGGCGAACTCCAGTGCCTCGCGCTCGGCTTCGGTGAATTCACTGACGCATTTCTCGATGCGGCGCCGGAGTTCTTCGACGGCTTCTTCGAGAGTGAGCCCGGAATGGGTGACGAGACTGATTCCGAGATTGTGCACCTCGTCGCCCGCTATCTCCTTCGGCAGCGAGCACAGGTCGTTGTACCAGGCGGCGAATTCCTGGCTCAGCAGCGCCGCGCGCCGAAAGGCGGGGTTCTTCCGGACCGCGTCGGGGAGCAGGCATCCGGCGCTGGGTTCCAGGAGGTCGGTCCATATCCAGTGGGCGAAGGTGAGCCGCCGCAGCGCGAGGTACTCCTCGACACCGGGCACCCGGCCCTGGACGCGGTTGCGGAACTCGCGGTCGTACGCCTCGATCACCTCGTGGAAGTGCCGGGCGAAGCGCTGGTTCCAGGCGGGCGGCAGGAACGCGCAGAGCCGCAGCACGCTGTCGGCGAAGGCGGCAACCAGGGCGTCCTGGTGGTGCAGATGGTCCTCGGGTGCGTCGAGCGCGGTATGGAGACGCTGTCGCAGCCGGCGCCAGTCCTCGGTCCGGCCGTGCACGACGTCGCGGTCGTGCCGGTCGTCCCAGACGAAGAACCACGCGCTGTAGTCGGCGATGGCCTGGAGCACGTCGTCGGGGGCGCCCAGGTAGTACCCGGCCATCAGATCCGTGTAGCGCAGGTCGTCGGCGTACTCGCGGACCTTGTCCGGGGACATGAGCCGCTTTTCCAGCAGCCAGTGCCGGGTGTTCTCCTGGAGCCTGGGCCAATACGGGTGCAGCTCCCGGGGAAAGGACGCCTCGATCACCGGAAGCGCGAGGGAGGGTGGTACCGCGACCGCTGTCGCCGATGTGGTGCCGCGTGAGAAAGCATGCACGAACTGTCCCCTCTCGACCGCCAGGAGCACACGCCCCTCCTTGCCGTGCCGGGCGTGCGCCGTTGCGTATCCCCGCACCCCCATTCAGCACTACAACTGACCGTTAGGGGAACGGATTTGCTCCATTCACTACCCCAAGTCGCCGGGATTCTTTCGGCGAACAGACGAACGACGCCCGGCCGGGGAGGTCCCCGGCCGGGCGTCGTGGCTGTTCGGTGCCGTGGCGGCGGTGCCGCGCGCTCCGGTCAGTCGTTGGCGACCACGGCGTAGCGCGGTTCGTTCTCGGCCATCTGCCGCAGCGCGTCCTTGCGGTCACGCTTGGAGAGGCGGTCGATGTACAGGTACCCGTACAGGTGGTCCGTCTCGTGCTGGAGGCAGCGGGCGAAGTAACCGGTGCCGCGGACCTTGACCGGGTTGCCCTTCTCGTCCTGCCCGGTCACCTCGGCGTAGTCGGGGCGCGCGAGCGGCGCGTACGCCGTGGGCACGGACAGGCAGCCCTCGTTGCTGTCGTCCAGGCGGCGCGCACCGGCGGGCAGCTCGGCCAGCACGGGGTTGCAGATCACGCCGACGTGGCGGACGCCGTCGTCGTCCGGGCAGTCGTAGACGAAGACCTTCTGGCTCACACCGATCTGGTTGGCGGCCAGGCCCACGCCCTCGGCGGTGCGCTGGCTGGCGAACATGTCCGCGACGAGCGTCTGGAGCTCGGGGCCGAACTCGGTGACGTCCGCGCACTCCTTGTGCAGCACCGGGTTGCCGACGACCGTGATCGGCCGCGAGGTCCCCCGCTCACGCCAGGCCGTCTCGCGCTCCTCACAGTCCTGGGTGTCGACGACATAGCCCTCGTCGTCGACGGGGAGCACGCCCGCCTGCTGCTGATCGGTGTCCTGCTGAGCCATGACCGAGTGACGCCTTCCTCAAAACAAACATGGGGGGACTAGCGGATACAGGGTACGTGGGCGGGCTCGCCGCAGGAGCCTCAGCAGACCTCTTCGAGATCCCGCCAGTCCCGGGAATCAGGACTGTCCGCGACCCACCCGTCCAGCAGCCCCCGGACCAGCGAAGCCGGCGCGGCGATCCCGCACTCCCGCTCCGGCACCCACAGCTGCCCGTCGGTCCGGTGCCCCAGCGGACCGGGATGACCGGGCTCACTGTGGTCGTGGGGATCGAGGTGCACGCCCTCGCCCTCGTCGGAAGGCATCCGCGACTCAGAACACATCCGGCACAGCAACCGCACCGAAGACGACCAGTCCTCCGCCGCGAAACCGGCGTCAGCGGCAAGCTGCTCCAGCGCGTCCCGGTCCGCCTCGGTCGCCGCCTCCAGCAGCACCACCCAGGTCGGCACCGGCGAGGGCGCCCACAGCTCGATCTCGTCGAAGACCGGATAGGAGTGCCCGGTGGAGGTGGTGCGCTCACCGTGCGGGACACCGTCGTGCAGGACGACCTCGCCCCAGCGCCGCCCGGAGGACGGCAGCGGGATGGACAGCACCTCGATCCGGGCGGGGTCCAGCCGGCGTCCCCAGACCACCTCGGCCTCACCCTCGGGGGAGAGCCGTACGGCCGCGCTGCCCAGCTCCATGCCGAGCGGCTCACCGAGCGCGGTGGCGCCGCCGGGCACCTTCAGCCCGTAGGCCTGCCAGGCGCGGCGGGCCAGCGGCCAGTCCTGGAGTCCGGTGGCGGCGATGCCGACGTTCCACCAGTCGGGCGCGCCGGTCCCCCGGTCCAGCAGGGCCACCGCGCGCAGCCCGGCGGCGCGGGCCTGCTCCCAGTCGTGCCGGAACTTGTGCAGCAGGGCCAGGTTGAACCAGGACTCGGCGAGCCAGGGCTCCAGATCGGCCGCGCGGGTCAGCAGCTCGCCCGCGTCCTCGTACCGGCCGTCGCCGATGAGCGTGAACGCCCTGTCGGTGGCCTGCCGCCAGGAGGCGGAGGGCCGGTTCCGTACCTTGCCGAAGATCCTCACGATTCCCGCCTGCCAGTTCCGTTCCGCTCAGTGGGCTGGCTCTTGCCCCCGGACTGCCTCTCCCTCGCATCCAACCACGTCACGCGGGAGAGGCGCTCATTACCCATCGGTTACCCAGCCGAGGGCAAGGTCAGACAGTCGCGGGACAGGACCCGCGCCAGCGATTCCACCACCTCGGGGGCGTAGTCCCCGGCGGTGGCGAGCCGCAGTTCCTCCAGCGCGCACAGCGGGCCGCCGGCCCCCGCCTCGCGCGCCTTCTCCTCGTACGCGTTGACCGCGCGCACGATCCGGGCGGCGACCGGCTGCTCCCGGTAGGGGTCGGCCTGCCGCTCCACGACCACGGCGACGGCCGAGGACACCCCGGTCTGCCGGACCACGGCGCCGCCGAGCAGGGCGATGCGCCGCTGCTCCGCACCGGACAGGCCGGCGGTGGCGCCCGCGTGCACGGGGTCGACCAGGCTGAGCTGGCCGATGTCGTGCATGAGGGCCGCGTGCTCCAGCACGGTCAGCTCGGTCCCGGTGAGCCCCAGGTCACGGCCCACCGCGAGGCTCAGGGCGGCGACCCGGCGGGCGTGCCCGGCCGGGGTGTACCCGGCGATCTCGGTGGCGCGGGCCAGGGAGGTGATGGTCTGCCGGTAGGTGGCCCGCACCGCGGCGTACCGGCGCAGCGACAACTGGGTGAGGAGCAGCGGGAGGCAGAACACCGGCAGCGCCCACAGTCCGGCGACGGCGACCGCGAGCGCCATCACCGCGCCGGTGGCGCAGACGGCGGAGCCGATGCCGAGCAGCCCGCGCAGTTCCTCGCGCAGCAGCGGCCCGAACGGCCAGCGGGTGCGGGAGCGGGCGAGCGCGGCGGCCAGCACCGCGTCGCACAGGGCGGTCAGCGCGAGCAGGGCGAGGAGCAGCAGGGCGTAGGCGGAGCCGTCCCAGTGGTCGAACACGCCTCTGGCGTAGAGGGGTTGGAAGCAGACCGCGGCGAAGCCGACGGTGAGCAGGCGCCGGGCCAGATGGTCGAGGGTGGGGGTGCGGCCGCGCCAGATGTGCGGGACGCCGCCGAGCAGGGAGGCCACGAGCACCACGGTGACGATCTGGGCCGCGCCGTGCCGGGCGGGGTGTCCGGCGTCGGCGCCGAGCAGCGCGTAGGAGAGGGAGCCCGCGGTGCCGAGGGGGGCGGCGCGGCGGCTGCCGCCGCCCTTCCAGCGGGTGAGTTCGCCGACGGATATGAGGACGCCGAAGGCGAGCGCGGTGCCCCGGTCGTCGACGCCGGTCCACAGGGTGACGCCGAGCGCGACGGCCGCGACGAGGGCGGCGGCGCCGTGGATGAGGCGCCGGGCGGTCATCGGTGCGCCCCCGTGGTCCGGCCGTGGGCGCGCTGGCGGGGCGGACCGCCCGCGGCCGGTTCGTCGGCGGTGACCTCGGGGTGCCAGCCGTGCCGGCGCAGGGCGGCGGCGAGCGCGCCGACCATTCGGGGGTCGAACTGGACGCCCGCGCACCGCTCCAGCTCGGCGACGGCGGTCTCGACCGGGCGGGCCCGGCTGTAGGAGCGGGTGGAGGTCATGGCGTCGAAGGCGTCGGCGACGGCGACCAGGCGGGCGCACTCGGGGATCTGGCTCCCGGCGAGGCCGTAGGGGTAGCCGCTGCCGTCGAGGCGTTCGTGGTGGTGCAGGATCGCGGCGCGGGCCTCCCCGAGGAAGGAGATCCCGCGGGTCATCTCGTGGCCGTACTCGGGGTGGAGCTCGATGATCCGGCGTTCCTCGGGGGTGAGCGGGCCGTCCTTGCGCAGCAGCCGGGTGGGCACGCCGAGCTTGCCGACGTCGTGCAGGATGCCGGCGAAGCGGAGCACCTCCACGCGCGCGTCGTCCATGCCGAGCTGGCGGGCGATCATCATGGACGCCCGTCCGACGCGCTCGCTGTGGCCGCGGGTGTAGCCGTCCTTGATGTCGACGGCCTGGACGAGTGCGCGGATGGTGGCCTGGTGGGCGGCGCGTTCGCGGTGGTACTGGGCGAACACCCAGCAGGAGACGCCCATCGGCAGCAGCACGAGCAGCGCGGCGACGGGCCCGTAGGGGCTGCGCCAGAGCACGGCGGTCATCAGTCCGGCGAGGCCGTGCGCGGCGACGGGGGCCAGGGAGCGGCCGAAGACGCCGCGCCAGGCCCGGCGGAGCGGAACCCGGTCGGCGGCCGCGTGCATGGCGCCGTCGAGCAGGGTGAGCACCAGGCAGAAGGCGAGCACGGCGGCACCGGCGGGCAGCAGCGCGTAGGGGAAGGCGGAGTCGTCGACGGCGGCCTCGCCGTCGAGCGCGTGGTGCACGCGGGCGGCGGCCCAGACGGCGAGCGAGGGACGGGCCGCGCGCCAGACGCGGCGCGGGAGCGCCGGCGCGTGCTCGACCGGGGAGAGCAGCGCCGCGGGCAGCGGGACGAGCGCGGCGGCGGCCGGGGGCAGCAGGAAGGCCCCGGCGAGCAGGACGGGATAGAAGGTGCCGCCGAAGCGGCGGCGGACGACCTGGTCGCACAGCGCGTAGAGCGCGGCGAGGGCGGTCAGCTGCGCCCACGGGACGGGGGTGCCGGCCGGCGGGGGCAGTGCGCAGAGCGCGGCGAGTACGGCGGCGCCGGCCACGCAGGCCCGTGCTCGTGCCGGAACCGCCTCCATGCCGCCCTCCCCGACCGTGCCCCGTCCGGGTGGAGCGTAGGACGGGGTACGGGGAGTGCGGGGGTCAGTCCGGTGGGATTAGCACGTTCGGGTGACGGGGGCGCCGATCAGGTCTCGCGGGCGACCGTGGTCACGTCATGCTCGGGGACGGTGCCGCCCGAGCGGATCAACTCGATCCGGCCCATGACCTTGGCGCGCAGGTCGGCGGGGACGTCGTCATGTCCGCAGCACCGCTTGACCAGCTTCTTGACGGCCTGCTCCAGACCGTACTTCTCCAGGCACGGGTGGCATTCCTCGAAGTGGTGCTGGAACTTGTCGCGGTCGACGTCCGGCATCTCGCTGTCGAGGAACTCGTACAGGTGGTCGAGGACCTCACTGCAGTCCGTCTCGTGCGGCTCTCCGCAGCTCATGAGCCCGAGCCTTTCGCTTCGTCCGACTCTCCGGCGCCCGCGGGGACCAGGCCGCGCTCGCGCGCGTAGTCCTCCAGCATGCCGCGCAGTTGGCGGCGGCCCCGGTGCAGCCGGGACATCACCGTACCGATGGGTGTCCCCATGATGTCCGCGATCTCCTTGTAGGCAAAGCCCTCTACGTCCGCGAGGTAGACGGCGATGCGGAACTCCTCGGGGATCGCCTGGAGCGCCGACTTCACGTCCGAGTCCGGCAGGTGGTCCAGCGCCTGGGACTCGGCGGAGCGCAGGCCCGTCGACATGTGCGACTCGGCACGCGCGAGCTGCCAGTCCTCGATCTCCTCGGCCGCGCTGCGCTGGGGTTCGCGCTGCTTCTTGCGGTACGAGTTGATGAAGGTGTTGGTGAGGATCCGGTACAGCCACGCCTTGAGGTTGGTGCCTTCGCGGAACTGGTGGAACGAGGCGTACGCCTTGGCGTACGTCTCCTGCACCAGGTCCTCGGCGTCGGCCGGGTTGCGCGTCATGCGCAGCGCGGCCGAGTACATCTGGTCGAGGAACTCCAGCGCGTCCCGCTCGAAGCGCGCGCTGCGCTCCTTGCTCGTCTCGGCGCCCGGTTCCGCGTTCACGCCCTGGTCCTCGGGCTGCTCCGCGTGGCCGCTGCCGGCCCCTGCGTCGGTACCGGTGACCGGACCCACCTCCTCAAGTTCCCGCGCGAGGCCGAGACCGGCCCCACTCGTTTCGGAGGATAGAACACGACCCGTACCCGCCGCCGCTCGAATCGGAGCGGTCCTGGCCGCGTGCAGCACCGTCCAGTCCAGGTCAGTACGGCTGCTGCGACTCGGACATGCGGTCGAACCCATGCGGCTGACTTCCTCTCCCGCGACGACGCCTCTCCGGCGCTCCAGCACTTCTGTCCGCCACAACAGCGGTGCCCCGCGCGGCATTCCCGAGGGTCACCCGAGTGACGTGGCCCACCTCGCGGCGGCGTCCGTCACGGTCGTCAGGGCCGCGTCCCGGGTCACGGGGGCCCGTTTCGGTACGGCGAAGGAGTGATCGCCGAAGGGCACCTCGACGAGTTCGAACCCGCCCTCCGAAGGAAACTCCTCCGGCCTGCCGAAGGGGTCGTTCCCGCCCTGGACGACGAGGGTGGGCACCCCGGCGCCGAGCAGCTCGTCCGCGCGGGACTTCTCGGGTCTGCCCGGCGGATGGAGCGGGAAGCTCAGCGCGAGCACCGCGCGGGCCCCCAGTTCCCCGGCGGTACGGCAGGCGACCCGGGCGCCCGCGCTGCGGCCGCCGGAGATCACGGGCAGGCCGGGCCTGGCCAGCGCGGGCCACAGGCCCCGCCAGCCGGTGTCCAGCGTCTTCGGCGCGGGGGCCACCTTGCGCCCGGCCACCCGCCAGGGCTGCTCGACCAGGGCGACGCTCACCCCGTGCGCGGGCAGCACGGCGGCCAGCGCCTGGAGATCGGCCGCCTCGATCCCGCCCCCGGCGCCATGGCTCACGGCCAGGACGAGGCGGGGGTCGGCGGCGGGGTACCAGGTGACACGGGCTGTCCCGGCCTCGGTCTCGACGGTCTCGGTGGCAGCGGCGGAAGTGGGGCTCACGTCAGAAGAGTGTGCCCTCCTCCGGCCCCTCCAGCTCCTTCAGCAGCTCCGGGCCGTTGTTGCGGACGTTGCTGACGGCCGTGGGGACCGGGTAGGCCCGCATCAGGCCCTCGGGCGGCGGGGCCAGGAGTTCCCGCAGCTCCCCGGGGTCGGTGCTCGCGGGGTCCAGCCAGGCGTCCCAGCGGTCCGGGGTGAGCATGAGGGGCATCCGGGGGTGGATGTCGGCGAGCGAGCCGGGGCCCTCGGCGGGGGCGACGGCCAGCGGGCCCCGCTCGGCCTCGGTGGTGATCACCGAGCAGGTCGCCCACCAGGCGCCGGGGTGGTCGGCGGGCAGGGTCGGGTCGCGCCAGAACTCGTACAGCCCGGCCATGGCGAACACCGAGCCGTCGGCGGGGAGCACGAAGTACGGCTGCTTGCGGGGGCGCTTCTTCCTGCCCTCCACCTCCAGGTCGCGCTCCTGCTCACCGGTGACCCACTCGTAGTAGCCGTCGGCGGGCAGGATGCAGCGCCGGGCGGCGAAGGCGCGGCGGTAGGCGGGCTTCTCGTGCACGGTCTCGGCGCGGGCGTTGATCATCCGGGCGGCGCCCTCGGGCGTCTTGGCCCAGGACGGCACCAGTCCCCACCTCAGCCGGCGCAGCTGGCGAACCGGACGGCGGTCGGCGGCGTCTTTCAGCGGACGGTCCAGGATCGCGTAGACCTCCTTGGTGGGGGCCACGTTGTAATCCGGCGCCAGGGTCTCCTCGGGCTCCGGCGCGTGGGCGCTCCCTTCGGCGGGGGCCGGGGGGACCCCCATTTCGATGTCGAAGACCGCCGCGAGATCCTCTGGGCTACGACTGGCCGCATACCGTCCGCACATATGAGCCACAGTGCCAGAGTCCGTCCGACGACAGGGAGCCACCCGTAGACATGGACAGCAATACGACCACCGCGCTGCCCGACCTCTGGGACCGGCTCAGCGGTACCCAGCCCGGTCCCGATCTGTGGGTGGTCCTCGCCACACTGGCCGCCGCGCTCTGCGCGGTCGCCCCGCATCCGGTGTGGCGGGTGGCCCGGAACGCGGTCACCATCGCGCACGAGGGCGGCCACGGGCTGATCGCGCTCGTGACCGGCCGCAAGCTGACCGGGATACGCCTGCACTCCGACACCAGCGGCCTCACGGTCAGCCGGGGCAAGCCGTACGGGCTCGGCATGATCCTGACCGCGGCCGCGGGCTACACCGCCCCCTCGCTGCTCGGGCTCGGCGGCGCCGCGCTGCTGGCGGCGGGCCGGATCACCCTGCTGCTGTGGGTGGCGACCGCCCTGCTGCTGGCGATGCTGGTGATGATCCGCAACGCCTACGGGGTGCTGACCGTGGTGCTGACCGGCGGGACCTTCCTGCTGGTGTCGTGGCTGGCGGGGCCGCAGGTGCAGGCGGCGTTCGCGTACGCGGTGGTGTGGTTCCTGCTGCTGGGCGGGGTGCGCCCGCCGTTCGAGCTGCAGGCGAAGCGCATGCGGGGCGGCGCCGGGGACTCGGACGCGGACCAGCTGTCCCGGCTGACCCACGTACCGGCGTGGCTGTGGCTGTTCCTGTTCCACGCGGTGTCGGTGTGCTCGCTGATCGGGGGCGGGCGGTGGCTGCTGCGGCTGTGAGTGTCCAAGGGCTGGTTGGATCAAGATCTGGGTACGGTCCCAGCCACTAAAGTGGGGCGCATGACCGTGAACCCCGCTCATACCGCCCTCTGGCCCGCCCCGCACGCGACCGGAGCCGTCGACGCGACGGTCCACGTGCCCGGTTCCAAATCGGTCACCAACCGGGCCCTGGTGCTGGCCGCCCTCGCCTCCGAGCCGGGCTGGCTGCGCCGCCCGCTGCGCTCGCGGGACACACTGCTGATGGCCGGGGCGCTGCGCGCGATGGGCGTGGAGATCGAGGAGGGCGTCGGTCCGGACGGTTCCGGCGAGGCGTGGCGGGTGCTGCCGACCGGGCTGCGCGGTCCGGCCACGGTGGACGTCGGCAACGCGGGCACGGTCATGCGTTTCCTGCCGCCGGTGGCCGCGCTGGCCGACGGCCCGGTCCGCTTCGACGGCGACCCCCGTTCCTACGAGCGTCCGCTGCACGGCGTGATCGACGCGCTCAGGGCGCTGGGCGCCCGGATCGACGACGACGGCCGGGGCGCGCTGCCGCTGACCGTGCACGGCGGCGGGGCGCTGGAGGGCGGCCCGGTGTCGGTGGACGCCTCGTCCTCGTCGCAGTTCGTCTCGGCGCTGCTGCTGTCCGCGCCGCGCTTCAACCAGGGTGTGGAGGTCCGTCACACGGGCGCGACGCTGCCCTCGCTCCCCCACATCCGTATGACGGTGGACATGCTGCGCGCGGTCGGTGCCCAGGTGGACACCCCGGAGTCGGGCGGCGAGCCGAACGTGTGGCGGGTGACGCCGGGCGCGCTGCTGGGCCGTGACCTGACGATCGAGCCGGACCTGTCCAACGCGCAGCCGTTCCTGGCGGCGGCCCTGGTCACCGGCGGCAAGGTGACGGTCCCGGACTGGCCGGAGCGCACCACCCAGCCGGGTGACCGGCTGCGGGAGATCTTCACCGAGATGGGTGGCTCCTGCGAGCTGACCGAGTCCGGGCTGGCCTTCACCGGCTCCGGCTCGGTGCACGGCATCGACGTGGACCTGAGCGACGTGGGCGAGCTGACCCCGGGCATCGCCGCGGTCGCCGCGCTGGCGGACTCCCCGTCGACCCTGCGGGGCGTGGCCCACCTGCGGCTGCACGAGACCGACCGGCTGGCGGCGCTCACCAAGGAGATCAACGAGCTCGGCGGCGATGTCACCGAGACCGCCGACGGTCTGCACATCCGCCCCCGCCCGCTGCACGGCGGCGTGTTCCACACCTACGACGACCACCGGATGGCGACGGCCGGTGCGATCATCGGCCTGGCGGTGCCCGGCGTGCGGATCGAGAACGTGGCGACGACGGCGAAGACCCTCCCGGACTTCCCCGAGCTGTGGGCCGGGATGCTCGGTAACTGACGGGCGGACTGACGATCATGCGCCGCTACGGCAAGCACACCGACGAGGACGACATCCGCACGCGTCCCAACCGCAAGGGCAACCGGCCGCGGACCAACATCCGGCCCAAGCACGAGGACGCGGCGGAGGGGATGGTCCTCACCGTCGACCGCGGCCGGCTGACGTGCCTGGTCGAGGGGCGGACGGTCACCGCGATGAAGGCCCGGGAGCTGGGCCGCAAGGCGGCGGTGGTGGGCGACCGGGTGTCGCTCGTCGGTGACCTGTCGGGCCAGAAGGACACGCTCGCGCGGATCGTGCGCATCGGGGAGCGCTCCTCCCTGCTGCGCCGCACCGCCGACGACGACGACCCCTACGAGCGGGTCGTGGTGGCCAACGCCGACCAGCTCGCCATCGTGACCGCCCTCGCGGACCCCGAGCCGCGCCCCCGGCTGATCGACCGCTGCCTGGTCGCGGCGTTCGACGGCGGCCTGGAGCCGCTGCTCGTGCTGACCAAGTCGGACCTGGCGAGCGCGGACAAGCTGCTGAAGCTGTACGGCGACCTGGACATCCCGTACGTGGTGACCAGCCGCGAGGAGCTGGAGACCGGCGACGCGGCGGACCGGGTCCGCGAGCACCTGGACGGGAAGATCACGGCGTTCGTCGGCCACTCCGGGGTCGGCAAGACGACCCTGGTCAACGCGCTGGTGCCGCGGGACCGGCGGCGTACGACGGGACACGTCAACGCGGTGACGGGCCGGGGCCGGCACACCACGACCTCCGCGCTCGCGCTGCCGCTGGGCGACGGCGAGGGCTGGGTGGTCGACACTCCCGGCGTGCGGTCCTTCGGGCTGGCGCACATCGACCCGTCACGGGTGATCAACGCCTTCCCGGACCTGGTGCCGGGGACGGCGGACTGCCCGCGCGCGTGCAGTCACGACGAGCCGGACTGCGCGCTGGACGCGTGGGTGGCCGAGGGGCACGCGCGCCAGGCCCGGCTGTACTCGCTGCGCCGGCTGCTGGCCACGCGGGAGCGCCGCGAGGGCGACTGAGCGCCGTGTGGTTTGCGAGGACCCGGGTTCGGTAAGTGCATAATCGCCCCGAGCCGGGGTTCCGGACCTACGGGAGGACAGCACATGGCGTGGCTGATGGTCATCGTCGCCGGGCTTCTGGAGACCGGTTTCGCCGTGTGCCTGAAGCTGTCCCACGGGTTCACCCGGCTGTGGCCCACCATCGCCTTCGCGTCCTTCGCCCTGGGCAGCTTCGGTCTGCTCACCCTGGCCCTGAAGAAGCTGGACGTCGGTCCGGCCTACGCGGTGTGGACGGGGATCGGCGCGGCCGGCACGGCGATCTACGGCATGATCTTCCTCGGTGACCTGGTCTCCACCCTGAAGATCGTGTCCATCTCCCTGGTGATCATCGGGGTGATCGGTCTCCAGCTGTCGGGCTCGGCGCACTGAGGCGTCAGAGCCGCTGGCGGTGCAGGGCGTTGTGGACGAGCGCCGCGGTGCCGCCCTCGTCCGCGGGTGCCGCCACGCAGGACAGGCCGAGCCGGAGGGCCACCTCGCAGGCGAAGGCCAGCCCGGCGGCCTCGGAGGCGGGGGTGCCGGGCGCGGTGAGGACGGCGACGGCACGGTCGCGGACGATCCGCAGGAAGTCGCCGGGGGCGGGCAGCGGCCCGTCGGCCCGCCGCTGCGCGGGCACGGTGGAGGCGGAGGGCAGGCCGGGGCGGGCGGGCTCGGGGAGCCGTTCGGTCCAGGCGCCGGTGAGCATGGCCCGTACGAGCGCGTTGCCGCGGGCGGCCGTGGCGGTCCACTCGGCGGTGGCGGCGAGGCGGTCGCGGGGGTCGGCGTGGGTGGCGAGGGCGCGGTCCACCCCGGCGAGGTAGCCGTCGGCCTCGCGCCGGATGAGCGCCCTGGCCAGGCCGTCCTTGCTGCCGAACTCGTTGTAGAGCGTCTGCCGGGACACCCCGGCCGCCGCGGCCACGTCGACCATGCGCACCGTCGACCACGGCCGGTGGGCGAGCGCTCTGCCTGCGGCGTCCAGCAGCGATTCGCGGGCTGCGGGCATCTTCGCCTCCCTGGGGCGAGCTGTGGCGCTTAGATTTGACTCGCCGGTGGGCCCTGTCAAGACTCCGGGGGCGTACCGGGGGCGCGGTCCGGCCGTCGCGCCGTACGCCGCGCCCGTGCTCCCCCTGGTGGCTTCGGGACGCCCCCGGCCGATACGGTCGTCACATGCCGGACTATCTCGACGATCTGCGCCTCGCCCATGTCCTCGCGGACGCCGCCGACGCCGCCACCATGGAGCGCTTCAAGGCCCTCGACCTGAAGGTCGAGACGAAACCGGACATGACGCCGGTCAGCGAGGCGGACAAGGCGGCCGAGGAGCTGATCCGCAATCATCTCCAGCGCGCCCGTCCGCGCGACTCGGTGCTCGGCGAGGAGTACGGCGCCGAGGGCTCGGGGCCGCGCCGCTGGGTGATCGACCCGATCGACGGCACCAAGAACTACGTGCGCGGGGTCCCGGTGTGGGCGACCCTGATCGCGCTGATGGAGGCGGGTCCGGGCGGGTTCCACCCGGTCGTGGGCCTGGTGTCGGCGCCCGCGCTGGGCCGCCGCTGGTGGGCGGCGAAGGACCACGGCGCCTTCACCGGGCGCAGCCTGACCTCGGCGAGCCGTATCCATGTGTCCGGGGTGAACGACCTGGCCGACGCCTCCTTCGCCTACTCCTCGCTGACCGGCTGGGAGGAGCGGGGCCGGCTCGACGACTTCCTCCAGCTGTCCCGTGAGGTGTGGCGCACGCGCGCGTACGGCGATTTCTGGCCCTACATGATGGTGGCGGAGGGCTCGGTGGACCTGTGCGCGGAGCCGGAGCTGTCGCTGTGGGACATGGCGGCGAACGCGATCATCGTGACCGAGGCGGGCGGCACCTTCACCGGCCTCGACGGGCGTCACGGCCCGCACAGCGGTGACGCGGCGGCGTCCAACGGACTGCTGCACGGGGAGCTGCTCGGCCGCCTCGGCCAGGAGCGCTGACCCGGCCGGACCGGGCACACCCACGCGGGCCGCGCGCCCTCAACTGGCCGCGTGCGCCCTCTTGTTGACCTCTCCTTTACCTGTCACTCTGAAGCCTCCCTCACTTGTGAATTCGTGAATCCGCGCGTGCGGCGCGGATTCCGCAGGAGGTGGCTTCCTTCCATGCTCACGCCCGCGCCCGACTCCTCCCCCACCCTCGTCAAAGACGCCATGAGCACGGTGGTCCTCACCATCGGCCCCACCCACACCCTCCGCCAGGCCGCCGCCCTGATGTCCGCCCGCCGGGTCGGCGCCGCCGTGGTGCTCGACCCGGACGCGGGCGGCATCGGCATCCTCACCGAACGGGACATACTCAACTCCGTCGGCCTGGGCCAGGACCCGGACGCGGAGGCCGCGCACGCCCACACCACGACGTCCGTGGTCTTCGCCGCCCCGGCTTGGACCCTGTACGAGGCCGCCCGCGCCATGACGCACGGCGGCTTCCGGCATCTGGTCGTGCTCGACCGGGGCGAGCCCGCGGGCATCGTCTCGGTCCGCGACATCATCCGCTGCTGGAGCCTGCTCCGGGCCCCCGAACCCGCTCTCTGAACCCCGCCCGGCAGGGTTGGAACCCACCGAACCAACTTGGACATGGTCCAACCCTGCCCTGATTCCAAAATCACACCTGTTCGGGATCTGTCCGGCCGACTGTTACCCTGGCTGCCATGAGTGACCTTCTGGACCGGCTGCGTGGACGCGGATGGCGGATGACCTCGCAGCGCCGTGTGGTGGCCGAGGTGCTGGACGGCGAGCACGTCCACCTCACGGCCGACGAGGTCCACGCGCGCGCCGTGGTGAAGCTGCCCGAGATCTCCCGCGCGACCGTCTACAACACCCTGGGTGAGCTGGTCTCGCTGGGCGAGGTGCTGGAAGTCACCACGGACCGGCGTGCCAAGCGGTACGACCCGAACGCGCACCGCCCGCACCACCACCTGGTCTGCTCGGGCTGCGGCGCGATCCGTGACGTGCACCCCACCGGCGACCCGCTCTCCGAGCTGCCCGACACCGAGCGCTTCGGCTTCGCGGTGTCCGACGTCGAGGTGACCTACCGCGGCCTGTGCCCGGAGTGCTCGGCCGCCTGACGCACAGGCGTGGGCGGTCCCGCCCACGCCTCACCGTCCGCATACGACTGAGGGCCGGAATCCATTTCGGATTCCGGCCCTCAGCCTTCAGTAGCGGGGACAGGATTTGAACCTGCGACCTCTGGGTTATGAGCCCAGCGAGCTACCGAGCTGCTCCACCCCGCGTCGGTGAACACGACACTACGGGACCCATGGCCGCCGAGGCAAATCCGTTCCCACGGGCCCCGTCGGCCCAGGTCACGCGGACAGCTCCTCGCGCAGCGCGTCGCGCAGCCGCGCCGCCCGCTCGCCGACCTCCTTGGGGCCCAGCTCCACCGCGCGGGCGGCCCAGCGCTGCCCCTCGGCCAGCTCGCCCCGGCGCGCGTACACCAGGGCCAGGCGCAGCGCGGCCCGGCCGTGCCCGGCGTCGGCGGCACGGGTCCACCACACGGCCGCCTCGGGCTCGCTGCCCTCGCGGGCCAGGAGCAGCCCCAGGTTGAAGGCGCCGTTGCGGGAACCCGCCTCGGCGGCCGCCCGGTACCAGCGGGCCGCCTCGACCACGTCACCGCGCGCCGCCGCGAGCATGCCGACCCGCACCTGCGCCCGCCGGTGGCCCTGTCCGGCCGCCCGCTCGTACCACTCCTCGCACTCGGTCTTGTCGTGCACGCTCTCGCCCAGCTCGTGCGCGGGCTCGGGCGGGCGGCGCGCGTCCAGCACGGTGGCCAGCCGGTACGCGGCCTCCGCGCTGCCGCCGCCCGCGGCGCACCGCAGGTGGCGCTCGGCGGTCTGCTCGTCGCCCTCGCGCAGCCGGGCGATGCCGACCTGGAGGGCGGCCTCGGTGTGCCCGGCGGCGGCCGCCCGCTCGTACCAGCGCACCGCGGCCTCGCGGTCCCGCTCGGTGTCCCGGCCGGCGTGCAGGATGCCGAGGTTGAACGCGGCGTCCACGCTGCCGGCCTCGGCGGCCTTGGAGAACCACGGCTCGGCGCCGCTGGTGTCGCCGCCGCGCAGCAGCAGGATGGCCAGCGCGTTCGCCGCCTCCCGGTGCCCGGCGTAGGCGGCGCGCCGGTACCACTGCTCGGCCTGGGCGGTGCGGCCCTGCTCGGCGCAGAGCAGCCCGAGGTTGTAGGCGCCGTTGTCGTCCCCGGCGTCCAGCGCGGCCCGGTACCAGCGCTCGGCGGTCTGGGTCTCGCCGCGCTCGGCGTGCAGCGCGCCGAGGGCGTTGGCCGCGTTGCCGTCGCCGTCCTGGGCCGCGCGCAGCCACCACACGGCCGCGCTCTCGGTGTCCCCGGCGTCGCGCAGCAGGAAGCCGAGGGCGCAGGCGGCGCGGGCCTCGCCGTCCTTGGCCGAGGTCAGGTACCAGCGCCCGGCCTCCTTCAGCTCGCCGCGCTTCTCCAGGATGGCGCCGAGGTGCAGCGCGGCCCGGCGGTGGCCGCGCGCGGCGGCCTGCCGGTACCACTGCTCGGCCTCGGCGGACGCCTCCTCGGTGCCCGGCTCCTCCTCCGGGCCGCCGGGCTCGGGGTCGCCTCGGTCCAGGGAACGGGCGAGCCGGTAGGCGGCCTCGCGGTGGCCGCGCTCGGCGGCGGCACGCATCCAGTACGCGGCGCGCGAGTCGCCGCGGTGCTCCAGCAGGTCGGCGAGGGCGTAGGCGCCGAGCACGTGTCCCTGCTCGGCGGACTGGCGCAGCCAGTACTCGGCGGCGGGTTCGTCGCCGCGCTCGCGGTGGTGGCGGCCGAGCGCGTGCGCGGCGGCGGCCGATCCGGCGACGGCGGCGATCCGCCACCAGCCGGCGGCCTCGTCGGGGTAGCCGCGCTGGTGCAGCAGGACACCGAGGTTGTTGGCGGCGGGCCGGTCGCCGGCGGAGGCGGCGGCGCGGAGCTGGGGTTCGGCGGCGTCGAGATCTCCCCGGCGCAGCAGCATGGCGCCGAGTACGCTGGCGGCCTCGGCGTCTCCGGTGCGCGCGGCCATCCCGAGGCGCACCTCCTCGGCGTCCTCCACCGTCTCGTACTCGTCACGAGACGGTCCCTCACCCGAAGGCTGCACAAATCGCCCTGTCTCGAACAGAGTTGCCTTGTCCCCCATAACGTCCATCGTCGCACCACCTGCAACCTGGGTACACCCGGTGTACCGCAGCCCGTGAGGTCACTTCAGCGTTTTGTCGACATGCCCACAGAGAGACAAGTCAAACACAGTTGGCCCAACTCCGGTCGGCGGCGCGGCCGATGAGACACCGCGTACATGAGTTCGCACATCACGAAGGCCCGGATCTCGATGAGATCCGGGCCTTCGTTTTCAGTAGCGGGGACAGGATTTGAACCTGCGACCTCTGGGTTATGAGCCCAGCGAGCTACCGAGCTGCTCCACCCCGCGCCGTTGTGTGCACAACTCTAGCACGGCGCGGGGCGGGCTCGGGTCAGTCGCCGCTGGTCCGGGGCTTGTCCGCCGCGGACTGGGCCTCCTCGGCCTTGCGCAGCGCGTCCTGGAGGTCCTTCTGGGCCTTGGCGTAGGCGTCCCAGTCAGGGCCGGACTTGAGTGCCTCCTGGCCCGCGTCGTACGCCTTCTGCGCGTCCTGGAGCGCCTGGCGGACCGTCGGGTTCGTGGACGCCGGCGGTTCGGTGGTGCCGGACTCCGGCGGCTCGGAGCCCTTGACCCCGAAGACCTTGTCCAGCGCCTCGTCCAGGGTGTCCTCGAAGGCGGTCCGGCCTTCGTAGGTCACCAGCACCTTGCGCAGCAGCGGGTACTTCAGGGCGCCGCCGCGCACGTACACCGGCTCCGCGTACAGCAGGCCGCCGTCGAGCGGGACGGTGAGCAGGTTGCCGTACTCCACCTGGGAGTGGCCCCGGCTCAGCAGGCTGATCGTCTCCGCGATGGACGGTTCGGAGTTGAACTGGCTCTGGACCTGCTTGGGGCCGTCGACGGTGGTGCTCGTCGGCAGCTTCAGGATTCTGATCGTGCCGTAGTCGCTGGCGCGCGGATCGGAGTCGACGGCCATGAACGCGCTCAGGTTGTCCCGGCCGTTCGGCGTGAAGGTCGTCGTCAGCGAGAAGACCTGCTTCTTCTGGTCCGGCATCTTCATGCTCAGGTAGTACGGCGGGACCGAGTCGCGGGAGTCGTTGGACGGGTCGTCCGGGACCTGCCACACCTCGCTGCCGCTGAGGAAGGTCTGCGCGTCGGTGACGTGGTAGCGGGTGAGCAGCTCGCGCTGGACCTTGAACAGGTCCTGCGGGTAGCGCAGATGGGCCATCAGCTCGGGGCTGATGTCCGCGCGGGGCTTCACCGTGTGCGGGAACGCCTTCATCCACGTCTTGAGCACCGGGTCGGCCGAGTCCCACTGGTAGAGCTTGACGTCACCGGTGTACGCGTCGACGGTCGCCTTGACCGAGTTGCGGATGTAGTTGACCTGGTTCTGCTGGGCCACCACCGCGCGGGAGTTGTTGGTCGCGGTCAGCGAGTCGGCCGTGGTGTCCCCGAGCGTGGTGCGCGAGGCGTACGGGTAGCCGTTGCTGGTCGTGTAGGCGTCGACGATCCACTGGATGCGCCCGTCGACCACGGCCGGATAGGCGTCGCCGTCGATGGTCAGCCAGGGCGCGACGGACTCGACGCGGTCCTTGGGCGTGCGGTTGTACAGGATGCGCGAGCCGTCGCCGATCGCCCCGGAGTAGAGGATCTGCGGCTCGTTGAAGGCCACCGCGTACGCGGCCCGGTTGAACGGGTTGTCGAGGTTGACGCCGCTCTTGCCCTGGTAGCTGGTGGTCTTCTCGCCCTCGTCGTCGGAGTAGTCGATCTCCTTCTGGGGACCGCCGACGATGGAGTAGGTGGTGGTCTTCTCGCCGTAGTAGACCTGCTGCTGGTACGAGCCCAGGTCGCCCTTGGAGGGCAGGTTCTTCTCGGTGAAGACCGGGCGGCCCTTGTCGTCGGCCTCGGTCCCCTTGGCCGCGACGACGCCGTAGCCGTGGGTGTAGCGGAAGTGGTCGTTGATCCAGTTGTTCTTGGGGATGCCGGCGAGGTTCAGCTCGCGCAGGCCGAGGACGGTGTCCTGCTCCTTGCCGTCCTTGGTGGCGTACCGGTCGACGTCGAGGTTGGTCGGGAAGCCGTAGTAGTTCCGGATCTGCTGGAGCTGCTGGAACGTGGGCGAGACCACGTTCGGGTCCATGATGCGGATGCTGGCCGTCTGTCCGACCTGGTCGCGCAGCTTGGTCCGGTCGTCGGTGGCCGCCCGGCCCGGGTACTCGCTGACCTTGGTGTGGTCGATGCCGTACGCCTCACGGGTCGCCGTGAGGTTCTTCCGCACGTACGGGGCTTCCTTGGCCTGCTCGTTGGGCTGGACCTGGAACTTCTGCACGATGGCCGGGTAGAGGCCGCCGATCAGGACCGCGGAGAGCACCATCAGGCCGAAGCCGATGACGGGGAGCTGCCAGGTGCGCCGCCACAGGGTGGCGAAGAACAGCAGGGCGCAGATGACGGCGATGAAGAACAGGATCGTCTTGGCGGGCAGATAGGCGTTGGCGTCCACATAGCGCAGGCCCGTCCAGTTGCCCGTGGTCTTGAAGTCGCTGGACTTCACCGCGAGGCCGTACCGGTCGAGCCAGTAGGCGATCGCCTTCAGGGACACGAAGAGGCCGAGGAGCACCGACAGATGCCCGGTCGCGGCGGCGGAGGCGCGCGAACCGGGGCTGGTGACGCGCAGCCCGCCGTACAGGTAGTGGGTGAGCGCGGCGGCGATCAGCGACAGGATGGCCGTGGCGAAGCCGAAGGCCAGCAGGAAGCGGTACCAGGGCAGGTCGAAGGCGTAGAAAGAGACGTCCCGGTGGAACTGGGGGTCCTTCTGCCCGAAGGAGACGCCGTTGACCCACATCAGCCAGGTCCGCCACTGGCCGGCCGCGGAGGCGCCGCCGATGAGGCCGACCAGCGCGGTGACCGCGAGCAGCAGCCAGGTCTTGTACGGGGCGATGCCCATGCGGTACCGGTCGAGGCTCTGCTGTTCCATCGACATGGCGCTCAGCGGGGGCCGCAGCCGGTGGGCGAGCCAGATGTTGAAGCCCACCGCGAGGGCCATCAGCACGCCGCAGACGAAGAACAGCCCGATCTTCGTCCACAGGGTGGTGGTGAACACCGAGGAGTAGTGGACCGACCGGTACCAGAGCCAGTCGGTCCAGAAGCCGGCGAACATGGTGAAGGCCATGGCGAGGGCGGCCAGCACACCCAGGGTCACGAGGAGGGTCCTCACCCGCCGGGACGGTCGGCCCGCCCTGATCCGTGGCCCCGTCGGGCCTCCGCCGCGGTCCGGCATCTGGAAAGCCAAGGTGCGCACCTCGAAGTCGCTGTCGATCCGTCAGACCCTCGGGTTCGCGGGCCCCTGGTGGCCCCCTGTGATCGAAGGCCCCCACCTATGCAACTTACTCACGGTTTACTCGGTTCCCGTTTTCGGCCGGGAACGAGGCAGGATTGTGACCATGTCCAACACTCCCATGGCGGCGAGCCCGCTCACCCGGGCCGTACTCGAGATCGACGAGTACGCGTCCGGCCTCGGCTGGGACCAGCCGGCCCGCCTCTTCGCCCTCGTCGACACCGCGCGGCTGCGCACCCAGGAACCTTCCCTCGCGGCCCAGTTGGGTCTGGACGAGGAGACCGCGACCTCCGGCCTCACCCCGATCGAGCAGGACGAGGTCCCGGCGAACAAGCCGCTCGACGAGT
Source organism: Streptomyces sp. NPDC046860 (assembly GCF_040645115.1). Classification (NCBI taxonomy): domain Bacteria; kingdom Bacillati; phylum Actinomycetota; class Actinomycetes; order Kitasatosporales; family Streptomycetaceae; genus Streptomyces; species Streptomyces sp. NPDC046860. The sequence goes on along the minus strand of NZ_JBEYXQ010000001.1, from coordinate 229,972 downwards.
TCCTCGCCACCATCGCCTGGCCCGACGCGGTGGTCGGCTGCGCGCTCACCGTGGAGCGCCTGATGCTCCCCTCGTCCGTCGACACGCAGGTCCCGCAGGGGCTGAGCGACGCCGAGCTGGCCAAGTGGGTGGCCTCCCGCCCGGAGCGGCAGGAGGTGCGGATGACGGTCGCGGTGCTGCGTGACGGCAACCGCGAGTCGGCGCTGCGGCTGCGCGAGAAGGACAGCTCGACCGAGGTCCTGACCGGTCCCGACCTGGTGCCGGGGCTGGCCGAGGCGCTGGCGGCCACCTTCGCCGACTGATCCTCGTACCGCACCTGCGCGCGGGGGCGCCCACCGGTTTCCCGGGGGCGCCCCCGCGCGTTCGCGTGCCGCGCGTCTCGGCTCCGCGCCGGTCGTCTCAGCCCTTGGTGGTGCACTTCGGCAGGTCGGCGGTGCGTCCCTCGCGGATGTCCTCCAGGGACTTCAGCGCGTCGCCGATCTTCTTCACCTTGACCAGGGTGAGGCCGTCCGGGGTGTCCTTGGCGGCGGAGGCGCAGTTGTCGGCCGGGGTGAGGAAGTACTCGGCGCCCTTGTCGCGCGCGCCGACCGTCTTCATCTCGATGCCTCCGATGGGGCCGACCGTGCCGTCGTCGTCGATGGTGCCGGTGCCCGCGACGAACTTGCCGCCGGTGAGGTTGCCGGGGGTGAGCTTGTCGTAGATGCCGAGCGCGAACATCAGTCCGGCGCTGGGGCCGCCCACGTCGGCGAGCTTGATGTCGACGGTGAACGGGAAGGTGTGGTCGGTCCCGGCGGAGATCCCGACGATGGCCCGGTGGGCGCCCTTGTCGGCGGAGTCGGCGGTCGTGATCGTCACGTCCTGGGTCTTCGTCGCCGTCCGGTGCGCCTTCTCGGCGGCCGCCTGCTCCTTGGCGGGGACGACGGTGAAGACGGCCTTCTGGCCCGGCTTGTGCGCGGTCACCAGCTTGGCCACGTCGGCGGGCTGCCGTACCGGCTTGCCGTCCACGGCCTTGATCACGTCACCCGCGTGCAGCCGGCCCTCGGCCGGGGAGTCCTTGATCACCGTGGAGACGATCACCCAGGACTTCACCGGGATGCCCAGTTTCTCGAGCGCGGCGACCTTGGCGCTCTCCTGGGACTGGCTGAACTCCTCGGCGTTCTCCTGGGTGGACTGCTCCTCGGTCTTGCCGTCCGGGTAGAGCGTGTCGTGCGGGACGACCTTGGTGTCGTGGGCCAGCCAGCCGTAGACGGCCTCCACGAGGTTCATCCGGAAGTCCGCGCTGGTCACCCGGACGGTCGTCATGTTCAGGTGGCCGTCGGCCGGATAGGTGCGGCGGCCCGAGACCTGGAGCACCGGCTCGCCGTCGTGCTCCCCGAGCGTGTTCACGGTCGGCCCCGGGGACATCTCCGCGTACGGCACGGGGATGAGCACTCCCGCGCACAGCAGCGCGATCAGCATCAGGGTGGACGCGAGCATCGTCGCAGTACGGCGTGGCATGGCACGACAGTACGGGACAGGGGTGTCAGCACCCCGTCAGGGCACCCCTGTCAGGCGCCGGGGGCTCCGGTGCGGGACTTCTCCATGGCCTCGCGGAAGCGCGCGTAGCCGTCGAGCTCGGGGCCGTCGCCGCGGGTTCTGCGGGTCCGGTTGGCCCAGCTCCCCCACAGACCGGCCGCGACCGCGGCGATAAACGGAATCAGCAACCAGGCGAGCACCGCCATGCCGACCTCCCAACCCCATGAGCGTCCGCGAACCGACTGATCAGCAGATTAACCATTCGCAGAGACAACGCTCACGCCCGGGGTGCGGTTACGCAACCGGAGCACCCGATGGGCCGAACGTCACCGGCGTGCCCGCGCGGGTCAGCAGGCGCCGACCCATTCCTCGGTGCCGTCGGAGAAGCGCTGGTGCTTCCAGACCGGCACCTCGTGCTTGATGTCGTCGATCAGCTTGCGGCAGGCCTCGAACGCCTCGGCGCGGTGCGGGCAGGACACTCCGACGACGACCGCGAGGTCACCGACGGCCAGGTCACCCACCCGGTGGACGGCCGCCAGGGCGCGCACCGGGTACTCCGCGGCGACCTTCTCCGCGACCCGGCGCATCTCCTCGGTGGCGGAGGGGTGGCAGGAGTAGCCGAGGGCGTCGACGTCCGCGCCGCCGTCGTGGTTGCGCACGGTGCCCACGAACAGCGAGATGCCGCCCGCCGCCTCGTCCCCGAGGGCGGCGTACACCTCGTCCACCGAGAGCGGCGTGTCCCGGATGCCGATCAGCTTGATGGGACTGGGGGCCGCCTGCTCACCGGGGTGTTCGTTCGTGAGTGCCATGCCTCCATGGTGCCGCACGCCGTGCGGCGGGTCGCGGAGGAGGCGGCCGCGACGCCCGGCGGGCGGGCGCCGGCGGCGTCAGATGCGGCGCCGCGCCTTGCGGGCCCGGCGCACCACCGCCGCCGCGCCCAGCAGGGCCACGGTCGCGCCCGCCGCGCCGGCCGCCGTGGCGTCCTTGCGGCCGAGCCTGCGTCCGGCGACCGTGTGCCGGCCGGAGACCTCCTCCAGCAGTTCCGCGAGGACCTCCTCGTTCGTCCAGCGCGGCCGCCACCCGGCCGAGTGCAGCCTGCTGCCGCTGACCACCCAGGGGTACATCGTGTACGCCAGGTCGCCCGCCGGGGACGGGGTGAGCCCGATGCGGTGCAGCCGGGCGGCGGCGCCCAGGGCGACCGCGGAGGGCAGCTCCATGCGCCGGATGCCGCTCAGCTCCTCGACCTCCTCCTGCTCCAGCCAGCCGTCGCAGCCGACGGCGAGTTCCCCGTCGACCTTCTCCAGCACGGCGTACTCCAGCGCCGAGCACAGGTCGTCGACGTGGCAGAACTGCCAGGCGGGCCGCGAGTCGGCGACCACGAGCAGCCGGGGGGACTCGAAGTACCTGGTCAGCGCGGTGTCCGTGCCGCCGACCAGCAGGGCGGGGCGGACCACGGTGACGTTCAGGCCGGGGTGCGCGCGGGGCGCGCGGCGGGCCAGCCGCTCGATCTCCAGCAGGTCGGCGACCCCGGTGGCCTCGGCGGTCGCGCGCAGCTCGGCGTCCTCCGACAGCGGCAGCTCGTTGTCCGGCAGGGCGCCGTAGACCATGGCGGACGTGCACAGCACGACCCGGTGCACCCCGGCGGCGGCCGCGGCGGTCAGCACGGTCTGGGTGCCGCGCACGTTGTAGGCGGTGCGGGCGGCCGCGTCGCTGCCGAGGTCCAGGTCGAGGGCCAGGTGCACGACGACGTCGGCGCCGCGCAGCTTCTCCGCGATCGCCGGGTCCCGCACGTCCAGGATGTGCCACTCGGCCCCGGCGCACTCCCCGCGCCGCTCGTCGATGGCGACGACCTGCCGGATCTCCTCCGACGCCGCCAGCCGCTCGGTCAGCAGCGCGCCGATCCCGGTGGCGGCGCCGGTGACCGCGACGACGGGCCCGCGGGCGGCGGGCGAGGGCGATGCGGGCGGAGATGAGGGGTTTCGCGCTGCGCGAACCTGCGGATCTGGGGAACTCACCGGGCGTCTCCAGCGGTTGTCTTCAGTACGAGCGCGGACGACGCGCCCGTACCAGGTGCATCCATCCTGCCGCAGCCCATCTGTGGGCGAAGCACCGAGGCCCTATCCGGTCCGGGTGTCTACGCTGGGTGGTGAAGTCGGGCAGCCGCGCCGCCGGAGAGAACCGGTGGCCTTACCAGCCGAGGAACCCCGTGAGTGACACCCCATTCGGATTCGGCCTTCCGCCGGAGGAGCCGGACGACGGCGACGAGGGCAAGAAGAAGGACCAGCAGAGCGGTGGTGGGCAGGGACCGGCCAACCCGTTCGGTTTCGGCGGTCTGCCGGGAGCCGGTGGCTTTGGCGGCCCCGGCGCCGACAACCCGCTCGCCGCGATGTTCGGCTCCCTGAACCCCAACGACTTGGGCGCGGCGTTCCAGCAGCTCGGCCAGATGCTCTCCTACGAGGGCGGCCCGGTGAACTGGGACATGGCCAAGCAGATCGCCCGCCAGACGGTCGCGCAGGGCACCCAGGACGGCGTCAAGGACGCGAGCGTCGGTGCTTCCGAGCGCTCCGCGGTCCAGGAGGCCGTGCGCCTGGCCGACCTGTGGCTGGACGACGCGACCTCGCTGCCCTCCGGCGCGAACACGGCCGTGGCCTGGTCGCGCGCGGAGTGGGTCGAGGCGACCCTGCCGGCCTGGAAGGAACTGGTCGACCCGGTCGCCGAGCGGGTCGGCGCGGCCATGGGCGACGTCCTGCCGGAGGAGATGCAGGCCATGGCGGGCCCGCTGATCGGCATGATGCGTTCGATGGGCGGCGCCATGTTCGGCACCCAGATCGGGCAGGCGGTCGGCGTGCTCGCGGGCGAGGTCGTCGGTTCGAGCGACATCGGCCTGCCGCTGGGCCCCGCGGGCAAGGCCGCGCTCCTCCCGGTCAACATGGAGGCGTTCGGCAAGGACCTGGGCGTCCCGGCGGAGGAGGTGCGGCTGTACCTCGCCCTGCGCGAGGCGGCTCACCAGCGTCTGTTCGCACACGTGCCGTGGCTGCGCTCGCACCTGTTCGGCGCGGTCGAGGGGTACGCGCGCGGGATCAAGGTCGACACCGCGAAGCTGGAGGACGTGGTCGGCCAGTTCGACCCGCAGAACCCCGAGCAGCTTCAGGACGCGCTGCAGCAGGGCATGTTCCAGCCCGAGGACACGCCCGAGCAGAAGGCGGCCCTGGCCCGGCTGGAGACGGCGCTCGCCCTGGTCGAGGGCTGGGTGGACGCGGTGGTCCACGCGGCCGCGAAGCCCCGGCTGTCCTCCGCCGACGCGCTGCGCGAGACGCTGCGCCGCCGTCGCGCGAGCGGCGGTCCGGCGGAGCAGACCTTCGCCACGCTGATCGGTCTGGAGCTGCGCCCGCGCCGGCTGCGCGACGCCTCCCGCCTGTGGGCCTCGCTCACGGACGCGCGCGGCGTGGACGGCCGGGACGACCTGTGGCACCACCCGGACATGCTGCCGACGGCCACCGACCTGGACGACCCGGACGGCTTCGTCCACCGCGAGCAGATGGACTTCTCCGAGCTGGACAAGATGCTCGGCGAGGCCGCGGGCGGCGGCGTCCAGAAGCCCGACCTGAAGAAGGACGGGAACAAGGGCGAGGACGAGAACAAGGGCGACGAGACCATGGGCGACGAGACCGAGTGAGCCTGTACGACGACGCGGTCCTCGTGCTCAAGGGGTACGAGGACCAGCCCGAGCTGCGTGACGCCTACCTGGCCCACCTGGCCGCCCACCCGGACGGCATGTGGAAGTCCTGCCACGCGGGTCACCTCACGGCCAGCGCCCTGGTGATCGACCCGGAGCACGGCCGGGTGCTGCTCACCCTGCACAAGAAGCTGCGGATGTGGCTGCAGATGGGCGGCCACTGCGAGCCGGGCGACACCTCGGTGGCGGCCGCGGCGCTGCGCGAGGCGACGGAGGAGTCCGGCATCGGCGGTCTGACCCTGCTGCCCGGCGGCCCGGTCCGGCTGGACCGCCACCCGATCCCGGCGCCCTGCCACTGGCACCACGACGTGCAGTACGCGGTCCTGGCCCCGCGCGGCGCCGAGCACGCGATCAGCGACGAGTCGCTGGACCTGCGCTGGTTCGGCTACGACGAGGTCGCCGGCGTGGCCGACGACTCGGTGGTGCGGCTGCTGGAGGCCACCCGCGCCCGGCTCTGAGCGCGGCCCGTGCGTGAGCGGGAGAGGCCCGTACGTGAACGGGTGCGGCTCTTACGTGAACAGGTGAAGGGCGGCCGCCGGCGCGGCCGCCCTTCGCGTGCCGTCAGCTCCAGACGTTGCCCTGGTTCTGCCCGCGCGCGCCCTGCTGGCCCATGCCGAACTGGGCCGCGACTCCGCCGCCGATCTGCGCGTGCTGCGGCGGCAGCAGTTCGCTGGGCTGCACCAGGGCGAACCCGGAGCCCATGAAGCTCAGCTCCCAGCCCTCTCCGGTGCTGCCGCGCCGCCGCCACACCCCGGCGGAGTGGGTCTGCGCCTGCATCTGCACCCGCAGCGAGGTGGACCAGGCGACGATGGCGTCCGCGTCGCAGTTGACGTAGCGGTCGGGCGTGACCCGCATCAGCAGGGGCGCGCCGGACGTCATCAGGGCGACCTTGCCACGGCCGGTGATGTTGAGCTGGTACTTCCCGGAGCCGGAGATGCCGTAGAGGCTGTCCACGGCGATGACCTCGTGGTGCAGCGAGGAGTCCATGGCGAGGACGTAGGAGCTGTCGACCGTCAGGCCGTCCTGCTCGACGTCCAGGAGGTGGACGTGCTGGGCGAGGTTGGCGAGGTAGACGGTGCCCTGGCCGTGGCAGCGCATCAGGTCCAGGCCCTCGCCGGTGTGCGCCCGTGCCCGGCGCCGGCCCTGGCCCTGGTACTCGGCGTCGAACTCGACCATGCCCTGGTAGGCGACCATGGTGCCCTTGCGGGCGAGCAGGTCGTCGTGACCCTGCAGGGTGACGCGGAGCATCTGCGCGTTCTGCAGGCTCCAGCGTTCCTGGGTCTGGATGTCGTTGTGCGCGAAAAGCGGGCTCTGCATGGTGTCGGTTCTCCCCCTCAGCCCCGGAACCGGAGGCGGTCGGTGCTGTCCTCGCTGGGCTGCACGACGACGATGCCCTGCCCGGAGAAGGCCATCTGGTACGCCTCGCCGCTGCCCCGGCCGATCAGCGACTGCGCCTTGAAGCTGCGCTTGCCCTTCACCTTGAGGTTCGGGGACCACGCCACGAGCGCGTCCGGGTCGACGTAGGTCTCGTCCTCGCCACCGCCGCAGTCCACGACGATGGGGGTGCCGCGCGAGGTCAGCGCGACCCAGCCCTGCCCGGAGATCCGGGTGTTCCACAGGCCCTGACCGGCGAACTTGGCGAGGCCCTTGACCCGTTCGACGCTCCAGGTGAGCCCGGCGTCGAAGGCGAGCAGGTTGGTGGCGTTGACGGAGATGCCGTCGCCGTTGAGGTTGATCACGACGACGTCGGCGCCGTAGTCGGCGAGGTAGAGCAGGCCGTCGCCGGAGCACTTCATCAGCGGGGCGCCCTCGCCGGTCATCCAGTCGCGGGCGATCTGGCGCACGGCGGGCGGGTTGGGCTCGTACTGGATGAAGCCCTCGTAGGCGATCATCGAGCCCACGCGGGCGAGGAGGTCGTTGCCGGTCTGCAGGGCGACCTTCAGCATGTGGCTGCCGTGGTTCTCCATGCGGGCGGTGACGGGTGCGGGGGCGAAGCCCGCGAGCGGCTGGTTCATGACGGGCTCCCTCAGACCTCGTACGGCTGGACGACGATGAAGTTGCCGGGCGCGCCCCGGAACTGAAGGTTCACGCTCTCCCCGGTGTCGCCCGCGTAGGAGTTGCGGCGCATCCGGACCTGGCTGGAGACGATCACCTGCGAGGCCGCGGACCAGGCGACGACGGCGTGGCAGTCGGCGAAGGTCGTGGGCGTCACGGGCAGCACGACGGGCGTGCCGTGGGTCTTGACGACGAGCGTGCCGGTGCCCTGGAACTGCATGGTGAACAGCGCTCCGCCGGGGATGCCGTGGCCCTCGATACGGCGGACCTCGTACTGGAGGCTCTCGTCGAAGGCGAGGACGTTCTCGGCGGAGACGCAGATCGCGTCGCCCTGGAGCTCGATGGGGTGGAGGTGGGTGGACTCGTCGGCGAGGAAGACCTGACCCTGGCCGGTGCAGCGCATCAACTGCATCTCCTGGCCGGTGGCGTTGCCCACGATCCGCCCGGCGAATCCGGCGCCCTTGTAGTTGAAGTCCACCTTGCCCTGGTAGAGCACCATGCTGCCCTGCCGGGCCAGCACCGGCTGGCCGCCCGCGCCGAGGTCGACGCGGATCAGCTTCTCGTTCTGCTGGGTCCAGCGCTGCCCGGTGGGCGCCTCCTTGAACTTCTGGAGCGCGGCGCTCACTCCGGCCGGTCCCTGGGGCGTGCCCTGGGGGACGCCGTAGGACGGGGTGGCCTGGCCGGGGACCGAGGCGTATCCGGGGGGCATGGGGGCGGTGGGCGGCTGCCCGCCGTGGGAGGGCTGTCCGCCGTGGGAGGGCGTGGGGCCGTAGCCGGGCGGCAGCGGCGCGGCCGGGGGCAGGCCCGGGCCCGGTGCCAGGGGCGCGCCCGGCGGGGCCGGGTGGCCGTGGGCCGCGGGCGGCGGGACGGTCCCGGCGGGCGGGGTCAGGGGTTCGACCAGGGTGGGCGCCGCGTGCACGTCGGGCCGGGGCGCCGGGGGCGGGGCGAACGCCTGGGGAGCAGGGGGCGTGGCCGGTCCGGAGGGGACCGCGAAGGCGGGCGGCGCGAAGCCGGGGGCGGCGGGCTCCGGCTGGGCCGGGGCGGGCGTCTCTTCCTCCTCCACCTCGCCGCCGAAGTTCTTCAGCAGGGCCTCCAGGCCACCGTCGAAGCCCTGTCCGACCGCGGCGAAGCGCCACACGTCCTTGAGATAGAGGTCGCCCAGCATGACGGCCCGCTCGGTGGAGAACTCGGCGCCGGTGAAGGAGTACCGCGCCACCTCCTCGCCGCCCGCGACGATGCGCAGATAGCCGGGCGCGATCCGGGACATCTGTCCGTCGCCGTCGATGGTCGCGGTGAACGACAGCTTGTGGATCTGCGCCGGAATCCGGTCCAGCGTGACCCGGAACGACTCGGTGTCGCCGGCCTGCGCGCCCAGGAGCTGGATGGACTCCTCGGGCGACTTCGGCTGGTTGAAGAAGACGAAGTACCGGTCGTCGGAGAGGCGTTCGTCGGCGTCGAGGCCGAAGCAGGTGATGTCGAAGCTCAGTCCGGGAGCGGAGATCTGCACACCCACGTACAGATCCGTACCCGCGGTGAGGTCAATGATCCTGGCCTTGTGGCCGCGTTGGAATTCCCTGGACATACGTTACGTCCGTCCCCCGTCCCGAAAGCTAGTACGTCGCGTCAGGCTAACCGCAAATACCGACATCGGCCTCAGCCGGTACACACCCGGTACAGAACCGCGTCCCGGTGCTCACACCTCCTCGTCGTCGGTGTCCTCGGGCAGCCGTGCGGCGGCGGCCACGCCCTCCAGATAGCCGCGGGCCCGCTCGGTGCGCGGGTACGGCTCCAACAGCGCCCAGAAGTCCGGTCCGTGACCGGGCACCAGCAGGTGCGCCAGCTCGTGGCAGAGCACGTAGTCGACGACGTACTCGGGCATCGACCGCAGCCGGTGCGAGAGCCGGATGGTGCCCTCCGCAGGGGTGCACGAGCCCCAGCGGGTGTTCTGGTTGGTCACCCAGCGCACCGAACTGGGCTTGGCCCGGCCCTCGAAGTACCGCCGGGACAACCGCTCGGCGCGCTCGGTCAGCCCGGCGTCCCCGCCGGGCGCGGTCCGCCTGGCCTCCTTGGCGGCGAGCCGGTCGAGCATGGCGGTGACCCACCGCCGCTCCTCCGCCTTCGACATGCGGGCGGGGATCAGGACGACGGTGCGGTCGCCGTCGCGGTACGCGGAGACGGTCCGGCGGCGCCGGTCGCTGCGGCGGACCTCGACGGGGCCGTGCGCGGTGGACGGCTGCTGTTCGGCGGGTTCGATGGGCACGCTCCGAAAGTACCCGCCCGCACCGACGACGGGCCGGACCTGTGGACAGCCGGTTCACCCTCCGGGCAGCTCGTACGACGATCACCCCGTGCCTGTGGACAACTCTCGGCACGCTTTCCGGAACCCGGCCATGCTGGCTGTCGTCGGAGCGAGCGGGACCGGCTCGGCCGACGTATGCGAGGGAAGAACGGACGCATGCCCGGCCGGGCGTGCGCGAGACCTGGGAGACGGGGGCCGTCATGCATCCGATGGTGAAGCCGGCGCTGCGGCGCGGCTGGCGCGATCTCGGCACCGTGCAGTTCGGCATGACCCCGGCGCACGCGATCACGCTGGGCCCGGTGGATCTGGCCACGGCCGGCTTCCTCGACCTGCTCGACGGCACCCGCGACGTACCGCTGCTGCGGGAGGAGGCCCGGCGGCTGGACCTCCCGGAGGGGCACGCCGACCGGCTGGTGCGGCGGCTGGGCCGGGCCGGGCTGCTCGACGACACGCGGGACCGCTCCCCGGCCGCGACCGCGCTGCGGGAGAGAGGGGAGGCGTTGGAGCGGCTGCGCCCGGATCTCGCCTCGCTGTCGCTGACCACGGCGAAGCCGGGCGGGGCGCTGGCCCGCCTCGCCGCCCGGCGTGCTCTGCGGGTGCGGGTCCTCGGCGCGGGCCGGGTGGGTTCCGTGCTGGCGGCGCTGCTGTCCGGGGCCGGGGTGGGCGAGGTCGACGTGCGCGACACCGGCCGGGTGCAGGCGTGGGACGTGGCGCCCGGCGGGCTGCCGGCCGAGGCGGTGGGCGAGCGGCGGGACGAGGCGGCTCGCACGGCCGTGCGCCGCGCGGCCCCGGACCGGCCGCCGCGCCGGGTCCGCGGTGGCCGGCTCTCCGCTCCCGGCCCGGACGAGCCGGGCCTGTCCCTGGTGGTGCTCGCGCCGCGCGACGACGTGGCGGTGCACGCGCCGGACCCCTTCCTCGCCGAGCCGTTCATGATCTCCGGGACCCCGCACCTCTACGCGGGCGTGGTGGAGGGCACGGGTGTGGTCGGGCCGCTGGTGCTGCCGGGCCGGACGGGGTGCGCGGGCTGTCTCCAGCAGCACCGCACCGACGAGGACCCGGCGTGGCCCCGGCTGATCACCCAGTGGCGCTCCGGCAGGGCGCGCCGGGTGGGCGCCTGCGATCTGACCCTGGCCACGGCGGTGGCGGGGCTTGCCGCGGCCCACGCGTTGAGCTTCCTCGACGGGGCCTCCCCGGCCGCCACCGGCACCCGCTGGGAGGCGTCTCTACCCACTCTGACCTGGGAGGCTCGCCCCGTCGCCCCGCATCCGGCATGCGGCTGCGGGGCGAAGGAGAGAAGGAGGGGAAGCACCCCGGCACGCACCGGGGAGAAAGCCGAGGGGGAGCACTCCTCAACGCGAGGGCTGCCGCGCGCGACAATGGCGGTGCAACGGCCGTCGGCCGAGCGGCGACGCGAGACCGGCGCGGCGCGGCCGACAGGGACTTGGAGGGCGCATGTCTGATCTTCCCCGGAAGGCGGTCACCCGGACCGCGAAGCTCGCCGCGCTCCCGCTCGGCTTCGCCGGCCGGGCCACCTGGGGGCTGGGCAAGCGGATCGTGGGCGAGTCGGCGGAACTCGTCGGCCGGGAACTTCAGCAGCGGACGGCCGAGCAGCTCTTCAAGGTCCTCGGTGAGCTGAAGGGGGGCGCGATGAAGTTCGGGCAGGCCCTGTCCGTCTTCGAGTCCGCGCTGCCCGAGGAGGTCGCCGGGCCCTACCGCGCCGCGCTGACCAAGCTCCAGGAGGCCGCGCCCCCGATGCCGACCCGCACGGTGCACGCGGTGCTGGCGGAGCGGATGGGCGAGGACTGGCGTGAGCTGTTCCTGGAGTTCGAGGACAAGCCCTCGGCGGCGGCCTCCATCGGGCAGGTGCACCGGGCGGTGTGGCGCGACGGCCGGGAGGTGGCGGTCAAGGTCCAGTACCCCGGCGCCGGTGAGGCCCTGCTGTCGGACCTGAACCAACTCAGCCGCTTCGTCCGCCTGTTGGGGCCGCTGATCCCCGGCATGGACATCAAGCCGCTGATCGCGGAGCTGAAGGACCGCGTCTGCGAGGAGCTGGACTACGAACTGGAGGCGCAGGCGCAGGCCGCGCACGCGGCGGAGTTCGCGGACGACCCTGACGTGCTGGTCCCGGCGGTGGTGCACCAGTGCGACCAGGTGCTGGTGACCGAGTGGATCGACGGCATCCCGATGTCGGAGGTCATCTCCGGCGGTACGGAGGAACAGCGCGACCGGGCCGGGCAGTTGCTGGCGCGTTTCCTCTTCTCCGGTCCGGCCCGCACCGGTCTGCTGCACGCCGACCCGCATCCGGGCAACTTCCGGCTGCTGCCGGTGGGACCGGACGGCGCGGACGGCTGGCGCCTCGGTGTACTGGACTTCGGGACGGTCGACCGGCTCCCCGGCGGGCTGCCCTCGCCGATCGGGGTGGCGCTGCGGATGACGCTGGACGGAGACGCCGAGCCGGTCTACGAGATGCTGTGCGAGGAGGGCTTCATCAAGGAGTCCATGGATCTGGACCCCGACGCCGTCCTCGACTACCTGCTGCCGATCATCGAGCCCGCCCAGGTGGACACCTTCACCTTCACCCGCTCGTGGATGCGCGGCCAGGCGGCCCGGGTCGCCGACCCCCGCTCCCCCGCGTACCAGCTCGGCAAGCAGCTCAATCTGCCGCCGTCGTATCTGCTGATCCACCGGGTGACGCTGAGCACCATCGGTGTGCTGTGCCAGCTGGGGGCGACGGTCCGGCTCCGGGAGGAGCTGGAGGAGTGGCTGCCGGGCTTCGGTCCGGACGCGGCGCGGACGGAGCCAGGCGAGGAGGAGGCCGCCGTGGCCGACGGTGAGGAGGAACTGGCGGAGGCGCCCGCGGCGGAGGCGTAAGCGCAGGCGGGAGGCGGGCGTCGGGCGTCGGGTTCGTCGCCCGGCACGCCCAGGGGGCCGGTCCGTTCGGCCGGACCGGCCCCCTGGGGAAGTCTTCGCCTCCCCCTGAAGGGGAGGCCACCGCTTCGGGTGGGTGCGCTCGGTGCGCGTCGAGGGCGGCGCCTACTGCATGACGGCGACGGCGAGCGCACGGCGGGCGCGCAGCGAGGCGCGCTCGGCCCGGCGCTGCATCCGCCGCGCGGTGACCAGGCTCACGGCCCGGCGCTCCCGCTGAGCGTCGTGCAGGCGCTCGTGCATATGCGCACGAGCGAGGGCTTCTGGGATGAGTTGCATCTCTCGGGTCCTGTTCTTCTGGCGCGAGCCTGTCACGCCACGGGTGTCGAGGTCTGGGGTCGCCGAGCCGGTGGGCTCGCTGGTGGACGGCTTCATCGGGGCCTGCTTCTTGGGGTCGTGCGTGAGGGGACGGTCGATCGTTCCTGCGGTGTTCATGCCGGCGATGTTCATGCCGTGACCGGGTTCTTGCGCGGGCGGCCTCGGGGCCGCTTCCGGGCGACGACGACACCCTGGACGAACAGCTCCCCGCCCCAGACGCCCCACGGCTCGCGCCGCTCCTTGGCGCCGGCGAGGCAGGCCTCGACGAGCGGGCAGGTGCGGCAGAGCGACTTGGCGTACTCGACGTCGGCCGGCGACTCGGCGAAGAAGACCTCCGGGTCGTAGGAACGGCAGGGGACGGGCACGCCGAGGTTCTCGATGGCGTCGTCGAGCGCGGTGAGCGCGGTGAGCGCGGTGAGGGGGAGCAAGGCGGGGTCCTCCGTGGAGCCGAGCTGAGTGATCGCTTGTGAGGGCGGTACTGACGGGGCGTGCGCTTCGAGTTGCACGGGGTGTTTTCCTCGTCTGGTCGTCCGGCCTGTGGACCGGGTGTCGGCTGGGTACCGGGTTCTTCTCTTGTCCCGTGGCGCCTTCTGGTGTTCTCCCTGTTCGGGGAAAACAGAAGGGCCGCGGTTCCCGGATGGGGTTCCGCGGCCCTGAAGGCGCCTGCCTGATCGGCGATCAGGCTGGATCACTCCAGGGTTCTGGCCCACGGAAGGCCCACATCTGGGGGTGCTGCGTCTGCTTCCGGAATCCGGCACCGGTCGCCGTGAAGGCATAGGCGCCCTGCGCCTGTGCCTCTACCGCTGCCAGTGCCTTGGTCGGTCGCTCGTTGCGCTCACGGACGGGAAGATCCGCGAGGTGCAGGGAGGACGCCGGGCGGTCGGCACGGATGCCGGACAGACCGGTGGCCTGGGAGGGAGCGCCGAACACGCACAGGGAGACGGCCGGACGATCGGTCATGTGGACCGGGCTGATGATGGTCTGGATGCTGATCACTGGGCTCGCCTCCTCTCGGCGCTTGGGGACCGGTGGAACCGGTCGTCGGATAAAGAAGTACAGCACGGAATCACAGCCTTCGAGAAGGCCGCCGTTTCCGTGCCTAGAACCTATGGGGATTCGCGGCGCGGGCGCAAACTATTTTTCCGACGAGTTCCGATCAATCGTCGAAGCGGTGCCCAATGGGTCCGCACCGACTTCCTGACCTGCGCAGATGGCCAGAACGTCGGGGCCGTAGCGGCGCAGCTTGCGGTCCAGGACGCCGGGGATGCGGGAGAGTTCGGCGGCGCAGTCGGGCCGGGTCTCGGCGATCGCCATGAGGGTCCGGTCGGTGAAGACGCAGAAGTCCGGCTGCCCGCTCTGCCCCGCTTCGAGGGCCCGCCAGGCGCGCAGGCGCTCGTACAGCCCCTCGTCCATGTCGGAGGGGCAGTCCTCGCACCGCATCAGCTTCATCTCGCCCGCGTCGGTGAGGGTGCGTCCGCAGACCCGGCAGCGGGCCGGGGTGCGCTGGGCGCGCCGGGGGGCGGCCGGGAGGCCGCCGAGGGTGCCGCGCTCGACGCCGCCGGCGCCGGTCGCGGCGCGGCCCACGGTGGCGGTGGAGCCGGGGCGCAGTCCGTCCAGGAAGCGGCTCGGCTTCCGGCCCGCCCTGCCGCCGGGTGAGCGGGCGAGGGACCAGGAGAGGTGGAGGCTCTCCCGCGCGCGGGTGACGCCGACGTAGAGGAGGCGGCGTTCCTCCTCGATCTGCTCGTCGGTCCTGGCGTAGGTGATGGGCAGCATGCCCTCGGCGACGCCGACCAGGAAGACGGCGTCCCACTCCAGGCCCTTGGCGGCGTGCAGGGAGGCGAGGGTGACGCCCTGGACGGTCGGGGCGTGCTGGGCACTGGCCCGTTCGTCCAGTTCGGCGACCAGGTCGCCGAGGGTGGCCCCCGGGTGGGCGGCGCTGAAGTCGTGGGCGAGGGCGACCAGCGCGGCCAGCGACTCCCAGCGTTCGCGGACGGCGCCGGAGCCGGCCGGGGGTGCGCTGCTCCAGCCCTCGCCGGAGAGCACCGCGCGCACCTGGGAGGGCAGGTCGACCGCCTCGTCCAGCAGGGAGTCGTTGCCGCCGAAGCGGGCGGCGGCGCGCAGGGCGACGCCCGCCTTGCGCACCTCGGGCCGGTCGAAGAAGCGCTCGGCGCCGCGCAGCTGGTAGGGAACGCCGGCGTCGGCGAGGGCCTGCTCGTAGGTCTCGGACTGGGAGTTGGTGCGGAACAGGACGGCGATCTCGGCGGCCGGGGTCCCGGCGGCGATCAGCTCGCGGATGCGGCGGGCGGCGCCCTCGGCCTCGGCGGGCTCGTCGGTGTACTCGGTGTAGACGGGTTCGGGTCCGGCGGTGCGCTGGGAGACCAGTTCCAGCCGGTGGTCGGCGGCGCGGCCGTGGGCCTGGGCGAGCAGGCCGTTGGCGAGGCGGACCACCTGGGGGGTGGAGCGGTAGTCGCGCACGAGCTTGACGACGGTGGCACCGGGATGGCGCAGCCGGAAGTCGAGGAGATGGTCGGGCGTTGCGCCCGTGAACGAGTAGATCGTCTGGCTGGCGTCGCCCACGACGCACAGGCTGTCGCGCTCGCCGAGCCAGAGTTCGAGCAGCCGCTGCTGGAGCGGGCTGACGTCCTGGTACTCGTCCACGACGAAGTGCTGGTACTGGGCGCGTACCTGGTCGGCGATGTCGTGCCGGTCCTGGAGGACGGCGACGGTGAGCAGCAGCACGTCCTCGAAGTCGATGACGGAGCGGTCGCGCTTGAGGTTCTCGTAGGCCGCGTAGAGGTGGGCGATCTCGGCCGGATCGCGCGGGGTCTCGCGGCCGGCCTTCACTGCCGCGTACGGATAGTCGGCCGGGACGGTCTGGGTGACCTTGCACCACTCGATCTCCGCGGTGGCGTCCCGCAGCTCGCCCCGGTCCAGGCGCAGCCCACAGGCGGCGGCCGCGTCGGCGACGAGCTGGATCTTGCGGTCGGCCAGGCGGGGCATGCCGCCGCCGATCGCCTTCGGCCAGAAGTACTGGAGCTGGCGGAGCGCGGCGGAGTGGAAGGTGCGGGCCTGCACGCCCTGGGCGCCGAGCTGGCGCAGCCGGCCGCGCATCTCGCCCGCGGCGCGGTTGGTGAAGGTGACGGCGAGCACGCTGGAGGGCGCGAGGAGGCCCGAGCGCACCCCGTAGGCGATCCGGTGGGTGATCGCGCGGGTCTTGCCCGTGCCCGCTCCGGCCAGGACGCACACCGGCCCGTGCAGGGCGGTGGCGACCTCGCGCTGCTCGGGGTCGAGCCCTTCGAGCACCGCGTCGGCCGACTCCGGGGTCCGCGGGAAGAGGGGGGAGGACGTTGCTGCTGTCACACAGCCATGCTGCCAGGTCGTCCGGGACCGCCGCGTCGGTTGTCCACAGGCGGGCTCCGACAGTCGTACTTATGCGGCGGGGGTCACAGCGTCCGGTGCGGCGGGGGTCACACCGGCGGGAATTCGTACCCGCTCCCGCACGTTTGCCCTGTGCACGACGTAGAGACGTACCCCCCGGCCGCCTGAGGAGCGCGAGACATGCAGGGCACTGTGACGATGTACAGCACGACTTGGTGCGGTTACTGCCGACGGCTGAAGGGCCAGCTCGACCGGGAGGGCATCCCCTTCACCGAGATCAACATCGAGCACGACCCCGAGTCCGCCGCGTTCGTGGAGAAGGCGAACGACGGCAACCAGACGGTGCCGACCGTGCGTGTGGTGCCCTCCGCGGGCGGCTCCGAGGTCGTCATGACCAACCCGAGCCTCGCCCAGGTGAAGCAGGCGCTCGGCGCCTGACCTCTGCCTGACGGAAGAACCCCGGCCGCCCTGTCCACGGGCGGCCGGGGTTCTTCGCGTCTAGAAAGCGCTCCGGGTCGGCAGCGGCTTGCCGTACCACATCTCGATCAGCCGGGCGGCGATCGAGATGCCGTAGGGCGGCAGCACCTCGCCGGACTCGAAGGCGGCGCCCAGTTCGTCGCGGGAGAACCAGCGGGCCTCCTCGATCTCCTCGCCGTCGGCGTCGATGTCCGTGGAGGTGGCGTGGGCGAAGAAGCCCAGCATCAGGCTGGACGGGAACGGCCAGGGCTGGCTGGCGATGTACTCGACCTCGCCGACCGTGATGCCCGCCTCCTCGAAGACCTCGCGGCGCACCGACTGCTCGATGGACTCGCCGGGCTCGACGAAGCCGGCCAGCGTGGAGAACCGGCCCTCGGGCCAGTGCACCTGGCGGCCGAGCAGGAGGCGGTCCTGCTCGTCGGTGACCGCCATGATCACGGCCGGGTCGGTGCGCGGGTAGTGCTCGGCGCCGCAGGCCTGACACCGGCGGATGTGCCCGGCGGCGGCGATGACGGTGCGCTCGCCGCAGCGGGAGCAGAAGCGGTGGGTGCGCTGCCAGTTCTCCAGGCCGACCGCGTGCACCATCAGCCCGGCGTCGCGCGGGGAGAGCAGCAGGCCCGCCTCGCGCAGCCCGGCGGGACGGGCGGACTGGTCGATGCGGCCGGGCAGCGAGTCCTTCTGGAGCGCGAAGTAGCTGACGCCGTCCTCGTCCTCGCCCAGGAAGTAGCGGTGGGCCTCGGTCAGCGGTGCCTCGAAGGAAGGGGTCATGACGAGTTCGGTACGCCCGTCGGGCGTCTCGTCGATGAGCACCTGGCCGCCGGAGACCACGAAACAGCGGGTCGAGGGGTGGCTCCACGCCGCCGCGAGCCAGGCTTCGTCGAGCCGGTGGTGGGCGGCCCGGTCGATGCCGCTCGGGGCGGTGAGCGAGATGGGTCGGTCAGCGGTGTGGTCGGTCCGGGTGGTCACTGGTGCTTCCAACTCCCCCAATGGAACGGTTCGGTTCGGCGGTCGGTCGTGCGGGACGTGAGACAGGGGCACCGCGGCCTGGGCGGGGGCGGCCGGGCCGGGCGGTCCTTCCAGTGTGCCCGTCGCGCGGCGCCGTTCCCGAACGGCGGGTCTCCTCAGGGGGCGGGACGCCAGTTCTCGGCGAGGTCGCTCCACAGGTGGGCGCCGGCCTCGACGCCCTTGAACAGCAGGTTCAGCTCGACCTTCTCGTTGGGCGCGTGCCAGCCGTCGGAGGGGACGGAGATGCCGAGGAAGAGGACCGGGGCGCCGAGCACCTCCTGGAGGTCGGCGGCGGGGCCGGAGCCTCCTTCGCGGGTGAAGCGCACCGGCTTTCCGAAGGCGCGGCCCATCGCGCGGGCCACGGACTCCAGCGCCGGGTGGTCGAGCGGGGTGAGGCAGGGCCGCGTACCGGGGCTGAACTCGGTCTCCAGCCGGATTCCGGCGGGCGCCTGCCGCTCGGCCCAGTCCCGCACGGCCTTCTCGACGGCGCCGAGGTCCTGGCCGGCGACGAGCCGGAAGGACAGCTTCACCACGGCCGAGGACGGGATGATCGTCTTGCTCCCGGCGCCCTGGTAGCCGCCGCCGATGCCGTTGACCTCGGCGGTCGGGCGGGCCCAGATCCGCTCCAGGGTGCTGTACCCGGCCTCGCCGTGGGCGGCGTGCGACTTGGCGGTGCGCAGCCACTCGGCCTCGTCGAAGGGCAGCTCGGCGAAGAGTTCCCGCTCGCGGTCGGTCAGCTCCACGATTCCGTCGTAGAAGCCGGGGACGGCCACCCGCCCGTGCTCGTCGTGCAGGGCGGCGACCAGGCGGGCGGCGGCGGTGGCCGGGTTGGGCACGGCGCCGCCGAAGGAGCCGGAGTGGATGTCCTGGTCGGGGCCGTACAGCCGGATCTCGCACTCGGCGAGGCCACGCATGCCGGTGCAGACGGTGGGGGTGTCCTCGGACCACATGCCGGTGTCGGAGACGATCACCGCGTCGGCGGCGAGCCGGTCGGCGTGCTCCTCGACGAGGGCGCGGAAGTTCGGGGAGCCGGACTCCTCCTCGCCCTCGATCAGCAGCTTGAGGTTGACGGCCGGGGTCTCACGGCCGGTCGCGGCGAGGTGGGCGCGGACGCCGAGTGTGTGGAAGAACACCTGGCCCTTGTCGTCGGCGGCGCCGCGCGCGTGGAGCCGGTCGCCGCGCACGACGGGCTCGAAGGGGTCGGTGTCCCAGCCGTCCTCGCGGGCGGCGGGCTGGACGTCGTGGTGGCCGTAGACCAGCACGGTGGGGGCCTCGGGGTCGTCCGAGGGCCATTCTGCGTAGACGGCCGGGGCGCCGGCGGTGGGCCAGACCTCGGCGACGGGGAAGCCGGTCTCGGTGAGTTTCGCGGCGAGCCAGTCGGCGCTGCGCCGGACGTCGGGCGCGTGTTCCGGCTGGGCGGACACGGACGGGATGCGCAGCCAGGCGGCGAGGTCGTCGAGGAAGGCGGCGCGGTGCCGCTCGATGTACGCGCGGACGGCGCTGTCCGGGGTCTGGCTCATGCTCACGAGCCTATCGGCCCGCGCGGACATCCTCGGCGGGCGGTTGGTCACACCCCGGCGTCCCCGTCGCCCCGGTTCGTTCCCCTTCGAGCAGGCGCGCGAGCTCCTCCCGGCCGGGCAGCGGGTCCGGGCGGTCGACCTCGCCGGTGCGCACGTACAGGAACGCGGCCGTGACCGATTCGGGCGGTACGCCCTGCTGCTCGGCCCAGGCCAGCCGGTAGACGGCGAGCTGGAGGGGGTCGGCGCCGCGCGTGCGGCCGGTCTTCCAGTCGAGGATCTCGTACGTGGCGTCCTGGCCCTCGCCGGTCCGGTAGACGGCGTCGATCCGGCCGCGTACGACCCGTCCGGCGAGGGTGAGCTGTACGGGGACCTCGACCCGGTAGGGCGTGCGCCGGGCGTACTCGGTGCGCTCGAACGCTTCCTTGAGGGCTTCGAGGTCGGCCTCGTCGGCGATCTCGGCGTCGGTGCCCGGCAGGTCGTCCGGGTCCAGCAGGGGCAGCGTCAGCTCCTCGTAGCGGGACTCCACCCAGGCGTGGAAGCGGGTGCCGCGGCGTGCGGCGGGCTGCGGGGGGCGCGGCATGGGGCGCGCGAGTTCCTGCGCGAGCCCGTCGGGGTCCTCGGCCAGCCGGAGCATCTGGGTGGCGGTGAGGACGGCGGGCAGCGGTACGTCGATGACGCTGCGGCGGGCGCGCATCAGTTCACCGGCGAGGGCGTCGAGGTCCCGGTCCCAGGAGGCCACGGCGCGGGCCTCCTCCGGGGTGAGCGGCTCGGGAGCGGACGCCTGGTGCGGGACGGACACGGGTGGGCGGTCGCCGCTCAGCCACTCCTGGTCGCCGGGCTCGTCGAAGGCGTCGTAGGGCTCGTCGTCCTCCGGTGGCTCGGTGGGCCACTCGGGGTCGTCGTACGGTACCGGGGCGGCGGGCGGGGTGCTCAGGTGGGCGCGGACGGCGCGGGCGGCCCGGTGGCGGCGTTGCAGGGCGAGGTCGTCCAGGGGCAGCGGCCACGCCTGCTCGGCGGTGCCGGTGTGCAGGGCGGGGTTCTCCTCGTCCTCCTCGGGCGCGTCCGCCCACACCTCGGTCTCGCCGTACCCGGCGGCGCAGTGGTCGTGGAGGGCCTGGAGGAAGTCGGAGGGGCCGCGCGGCTTCTTCTGGCTGGGTCCCCACCAGTGGCCGGAGCCGAGCAGCAGGGAGCGGGGGCGGGTGAAGGTGACGTAGCCGAGGCGGAGCTCCTCGGTGTGCTGGTGCTCCTTCATGGCCTCGTGGAAGCCCTTGATCCCCTTGGCGTCCCAGGAGTCGACGTCGGGCAGGGTGGCGGTGTCGCCGCGCAGGGCGTGCGGGAGCACCTTGGCCTGCGCGGTCCACTTCTCGCGCCCCTGGCCGCTGGGGAAGGTGCCCTTGACCAGGCCGGGGACGGCGACCACGTCCCACTCCAGCCCCTTGGACTTGTGCGCGGTGAGCACCTTGACGGTGTTCTCGCCGCCGGGCAGCGCGTTGTCGAGGCCCTTCTCGTACTGGGCGGCGGTGCGCAGGAAGGCGAGGAAGGCCAGCAGGGTGGCCTCGCCGTCGCCCGCGGCGAAGGAGGCGGCGACGTCGAGGAAGTTGGACAGGGTCTCGCGGCGGCGGGCGGCCAGCGCGTGCGGGGACGCCGACAGCTCTACCTCCAGGCCGGTGACGGCGAGCACCCGGTGCAGCACGTCCATCAGCGGGTCGGACAGGCTGCGGCGCAGGTCGCGCAGCTCGGCGGCGAGGCGGGCGAAGCGCACGCGCGCGTCCGGGGAGAACGGCAGGTCGTCGTCGTACCCGTCGGTGCCGAAGGAGGTCTCCAGGAAGGTGTCCAGGGCGTCCGCGAGCGAGGTGACCTCGGAGGGGTCGACGCCTTCCACGGCCTCGGCGAGCCGGCGGTCGGGGTCGTCGTCGCCGTCCACGCGCGCGTGGGCGACGAGCAGCCGGGCGCGGCGGCCGAGCAGCGCCAGGTCGCGCGGGCCGACGCGCCAGCGCGGGCCGGTGAGCAGCCGGACCAGGGCGGCGTTGGCGCCGGGGTCCTGGAGCACCTCGCAGACGGCGACCAGGTCGGCGACCTCGGGCAGGTGCAGCAGCCCGGACAGCCCGACGACCTCCACCGGCACGTCACGGGCGACCAGGGCTCCCTGGATCTCCGCGAAGTCGGTGGCGGTGCGGCACAGGACGGCGATCTCGCCGGGCGGGGTGCCGGTGCGCACGAGGTGGGCGAGGGAGTCGGCCAGCCAGTCGATCTCCTCGGCGTGGGTGGGCAGCAGGGCGCAGCGGACCAGGCCGTCGCGCTCGGCGCCGGGGGCGGGCCGGAGTGCCTCCACGCCCGCGTGCATGGCGCGCAGGGGCTCCGCGAGGCCGTTGGCGAGGTCGAGGAGGCGGCCGCCGCTGCGCCGGTTCTCGCTGAGCGCCTGCCGGGCGGCGGGGGTGCCGTCGGCGCGGGCGAAGTGCTCGGGGAAGTCGTCGAGGTTGGCGACGGAGGCGCCGCGCCAGCCGTAGATGGCCTGACAGGGGTCTCCGACGGCGGTGACGGGGTGGCCGGTGCCCTGGCCGAAGAGGCCGGCGAGCAGGACGCGCTGGGCGACGGAGGTGTCCTGGTACTCGTCCAGCAGGACGACCCGGAACTCCTCGCGCAGCAGGCGGCCCACCTCGGGGATGCGGGCGAGGCGGGCCGTCAGGGCGATCTGGTCGCCGAAGTCGAGCAGGTCGCGGGCGCGTTTGGCGGCCCGGTAGCGCTGGACGAGCCCGGCGAGTTCGCCGCGCGCGGCGAGGGTCTCGGGGACCTTGCGCAGGTCGGCGTTGCTGAGCTTCACCCCGGCCAGGGTGGTCGTCAGATCGGCGTCCCAGACGCGCAGCTCCTCGGGGCCGACCAGGTGCTCGGACAGCTCGGAGTCGAGGGCGAGCAGGTCGGTGACGAGGTCGGCGAAGGAGCGGGTCAGCGCCGGGTACGGGCCCGGCGCCTCGCGCAGCACGCGCGCGGCGAGCTGGAAGCGGGTGGCGTCGGCGAGCAGCCGGGAGCTGGGCTCCAGGCCGAGGCGCAGGCCGTGGTCGGTGAGGAGGCGTCCGGCGAAGGCGTGGTACGTCGAGATGACGGGCTCGCCGGGCGGGTTGTCGGGGTCGATCGCGTCCGGGTCGGTGATCCCGGCCTTGATCAGCGCCTTGCGGACGCGTTCGGCGAGTTCGCCGGCCGCCTTGTTGGTGAAGGTCAGGCCGAGCACCTGCTCGGGGGCGACCTGGCCGGTGCCGACCAGCCAGACCACGCGCGCGGCCATCACGGTGGTCTTGCCCGAACCGGCCCCGGCCACGATCACCTGCGGGGCGGGCGGCGCGATGATGCAGGCCGTCTGCTCCGGGGTGAACGGGATGCCGAGCAGCTCTTTGAGCTGTTCGGGGTCGGTGAGGTGCGCGGGCATGCGGGGAAGGCTAGCGGCGGGCGCCGACAACCGGACGCCTGGCCTGTGGAAAGCGCAGGTCAGCGAGGTGCGGTGGTGCCGTACGTCACTCCGCCGTCACTCCACGACCTGCCGCCCCTCGGGGCGGGCGCTGCACGAGGCGCGGAACGAGCAGTGGGCGCAGTGCTGGCCGGTGGTGGGGGTGAACCGTTCGTCCAGCACCTTTCCGGCGGCCGTGGCGAGCAGGTCTCCGACCCACTCCCCCTCCAGCGGCTCCTGGGCCTGCACCTTGGGCCGCGTCTCGCCGCCGTCCTTCTTCGCCGCGCCCTGCCGGAGCTGGACGAGTTCGGCGCCGCCGGGCTCGGGGCGGGCGCCGCCGAAGGCGTCGTCCACGGCGCCCTCGGCCACGGCGAGCTGGTAGACGGCGAGCTGGGGATGGCGGGCGACCTCGGCGGCGGTGGGGGTGTTCTTGCCGGTCTTGAAGTCGACGACGTAGGCGCGTCCGTCGCCGTCGGTCTCGACGCGGTCCATCTGGCCCCGGATGCGGACCTGGTACTCCCCGGCCTCCAGGGTCACGTCGAAGTCCCGCTCGCTGGCGACCGGGGTGCGGGCGGCGCGGTCCAGGACGTGCCAGTTCAGGAAGCGTTCGAGCGCCGCGCGGGCGGTCTCCTTCTCCTGGGCGGACTTCCAGGGCGCGTCGAAGGCGAGCGCGTTCCAGACCGAGTCCAGGCGTTCCATCAGGACGTCGAGGTCGGCGGGGGTGCGGCCGGAGGCGACCTCGTCGGCGAGGACGTGGACGACGTTGCCGAAGCCCTGGGCCGCCGTGGCGGGCGCGTCGGCCTTCACCTCGCGGCCCAGGAACCACTGGAGGGCGCAGGTGTTGGCGAGCTGGTCCAGCGCGCTGCCGGAGAGCACCACGGGCTGGTCGCGGTCGCGCAGCGGCACCTTGCTCGCGGTCGGCTCGTACATCCCCCACCAGCGGTCGGGGTGCGCGGCGGGCACCAGCGGGCGGCCGTCCTCGTCGGCGAGCGCGGCGAGCCGGGCCAGCCGGTGCGCGGCGGCGTCCCTGAGGGCGTCCGAGACGTCCGGGTCGACGGTGGTGGCGCGCAGCTCGGCGACGAGCGCGGCGACCGCGAGCGGGCGGCGCGGGCGGCCGGTTATGTCGCGGGGCTCCACGCCCAGCTCGGTCAGGAACCGGGACGGCTGGTCGCCGTCGTCGGCGGGCGCCTTCACGGCGGTGACGACGAGCCGGTCCCGCGCGCGCGTGGCGGCCACGTAGAACAGCCGCCGTTCCTCGGCGAGCAGGGCGCCCGGGGTCAGCGGCTCGGCGAGGCCGTCCCGGCCGATCCGGTCGGCCTCCAGCAGGGAACCTCGGCGGCGCAGGTCGGGCCACAGCCCCTCCTGCACACCGGCGACGACGACGAGCCGCCACTCCAGGCCCTTGGAGCGGTGCGCGGTCATCAGGCGGACGGCGTCGGGGCGTACCGCGCGCCGGGTGAGGGTGTCGGCGGCGATGTCCTCGGCCTCGGTCTCCTCCAGGAAGTTCAGCGCGCCGCGTCCCCCGGTGCGCTCCTCCGCGCGGGCGGCCGTGGCGAACAGCGCGCAGACGGCGTCCAGGTCGCGGTCGGCGTTGCGGCCCGCCGCTCCCCCGCGCCGGGCGGCCCGCTCCAGCCTGCTGGGCCAGGGCGTGCCGTTCCACAGCGTCCACAGCGCCTCCTCGGCGGTGCCGCCCCCGGCGAGGCACTCGCGCGCCCTGCGCAGCAGCGCGCCCAGCCGCTGCGCTCCGCGCGCGTAGGCCGGGTCGTGCGCGACGAGCCGCTCGGGCTCGGCGAGGGCCCGCGCGAGCAGCACGTCGGACGGCGCGGGCAGGGCCTGTCCCGCGGCGCGCTCCTCCTCCCGCAGGGCTCGCCCGAGCCTGCGCAGGTCGGCGGCGTCCATGCCGCCGAGGGGAGAGGCGAGCAGGGTCGCGGCGGTCTCGGCGTCCAGCCAGGACGCGGGGGTACCGGCCTCGGCCGCACCCGCCGGGCCGGCCTCAGACTCCTCCTCGCCAGCACCCTCGATCGCCTCCTCGGGAGCGCCCTCGGCCTCCGTGTCCGCCGTCCCCGCGCCGAAGGCCCCGGCGGGGCCCGTCTCCGCGAGTGCCACCGCGCGCAGCGCGGTCAGCAGCGGGGCCACCGAGGGTTCGTGCCGCAGGGGGAGGTCGTCGCCGTCGATGTCGAGGGGGACGCCCGCCGCCGTGAGGGCACGGCGCAGGGTCGGGATGGTGCGGGAGCCCGCGCGGACGAGGATCGCCATGTCGTTCCACGGGACGCCGTCCTCCAGGTGGGCGCGGCGGACGATGTCGGCGATGTTGTCCAGCTCGGTGCCGGGCGTCGGGTAGGTGTACACCTCCACCCGGCCGCCCTCGCGGACGGCCGTCGGCTCGCGGTGGACGCGGAGCTTCTCGGCGGGGAGCTGGGACAGCGGCATGCGCCGGGTGATCCGCCGGGTCGCTTCCAGCAGGTCCGCGCCGGAGCGGCGGGAGGTGCGCAGCACCTCGACGGGGGCGGGGGCGCCGTCCGCCCGCGGGAAGGCGGCGGGGAAGTCGAGGATGCCGTTCACGTCGGCGCCCCGGAAGGTGTAGATCGACTGGTCGGGGTCGCCGAAGGCGACCAGGGTGCGGCCGCCCCCGGCCAGCGCGTGCAGCAGCCGCACCTGGGCCGGGTCGGTGTCCTGGTACTCGTCGACGTACACGGCGTCATAGGACGCGGCGAGGCGCTCGGCGACCTCGGGGCGGTTCGCGAGGAGCACCGCGCGGTGGACGAGCTCGGCGTAGTCGATGACGCCCTGGAGGTCGATCACGTCGAGGTACTCGGCGAGGAAGGCGGCCGCCGCCTGCCAGTCGGGCCGGCCGGTGCGGCGCGCGAAGGAGGCGAGCGCGCCGGGCGCGAGCCCCAGCTCGCGGCTGCGCGCGAGGACCGCGCGGACCTCGTCGGCGAAGCCGCGCGTGGTGAGGCAGGCCCGCAGGTCGTCGGGCCAGCGCACGTGCGTGAGCCCGAGCCGCTCCAGTTCGGGCTGCCCGGCGAGCAGCTCGCGCACGGTGACGTCCTGCTCGGGGCCGGAGAGCAGCCGCAGCGGTTCGGCGAAGCGGTCGCCGTCCTGGTGGGCGCGGACCAGGGCGTAGCAGAAGGAGTGGAAGGTGGTGGCGCGGGGCGCGTGGGCGGCGCCCATGCGCCGGGCCATCCGGTCCCGCAGCTCGACGGCGGCCTTGCGGCTGAAGGTCAGCACGAGGACGCGCTCGGGGTCGCCGCCGCGGGCGACGCGCGCGGCGACGGACTCGACCAGGGTGGTGGTCTTGCCGGTGCCCGGCCCGGCGAGGACGAGCAGCGGCCCGGACCGGTGGCCGATGACCGCGCGCTGGGCGTCGTCCGGGCGGGGCGGCGGCGTCCGGTCGGGCGGGGTGCGCACCAGCCGGTAGGCACCACCGGGCGCCTGCCGGCCCTGGGGGTGCGGCAGGCGCCTCGCGGAGGATGTGGTGCTCACGTGGTTCGCCGGTCCTGGTGGTGGTGCGGGGTGGTCGTACGGGGTGGTGGCGTGGTCGTTCTGCGGGGTGCTGCCGTGATCGTCGTACGGGCGTGGCGGGGCGGGCCGCCGCCCTGTCCGCCCACACGAACGTACGTCATGTCGCGGACGTGCCCGGCGTCCTCCGTACGAGCGAACCTCGGCCGCGCCCCTTGCCCAGGGGCCTCAGCTGTGGTCCGCCGGGGTCCCGTCCCAGCGGGCCCGTCTCATGTCGAGGCGCGGCAGATGCCCCTGCGCGCCGCGCGCGGCCTCCTTCAGCGGGGTGCCCTCGGCGCGGTAGTGGTCGAGGGCCCGCAGCTCGGCGCCGGGGAGCAGCGCACCGTCGGCCCGCACCACGCGCCACCACGGCACCGCGCCCCCGTACAGCGCCATCACCCGGCCGACCTGGCGCGGCCCGCCCTCCTCCAGCCACTCGGCGACGTCGCCGTAGGTCATGACCCGGCCGGACGGGATGCGCTCGGCGGCGTCGAGCACGCGCTCGGCGTACTCCGGGAGCGCGTCCGCGCGCCCCTCCTCGGCAGGGCTCTGCTCGCTCATCCACCCCATCCTGCCGTACGCCTACGACAATGGGACCGGGCGCGGCCGGGGGTGTCCGGAGTGGCCCGCACGGCGCCCGATCGCACTTTTCGCACCCCCATCCGCACCCTGATGCCCCCTCGCGCCCCTCAGTCGTGCCACCATCGTGCGGGCGGTGACCGGTGATACGAGACCAAGAAGAGATCATGAAACAGCAGGGTGTGCACCCCGACGACGCGGAGGGCACCTCCGGCGCGTCCGCGCGCCCCGGCGCCTCCCGCGAAGCCACCGACGACCCCGGAGCCTCGTCCGGGCGGGACGTGACGGGCGCGCGTGAGCGCGACCGGGACGAGCCGGTCACGCACGAGGAGAGCGGCCGCCCCGCGCGGGCGCACGCCCCCGCGCGCCCCGGCGACGACGCCCTGACGCCGGAGGAGGTCGAGGGCGACGAACCGCTGCTTCCCGCGCGCGTGCACCGCCCCTCCGACCTCATGCGGCTGCTGGTGGGCGTGCTGGCGATCGCGCTGCTGCTCGCCATCGCCGCGTTCGCGCACGGCACCACCTCCGGCCTCGAACAGGACATCAACAAGGGCACCGGCCAGGCACCCGACCTGCTGATCAAGATCGCGGGGCTGGCGTCCAGCATCGCCATCCTGCTGGTGCCGGTGGCCTTCGCCATCGAGCGGCTGATCAAACGCGACGGGCTGCGGATCGCGGACGGTGTGCTCGCGGCGGTCCTGGCGCACGGGGTCACCCTCGCCACCGACCTCTGGGTGGCCCGCGCGGCTCCCGGGTCCATCCAGGAGGCGCTGACCCAGCCCGCCCCCGGCGACATCCACGCCCTGACCGACCCGGTGCACGGCTATCTGGCGCCCGTCATCGCGTACATGACTGCCGTCGGCATGTCCCGCAGACCCCGCTGGCGGGCGGTGCTGTGGATCGTGCTGCTCCTCGACGCCTTCTCCATGCTGGTCACCGGCTACACCACGGCGTTCGCCATCATCCTGACGGTGCTGATCGGCTGGACCATCGCCTACGGCACGCTCTACGCCGTCGGCTCCCCCAACGTCCGCCCCACCGGGCGCACCCTGATGGCGGGCCTGCGCCACGTCGGCTTCCACCCGCTCAGCGCGGTCCGCGAGGAGGGCCCCGAGGCCGAGAACGGCGACCGGGGGCGGCGCTACTTCGTCACCCTTGAGGACGGCCCGCCGCTGGACGTCACGGTCGTCGACCGCGAGCAGCAGGCCCAGGGCTTCTTCTACCGCGCCTGGCGCAACCTCACCCTGCGCGGCTTCGCCACCCGCTCCAGCCTCCAGTCGCTGCGGCAGGCCCTGGAGCAGGAGGCGCTGCTCGCGTACGCGGCCATCGCGGCCGGCGCGAACGCGCCCAAGCTGATCGCCACCAGCGAGCTGGGCCCGGACGCGGTCATGCTCGTGTACGAGCACACCGGCGGCCGCACGCTGGACTCGCTGGCCGACGACGAGATCACCGACGGGCTGCTGCACAAGGTCTGGCACCAGGTGCGGGCGCTGCAGTCCCGGCGCATCGCGCACCGCAGGCTGGCGGGCGACGCCGTCCTGGTGGATCGTTCCGGCAAGGTGATCCTGGCCGAGCTGCGCGGCGGTGAGATCGCCGCGGGCGACCTGCTGCTGCGCATGGACGTGGCCCAGATGCTCACCACGCTCGGCCTGAGGGTCGGCGCCGAGCGGGCGGTGGCCTCGGCGGTCGAGGTGCTCGGCCCGGACACGGTGGCCGACTGCCTGCCGATGCTCCAGCCCATCGCGCTGACCCGGTCCACCCGCGCCACGCTGCGCAGGCTGGGCCGCGAGCGCGCCGAGCGGGAGCGGGAGGCGGTGCTGGAGTCCTCCCGGCTGGCCAAGCAGGCCCGGCTGGAGGCCGCCTCCGAGGAGGGCGAGACCCTTCCGGAGAAGCCCGACAAGAAGACCGTCCGCGCCGAGCAGCGGGCCGAGAAGCGGGCCATCGACGAGGCGATCGACGAGGCCCGCGAGGAGGACCTGCTCACCCAGATCCGGCACCAGGTGCTGCGGATCAGGCCGCAGGCCCCGGTCGAGCCGGCCCGGCTGGAGCGCATCCGGCCGCGCACCCTGATCAGTGTCATCGCGGGCGCGATCGGCGGGTACTTCCTGCTGACCCAGCTCACCCACATCGAGTTCGGCACGCTGTTCGCGCAGGCCCAGTGGGGCTGGGTGGCGGCGGCGGTGGCGTTCTCCGCGCTCAGCTACGTGGCCGCCGCCATGGCGCTGCTCGGGTTCGTGCCGGAGCGGGTGCCGTTCGTGCGGACGGTGGCGGCGCAGGTCGCCGGCTCGTTCGTGAAGATCGTCGCTCCGGCGGCGGTCGGCGGCGTCGCGCTGAACACGCGGTTCCTGCAGCGGCAGGGAGTGCGGCCGGGGCTCGCGGTGGCGAGTGTGGGCGCCTCGCAGCTGTTCGGGCTGGGCTGCCACATCCTGATGCTGCTGTCCTTCGGCTATCTGACCGGCACCGAGAAGACCCCGTCGCTGTCGCCGTCCCGGACGGTCATCGCCGGTCTGCTGACGGTGGCGGTGCTGGTGCTGGTGGTGACCTCGGTGCCGCTGCTGCGGAAGTTCGTCGTCACGCGGGTGCGGTCGCTGTTCGCCGGGGTGGTGCCCCGCATGCTGGACGTGCTCCAGCGGCCGCAGAAGCTGGTCACCGGCATCGGCGGCATGCTGCTGCTCACCGGCTGCTTCGTGATGTGTCTGGACGCCTCGATCCGGGCGTTCGGCGACGAGTCGGTGTCCATCAGCATCGCCAGCGTCGCGGTCGTCTTCCTCGCGGGCAACGCGCTCGGCTCCGCCGCGCCGACGCCGGGCGGTGTCGGTGCCGTGGAGGCGACGCTGACCGTCGGTCTGATCGCGGTCGGCCTGCCCAAGGAGGTGGCGGCTCCGGCGGTCCTGCTGTTCCGGCTGCTGACGCTGTGGCTGCCGGTGCTGCCGGGCTGGCTGGCCTTCAACCATCTGACCCGCAAGGGCGCGCTGTAGGCGACGGGTGAGCGCGGGAGCCGGTGCTTCCCTCGGCCGTACTCCTTACGGACCGTGCCCCGCGCGCGGTGGCGGGCGCGCCGTGAGGATGGCTGTATGCCGAACCCTTCCCGGCCGCGTGCCGCCGCTCTGACGACCAGTGCCGTGCTCATGGCCGCCCTGCTGGCCGGCTGCGGCGGGTCGGGGGACGGGGATCTGACGAAGCAGCGGCTGGAGTGGAAGGACTGCCCCGCCCCGTCCGAGGCGGAGGGCGGCGGCCCCTCCCCGTCGCCGCTGCCCGGCGGCACCACGTGGCAGTGCGCCACCATGAAGGCGCCGCTGGACTGGGGCAAGCCCAAGGGCGACACCATCGGCATCGCCCTGATCCGGGCCAGGTCGTCCGGCCCGGACACGGACCGGATCGGCTCGCTGATCTTCAACTTCGGCGGCCCCGGCGGCAGCGGTGTCACCACGCTGCCCGCGTTCGGCTCGGACTACACGACCCTGCGCACCCGCTACGACCTGGTCAGCTTCGACCCGCGCGGGGTCGGCCGCAGCGCGCCGGTGCTGTGCGAGACCGACTCCCAGCTCGACTCGTACTTCCAGCAGGACGCGACGCCGGAGGACACCGCCGAGGAGAAGCGGCTCGTCGACCGGACCGTGAAGTTCAACGACGCCTGCGAGCGCCGGTCCGGGAAGATCCTGCCGCATGTGCGCACCACGGACACGGCCCGCGACATGGACCTGATGCGCCAGGTGCTCGGCGACTCCAAGCTGTACTACTTCGGCATCTCCTACGGCACCGAACTGGGCGGTGTCTACGCCCACTTGTTCCCGTCGCACGTGGGCCGGGCGGTCTTCGACGCGGTCGTGGACCCCACCCAGACCCCGGAGCAGGGGGCGCTCAGCCAGGCGCGCGGGTTCCAGCTCGCCCTGGACAACTTCGCCGAGGACTGCGCCTCCAAGGTGGAGGACTGCCCGGTCGGGGACAGCGCCGAGGACGTGAAGGCCAGGATCGCCAAGCTGCTGGCGGACCTGGAGAAGAAGCCCATCCCCGGCATCTACCCGCGCCGGCTGACGCAGACCGCGGCGACCAACGGCATCGCGCAGTCGCTGTACTCCAAGGACTTCTGGGAGTACCTGACCGAGGGGCTGGAGCAGGCGTACGACGGTGACGGCAGGGTGCTGATGCTGCTGTCGGACTCGATGAACGGGCGCAGCCCCGACGGCGAGTACAGCAACATCACCGCGGCCAACATCGCCATCAACTGCTCCGACGAGAAGCCCCGTTACGACGCCGCCGCCATCCGGTCCCGGCTCCCCGAGTTCCGCGAGGCGTCCCCCGTGTTCGGGGACTACCTCGCCTGGGGCATGGCCGGCTGCACCGACTGGGCCGTCCCCGGCGCCGCCGACCACCCCGACGTCCACGCCCCCGGCTCCGCCCCCATCCTGGTCGTCGGCAACACCGGCGACCCCGCGACCCCGTACGAGGGCGCCCGCAGGATGACCGACGCCCTCGGCAAGGGCGTGGCCGTCGAACTCACCTACGAGGGCCAGGGACACGGCGCGTACGACAGCAAGAACAACTGCGTCCAGAAGGCGGTCGACGACTACCTCCTGACGGGCAGGACCCCGAAGCCGGACACGGTCTGCTCCTGACGGGGCCCGCGCCGCAGGCGGGGAACGCGAAAGGCCCACGCCCCCCTCGTCGGGGGCCGTGGGCCTTCGGGGCCGGAAAGGGTCAGTAGACCGGCTTGGACGGTTCGATCTGGTGGACCCAGCCGATCACGCCGCCGCCGACGTGGACCGCGTCGGCGAAGCCCGCGGACTTCAGGACCGCGAGGACCTCGGCGCTGCGGACGCCCGTCTTGCAGTGCAGGACGATGCGCCTGTCGTGCGGGAGCGACTCCAGGGCGGTGCCCATGAGGAACTCGTTCTTCGGGATCAGCTTGGCGCCGGGGATGGAGACGATCTCGTACTCGTTCGGCTCGCGGACGTCGATGATCTCGATGTTCTCGCCGTCGTCGATCCACTCCTTGAGCTGCTTGGGAGTGATCGTGGACCCGGCGGCGGCCTCCTGGGCCTCCTCGGAGACGACGCCGCAGAACGCCTCGTAGTCGATCAGCTCGGTGACCGTCGGGTTCTCGCCGCACACCGCGCAGTCGGGGTCCTTGCGGACCTTGACCTGGCGGTACTGCATCTCCAGGGCGTCGTAGATCATCAGGCGGCCGACCAGCGGGTCACCGATGCCGGCGAGCAGCTTGATCGCCTCGTTGACCTGGATCGAGCCGATCGACGCGCACAGCACGCCGAGCACGCCGCCCTCGGCGCAGGAGGGGACCATGCCGGGCGGCGGGGGCTCGGGGTACAGGCAGCGGTAGCAGGGGCCGTGCTCGGACCAGAAGACGGACGCCTGGCCGTCGAAGCGGTAGATCGAGCCCCAGACGTACGGCTTGTTCAGCAGCACGCACGCGTCGTTGACCAGGTAGCGCGTGGCGAAGTTGTCCGTGCCGTCCACGATCAGGTCGTACTGGGAGAAGATCTCCATCACGTTCTCGGCCTCGAGCCGTTCCTCGTGAAGGACCACGTCCACGTACGGGTTGATGCCCTTGACCGTGTCCCGCGCGGACTCGGCCTTGGAGCGGCCGATGTCGGCCTGGCTGTGGATGATCTGCCGCTGGAGGTTGGACTCGTCCACCTCGTCGAACTCCACGATGCCGAGCGTGCCGACGCCGGCCGCCGCGAGGTACATCAGCGCGGGCGAGCCCAGGCCGCCGGCGCCCACACAGAGCACCTTGGCGTTCTTCAGCCGCTTCTGCCCTTCCATCCCGACATCCGGGATGATCAGGTGGCGGGAGTACCGGCGGACCTCGTCTACGGTGAGCTCGGAAGCGGGCTCGACCAGGGGTGGCAGCGACACGGGGACTCCGTTGCTCGGTCGATCACTACGGGTTGTTCTCCCCGTAACACTGCCACGGCCTTCTTCATTCCGAGACACCCGTTCCGACCCGCGAGACGAATTCGTCCCAGTGGCCGGGCATGGTCTCCCAGGGGTTGGCCCGGCCGCCGTGGTCCGTGCGGTCGGTGAAGTAGACCGTCCCGGCGCCCTGCCAGCGGGCGATGCGCAACGCCTCCTCCAGATGGCCGCGCGGCACCCCGTGCACGAAGTGGCAGAACCGGCTCTCCGGGTAGTCGGCCGTCCACTCGGCCACCTGGGACCAGCGGTAGTCGCTCCAGGAGCCGCGGAAGGTCACCAGCTGGTCGGCGTTCTCCGCGTACCCCGGGCAGGGGTGGGTGCCGTGGCCGAGGACGACGTGGGTGTCCCCGGCGAGCGCCCGCAGCGTGGTGATCACGCGGCGGACCTCGGGGAGCGCGGCCCGCTCGCCGGGACACCGCTCCAGCAGGAAGCCGTCGACGCGGTACCAGTCGAGGTGGCGGTGCGCCTCGGAGACCAGGTCGGCGAAGGCGCGGGTGCCGTGGGCGAGGTCGAGGTGCCCCAGCACGCGGACGCCCCCGTTGCGCAGCCGGCCCGCCGCCTGAAGGCAGTGCGGGTCGGGGCGGGTGCCGGGGCCGGCCGCCACGTTGAGCACCACCCAGTCCAACGGGGTTCCGGGACGGGCCAGTTCCGCCCACTGGTCCGGCGCGGTCAGCGGGTGAGCGTAGTCGGGGACGCCGATCGCGGTGCGTACGCCGGTGGTGGCGGGCGCGGTGGTCAGATGCGGCACGCCGCCTCCATCCAGATGTCCGCGAGGGACTCCTCCAGATTGATCCGGGGGCGCCAGCCGAGCCGGTCCCGGGCGGTGCGCACGTCGGCCTGCTGCCAGCTCCCGCAGCCGTCCGGGTAGGGGTAGGCGACCGGTACCGCGTGGTCCATGTCGCCGCGCGGGTGCCCGATCGTCCCGCGCAGCGGACCGGCCGGGGCGTCGAGTTCGTTGAGCGCGCCGCCGTACCCGGCGACGCGGGCGAGGACGGTGGCGGCGTCGCGCAGGCGCACGGCACGGCCGGAGCCGATGTTGATGACGCCCTGCGCGGCGGAGAGCGAGGCGGCGTGCACGGCTCTGGCCACGTCGCGCACGTCGACGAAGTCGCGCTGCACGCCGAGCCCGGCGAGCTTGAGTTCGCCGTCGCCCGCCTGCATGGCACGGCGCATGGCCTCGGCGAGCCTGCCCAGGGGCGACCCCGCCGGGGTGCCGGGTCCGGCGGGCGAGAAGACGCGCAGGACGACGGCGTCCAGACCGGAGCCGAGGACCAGTTCGGTCGCGGCGAGCTTGCTCACCCCGTAGGGGCCGCCCGGACGGGGTACGGCGTCCTCGGCGGTGGAGGAGCCGGGCTGGCTGGGCCCGTACTCCGAGCCGCAGCCGATCTGCACCAGCCGGGCCCCGCAGCCGCTGCGCCGCAGGGCCTCGCAGACGGTGGCCACCGCGACGGTGTTGTGCCGGGTGAGGTCGCGGGCGCCGCCCCGGGTGGCCCCGGCGCAGTTGACGACGACACCGGGGTGCACGGCGTCGAGGAACCTCGTGAGCGCGCCGGGGCTGCCGGTGGCGAGGTCGAAGCGGACGTCGGCGTCGTCGCCCCGGCCGAGCGCGGTGAGCTGCACGGCCGGGTCGGCCAGGAGACGGTCGGCGACGAAGCGGCCGATGTACCCGTTGGCTCCGATCAGCAGAACCCTCATAGCGCGGCTCCCGGAGTGTGCGCCGCGACGGCTCCCACGGCCCCGGCCACTGCGGTGACTCCGTGTCGGGAGGTGGTCATCTGGTGTTCTCCTTCTCAGGGATGAAGGGGGAGAGGACGTTGGGGCGGTGGGGCGCCGGTGCGGTGGGGGGAGGTGGGGGAGCGTCCCGCGCCGGGCGCGGACCCCCTGCGGTGCCTGCGGGAAGCCTCATTCCGGGGCTCCCTCGGGAGCGTGCGCCGAGGCACGGGTGAGGGTCCGCAGGGCGTGGACGAGGAGGATCAGGGCGGCCGGGCCGCAGGCGAGGGCCGGGATCACGGCCGGGCCGAGGGGGTCGGACAGGGTCGTCACGGGGACGGCGAGGAAGCCGCAGCCGGGGAGGCGTCCGCTCAGGACCAGCGCGGGCGCGGCCAGTTCGGCGGCGGCCGCCGCGCCCAGGAGCACGGCCGGGGCGTGCCGGTGCCGGTGGACGGTGAGGAGGCGGGCGAGGAGGAGGAGCGCTCCCAGGGTGAGCGCCTGCGGGTAGGCGGGGTCCTCGTGCAGTACGGCGCCGGTCAGGGCGAGCAGTCCGGTCAGGGCGGCCAGGTACAGGGCGAGGACGCCGAGGAGCAGGGGGCGCGCGCCGGAGGTGAAGTCCTCCAGGCCCCGGCTGCCGGCGAGCCGGCGGCGGGCGCCGAGGCCGAGCAGGTGGGCGCACCAGGCGGCGGGGGCGAAGGACAGTGCGAGGGCCAGTAAGGGCGCGGTGGCGACGGGCCAGGGGCCGTCCGGCGCGCCGGTGGGCGGCGCGTCGGGGCCGCCGCTCACCACGGCGTCCAGGAGGCCGTCGCCGAGGAGGGCGTAGCCGAGCAGGCAGACGGTCCAGAGGGGTACGGAGTGCCGTGGGGCGGCGCCGGGACGGGCCGCGAGCGGGCCCCGGCCGAGGGCGGCGCGCACGGCGAGGGCGAGGGCGAGCAGTCCGCCGAGGGCCACCAGGGGGCGGACGTCGCCGTGGCCGAGGCGGAGTCCCGCCACGGTGCCCGAGGCGACCGCGCCGGGCAGCAGGGCGAGCAGGACCCGCCCGGCGCGCACCCGGGGGCGGGGCCCCGGCGCCGCCTCGGGGGACGGGCCGGTGTCGCGGGGCACGCGCGCGTAGAGCTCCTCGGCGAGCGAGAACACGTCCCGGTGCCGGTAGCGGGCGGCCGAACGGTCGGTGAACCCGTGCGACTCCAGTCCGGCCGCGATCTCCAGGGGGTCCACGGCCCGTTCGCACAGTTCCCGGTGCTGGTGCAGCAGCGTCTTGACGGGGTCGACGGCGCCCCTGCGCGGGGCGCTGCCGCGGGTGTCGGCCTCGCCGGTGCCGGTGGCGGCCGCCGGTGACGGGCCGGTTCTCTCCGCGCCCTTCATCGGGCCCCCTCGGCGCTCGCGGGGACGGGCGCGGCGGTGTCCCGGCCGTGCGGGCGGGTGCGGGCCGCGGGGAGGGGCCAGCCGCCGGGGACGCGGGCCTCGGCCGGGACGGCGAACGGCAGCGGCGCACCGGCCTCGTCGACGACGGCCCGCCGCACCGGGCAGTGCGACATGATCTCCAGGTAAATGCCGTGAAATGCCGTGATGTTCTGCTCGACGCCGAACAGCTCCAGCGCGCGGGCCCGCGCCGCCGCCCCCAGGCGCGCGCGGCGCTCGGGGTCGCGCAGCAGCGCCACGCACGCCTCGGCGAGGGCGCGCGGATTGCGCGGCGGTACGACGAGACCGGTGCCGCCGATGACCTCGACCACCGCGCCGACGTCCGTGGAGACGGTGGCCCGCCCGCAGAACATGGCCTCGGCCAGGCTGACCGGGAACCCCTCGGCCACGCTGGACAGCACGACGACGGCCCCGGCGGCGTACGTCTCGGGCAGCGTCGGCGTCTCGGGCGCGCCCACCTCGGTGAAGGACACGGGGTTGTCCCCGACGGTGTGCGGTCCCTCGGCCTCGTCCGGGAAGAGCTGAGCGGCCAGCGCCCGGCACTGCGCGAGGTACGCCTCACCCTCGGCCCCCACCGGCCCGCCCACGATGCGCAGCCGCGCCCGCGGTTCCTCCTTGCGGACCTCGCCGAAGGCGTGCAGCAGGGAGACCAGGTCGCGGGCGGGCTCGATCCGGCCGACCCACACCAGGGTGTCGGCGTCGGCGCGGTCGGGTGCCTCGCCGACCTCGGCGAAGCGGTCGGCGTCCATGCCGGGGTGGACGGTGCGGATGCGGGCGCGGTCGGCGCCGCATCTCTCCTGCCAGCGGCGGGCGTGGGCGCTGCCGGGGGTGAGGATCTCGGCACGCCGGTAGACCTCGGCGGCGAGCCGGCCGTGGAAGGCGGCGAGCAGCGCGCGTACGGCGGGGGCGGCCGCGCCGGGGCCGAGCGCGAGGTAGTGCGCGCGCAGCTGGACGCCGTACTCGGTGACCAGCAGGGGCACGCCGGCGAAGTGCCGGGCGAGCAGGCCGGGCAGGGCGACGGAGCCGCCGGAGGTGGCGTGGCAGAGGTCGACGGCGCCGAGGGCGTCCTCGCCGTACCAGTCGAGGGAGAGGGGGAGCAGGGCGCGGGCGAGGTGGTCGGTGACGGCCAGCAGGTCGGGTACGCGGGCCTCGCGCGCCGTGCGCGGCGCGCCGGGGGCGCGGCAGGCGCGTTCCAGGGCGCTGACGGCGTGGTCGGAGCGGAGTGCTCCGGTCAGGGCGCCGGTGTCGCGGGCCAGTTCGGCGAGGTGGTACAGCGCGTTGCCGAAACGGTCCGCCACCTCGGCGCCGGAGTCCTCCGGGGAGGTGCCGGCCGGGGCGCAGACCGCGCCGAGCAGCTCGCCGTAGTGCTCGGCGAACCGTTTGCGGGCGCGGCGGCCGAGGGGGGCGCCGGCGTCGCCGGGCGTCCGGGGCGGGGCGGTGCGGACCCGCCTGACCTGCGGCGGGAGCGGCTCCCGGCCGTCCTCGTCCCGCTGCCCGCCGCGGCTGAGCGCGTAGACGTCGAACTCGTGCTGCCCGAGCCCGCGCACGAGCCGGTCGCACCAGAGCCCGGTGTCACCGCCGGCATAGGGCTGACCACCCTCGGTAAGCAGTCCGATGCGCACGCGTGCACCCCCGATCTCCCGTGTGTGGGAGCCGCCGTCGTCCCGGCGGCTCGCAGCGGGACGAACGTACGCGCAGAGGGCGGTGGCGCGACGGACGGTTGTCCGTCGCACCACCAAAAGGGGTGAACGGTCGTAACTTTCGCGGACGATCCGCGTTCCGGCACGCTAAGAGATCAGCCGGTGACGGTCCGCAGGCGAAACGTCACGCCGGGGCGGGCTCCCGCCGCGCCGCCCGGCGCCGGGCGGCGGCCTCCGGGTCCAGGGCCGGTACGGCGGCCAGGAGTTGGCGGGTGTAGGGGTCGCGCGGGTTGTCGTACACCTCGTCGGCCGGGCCGGTCTCGACGATCCGCCCCGCGCGCATCACCGCGACCCGGTCGCTGACCTGGCGGACCACGGCGAGGTCGTGCGCGACGAAGACGAGCGCGAGCCCCAGCTCCCGGCGCAACTCGTCCAGCAGCGCGACCACTTGGGCCTGGGTGGTGACGTCGAGCGCGGACACGGGCTCGTCGCAGACGATGACCCGAGGATCGGCGGCCAGCGCCCGTGCGATGCCGACGCGCTGGCGCTGGCCGCCGCTGAACTCGTGCGGGTAGCGGTCGTGGTGGGCGGCGTCGAGCCCGACCCGCTCCAGCAGCCCGGCCACCCGCTCCCGGACGGCCCGGTCGCCCCGCTCTCCCCGGGCGCGCAGCGGGTCGGCGATCGATTCGCCCACCGTGCGACGGGGGTTGAGGGAGGAGGAGGGGTCCTGGAAGACCATCTGCACGGAAGGGTCGGTCCCGCTGTGCGCGCGGCCCGCGTGCCGGACGGTGCCGGAGGTCGGCTCCAGCAGCCCGACCAGCATGCGGCCCAGCGTGGTCTT
Organism: Streptomyces sp. NPDC046860; assembly: GCF_040645115.1. NCBI lineage: Bacteria > Bacillati > Actinomycetota > Actinomycetes > Kitasatosporales > Streptomycetaceae > Streptomyces > Streptomyces sp. NPDC046860. Next base: position 191,681 of record NZ_JBEYXQ010000001.1, on the reverse strand, counting down.
GCCGCTGCCGCTCTCCCCCACGATGCCCAGGGTCTCCCCCCTGCGCAGGGTGAGCGAGACGCCGTCCACGGCGGTGAACGCCCGCCGCCCGCGCCCGAACTCGCGCCGCAGACCGGACGCTTCGAGCACGGTCTCCCCCGTCTCCGCGGCGGGCGCGGCGCGCGGCGTGTCCACCCGCGGTACGGCGGCGAGCAGTTCGCGGGTGTACTCCTGCCGGGGTCGGGCCAGCACCTCGCGCAGTGGCCCGTGCTCGACCTCCCGGCCGTGCCGCATCACGAGCACGTCGTCGGCGCTCTCGGCGGCGACGCCCACGTCATGGGTGACGAGCAGCAGGCCGAGGCCGTTCTCCCGGCGCAGGGCGTGCAGCAGGTCGAGGATCTGGGCCTGCACGGTGACGTCGAGCGCGGTGGTCGGCTCGTCCGCGATGAGCAGCTCGGGTTCGCACGCCAACGCCATGGCGATGAGCGCCCGTTGGCGCATGCCTCCGCTGAACTCGTGCGGCCGGGACCGGGCACGCCGGGCGGCGTCCGGGATGCCGACGCGGTCGAGCACCTCGACGGCACGCGCGCGTGCGGCCCGCCGGGAGGCGCGGGTGTGCACGCGGTACACCTCGGCGATCTGGTCGCCGACCGCGTAGTACGGGTCGAGGGAGGACAGCGGGTCCTGGAAGACCATGGCGGCCTTGGCCCCGCGCAGCCCGCGCAGTTCGGCGTCGGAGGCGGCGGCCACGTCGGTGCCCGCGACCAGGACCGAGCCGCCGACCCGTGCCCCGGTGTCCCGGTGCAGGCCCAGCAGCGCGCCCGCGACGGTGGACTTGCCCGAGCCGGACTCCCCCACGAGGGCCAGCGCGGCCCCCTTCTCCACGGTGAACGACACTCCGTCGACGGCCCGCAGGGTGCCGAAATCGACGGTGAGATCGGTGACTTCGACCAGGCTCATGCGAGCACCACCCGGCGGTCGGCCAGCGCGTACAGGACGTCCGCGACGGCGTTGGCGATGACGACGAAGAAGGCGACGACCAGGACCATGCCGACGACGACGGGCAGGTCGACGACCTTGACCGCGTGCACCAGCTCCTGGCCGATGCCGGGCATCCCGAACAGGGTCTCGGTGAGGACCGCGCCGCCGACGGCGGAGCCGACGTTGTTGGCGTTGAGCGCGATGACGGGGGCGAGCGCGCCGCGCAGGGCGTGCCGTCCGACGATCGCCCGCTCGCCGACGCCGTAGGCGCGGAAGGTGCGGATGTGGTCCTCGGCGAGGGTCTCCAGCATGGCGGAGCGGGTGAGCCGGGCGAACGCGGCGGCCTCGATGAGGGCCAGCGAGAACCAGGGCAGCAGCAGGTTCCACGCCCACTGCTCGGGGTCCTCGGCGAAGGGCACGTACTGCGGGAACGGCAGCAGCCGGAGTTCGCCGCAGACCACGATCATCAGCACCAGGCCGAGCACGAAGACGGGCGTGGCCCAGCCGGCGAGGGTGAGCACGGTGAGGACCCGCTCGGAGAGCCGGCCGCGCCGCCAGGCGGAGAGGACGCCGGTGCCGACGCCGATGACGAGCCAGAGCACCATCGCGCCGAGCACCAGCGAGAGGCTGACGGGCAGCTTGGCCAGCAGCAGCGTGAGCACCTGCTGGTCGCTCTGGTAGGAGAGCCCGAGGCAGGGTGCGGCGCAGTGCGCGACCGAGGTGCCGGTGGAGTAGTCCTGGCCCGCGAACAGGCCCTTCAGGAAGTGGAGGTAGCGCAGGTACAGCGGGTCGTCGAGCCGGAGCTGGGCGGCGACCTGGTGCACCTGCGCCGGGGAGCAGCGCGGGCCGCAGGTGATCTGGGCGACGTCGCCGGGGGTGGCGTAGAAGACCACGTAGACGAGGACCGAGACGGCGAGCAGGGTGACGGCGGCGCTCACCGTGCGGCGCAGCAGGAATCCGCCGAAGCCGTTCACGCGGCGCCCTCCTTCCGGGTACGGCCGGTGCCGACGCGCAGCCGGGAGGCGGCGCGGGGGTCGAGTGCGGTGCGTACGCCGTCGCCGAGGACGGTGAGGGCGAGCACGGTGGTGAACAGGGCGCCGGCCGGGAACAGCAGGTACTGCGGCGCGGCCTGGTACCAGACGTCGGCGGCGGTGATCATCTGTCCCCAGGAGGGCGTGGGCGGCTTCACCCCGACGCCGAGGAAGGACAGGGCGGCCTCGATGGAGATGTTGGTGGGCACCAGCAGCGCGGCGTAGGTGATGACGGGCGCGGCGAGGCCGGGCAGCAGCTCGCGGCGGGCCACGCGCACGGAGCCCCAGCCGCTGAGCCGTGCGGCGGCGACGTGGTCGAGCCCCTTGAGGGTGAGGGTCTGCGCGCGCACGATCTTGGCGACGTTGCCCCACGCGATCAGGCCGATGACGAACGCGACCAGCACCGGGCGGGGGAAGTCCGCGGGCACGACGGCCAGCAGCGCCAGCGCCATGATCATGAGGGGCAGGGCGACGATGATGTCCGTCACCCGGCTGAGGAGCTGGTCCAGCCAGCGGCCGCCCATGGCCGCGGCCACGCCGACGGTGACGCCGATGAGGACCTGGAGGACGGTGGCCGCGAGGGCGACGCCGAGCGAGACGCGGGCGCCCTCCACCAGCCGGGCGAACAGGTCGCGGCCGGTCTGCGGTTCGACGCCCAGCCAGTGCTCGGCGCTGATCCCGCCGAGCGGCCCGACGGGCACCCCGCCGCGCGCGGAGTCGATGAGGCCGGGGTGGTAGGTGGTGGGGTCCTGGCCCTCGATCGCGGTGAGCAGCGGCGCGGCGAGCGCGATCAGGACGAGGAGCGCGACGATGGCCGCGGCGGCGAGGGCGGCCCGCTGCGCGCGCAGCCGCCGCCAGAACGTGGCTGCCCCCGGGGCCGCCGGGGCGGTGGTGTCCGCCCCGGCGGCCTCGACGGCGACGAGTGCTTCGCTCACCGGGTCACTTCACCGAGACCTGGGAGATGTCCAGCACGCCGGTCCAGTCGCTGATCACGACGTTCTTGACGTCCGAGCCGTACAGCCGCTTGTAGACGGGGTGGAAAAGCGGCACGACGAGGGCCTGTCCGGCGATCTTCCTGTCCAGCGCGCCCCAGCGGGCGGCGGCGGCGTTCAGGTCGGTCAGCTTGTTGATGGCGTCGATCTCGGTGTTGACCGACGTGTCGTCCAGCAGACCGGTGTTGAAGTTGGCGCCGTCCTCGACGATCTGGCGGCCGTCGAAGATCGGGGCGAGGAAGGGGCCGCCGGAGGGCCAGTCCGCACCCCAGTGGGCGAGGAAGAAGCCGGGCTCGGTCTTGATGCCGTGGATCTTGTCCCGGTAGTCGTTGTCCTCAAGGCCCTGCAGCCTGACCGTGATCCCGGCCTTCTTCAGGGCGTCCTGGAGGGCGGTGGCGATCTCGGGGCTGGTCTCGAAGTCCTTGCTGTTGGAGTGGGTGAGGGTGACGGTCAGCCCCTTCGGGTGCCCGGCCTCCTTCAGCAGTTCCCTCGCCTTGGCCGCGTTGCCGGACCTGCCCGCCGGGAAGAGGTCGTGCGGGGTGTACCCGAAGGATTTCTGGTCGGGCAGGAAGGTGGTGGCGGGCTCGGCGAGGGCGGAACCGCCGGCCGCGTTGACGACCGAGGAGCGGTCGACGGCGTAGGCGATCGCCTGGCGCACCTTCGGGTCGTCGAACGGCTTCACCTCGGGGTTGAAGGCGATGTAGTTCGTGTAGCCGAAGTGGCCGGTGCCCACGCGGGCGGCGAGGCTCTTGTCGCCGCTGACGCGGGCGAGTTCGGCCGGGCCGAGGTTGGTGTCGGTGGTGACGGCGGCGGCGTCGGTGCCCTGGGAGGCGGCGAGCCGCTGGTTGATCACGGAGGAGTCGAGCCCGGAGCGCACGTCGACCTTGTCCGGGTACGCCTTGCGCTCGTCGTCACCGCTCCAGTGCGGGTTGCGCTCCAGCAGGACGCGCTCGCCGTCGTTCTGGTTCTTCACCACCCGGTACGGGCCCGAGGAGACCGGGTGCTGCTCGTACGCGGTACCGGTGTCCTTGCTCTTCGGCACCGGCGCGAACTGCGTCTGGGTGGCGAGGAAGGGGAACTCGCCCTCGGGCTTGTTCAGGTGGAAGACGATCGTGCGCGCGTCGGGCGTCACGATCGCGGAGAGGCCCTTCTTGTCCTTGTACGGGCCCTGGTAGCCGGCGGCGCCGGTCAGCCAGTCCCGCAGGTAGGGCGCGCCGCCGGAGAGTTCGGGGGCGAAGGAGCGCTCGATGCCGTACTTGATGTCGGCCGAGGTGATCGGCGTGCCGTCCTCGTACTTCAGCCCCTTCTTGAGGGTGTACGTCCACACGGTCGCGTTCTTGTCGGGGCGTCCGGTGTCGGTGGCGAGGTCGGGGACCACCTTGGCGCCCTCGGCGCCGTTCTCGCGGTTGCGGGTGGTGAGGGTGCGGAAGACCAGCGAGGGGACGTTGCCGCCGCCGGAGGTGTAGAGGCGGGCCGGGTCGAAGTCGGTCTGGGCCTCGGCGTTCAGCACGGTGAGGGTGCCGCCCTTGTGGGGCGTGGAGTCGCCGCCAGCGCCCTTGGCATCGTTGTCCTCAGGGCCGCACGCGGCGGCACCCGCTGCCACGGCCAGGCTGACGGATGCCGCGGCCACGCGGCGCGCTATGACGGACGGTTGACGCATCGGAAATGACGACCTCTCGGGGAACCCTCCGGGATGTTCCCGAAGGGTGAGACAGAAGGACGAGGAGTGAGACACCTGCGGACAGGTGCCGGCCCGGACGCCGGTCGTCGAGAGGTCCCGCGACAACGGTCACGGGGTGCGGGGAGGAAGAGTCACGCATCGACGCGGACGCCGGGAGGGCGGCGTCAGCGACAGTCGATGTCGGCCACGCAGAGGGCGGTCACACCGATGAGCGCCAGCTCGATGGCGGCGCTGCGGAAGACGGCGTGACGGGACCACATGCGCAGAAATATGAACGAACTTGCGACTCATGTCAATGCGACATGAGTCCGCTTCCGTCAACTCTTGGGGTAGGGCCAGGCGTTGGGCAGGCAGTGGATGCCGTCGTGGTCGAGGAACTTGGTCTGCTGCTGCATGACCGGGGCGATCTCGCCGTCCTTCTCGCACGTCACGTGCCCGTGGCCGAGCCGGTGGCCGACCTCGTGGTTGATGAGCATCTCGCGGTAGGAGTAGATCTTGGCGTCCCCGTAGGTGGCACTGCCCTGCGCCCAACGGTAGGCGTTGATCATCACGCGTTCGGTGGCCGCCGAGTCGCAGGAGACGTTGTCCTCGGTGGTGTCCAGGCCCGACTTGGCGCACCACTCGGCGGTGGTGCCGGGGCTGGCCAGCGTGATCACGAAGTCCGGCTTGCCGGTGGAGACCCGCTCGAAGGTGCGCTCACCGCCGTGGGCCCAGCTCCGCTCGTCGTTGAGGGTGCGCTGCACCGCCTCGGCGAACAGCACGCCGTCCAGGCCGAGTCCCTCCTCGACGTCCACCCGGTAGGTCAGCTTGCGGCCCTTGCCGGGCGCCTCGGCGGAACCGGGCACGGTCTCGAACTTGCCCGAACCCTTGAGGGTCGCCCCTAGGGGATAGAGGCGGTCCATCTTCTGGGCGTACGTCAGGGGGACGACGTCCGGCGGGGCGGAGGGCAGCACCTGGCCGCCGGCCGCCACGCCTCCGGTGGCCGCCTGGGCCCGGGACTCGCCCTGGGCGCGGCCGTCGGCGACCTGGCCGGCGACGACCACGGCGAGCACGGTGGTCACCGCGGCGGCCGCGACCCCGGTGAACGCCCGGCCCTTGCCGCCGTGCCGGGGCGCGGGCGCGGCAGCGGGCGGCGGCGTCCCGCCGTCGTCCGGCGCGGTCCTCGGGCCGGGTACGGCGGGACGGCGGGCGGTGTCCGGGGCGGCGCCCTCCGCGAAGGCGTCCAGGTACTCCCGGCGGGGGCCGGGGCCCGCGTCCACCGGCTCCGAGCGGCGCTGCCGGGGGAAGGGCGGGGCGGCGGGACGCTGCCCGGTGTTCTCGAACTCCCCCCAGCCGCCGCCCTCTTCGCGCTGCTCGGGGTGGGGTCCGCGGGCCTGCCCGAGCCGGTCGGCGTAGGCGCCCGGAGCCCGGCCGCGGCCCCCGTCGCCCGCGTCGCGGTCCTGGCCGCCCGGCACATGCCGCCCGGCACCGCTGACGGTCGCGCCGAAGGCGCCCGCGGCGGAACGCCCGGCACCCCACGACTCGCCGCCGGGAGGTGTCCCCCGGCCGTCCTGGCCGGCGGCCGCGGGCCGCCGGCGGGCGGCGAAGTCACCCGTCCCGGTGAAGTCCTCGGCGGCCGGGGCCGCCGTGTCCGTGCCCTGTATGGCCGAGGCGTCCCCCTTGGGAGCCGGTCCTCGGCGGCTGTGTCGTCCCACCCCTGCCCTCAGTTCTGCGCGTCCGTGGCGTCCGATGCGGCGCTCTTCGCGAGGAGTTCACGAAACGCCCTGGCCACCAGTTCCGGATATTCCATCATCGCCACGTGCCCGGCGTCCGGCAGGGACAGCAGCGTGGAGTCCCTGAAGGAGCGGGCGGCCTTGGCGGCCATGCGGAAGCCGACGAGTTGGTCCCGGCCACCGTAGACCAGCAGGGTCGGCGCGAGCACACGCTCGGCCTGCCGCCACAGTCCCTGCTGCCCGCCCAGGGTGTAGGCGTCGACGATCCCGCGCGCGGAGCAGGCCATCGCGTCCCAGAAGTACGGCAGCCTCAGCCGTCGTTCGAGTTCCTCCACCGCGTACTGGAACGCCTCCGGCGACACGCTCGCGGGATCGCCGTAGCAGAGGGCCGTCACCCCGCGCACCCGCTGCTCGGCGGTCCACCCCCTGGTGATCCGGTTGAACAGCGAGGACACACCGGGCACGCCCAGCAGGGCGGTGGGGACCGCGCTGCGCTGGACGCGCAGCTCCGGCAGGGCCGGTGAGATCAGCGTCAGGCTGCGCACCAGGTCCGGTCGGACGGCCGCCACGCGCGTGGAGACCGCGCCGCCCAGGGAGTTGCCGAAGAGGTGGACCGGACCGCGACCGGCGGCGTCGAGATGGCGGATGACGGCGCGCGCGTGGCCGGTGACGGAGTAGTCGCCGTCGTCCGGCGGCGGGGAGTCGCCGAAGCCCGGCAGATCGACGGCCTCGGAGTCGACGACGCCGTCCAACTCGGCCATCAGCGCCGACCAGTTCTGCGAGGAACCGCCGAGGCCGTGCACGTACAGCGCGGGTTCCAGGCCGTCTCGCGCGGGCGGCCGGGACCGGACCGACAGGGTGACCCCCGGCAGTCGCACCGACCTCATCCGCTCGCCCTCGCCCACCCTTACGGGTGCGACCCGAGGGAGCACGCTCGCGGCCGGCACGGAAGGTGACTCGGTCGAAGACATGCGCCAATGTTACGAGACGATCACACCGTGGCTCATGTGTTCGCCCTCACAGGTGCGGACGAGTGAGGCGGCGACGGCCTTCGCCGACGGCGTGGCGTCGCCGGAGGCCGTTTTCTAGGCTTGTATGACAGCGCACCCGCGGGGTACCCGCCCGACCCAGAGGTTCCTGGACGGATGCTGGAAGGAAGGGAGGCCGTCATGGCCCACTACCCCACCGAGCCGGACGAGATCGAGAGCCCCGACGACGGCTCCGGGGCGCCGATCGATGTCGAGGCCCCCGAGAACGACGCCGCCGAGCAGCGCGCGCCTCTCACCCAGGAGCGGGACGAGCCGCTGAGCGAGGTGGACCCGGACCGGGGCAGCGAGGGCGATCTGATCGAGCAGGCGCGCGTGGTGGGCACCGACGAGGACGACTACCGCTGACCGGACGGGACCGGGGCCGAGGGCCACGGCTTTCGCCGTCGTCCGCCACGTGAAATTCTGCGCTCGCACCGCGCACACCACGGTTACCGAAAAGTACGATGGCCGCGCGGCCCGACACCGCATGAGGGACGACATTGGGAGGCGGCGTGACAGCCATCGAGCAAACAGAGGCAGCACGCCCGCGCGGCACCCGTCTGCCGCGCCGAGCCCGGCGCAACCAGTTGCTGGGCGCTGCCCAGGAGGTCTTCGTCGCCCAGGGCTATCACGCGGCGGCGATGGACGACATCGCCGAGCGCGCCGGAGTCAGCAAGCCGGTGCTCTACCAGCACTTCCCCGGCAAGCTCGACCTCTATCTCGCACTGCTGGACCAGCACTGCGAGGCGCTGATCCAGGCCGTGCGCGCCGCGCTCGCCTCGACGACCGACAACAAGCAGCGCGTACGGGCGACCATGGACGCCTATTTCGCGTACATCGAGGACGACGGCGGCGCCTTCCGTCTGGTCTTCGAGTCGGACCTGACGAACGAGCCGGCCGTGCGCGAGCGCGTCGACAAGGTGACCACCGAGTGCGCCGAGGCGATCTGCGAGGTCATCGCGGAGGACACCGGCCTGTCCCGCGCGGAGTCCATGCTGCTCGCCTCCGGGCTCGGCGGCCTCGCCCAGGTGGTGGCCCGCTCCTGGCTGCACAGCGACCGCAGCGTGCCGCGCGACCAGGCGGTGCAGCTGCTCGCCTCGCTGGCGTGGCGCGGCATCGCGGGTTTCCCGCTGCACGGCACCGACCAGCACTGACGCGGCGTGTTCGCTGATGGCGTTCCCGCCGGAGGCGTACGCGTCCCCTCACCGGGCTAATGTGTGCAGCGTACGGCGCGGCAGAACGCGCACATCACTGACCGTCGGAGGGACATAGCCGTGGAGGTCAAGATCGGCGTGCAGCACGCGCCCCGCGAGATCGTTCTGGAGAGCGGTCAGAGCGCCGAGGAGGTCGAGCGCGTCGTGGCCGACGCCCTGGCCGGCAAGTCGCCGCTGCTGAGCCTCGAGGACGAGCGCGGCCGCAAGGTCGTGGTCCCCGCGGACCGTCTGGCGTACGTGGAGATCGGCGCGCCGGCCGCCCGCAAGGTGGGCTTCGGCACGCTGTAGGCGCGACATTCGTGAAGGACCCGGTGGCCTCTGGCCGCCGGGTCCTTTCGTGTGTGCGGCGCGCACCGCTCGCGCACCCGACGGGTGCGGGGGAGGATTGCAACGCGCAGGTCACGGGTATGTCGGGCTGTGACCGCATGAGGACGCAGATGTGGGAGGGACCGCTAGATGATCCTGGATGTGCTCGGTTCGGCCGCGCTCGGCCTCGTCCTCGCCTTCGCGGCCGCGCGCCGTCTGCCGCACCGGCTGCCCGCCCGCCCCCTGGTCTTCGCCACGGCCGTCGCGGGCGCCCTGTTCGGGGACTTCGTCACGCACAGCAGCCTGGGCCCGGCCCCGCTCCCGCTGACCCTGCTGGGTGCGGCCGTGGTGTCCGCCGCTTCCCTGTCGCTGCTGTTGCGCCCGGCCGGGCGACTGCGCGGGCGATCCGCGCCGGCGTAGCCGCCCCTGACCGGTCGGGGGGTCAGGCCGCGAGACCCAGCGCGGCCATCCGCTTGGTGTGCGCCTCGGTGATCCGGGTGAACATCCGGCCGACCTCCGCGAGGTCGAAGCCGTCGGCGACACCGCCGACCAGCATCGTGGAGAGCGCGTCCCGGTCCGCGACGACCCGCTGCGACTGGGACAGCGCCTCGCCCATCAGCCGCCGGGCCCACAGCGCGAGCCGCCCGCCGACGCGCGGGTCGGCGTCGATGGCCGCGCGGACCTTCTCCACCGCGAACTCCGCGTGCCCGGTGTCGTCCAGGACGGCGAGGACGAGTTCACGGGTGTCGGTGTCGAGGCGGGCCGCGACCTCGCGGTAGAAGTCGCTCGCGATCGAGTCGCCGACATAGGCCTTGACCAGGCCCTCCAGCCAGTCCGAGGGGGCCGTCTGGCGGTGGAAGCTCTCCAGCGCGGCGACGAAGGGGTCCATCGCGGCGGTCGGCTCCGCGCCGATCTCGGTCAGCCGGTTCCGCAGCCGCTCGAAGTGGTGGAACTCCGCCGACGCCATCTTGGCCAGCTCCGCCTTGTCCGCGAGGGTCGGCGCCAGCTTGGCGTCCTCGGCCAGCCGCTCGAACGCCGCCAGCTCGCCGTACGCGAGCGCGCCGAGCAGGTCCACGACGGCCGCGCGGTACTGCGGGTCGGCCGCGGCCCGCGCCCAGTCCTGGGCGGCGACACCGGTGGGGCCGTCGGTGGCGGCGTCCGCGGTCTCAGGGTTCTCGGACTTGTCAGAGCTAGTCATGAGCCGCACAATAGCCCGCTCGCCCTGTCCCGGAAGCCCCTGGTCAACCACTGTGACCACCACTACGTGACCAATTCGGCCATCGCGTGTGCGTCGATCCGGGGTATGGTGGTAATGCGCCCGCTGAGCGTGCCGACGGTTTTCGGCACGTCCCGACGGGGGCGCACGTATGAGGATGCCCGGTCGGTGGCCCGATCGGCTCCGACCTGACAGCTCTCCCCGGCCGTACCGCAGCACGCGTACGACGAGCGGAGGGACATCCTTGGCGGTTCGAACGCTAGAGCGTCGGCAGAGGTCCCGTGTCATACGGCTTGCCCAGTTGGTCCGTCCGAACGGCGGCCGGCGTCCCCGGCACGGTCGACATGATCCCCGCGATCCCCGCGCTCGCCTCGCACCGCATACACAGAAGAGGCAAAGCTCCTGACTACGACATTTCGTGACCTCGGCATCCTTTCCGAGACCGCTGAGGCCCTGGAAGCCGTCGGCATCACCAACCCCTTCCCCATCCAGGAACTGACGCTCCCGGTGGCCCTCTCGGGCTCGGACGTCATCGGCCAGGCCAAGACCGGTACGGGCAAGACCCTCGGCTTCGGTCTGCCGCTCCTGGAGCGCGTCGTCGTCCCCGCCGACGTCGAGGCCGGCCGCGCCGCCCCGGAGGCGCTGACCAGCGCGCCGCAGGCGCTCATCGTCGTGCCCACCCGCGAGCTGTGCACCCAGGTCACCAACGACCTGCTGACCGCCGGCAAGGTGCGCAACGTTCGCGTCCTCGCCATCTACGGCGGCCGTGCCTACGAGCCGCAGGTCGAGGCCCTGAACAAGGGCGTCGACGTCGTCGTCGGCACCCCCGGCCGGCTGCTGGACCTGGCGGGGCAGAAGAAGCTGGACCTCAGCCACGTCAAGTGCCTGGTGCTGGACGAGGCCGACGAGATGCTCGACCTGGGCTTCCTGCCCGACGTCGAGAAGATCGTCAACATGCTGCCGGCCAAGCGCCAGACCATGCTGTTCTCGGCCACCATGCCGGGCGCGGTCATCGGTCTCGCCCGCCGCTACATGTCCCGCCCGACCCACATCCGCGCCACCGCGCCGGACGACCAGGGCGCGACGGTCGCCAACATCAAGCAGTTCGTCTACCGCGGTCACTCCATGGACAAGCCGGAGATGGTCGCGCGCATACTGCAGGCCGAGGGCCGCGGTCTCGCGATGATCTTCTGCCGCACCAAGCGCACCGCCGCCGACATCGCCGAGCAGCTCCAGCGTCGCGGCTTCGCCTCCGGCGCGGTCCACGGCGACCTCGGCCAGGGTGCCCGCGAGCAGGCGCTGCGTGCCTTCCGCAACGGCAAGGTCGACGTGCTGGTCTGCACCGACGTGGCCGCGCGCGGCATCGACGTCGGCGGCGTGACCCACGTCATCAACTACCAGTCCCCCGAGGACGAGAAGACCTACCTGCACCGCGTCGGCCGCACCGGCCGCGCCGGTAACAAGGGCACGGCCGTCACGTTCGTCGACTGGGACGACATCCCTCGCTGGCAGCTCATCAACAAGGCGCTGGAGCTGGACTTCAACGAGCCGGTGGAGACGTACTCGACGTCCCCGCACCTCTTCTCCGACCTCAACATCCCGGCGGGCACCAAGGGTGTCCTGCCTCGCTCGGAGCGCACGCGTGCCGGTCTGGACGCGGAGGTCGTGGAGGACCTCGGCGAGACCGGTGGCCGTGGCGCGCGCGGCGGCCGGTCCGACCGCGGTGGCCGTGGCGGCCGCGCCGAGGCCGCGCCGGAGCGCGAGCGCTCGGAGCGTTCGGAGCGCACCCCGCGCCGTCGCCGTCGTATGCGCGGCGGTGCTCCGGTGGAGGCGGGCGCCGCTCCCGCGGCGGAGACCACCGCCGTGGAGGAGCCGCAGGGTCCCCGCACCCCGCGCCGTCGTCGCCGTACGCGCGGCGGTGCGGCCGGTGAGCCGGTGACGGCGGCCGTGGAGACGGTCACCGAGACCCCGGCGGCCGACGCCCCGAAGCAGCCGCGTCGCCGTACGCGGGCCGCCGCGGTGGCCGAGCCGGCGGCTCCGGCCGTCGCCGCTGTGGAGGTCCCCGAGGCGCTGGAGGCTCCGGCCCAGCCGCGCCGCCGTACCCGCAAGCGCGCGGAGGCCGTCCCGGCCGTGGCCGAGACCGTCGTCGAGGCTCCGGTCGTGGAGCCGGTGGCCGAGGCCCCGGCGACCAAGCCGCGCCGCACCCGCAAGGCCGCCGTCACCGCCGAGGCGGTCGTGGACGCGGTCGAGGCCCCCGTGGCCGAGGCCCCCGCGACCAAGCCGCGCCGCACCCGCAAGGCCGCTGCCGCCACGGTCGACACGGCCGAGGCCGTCGAGGCCAAGCCGCGTCGCACCCGTAAGGCCGCCGTCGCGGAGCCGGTCGAGGCCCCCGAGGCCGAGGCCCCCGCGACCAAGCCCCGCCGCACCCGCAAGACGGCCGCCGCCAAGGCCGACACCGCCGGCACCGCCGAGGTCGTCGAAGCCGTCGAGGCCAAGCCGCGTCGCACCCGTAAGGCCGCCGTCGCCGCGGTCGACACGGCGGAGGCCGTCGAGGCCAAGCCGCGCCGGACCCGCAAGGCCGCCGCCGCGGAGCCGGTCGAGGCCCCCGAGGCCGAGGCCCCCGCGACCAAGCCCCGCCGCACCCGCAAGACGGCCGCCGCCAAGGCCACCGCGGAGATCCCGGCGCAGGCGAGCGAGGAGCCGGAGGCCAAGCCGCGCCGCCGGACCCGCAAGGCCGCCGCCGCGGAGCCCACCGAGGCCTGAGCGAAACCCGCACGACGAGGAAGGCCCGGCCCCCTGGCGAAGGGGGCCGGGCCTTCCCGGCTGTCAGTACTGCGTCTGCAAGTGCTCCCAGAACCCGTCCCGCAGGGCCCGGCGCAGGTCGGCCTGGCCGCGCAGGGAGTACTGGAGCAGTCCCTCCGCCTCCACCAGGAGGTCCTGGTCGACCGAGCCGGGCAGGTACGGGTGGCCGGGCAGCAGCTCCATCAGGCTGTCCCGCCCCCGGGAGACCAGCCACTTCGCCGCGATCTGGGCGCCGACGAAGCGCACGTCCTCGCGGGTCGGCCGGTTGCCGGACGTCGCCTCGTAGGCGGCGGCGGTGCGGCGGGAGACGTACGGCTTGCAGAACTCCAGGTCGAAGGTGCGCTGGCTGTCGACCTCCCAGAGCAGCGGCTCGGCCTGGTTGCGGCCCTCGGGCGCCTCGATGCCCCACAGGTGGACCCGGGCGCCGTACCCCTGCGCGGCCTCGACCGCCGACACCAGATCCTCGTCCCCGCCGAGGAGCGCCGCGTCGCTGATGGCGCGGTGGCGGGCCAGGGACTCCAGGTCGGTGCGGATCAGGGAGTCGACGCCCTTCTGCTGGTTGTGGGCGTTGAGGTTGCCGAGGCGGACCTTGACGTCGGGCAGCTCGGCGATGGACTGCTGCTCGGAGGTGTGGATGCGGCGCCGGGCGCCGTCATACCAGTACACGCGCAGCAGGCGGCTGTCGGCGAAGATCGAGCGGGCCTTGTCGATGAGCGCGTCGATCAGGCCCTCGGCGTCGAGGTCGAAGGCGCGGCGGTCCTCGGTCCCGGCCACCAGACGTCCGGCGGCCGCGTAGAGATAGCCCGCGTCCACGAAGATCGCGTGCGTGGAGGGTGTTTTCGCCACCTCGGCGAGCATGCGTTGTAGCAGCTCGTTGGTGTGATCGATGCGGGCGCCGAGTGCCGCCAGGTCGTCGTTCATCGGGTCCATTGTCCCGGCCGTCACGCTGCGAGTACAACCGGTCCCCGTCAGTCCCCTTGCGAGGTGCTTTTACCGGACAGTAATTAGCCCGTCAAAAAATTTCCTTAGCGTAGGGAATGTTTGCGGTAGGCCGTTCGTTGTCTACACATGTGACACCGCGACAACACGTCGCACACCAGTAGTTCTCCGCAGGAGGATGACCAGACGAAGGGAGAAGCCATGCGCTTCGAGATCAGGCGACTCGACGAGGCCGACGGTTCGACCGTGGACAGCACCGTCGTGGACGCCGCCTCCGTCAACCGGATCGTGCAGCAGGCGGCCGCCATCGGCCAGCGCCTGTGGATCCGCCCCGCTGAAGGCTGCCCGGCCTCATAAGGGCGCACGACGCACCCAAGCCTTCCGGGGGAGCCGAGAGCTGGCTCTCAGCTCCCCCGGATCACCTGAGTGACTCCGTTGATGATCTGCTGCACGGCGATCGCGGAGAGCATCATGCCCGCGAGCCGCGTCACCAGGACGACACCGCCGTCCTTGATGACCTTGATGACCAGCAGCGAGTAACGCATCACCAGCCACAGCACGACATGGATGGCGAGGATCGCCGACCAGACCGAGACCTGCGTGGCGACACTTCCGGCCTTCTGCACGGCCAGGATCACCGAGACGATCGCGCCGGGACCGGCGAGCAGCGGCATGCCCAGCGGGACGAGGGCGACATTGACGTCCTTGGTCTGCTTGGGCTCGTCGGTCTTGCCGGTCAGCAGGTCGAGCGCGATCAGCAGGAGCAGCAGCCCGCCCGCGATCATCAGCGCCGGGACCGAGACGTGCAGGTAGTCGAGGATCTGGTGGCCGAGGAGGCCGAAGACGGTGATGACGCCGCCCGCCACGCAGACGGCCTGGAGGGCCATCCGCTTCTGGACCTTGGCGGGCCGCCCGGCGGTGAGGGCGAGGAAGATCGGGGTGATCCCCGGCGGGTCCATGATGACGAAGAGGGTCAGGAACAGGGAGCCGAAGACGGCGAGGTCGAACATCGAGTGCCTTGCTTGATGGTGCAACCGCCGCACGGACGCCCGCGACTTCCTCACGGGGAGGATCGCGGGCGCGCGCACGGCGGACGTGCGGGTGATCGGATGAAGGGGATGCGGAAGAAGGAGGGGCGGGCGCCCCGGGGCTCAGGCTCCGCCGGTGCCGGGCACGGGGAACGCGCCGGTGGCCCGGCGGATGATCTCCCCGTAGACCTCGGGATCGGTGGTGTTCTCGCCGAGGGCGACGGTCTTCCGGGTGCCGTGGTAGTCGGAGGAGCCGGTGACCAGCAGGTCCAGCTCCCCGGCGAGGCCGCGCAGCCGGGTGCGGGTGGCCGGGTCGTGCTCGGTGTGGTCGGCCTCCAGGCCGTCCAGGCCGGCGGCGGCCATCGCGGCGATGGCGTCCGGTGGCACCGTGCGGCCGCGCTTGGCGGCGGCGGGGTGGGCGAGGACGGCCACGCCGCCCGCGTCCTTCACCAGCCGGATCGCCTCCAGCGGGTCCGTCTCGTGCTTGTCGACGAAGGCCCGGCCGCCGTCGGCCAGCCACTCGGGCGTGAAGGCGTCGCTCACGGTCGGGACGACACCCAGTTCCACCAGCGCGGACGCCAGGTGCGGGCGGCCCACCGTGCCTCCGGCGGCGATCCGCTCGACCTGCTCCCAGGTGACCGGTACGCCGAGCGCGTTCAGCTTGGCGATCATCGCGTGGGCACGCGGCACCCGGTCGTCCCGGACCAGCTCGCGCTCGGCGAGCAGGGCGGGCTCCTCGGGGTCGAAGAGGTAGGCCAGCAGATGCAGGGAGACCCCGTCGATCCGGCAGGACAGCTCGGCGCCGGTGACCAGGGTGAGCCCGTCGGGCAGCGCGGCGAGTGCCTCGGCGTACCCGCGGGTGGTGTCGTGGTCGGTCAGCGCGACCACGTCCAGTCCGGCGCCGGCGGCCGCGCGCATCAGCCCGGCGGGGGTGTCCGTGCCGTCCGAGGCCGTGGAGTGGCAGTGCAGGTCGATGCGCACGGCTGCTCCGGAGGGCTGGGGGACGACGGGGACCACCCAAGGATAGCCGCGCCCAGGGGATGCCTGTCACCCCCGCTCCCCGGGGGCGCCCCCTACACCTCGGGGCTCATCAGCCGGGGCGAGAGCGCGCCGCAGGGCACGAGATCCACCTCGGGGCCCGCGTCCCGGAGATCCGTCAGCACCAGTTCGTCGTACATCAGCAGGCCGGACTGCGCGGGCCAGGTGACCGCCCACAGCCATACGCCGAGGGCCTCGCCCGCGAAGACGGCACGGTCGTCCGGGGTGTCGGTGACGTGCCAGAGCGGGGTGGGCCGGCCGGCGGCCAGCACCTTGGCCTGCGGCGGTTTCTCCACGTCCATGCAGGGGCCGGGGTCGGGGCCCTGGAGCCCCGCGTACCGCGCGCCGAGGCCGACGCCGGGCTCCTCGGCGACGAGGACCAGCTCGCCGGGGCCGCCGAGCGGGCCGGGTCCGGAGCAGGCCACGACGGTGGCCCGGCCGCCGCCGGGTGCGTCTCCCGCGTAGGCGACGCCCGTGAACAGCCAGCCGACCGGCAGCGGCCACGGCATCCACAGCGGGACCTGGGTGCGCTGCACGACGGCGGTGAGCGCCTCGACGCTGGGCGGGATCACGGGCTGCAGCGGGTACACCGCGCCGTGCGCGTCGCACTGCCACGTGTCGGCGAAGAGGCCGGGGGCCCGGACCCGGCCACCGCACCTCGGGCAACTGGGTTCGCCCTTCATAGAGCCCCACGGTCCTACCCCGGCAGCCGCACGTCAAGGACGATCACCCGTACGGCCCCGGCCCCTTTATCGGGGTTCAGTCAACTCCCCGACCTTCAGCGGCACTTGGTGACCTTCCTCACTCCGGGGCAGGTCCGAGCGGCACGGAGGCGCGGCCCGGGTCGCGCAGGTCGGTGCCGTGGGTGAGCCAGCGCTCCTGGAGCGCGCCCGCGCCGTGCACCCGCTTCCAGGCGGCCTCGTTCGGGGTCATCGGCAGCAGCGGCAGGAAGCGCACCGGGTCCAGCGGGGCGTCCAGCTCCAGGTCCTCCACCAGCCCGCCCGGCTCCCCCACCAGCACCGATGTGAAGGGCGCTCCGGCCCACAGCGGCTCACCCACGTCCAGCGAGGCGCCGGGGGCCACGACCAGACCCTCGACCTGCGGGGACGCGGCGAGCACGGCGAGCGGACGGAGCACGCCGCCGGTGTCGGTGACGCCCGCGCGCACGGAGAGGACCAGCTCGGCGCGCGGCCCCCCGACGGGGTCGGCGATCATCGCCGTGGGGTCGGTCATGGGGTGTGCCGACATGCCCAGGGTGGCGTACCGGACCACGTCCCCCTCCTGGAAGCGGAGCACCTCGACGCGGTCGGCGCCGAGGAAGGTGACCGAGGCGCGCGCGTCCGGTTCGCCCAGCGCCGAGTTCAGCCGTGCCTCGACCAGAGGAAGAACATCAACCATGCGGTGAGCATAGAACTCGTCAGCGGCAGGCAAAGCTGCGCCTTGACACAACGGGCTGCTGCTACGCTGAGCCGGTGGTTCGGGGCCGCGTGCACATGCTCGCCGTCGAGTCCCCGACGCCGATGAGACTCCCTTACGAGGGACCGGCCGGAGGAGGTGGGGCTGTCATGGATCGAAGTCGACCGTGCAGTACCACTCGCTCTTCCGGCTGTTGATGTCATTCCTGGCTGACCGCCACCTTTTCGTTCGCTTCGCCGTCCGGAAGAGCACTTCGTTTCGCTTTGCCTGATCTGCCTGATCTCACTCAGTCCTGCATCAGTAGCGAAGTCGCCACCGCGACGGTGCGGTGCTCCCCGCTTTGTGGACGTGCCGAACACACGCAGTCCGGACGTCCCCATTCCGGGTAGTTCCACCCGTCGCCGGCGCACTCTCGTTGCCCGCCCGCGAAGGAGCCTGCCCATGTCGATGATCCGCGACCTGCGAGCCGTGGTCCGTCCGTCCCGCCCCGCCCCGCGCAAGGACGCGGCCTCCTCCTTCGCCGCCGATCCCACCACGTCCTCGGCCGTGGTCGACTGCGCCGTCTACCGCGACGGAGCCCGGGTGGACAGCGGACGCCCCCTCAGCCCGCAGGAGGCGATGCGCGAGGTCCGCAAGGACGGCGGCTTCGTCTGGATCGGTCTGCACGAGCCGACCGAGGCCGAGTTCGCGGGTATCGCGGGCGTGTTCGGGCTGCACCCGCTGGCCGTGGAGGACGCGGTCCAGGCGCACCAGCGGCCCAAGCTGGAGCGGTACGACGACTCGCTGTTCACCGTGTTCAAGACCGTCCACTACGTCGAGCACGACCAGCTCACCGCCAACAGCGAGGTCATCGACACCGGTGAGGTCATGTGCTTCACCGGCCGGGACTTCTTCATCACCGTCCGGCACGGCGGCCAGGGTTCGCTGCGGGCGCTGCGGCACCGGCTCCAGGACGACCCCGAACTGCTCGCCAAGGGCCCCTCGGCGGTGCTGCACGCCATCGCCGACCACGTGGTGGACGGTTACATCGCGGTCGCCGACTCGGTGCAGGACGACATCGACGAGGTGGAGACGGAGGTCTTCTCCCCCGGCCGCAACGGCGGGGTCTCCCGCGGTGTCGACTCGGCCCGGATCTACCAGCTCAAGCGCGAGGTACTGGAGTTCAAGCGCGCGGTCGCCCCGCTGCTGCGCCCCATGCAGCTGCTGAGCGAGCGGCCGATGCGGCTGATCGACCCCGACATCCAGAAGTACTTCCGCGACGTCGCCGACCACGTGGCCCGCGTCCACGAGCAGGTCATGGGCTTCGACGAGCTGCTGAACTCCATCCTCCAGGCCAACCTGGCGCAGGCGTCCGTCGCGCAGAACGAGGACATGCGCAAGATCACCGCCTGGGCCGCGATCATCGCCGTGCCCACCATGGTGTGCGGGGTCTACGGCATGAACTTCGACCACATGCCCGAGCTGCACTGGAAGTACGGCTACCCGGTGATCATGTGCGTCACGGTCGTGCTCTGTCTGGGCATCCACCGCACGCTGAAGCGCAACGGCTGGCTCTGAGCGCTCCTGGATAGGCTGGGCGCATGACCAGCGAGCCGCCCGCCCGGGCCCTCTTCGACCAGGCCCTCATCGAGGAGGCCACCAAGAAGTCCGGCCTGATCTGGGTCCGGGGGGATCAGGCGCCCGCCGCGCGCCCGCTGTGGCACGTCTGGCACGACGGTGCCGCCTGCCTGGTCGGTGACGGCCCCGGCGAGCAGCCGCTGACCGGTCTCACCGACGGCGGCGCGGCCGAGGTGGCGGTGAAGAGCAAGGACAAGGGCGGCCGGGTGGTCACCTGGCGGGCGACCGCGCACCGGCTGGCCCCCGGGTCTCCCGAATGGGAGGCGGCCGTCGCGGAGTTGAAGGGCAAGCGGCTCAACGCCCCCGGCGGCGAGGAGATCACGGCCCGCTGGGCGCGCGAGTGCGCGGTGCTGCGCCTGGTGCCCACCGGGGTGGCGCCGCCCCCGGCCGGCAGCCTGGCCGAGCCTCCGCTGCCCACCCCGGCCACCACCCGCTCCCCCGTCCCGGCCGCCCTGCCCAGGCTGCTGGCCCGGCGCCGCAAGCGGGCATAGCCCCCTGGGCCGCGTCCGCCTAGGAGGTGGGGAGCTGGCCGCCGTAGTCGACCGTCTCGGACTCGTCGGGCTCGGCGGCGGTGAAGTCCTTGCCCCACTCGGAGAAGGTCAGCGTCCCGGCGCCGCCGCCGCGCACCAGGCGCAGCGGGTAGGGCTTGCCCCGCAGGGAGACGTCGAGGGTGCCGCCGGGGCCGCCGTCGCCGGTGATCCGGATCGTGGGGGTGCCGGCCTGCTCGTGGTGGCCCACGGTGGCGAGCTTGCCGTGCAGGGGGAGCAGGGCGGGCAGCAGGACGTCCTTCTCGGTGAAGCCGCTGAACTTCTTGTACGCCGGGTCCTCCTGGGGGACCTTCACGTACTTGCCGTCCAGCTTGCCCGCGGCCGAGGTGTCCCCGCCGTGGTTCCAGAAGGCGGCGTCGGCCTTCAGGTAGAGCTCGTCGCCGACCCGCAGCAGCCGGAAGCTGGACTTCTTCGAGGTCACCGAGCCGCTGGCGCCGCCGGACTTCAGCCGCATGTCCAGCTTGAAGGACACCCCGCCGGTGACGACGGTCCCGGCCAGGTGCACGGCGGGTGCCGCGTCGGCGGCCGCCCGGCTCTGTGTCCGGATCTTCTGCGCGGGCAGCCGGCCCACCCCGTTGGTCCCGGCGTCCGGGTCCTCCTCGCCGCATCCCGTCAGCATCGTGAGCGCCGACACGGCCAGCACGCACAGCGCGGTGGCCCGCGCGGTCCGCACCGCTCTCCAGGTGTGGGCCTGGAAAATCGCAGTCACAGGTGGGGCTGCCTCTCTGCCGGGTGCCAAATGGGCGTACGGCAGCGTACCGGGGGCACGCGCCCCGAGCGGAGCCCGTCCGTCCGGACCGTCCGCCGGGGCGTTTCCGATCGGTACGGGCTAGCCTGAAGCGCACGGACATGGCCATACCGGAGCGAATCGACACCAATCCCCACGCGTCCCGCGCACGGCAAAGGAAGCAAAGATGGCAGCCGGTGTTCCCCGGATCTTCGTCTCGCACCTCGCCGGGGTCCCCGTCTTCGACCCGGCGGGCGACCAGGTGGGCCGGGTCCGCGACGTCGTCGTCATGCTGCGCGTCGGCCGCCGCCCGCCCCGGGTGCTCGGACTGGTGGTGGAGCTGTCCACCCGGCGCCGCATCTTCCTGCCCATGACCCGGGTGACCGGCATCGACTCCGGCCAGGTCATCTCCACCGGCGTGGTCAACGTCCGCCGCTTCGAGCAGCGGCCCACCGAACGCCTGGTCTTCGGGGAACTGCTGGACCGGCGGGTGAAGCTGGTGGAGACCGGCGAGGAGGTCACCGTCCTCGACCTGTCCGTGCAGCAACTGCCCGCACGGCGCGAGTGGGAGGTGGACCGGGTCTTCGTCCGCAAGGGGAAGAAGGGCGGCGCCTTCCGGCGGGCCAAGGGCGAGACGCTGACCGTGGAGTGGTCGGCCGTCACCGGGTTCTCCCTGGAGGAGCACGGGCAGGGCGCGGAGAACCTGCTCGCCACGTTCGAGCAGTTGCGCCCCGCCGACCTGGCCAACGTGCTGCACCACCTCTCCCCCAAGCGGCGCGCGGAGGTGGCGGCCGCCCTGGACGACGACCGGCTCGCGGACGTGCTGGAGGAGCTGCCGGAGGACGACCAGATCGAGATCCTCGGCAAGCTCAAGGAGGAGCGCGCGGCCGACGTGCTGGAGGCCATGGACCCCGACGACGCCGCCGACCTGCTGGGCGAGCTGCCGGAGGACGACAAGGAGCGTCTGCTGAGCCTGATGGCGCCCGAGGACGCGGCGGACATGCGGCGTCTGATGCAGTACGAGGAGCACACCGCGGGCGGGCTGATGACGACCGAGCCGATCGTGCTGCGCCCGGACGCGACGGTCGCCGACGCGCTCGCGCGGGTCCGCAACCCCGACCTCTCCCCGGCGCTCGCCGCCCAGGTCTACGTCTGCCGCCCGCCGGACGAGACGCCGACCGGGAAGTACCTGGGCACCGTGCACTTCCAGCGGCTGCTGCGCGACCCGCCGTACACCCTGGTCAGTTCGCTGGTGGACGACGACCTGCTGCCACTCGCCCCGGACGCCACGCTGCCCGTCATCGCCGGGTTCTTCGCCACGTACGACATGGTCGCCGCGCCCGTGGTGGACGAGTCCGGGGCGCTGCTGGGCGCGGTGACCGTGGACGACGTGCTGGACCACATGCTGCCCGACGACTGGCGCGAGACGGAGTTCCACCTGGACGAGATGCCGGACGCGGGCGCCGGGCGGGAAGCGGGCACGCATGGCTGAGCGCGACGGCGGCCGGGAGGGCCGCGACCGCGCCCCGGCGGGCGCCACCGCCTCCCGGCCGCGCGGATTCCGGCTGGACCAGCCGCGCCCGCCCCGCCGCCGGGTCCTGCCGGAGTGGGACCCCGAGGCGTTCGGCCGGCTGTCGGAGAAGATCGCCCGGTTCCTGGGCACGGGACGCTTCATCGTCTGGATGACGGTCGTCATCATCGTCTGGGTGCTGTGGAACATCGCGGCACCGGACGTGGTGCGCTTCGACTCCTACCCCTTCATCTTCCTGACGCTGATGCTGTCCCTCCAGGCGTCCTACGCGGCGCCGCTGATCCTGCTCGCGCAGAACCGGCAGGACGACCGCGACCGCGTCAATCTGGAGCAGGACCGCAAGCAGAACGAGCGGTCGATCGCGGACACCGAGTACCTGACCCGCGAGATCGCCGCGCTGCGCGCGGGCCTCGGCGAGGTCGCCACCCGCGACTGGATCAGGTCCGAGCTGCAGGACCTGGTGCGGGAGCTGGAGGGACGTGACGCAGACGACCGCTGAGGGGCTACCCGAAGGCCCCCGGGGGCGCCGTACCATCGTCCTATGGCTACGGAAGACGCGGTGCGCGAGGCACTGGCGACGGTGAACGACCCCGAGATCAACCGCCCCATCACCGAACTCGGGATGGTCAAATCGGTGGAGATCGGCGCGGACGGAGCGGTCGCGGTCACGGTCTACCTGACGGTCTCCGGCTGCCCGATGCGCGAGACGATCACCCAGCGGGTCACCGACGCGGTCGCCGCCGTCGAGGGCGTCACCTCCGTCGAGGTCACGCTGGACGTGATGAGCGACGCTCAGCGCAAGGAGCTGGCCGAGGCGCTGCGCGGCGGACAGGCCGAGCGCGAGGTCCCGTTCGCCAAGCCCGGCAGCCTCACCCGCGTCTACGCGGTCGCCTCCGGCAAGGGCGGCGTCGGCAAGTCCTCGGTGACGGTGAACCTGGCGGCCGCGCTGGCCGCCGACGGTCTGAAGGTCGGTGTCGTGGACGCCGACATCTACGGGCACAGCGTGCCGCGCATGCTGGGCGCGGACGGCCGGCCCACCCAGGTCGAGAACATGATCATGCCGCCGTCGGCGAACGGCGTGAAGGTCATCTCCATCGGCATGTTCACCCCCGGCAACGCCCCGGTCGTGTGGCGCGGCCCGATGCTGCACCGGGCGCTCCAGCAGTTCCTGGCGGACGTGTACTGGGGCGACCTGGACGTGCTGCTGCTGGACCTGCCGCCGGGCACCGGTGACATCGCCATCTCGGTGGCGCAGCTGGTCCCGAACGCGGAGATCCTGGTCGTCACCACCCCGCAGCAGGCGGCGGCGGAGGTCGCCGAGCGCGCGGGCTCCATCGCGGTGCAGACGCACCAGAAGATCGTCGGCGTGGTCGAGAACATGTCCGGGCTGCCCTGCCCGCACTGCGACGAGATGGTGGACGTCTTCGGCACGGGCGGCGGCCAGGCGGTCGCGGACGGCCTGACCCGCACCACGGGCGCGACGGTCCCGGTGCTCGGCAGCATCCCGATCGACGTGCGGCTGCGCGAGGGCGGCGACGAGGGCAAGCCGGTCGTGCTGACCGACCCCGACTCCCCGGCGGGTGCGGCGCTGCGCGCCATCGCGGGCAAGCTGGGGGGCCGTCAGCGCGGCCTGTCCGGCCTGTCGCTGGGGATCACCCCGCGCAACAAGTTCTGAGCCCGGACACGACGGAAGGGGGCGCCGGCGGGATTCCGCCGGCGCCCCCTTCCGTCGTCCGTCAGGCGTAGGCGCCGATGTCCTTCACGACGGCGAAGCCGAGGCCGTAGGCGCTCATGCCCCGGCCGTACGCGCCGACGTGGACGCCCGCCTCGGTCGCGCCGGCGAGCACCCAGCCGAACTCCGACTCCCGGTAGTGGAAGGGCGTGGCCACGCCGTCCACCGGCAGGGAGAGCTTCGACCACTCCGCGCCGTCGAGGTCGTCGGCCAGCGCCCAGGCGGTCTCGGTCTGCTGGTCGAGCCAGTCGTCGCGCAGGGTGTGGTCCATCTGGCCGGGCCAGGTGACGGACAGCAGCCCGACCCCGGCCAGCCAGGCCGCCGAGGAGACCGACGTGGCCTCCAGCAGCCCGGTGCCGTCGGCGCTGCGGCGCGAGGGATTGACCGGCACGGTGACGACGACGGCGAACTTCTCCCGCGGCTCGTCCGAGGAGTTCGCGCTGTGCTCGTTGCGTACGGACGGCTCGTCGCCGTGGCCGATCGAACCGTGCTCCACCGCCCCGTCGGCGGCCAGGCCGACCTGGAGCAGCCAGCGGGGGCCCGTGAACGCCTCGTCGAGGCCGTACCAGGGGAAAGGCGCCCGCAGATAGCCGTCGACCGACCGGCCGCCGAGATGGCCGCGCCGGCCGCTCTCACCGGCCGGCGTCTGCGCGCTTACCCGACTCGTGGTCTCCATCTGCCCGGACGCCTCCTCGTTCTCGTCGGACCGGGGCGGGACCCGCCCCCCTTCGGGCGTACGCGCCCGGTCCGCACAACAACTCGGCAGCATATCCACACCGCTGAGGGCAGCCCGGAATGCGGCGGGCGCGTGGGGCTCCGGAGACCGCCGATCGCGCGATGGACGGCTGGTACACGCCACGGAACCCGCCTCGTGGGGCGGGTTCCGTGGCGTGTCGTGATCCTTCGGCGCGCTGCGGGGCCGAGCGGGTGATGCCGTGCGGTACGGGCGTCAGGTGGCGTCGGCGTCGAAGGGCGGGCGCTCGTCGCGCGCGGGCTCGGGCTTCTTCGTCATGTCGACCCGGCCGCCGGACTCCGCCGGGGCGGACGTGGTGGGGCCGGGCAGGGCCGGGGAGGCGCTGTCGCGGCCGTTCACGGAGTCCGTCAGCTCGGCCATCTCGCGCTTCAGGTCGAAGCCGCTGCGGATCTCCCCCAGCCCCAGCTCGTCGTTGTCGAGCTGCTTGCGCAGGAACGCCTTGGGGTTGAGGTCCTCGAACTCGAAGTCCTTGAACTCCGGCCCCAGCTCGCTGCGGATGTCCTGCTTGGCGTTGTCGGAGAACTCCCGGATCTTGCGCAGCGTGCGCGT
This sequence comes from Streptomyces sp. NPDC046860, assembly GCF_040645115.1. Classification (NCBI taxonomy): domain Bacteria; kingdom Bacillati; phylum Actinomycetota; class Actinomycetes; order Kitasatosporales; family Streptomycetaceae; genus Streptomyces; species Streptomyces sp. NPDC046860. The sequence goes on along the minus strand of NZ_JBEYXQ010000001.1, from coordinate 166,860 downwards.
GACGTCCTGGATGAACTTGGGCAGCTTGTCCGGACCGAAGACGAGCACGGCGAGGACGATGAGCGTGACCAGCTCAAGCGGCCCTATGTCATTGAACACCTGAAAGCTCCTTGCGTGTCCTCGGTCGCTCAACGGTACCCGGCACACCTGCCGGACCGGTACCGCCCCGTGGTGAGACTTGCGTCAGTTCTCCCCGGAGGCCGCCCCCAGCTTGAGCGTGACGGTCCGCCCGGCACCCGGGCGCCCCACGGTGAGGCGGAGCCGGTCGCCGGGGCGGTGCGCGCGGACCCGGACGATCAGCTCCTCACCCGAGTGGACGGGGTGTCCGTCGACCTCGGTGATCAGGTCGCCCGGCTTCAGTCCGGCCCGGTCGCCGGGGCCGCCGCCGACGACGGCGGAGCCGTCCCCGATCCGGGCGCCGTCGCCGGAGTAGTCCATGTCGAGCGTCACGCCGATCACGGGGTGGGTGGCGTGCCCGTCGTTGATCAGTTCCTCGGCGACCCGGCGGGCCTGGTTGACCGGGATGGCGAAGCCGAGGCCGATGGAGCCGGACTGGCTCTCGGTGGAGCCGGAGTCCCGGCCGGCCGAGCGGATGGCGGAGTTGATGCCGATCACACGGGCGTGGGAGTCGAGCAGGGGGCCGCCGGAGTTGCCGGGGTTTATCGGCGCGTCGGTCTGGAGCGCGTCGACATAGCTGACGTCGCTGCCGTCGCCCTTCTCGCCGCCCGCGGTGATGGGGCGCTCCCTGGCGCTGACGATGCCGGAGGTGACGGTGTTGGCGAGGTCGAAGGGGGCGCCGATGGCCACCACCGGGTCACCGACCCGTACGCCGTCGGAGTCGCCGAGGGGCAGCGGGGTGAGGCCCTTCACGCCCTTGACCCGGACGACGGCCAGGTCGTAGCCGCTGTCCCGGCCGACCAGCTCGGCCTCGGCGGTGTCGCCGCTGCTGAAGGTCACCGTGATGTCGCCGTCGGCGGAGGCGGGCGCGACGACGTGGTTGTTGGTGAGGATGTGGCCCCGGCCGTCGAGGACGAAGCCGGTGCCGGTGCCCGCCTCGGCGGCGCCCCGCACATGGAGGGTGACCACGCTGGGCAGGGCGCGGGCGGCTATCCCGGCCACGCTGTCGCGGGCCCGCCCGTCGGGCACGGCCCCGGCCTGGGGCAGGCGGACCGTCGTGGTCCCCTCCCGCTCGATCCAGGCCCCGGCGAACCCTCCGACGCCGCCGGCCAGGAGCGAGATGCCCACGAAGGCTCCGACGAGCCTCCTCCGGGCCCGCCCCCCGCGCCGCGCCTCGGTGAGGAGGGGCGGCACGGGGTGCTGGAGGGGCGCGGAGCCCCCGCGCGCCTGGAGGGAGGGCGGTGCCGGGTTCCAGGGGTCGTAGCGGGGCGCCGGGTCCTGGTCGGGGGCGGCGTCCGGGGGCGGTACGGGGGTGTGCGCGGCCGGGTCGGGCGGGACGGGGGGCGCGGGTGCGGAGGGGCCCGGCGGGGTCTGGGGCGACGGTGTGCCGTGGGCGGGGGTCGCCATGGGGTGCTGAACGGGCGGCGCGGGGGCCCAGGGGCCCGGTCCGCCGTAGGGCGGGGTGCCGTAGGGGTCGGGGTCGTGCAGCGGCCTGGGGCGCGTGGTGGCGCCGCCGTCCGCGTGGCCGGCGTCGGTGCCGGGCGGCGGCCCGGCGGGGCGGTCGGCGCTGTCGGGGCGGTCGGCGTCGTCCGGGCGGTCGGCGCTGTCGGCTCCGGTGGGCGTCTCCTCCGGCTGCCCGGCCGGTCCCGGCTCGCCGCCTCGGGCGACGGCTTCCGCCCCGGTCCCGTCCGCGCCGGCGGCGGTCTTCGGCCTGGCCAGTTCGAAGTCGCCGCCGGTCCGGGACGGGGACGGCTCCGGCGTCGGGTTCCCCTCGTTCATGCTCTCCCCAGGGCTGGCCGCGCCCGCGTCGTGCGGCGGCGGGCGCGGTGTGTCGATCCCGTGCCCGGCGTCGATGGCGCGGCGGGCACGGCCTCACAGGATTCAACCAGGTCCGCCGGGCTCGCCGCAGGCGTCGCCGGGTCAGGGAGCCGAGGCGGAGGGGGAGTTCGTCGGCGCGGCGGCCGCGGTGGTCCGGGCCGCCGGGGGCGCGAGGGGCCAGGAGTCCAGGGAGAAGGGGGTGGTCTCGCCGAGCGGGCGTATCAGGGGGGAGACGGCGGCCGCACCGGCCATCACCGGCATGGCGAGGTCCCGCGCGGTGTTGCGCACCCCCGCGTCGACCGGGGCCGTGATGCCCGGCAGCAGGGGCGCGGAGGCGGTGACCGGGGCCGCCGGGGTGCGGTCGGGCGCGTCCTCGCCCTGTGCGAGCAGCGGGGCCTCGGAGCGCCGGCGCTGGGTGTCGGGGGCCGCGGTGGCGGCGGTGCTGCCGGAGCCCGCCGAGCGGGAGGGGGCGACGTTGCTCCCGGCGCCAGCGCCGCCGCGGGCGTCGGCGGTGAGGCTGCCGGGCAGGGCGGTGGTCACGCCGCCGAGGGCGACGGCCGCGAGGGAGACCGCTCCGGCGGCCGCGACGGCGAACCGCAGCCCGCGCGAGGAGGGCCGGTCGGCGACGGGGTGGACGCGGAAGCCGCGCTGCCCGGAGGCGTGCGCGGAGGCGGCCGGGACGTACCGGAACGCGAACCGCTCGCCGTCGCCCATGCCGAGGACGCCCTCGCCGGGACCGCGTCCGAAGGAGCCGCCGGGGCTCGCCGGACCGTCGGCGTCGCCGCCGGGGAGGCCCTGGAGGCGGGCGAGGAAGGATTCGGAGGGCGGGGGCGGGGCGGCCTCCGCGAAGACGTTCTTCAGCCGGCGCTGCGCATCGGCCTCGGCCCGGCACCGGCAGCAGGTCGCCAGGTGGGCGAGGACGCGGTCGCGCGACTCATGACCGAGTTCTCCGTCCACCAGGGCGGAGAGCCGGTCTCCCAGATGCTGTTCCGCGAGGTGTGCCTCCGCGGGGTTCGGTCCGGTTCCACTCACGCGGGCGTGCCCCCTGCCCCCAGTGCGGGCACCCGAGGCATGAAGGAACGGCGCTCGGCCTTGCGGGCCTCGGGAGAGCGGTGGGCGAGAGCCTTGCGGAGCTGCGACCGGCCCCGGTGGATACGGGAGCGGACGGTGCCGAGCTTGACGCCGAGGGTCGCGGCGATCTCCTCGTACGACAGCCCCTCGATGTCGCACAGCACCACGGCGGCGCGGAACTCGGGCGCGAGGGTGTCCAGGGCCTGCTGGACGTCGGCGTCGAAGTGGGCGTCGTTGAAGACCTGCTGCGGGGAGGGCTCGCGGCTGGGCAGGCGCTCGGCCGCGTCGTCGCCCAGGGCGTCGAAGCGGATGCGCTGCTTGCGGCGGACCATGTCCAGGAACAGGTTGGTGGTGATGCGGTGCAGCCAGCCCTCGAAGGTGCCCGGCGAGTACGTCGACAGTGAGCGGAAGACGCGGACGAAGACCTCCTGGGTGAGGTCCTCGGCGTCGTGCTGGTTGCCCGTCAGGCGGTAGGCGAGGCGGTAGACGCGACCGCTGTGGGTGCTGACGATCTCCTCCCAGGTGGGCGGAGTCCACGCCTGCCCGTCCGCGTCGGTGGCGAAGGTCGCGGTCTGGGTCTCGCCTGCGGCGGGACCGGCGGCGTGGTGGTCAGCAGCGGTGTCGGTCACGGATTTCGGCCTGCCCGAACCGAGGAAGCGCCGCAGCACTCCGGCCCGGTCCTCGGGTGCGGCCGCACCTCCCCTGTCGGCTCTGGTGGTGTCCAGTGGAGCCCCTACCATAGCCACCTCGCCCGTTAGCTCCGGATAAGCGGTTTTACGAGAATTTGACACCCGCTGACCAGGCTCATCCACCCGCGTCAGCATGTGATCCACACCCTCCGTCACCTCTCACCCCCGTCGCGTGCCGGCCGTGCTCCGCGCACGTCGGCTCTCCTTATGTGAACGCTCGGTCCCATCAGCGGGTTCCCGGCGCAACGGATACAGTCACGCCGAGGCAATCACGGGGACAGGAGAGGGTCATTACCGGCAACCGGCAGACGAGCTGGGCGTTCGCCGACGCCTTTGTCGCCGAGGACGAAGCACTGCGCTGGGCCCGCGACCGTGCCCGCGACGCGGGGCTGCGCTCGGTGGCGCCCAGCACGGGTGCCGCGCTGCGACTGCTCGCCGCCTCCGTGGACGCCAAGGCCGTCGCCGAGATCGGCACCGGCTGCGGCGTGTCCGGCATCCACCTGCTGCACGGGATGCGCCCCGACGGGGTCCTGACCACCGTCGATCCGGAGCCGGAGCACCAGCAGTTCGCCCGGCAGGCGTTCCGCGCCTGCGGCTTCGCCAGCAACCGGGCCCGCTTCATCCCGGGCCCCGCCCTCGACGTCCTGCCGCGGCTGGCGGACTCGGGCTACGACCTCGTCTTCTGCGACGGTGACCGGCTGGAGTACTCGGACTACCTCGCTGAATCGTTGCGCCTTCTCAGACCCGGCGGGCTGGTGGTCTTCGAGGGCGTCTTCGCCAGCGGCCGCACCGTCGACTCCGGCCCGCAGCCCACCGAGGTGGTCCGGCTGCGCGAGCTGCTGCGCACGGTGCGGGAGAGCACGGAGCTGGTGACATCGCTGCTGCCGGTGGGCGACGGGCTGCTCTGCGCCGTCAAGCGCTGACGCTCCGGACACGCGACTGCCCCGGCACCGCGTGGGTACCGGGGCAGTCGGAAGGAAAAGATCTCAGCGCGTCAGACGACGACCTTCTTCAGGGCGTCGCCGAGCGCCTCGGCCTCGTCGGGGGTCAGTTCGACGACGAGTCGCCCGCCGCCTTCGAGCGGAACGCGCATGACGATGCCCCGCCCCTCCTTGGTCACCTCGAGCGGGCCATCACCCGTCCGCGGCTTCATGGCCGCCATGCTCGTACCCCTTCCTGAAACCAGGCTCATCGTCTGCCGACGACCCCACGGAGGGCACCCGCGGTCCAGGAGGGACACGCGACACCGGCATCGAACACATTGCTTCCCAGCCATTATCCCGCATCCCAGGACCCGATGACCAACATCGGTCCGCATCGCTTGGACAACGCGCGCGAGCAAAACCACTCAATTCGGGGATGTGCCTGCGATACTGCGCCACCCTCGGCATGCCTCGCCGCCCCGTCCGTGTCGCTTTTGTTAGACGCAGGTCACACGTCCGGTGCGACTGCCGGGCCGGGATCTCCGCCATGCTGTGCACGGACAACGACGTACCGACCGGTACGTCATCAGCCGCGAACGGAGGGGACGCGCCATGGCCGACACCGTGCTCCACGAGGTGAACGACGGGCTCGCCACGATCACCCTGAACCGCCCGGAGGCGATGAACGCGCTGAACATCGCCACCAAGAACGCGCTGCGCGAGGCCGTCGAGGCCGCGGTGGCGGACGACGCGGTGCGGGCGATCCTGCTGACCGCGGCGGGTGAGCGGGCGTTCTGCGTGGGCCAGGACCTCAAGGAGCACATCGGGCTGCTCGCCGCCGACAGGCAGGGCGAGGGCGGCGGGAAGACGATGAGCACCGTCAAGGAGCACTACAACCCGATCGCGCGGGCGCTGGCCGGGGCGAAGAAGCCGGTGATCGCCGCCGTCAACGGCGTGGCGGCCGGTGCGGGCTTCGGCTTCGCGCTCCTCGCCGACTACCGGCTGGTCGCGGACACGGCCGCCTTCAACACCTCGTTCGCGGGCGTGGCGCTCAGCGCCGACTCCGGCCTGTCCTGGACGCTGCCCCGCGTGATCGGCACGAGCCGCGCCACCGACCTGCTGCTCTTCCCGCGCAGCATCGGCGCCCAGGAGGCGCTGGACCTGGGCATCGCCAACCGGGTCGTCCCGGCCGCCGAGCTGCGCGCCGAGGCCGAGAAGGTGGCGCGGGCGCTGGCGGAGGGCCCGACCGTGGCGCTCGCGGCGATCAAGGAGGCCGTGGCCTACGGGCTGACCCACTCGCTCGACGAGGCGCTGGAGAAGGAGGACGAGCTCCAGACCCGCGCGGGTGCCTCCGAGGACCACACCATCGCGGTGCAGGCGTTCGTGAACAAGGAGAAGCCCAAGTACCTGGGCCGCTGAGTCACGGGGCGCCGTCGCGCGCGGCGGCGCCCCGGCTGACGCAGGCCGCGAGGTGGTCGTCGACCAGCCCGCACGCCTGCATCAGCGCGTACGCCGTGGTCGGGCCGACGAACCTCAGGCCCCGCTTCTTCAGTGCCTTGGACAGGGCGGTGGACTCCGGGGTCACGGCGGGCACGTCGGCGAGCACCTTAGGGACCGCGCGGGCGGCGGCGTCGGGGGCGTGCGACCAGATCAGCTCGTCGAGGTCGCCCTCGGACCAGCCGGCCAGCTCGCGCGCGTTGGCGAGCGTGGCGTCGACCTTGGCGCGGTTGCGGATGATGCCCGGATCGGCGAGGAGGCGCTCGCGGTCCTCGCCGGTGAAGGCGGCGACCTTCTCGATCCGGAAGCCGGCGAACGCGGTACGGAAGGTGGGGCGGCGGCGCAGGATCGTGATCCAGGACAGGCCGGACTGGAACGCCTCCAGGCTGAGCCGTTCGAAGAGGGCGTCGTCCCCGTGCACCGGGCGGCCCCACTCGTCGTCGTGGTAGGCGACGTAGTCCTCGGTGGACAGTGCCCAGGGGCAGCGCAGCGCGCCGTCGGCCCCGGCGACGGCGTCCCCGGTGCTCATCGGCCGTCCTCCGGTCCGGGCTCGTCCGGCCGGGGGTGGGTGGCGCGGGCGCCGGCGAGCGCGGCCTGGAGGTCCGCGATCCGCGCGTCCCGCTCGCCGAGTTCGGCGGCCAGGCGGCTCAGCGCGTCGTCGACGTCGGCCATGCGGTACCCGCGCGGGGCGAGGGGGAAGCGCAGGCTCTCCACGTCGGCGCCGCCGAGCGGGCGGTCCGCGGGCAGCGGGTCCTGGAGCCGCTCGGGCGCGGCGTCCTGGAGCGGGGCGCTCTCTCCGCCGCCCACCACGGCGAGTGTCACCGCGCCGACCACGACGGCCAGCGCGAGGACCAGGAACAAGAACATCAGCATCGCCAGGGTTCCCCAAGCTCGATGTGCCGGACGCCGGGTCTTGTCGGACCTCGCGTCCGGAAGCCGGATGTGTCTGGGTCCGATCGTGCCATGCGAGGCTGACAGTCCGGGCCGCAGGCGGCCGGGACGTCCGAGGTACGAGGAGAGGTCACAGGGGATGCTCAGGCTGGGCAAGCGGGAATTCGGGGCGCGTGAACCGGTGATCATGGCGATCGTGAACCGGACCCCGGACTCCTTCTACGACCGGGGGGCGACGTTCGCCGACGACGCCGCCCTCGCGCGCGTGGAGCGCGCCGTGGCCGAGGGCGCGGCCATCGTCGACATCGGCGGGGTGAAGGCCGGGCCGGGCGAGGAGGTCACCGCCGAGGAGGAGGCCCGGCGCACGGTCGGCTTCGTGGCGGAGGTCCGCCGCAGCTTCCCCGACGTGATCATCAGCGTGGACACCTGGCGGGCCGAGGTCGGCGCGGCGGTGTGCGAGGCGGGCGCCGACCTGCTGAACGACGCGTGGGGCGGCGTGGACCCCGGCCTCGCGGAGGTCGCCGCGCGCTACGGGGCGGGCCTGGTGTGCACGCACGCCGGGCGCGCCGAGCCCCGTACGCGTCCGCACCGGGTGGCGTACGACGACGTGATGGCCGACATCCTGGACGTCACCGTGGGCCTGGCCGAGCGGGCGGTGGCGCTCGGGGTGCCGCGCGAGTCGGTGCTGATCGACCCGGGGCACGACTTCAACAAGAACACCCGGCACAGCCTGGAGGCGACGCGGCGGCTGGACGAGATGGTGGCGACGGGCTGGCCGGTGCTGGTGTCGCTGTCCAACAAGGACTTCGTCGGGGAGACGCTGGACCGGCCGGTGAAGGAGCGGCTGATCGGCACACTGGCCACCACGGCGGTGTCGGCGTGGCTCGGGGCGCAGGTGTACCGGGTGCACGAGGTGGCCGAGACCCGGCAGGTGCTGGACATGGTGGCGTCCATCGCGGGCCACCGGCCTCCGGCGACGGCCCGCAGGGGTCTCGCCTGACAGGGGTTCCCCTTACGGGACGGCCCCCAGTGGCCGCCCCGTAAGGGGAACGAGGTACTACCGGGCGGCTTCCTTGGAGACCAGGGCGACCGCCTCGTCCACGTCGTCGGTCACGTGGAACAGCATCAGGTCCTTCTCCGCCGCCTTCCCCTGCGCGACCAGCGTGCTGCGCAGCCAGTCCACGAGTCCGCCCCAGTACTCGCTGCCGAACAGCACGATCGGGAAGCGGGTGACCTTCTGGGTCTGCACCAGGGTGAGCGCCTCGAACAGCTCGTCCAGCGTGCCGAGCCCGCCGGGCAGCACGACGAAGCCCTGCGCGTACTTCACGAACATCATCTTGCGGACGAAGAAGTACCGGAAGTTGAGTCCGATGTCGACGTACGGGTTCAGCCCCTGCTCGAAGGGCAGCTCGATGCCGAGGCCGACCGAGATGCCGCCGGCCTCCAGCGCGCCCTTGTTGGCCGCCTCCATGGCGCCGGGGCCGCCGCCGGTGATCACGGCCCAGCCGGCCTCGACCAGACCGCGCCCGAGCCGCACGCCCGCGTCGTACTCGGGCGAGTCGACCGGGGTCCGGGCCGAGCCGAACACGCTGATCGCGGGCGGGAGTTCGGCGAGGGTGCCGAAGCCCTCGATGAACTCCGACTGGATGCGCAGCACCCGCCAGGGGTCGGTGTGCACCCAGTCGGTGGGGGCGCGCTCGTCCAGCAGCCGCTGGTCCGTGGTGCTGGCCTGGACCTGGCCCCGCCGCCGGAGCACCGGGCCGAGACGCTGCTCGTCCGGTGGGCGCTTCTTCCCCTCGGGGTTTCCGGTAGCCATGTGCGCTCCCTCCGCTTGCCGGTAGTTCGCCCTCAGCCTAGATCCGCATCCGTTACGGAGGGGGGACGTGAGCATGTCCGGAACGCGGCGCCGCGTGGTGCGGGCGTCACGCGGTGAGCCAGGCGCGCAGCCGCTCCTCGCCCGCGAGGATCTTCGCCGTCTCCACGCGCTCGTCCCGCTTGTGCGCCAGGTGAGGGTTGCCGGGGCCGTAGTTGACCGCCGGGATGCCGAGGGAGGCGAAGCGGGAGACGTCCGTCCAGCCGTACTTGGGGCGGGGCGTGCCGCCGACCGCCTCGATGAAGGCCGCGGCGGCGGGGTGGGACAGGCCGGGCAGGGCGGCGCCGCTGTGGTCGTCGATCACGAACTCCTCGACGCCGCAGTCCGCGAACACCTCGCGCACGTGCGCGATCGCCTCCTCCTCGGTGCGGTCGGGGGCGTACCGGAAGTTGACCGTGACCACGCACTCGTCCGGGATGACGTTCCCGGCCACTCCCCCGCCGACGCGGACCGCGTTGAGGCCCTCGCGGTACTCAAGACCGTCGATCACCGGCCACCGGGGTTCGTAGGAGGCGAGGCGGGCGAGGATCGGGGCGGCCGCGTGGATGGCGTTGGAGCCCATCCAGCCGCGCGCGGAGTGGGCCCGCTCGCCCTTGGTCCGCAGCAGCACCCGCAGGGTGCCCTGGCAGCCGCCCTCGACCTCGCCGTCGGAGGGCTCCAGCAGGACCGCGAAGTCGCCGTGGAGCAGTTCGGGGCGGGCCTCGGCGAGGTGCTTGAGGCCGTTGAGTTCGGCGGCGACCTCCTCGTTGTCGTAAAAGACGAAGGTGAGGTCGCGGTTGGGTTCGGGGACGGTGGCCGCGATGCGCAGCTGGACCGCGACGCCGGACTTCATGTCGCAGGTGCCGCAGCCCCACAGGACGCCGTCCGCGTCGAGCCGTGAGGGGACGTTCTCCGCGATCGGGACGGTGTCGATGTGCCCGGCGAGGATGACGCGTTCCGCGCGGCCCAGAGCGGTGCGGGCGATCACGTTGTTGCCGAAACGCTCCACCGTGAGGTGGGGCAAAGCGCGCAGGGCGGTCTCGATCGCGTCCGCGAGGGGCTGCTCGGTGCCGCTCTCCGACGGGATGTCCACGAGCCGGGCGGTCAGTTCGGCGGCGTCCAGCGTGAGGTCAAGGGTGGTGTCGGCCATGCTGGTGACCCTAACGCCCGCCGCCCCGGCCCCCGCCGCACCACCGGGTGCGGGCCCGCGGCGAGGCTGGTCGCGCGCTCCAGTACCTTGTACGCGTGTCAGAGCCGTCCCCTTCTCGCCCCAAGCGTCGCGGCCGTGTGTTCCGGATCGGTGCGGCCCTGCTCGTCCTCGCCGGTGTCGGCGCCTACCTCGTGGTCCAGTACGTGACCGGAGGCGGCGCGGCGCGCGGCTGCACGGTGGTCTCCGTGAAGGGCGACGCCACGTCGTACGCCTTCACGCCGGAGCAGGCCGTGAACGCGGCCACCATCGCCGCCGTCGGCACCGGGCGCGGCATGCCCCAGCGGGCGGTGACCATCGCGCTCGCCACCGCCCTGCAGGAGTCGGGGCTGCGCAACATCACGCACGGGGACCGGGATTCGCTGGGCCTGTTCCAGCAGCGGCCCTCGCAGGGCTGGGGCACCGAGCGGCAGATCATGGACCCGGCGTACTCGGCGGGCATCTTCTACGCGCATCTGGCCCGGGTGCCGGGGTACACCGGACTCCCGCTCACCGTGGCGGCGCAGAAGGTGCAGCGCAGCGGCTTCCCGGAGGCGTACGCCAAGCACGAGCCGGACGCCACGCTGCTGGCCGCCGCTCTCACGGGCCGTTCGGCGGCCACCCTGACCTGTGACGGCCGCACCGCGCGCACGGCCGAGGCGGCCGGCCCGGACGCGGTACGGGCGGCGCTGGTACGGGACTTCGGGCGGGACGCGCTCCAGGAGACCGGGGCGGAGGTGGGCGGCACGGCGGTCCCCTCGCCCTCTCCCTCGCCGAGCGTGACCGCCACGGCGCGGGGGCGGACGGTGACGGTCCCGGTGCCGCACGGCACGCGGACGGACGTCCACGGGCGCACCGAGCGGGAGCGGGGGTGGCAGCTGGCCCAGTGGGCGGTGGCCAACTCCTCGGCGCTGCACATCGCCCGGGTGTCGTACGAGGGGCGCGAGTGGACGGCGTCCAACGGCGGCGGGGACTGGCACGCGGTGCGGACCTCGTCGTCGGGAGCGGCCGGCGCGGAGTCGTCGCTGGCGTCCGTCCGGATCGTCGCGGGGTCCTGAAAGGGCCGCGGACGCTTGTGCGGGGACACCCTCGTACGGGTTGCGGGGGCGGTCGGGGGGCGTGTGCGGGGGCGGGCCGGGGAGCAGGGCCCCGATCCCTTGCGCCTCAAGGGGTGTAAGGATTCTGCGGGGCGGCTCCGGGACAGGCTTTGCCCGTTTTTATCCACACCTGATAATGCGATGCGTTATCCAGTCTTTACCTTCGGCGTCCGCAACCTTCGGCGGGTTCGAGCGGTAGTCACTGCGTCCGGGCTCGGACACCACACCGTTCTCTCCTGTCGAATGGAGCATCATGTCCCTCCCCCTGACTCGCCGGATCACCCAGGCCGCGCTGCTCGTCGCCGCCGGTGCGGCCGCCGGGGTCGGCGCCGCCGGCACCGCCGGTGCGGCCACCAACCAGCCCGCCGTGCCGGACCTCGGTGGTCTGACCAAGCTGGACGGCGGGCACGTGGACAAGGCCGTGGGCGGGCTGGCGGACAGCAAGGCCGTGAAGAAGGCCGTCCCGGCGCCCGCGGCCGGCAAGGCGGCGGGGAACATGCTCGGCGGCCTCCCGCTGAAGGGGCTGCCGCTCGGCTAGTCACCGCGTGGCGAAGGGGGGTCCTGGGCGTCTGCCCGGACCCCCCTTCGCCGTGTGCCTACGCGGTCAGCCGTGCCACCGCTTCGTCGATCCGCTCGTCCGTCGCCGTCAGCGCGACGCGGACGAACTCCGCGCCCGCCTCGCCGTAGAAGTCGCCGGGGGCGACCAGGATGCCGAGGCCGGCCAGGTGGGCGACGGTGTCCCAGCAGGACTCGCCCCGCGTGGACCACAGGTAGAGGCTGGCCTCGCTGTGCTCGATGCGGAAGCCGTGGGCCACCAGGGCGGCGCGCAGGCGGTCGCGGCGGGCGGCGTAGCGCTCGCGCTGGAGGCGTACGTGCTCGTCGTCGCCGAGGGCGGCGACCACGGCCGCCTGGGTCGGCGCGGAGGTCATCATGCCGCCGTGCTTGCGGATCTCCAGCAGCGGCATCAGCACCGCCGGGTCGCCCGCGAGGAAGGCCGCGCGGTATCCGGCCAGGTTGGACCGCTTGGAGAGGGAGTGGACGGCCACGATGCCGTCGTAGGAGCCGCCGTTGACGTCCGGGTTCAGCACCGAGACGGGGTCGGCCTCCCAGCCGAGCTCCAGGTAGCACTCGTCGGAGACGATCAGCACGCCGTGCTCGCGGGCCCAGGCCACGATGCCGGTCAGTTCCTCCTTGGAGAGGACCTTGCCGGTCGGGTTGGACGGCGAGTTGAGCCAGAGCAGCTTCAGGTTGGCCGGGTCCAGTTCGCGCGGGTCGTCGTAGACCACGTGTCCGGCGCGGGCGAGGCGGGCGCCGACCTCGTAGGTCGGGTAGGCCAGGCGCGGGTAGGCGACCTCGTCGCCGGGGCCGAGGCCGAGCTGGGTCGGCAGCCAGGCGACCAGTTCCTTGGAGCCGACGACCGGCAGGACGTGCCGGTGGGTGACGTCGCGGGCGCCGAGGCGGCGCTCCAGCCAGCCGGTGATCGCGTCGCGCAGCTCGGGCGTGCCCCAGACCGTCGGATAGCCCGGCGAGTCGGCGGCGCCGGCCAGGGCCTTCTGGATCAGCTCGGGCACCGGGTCGACCGGGGTGCCCACGGACAGGTCGACGATCCCGCGGGGGTGCGCGGCGGCGGTCTTCTTGTAGGGCTCCAGCTTGTCCCAGGGGAAGGCGGGGAGCCGGTCGGAGACTGCGGACACGGGACTGCTCTCTTTCCTAGGTACGGCAAACGCCTCGGTCCCGTACCGCCGCGGTCGGGGTCGACCGGGCCGTACGGGACCGAGGCGGCACGCTCATGCGGGCCGCCGGCCCGGCGAACGGGTCACTCGCCCTGCGGCGGGAGCGCGGCGATGAAGGGGTGGTCGCGCTCGATGAGCCCCAGCTTGCTGGCGCCGCCGGGAGAACCCAGCTCGTCGAAGAACTCGACGTTCGCCTTGTAGTAGTCCTTCCACTCCTCCGGAGTGTCGTCCTCGTAGAAGATCGCCTCGACCGGGCAGACCGGCTCACAGGCACCACAGTCGACGCATTCGTCCGGGTGGATGTACAAGGACCGCTGGCCCTCGTAGATGCAGTCGACCGGGCACTCCTCGATGCACGCCTTGTCCTTGACGTCGACACAAGGCTGCGCGATGACGTAGGTCACGCTGTCGTTCCTCCTCGATAGGGCGCTGGCGGGCCTCCTCAGGCTCCGCCGCCTGGCGCGCGGGAGCGCGGCGTCGTCGATGCCCGCCCCTAGTATCTCCGTTCCGGAGCGTGATCCGAACAGGAGGGGTGGAGCGACCCGTGGAAATCTCGGTGACAGGACTGCTCAAGGTCCTCATCACCCCAGCAGACGTGGGCAAAAGGGTATCCGTACGGCAGTTGACGGGATCGGGTGCGGCGGGCGAGAAGTTCACCGACACGGTAGGTGTTCTCACATCCTGGGACGACGACGGCGTGCTCATGATCACACGGCGGGACGGCCGGGTGGTCAGGGCCGAGGCGTCGTCACTGGTGGCGGGCAAGGTCGTGCCGGCCGCCCCGGCGCGTCGCCGGGGTCCGGCGGCGGGGTACGGGGAGCTGGCGCGGACGGCGGCGCGTGCGTGGCCGCCGGTGGAGAGCGAGCCGCTCGGCGAGTGGGAGCTGCGGGCGGCCGGCGGCTTCACCCGGCGCGCGAACAGCGTGCTGCCGCTCGGCGAGCCGGGGCTTCCGCTCGACGCGGCCCTCTCTTCCGTAAGACGCTGGTACGGCGAGCGCGGACTGCCCGCCTATGTCCAGACCGCCACCGGTGCCGAGGGCACGCAGGAGCTGCTGTCGGCGGAGCTGGAGCGGCGGGGCTGGACGCGGGAGGTCACGGCGGAGCTGTGGACCGGGGAGACGGCCCCGGTCGCGGACCGGGCCGCGGGCTCGGGTGTGCTGCTCTCCCGCGAGGCGGACGAGGCGTGGCTCGCGCGGTACGGGCGCGAGGGAGTGAGTGAGGTGGCCCTGCGGGTGCTCGGCGGCGGGCGGTCGGTGTGGTTCGCCCGCGTGCCCGGCGCGGACGGTGAGCCGCCCGCGGCGATCGGGCGGTGCGTGGTGGACGGCCGCTGGGCCGGTTTCGCCGCGGTGGAGGTCGATCCGGCGCGGCGGCGGCAGGGGCTGGCCACCGAGGTGATGGCGGCGCTGGCGCGGCGGGCGCTGGAGGAGGGCGCCTCGGCGGCGTGGCTCCAGGTCGAGGAGGACAACGAGGGCGCGCGGCGCCTGTACGACGGGCTGGGCTTCGCCCGGCACCACGCCTACCACCACTACCGGGAGCCGGACGCGGCCGGCTCCGGGCGGCCGTAGGGGCCCGCCGTGGACGCCCAGGAACCCCGCCGCCCCGCTTTCCCGCCCCCGTACCCGCCCGGGGCCGAGCGGTCGGCCGAGCTGCGGCGGCGGTTCACGGAGGAGGCGCGGTCGCAGTGGCCCGACCTGTCCGCGCTGTGCCTGCTGATCGGCGCGGAGGCGGACGGCACGCTGGACGAGGCCGGGATGGACGCGGTCCAGATCGAGCTGGACGAGCTGGCGGGCCGGCTGCCGTACCGGCCGGGCGAGCCGCTGGCCTGGGCCCGGGCGGTGGGCCGGCTGCTGGGCGGCACGGGCGGTTTCCGCGGGAGCGCCGGGGAGTACGAGCGGCTGGAGTCCTCGCTGCTGCACTCGGTGCTGCGGCGGCGGCGCGGGCTGCCGATCCTGCTGTCGGTGGTGTGGATGGAGGTGGCGCGGCGGGCGGGCGCCCCGGTGTACGGGGTGGCGCTGCCGGGGCATTTCGTGGTCGGGTTCGGCACGGCCGGCGACCGGGTCCTCGCGGACCCCTTCGACGGGGGCCGGGTGCTCAGCGGTGTGGACACCGAGCTGCTGGTGGCCGGGGCGACGGGCGCGCCGCTGGAACCCTCGATGCTGGTCCCGGCGGCCCCGCTCCAGGTCGTGCAGCGCGTCCTGAACAACATCCGCGCCTGGGCCACCTCCCGCCCGGAGCGCTCCGACGTGGCCCTGTGGGCCGTGGAGCTGGCGATGCTGCTGCCGTCCCGCCCGGCCCGCCTGCGCTACGAACGCGCCCGTCTGCTGGTCCAGCGCGGGGAGTTCACCGAGGGCGCGGCGGAGCTGGAGGCGTACGCGGAGCTGGTCTCGGTGGTCGATCCGACGGCCGAGGAGAAGGCCCGCGCCCAGGCCCACGCGGCGCGGGCGCTGCTCAACTGACGGCGCTGCTCAACTGACGGCGCTGCTCAACTGACGGCGCTGCTCAACTGACGGGGGTCAGAGCCAGCCCTTCTCCCGGGCGATCCGCACGGCCTCCGCCCTGTTGCGCACCGCCAGTTTCTGGATCGCGGTCGAGAGGTAGTTGCGGACCGTGCCCTGGGAGAGGTGGAGGGCCCGGGCCAGCTCGGCGTTGGTGGAGCCGTCGGCCGCGGCGCGCAGGATCTCGCGCTCGCGGTCGGTGAGCGGGTTGGCGCCGTCGGCGAGGGCGGCGGCGGCCAGGGTGGGGTCGATGACGCGTTCCCCGGCGAGCACCGTGCGTACGGCGGCGGCGAGTTGGGCGGCGGGGGCGTCCTTGACGAGGAAGGCGTCGGCGCCCGCCTCCATGGCGCTGCGGAGGTAGCCGGGGCGGCCGAAGGTGGTGAGGACGACGAGCTTCACGCCGGGGTGCGCCCGGTGGACCTGAGCGGCGGCCTCGATCCCGGTGCAGCCGGGCATCTCGATGTCCAGCAGGGCCACGTCGACCCCGTGCTCGGCGACGGCGGCCAGGACCTCGTCACCGCGCGCGACCTGCGCGACGACCTCGATGTCGTCCTCCAGCCCGAGCAGGGCGGCGAGCGCCTCGCGGACCATCGACTGGTCCTCGGCCAGGAGGACCTTGATCGTGCTCGTCATGACCCGGATACTACGTCCGCGACGGCGGCCGACGGGACGCGGGCGACCAGCCGGAAACCCTTGGCGGACCGGCCCGCCTCCAGCGTGCCGCCGGTCTTCTGGAGCCGTTCGGTGAGGCCGGTCAGGCCGTTGCCCGGCCCCTTCCCCGGGCCGCCGGAGCCGTTGTCCTCGACGGAGAGTTCCAGCACCGGCCCGTCCAGGGTGTGCCGGTGCAGCAGTTCCACCGCGCACCGCTCGGCCCCGCTGTGCCGGACGACGTTGGTGACCGCCTCGCGCAGGGTCCAGGCGAGGGCGGCCTCCGCCTCCTCGGGAAGTCCGGCGAGGTCGGGCTCGCCGGGGATCTCGGCGACGACTCCGGCCGCCGTCAGCGCGACCTGCGCGCCCGCTAGCTCGGCGGCGAGCCGGGGCCGCCGGTAGCCGGTGACGGCCTCGCGGACGTCGACCAGGGCCTGCCGGCTGACCCGCTCGATGTCGGCGACCTGCTGGGCCGCCTGGTCCGGGCGGCCGGGGAGCATGCGTCCGGCCAGTTCGCTCTTGAGCGTGATCAGGGACAGCGAGTGTCCCAGCAGGTCGTGCAGGTCGCGGGCGAGCCGCAGCCGCTCCTCGTTGGCGGCGAGCTGCGCCACCGTGGCCCGCGCCTTGCGCAGCTCGACGGTGGTGCGGATCAGCTGCCGTACGCCGGTCATGGCGAAGCCGATCAGCACCACCAGCAGCAGGAGGTTGCGCGCCTCCTCCTGGCCGGAGTGCAGTCCGACCAGGTACATCAGGGCCGCCGAGGCCGGGATCGCCCAGTAGGTGGCCGGGGTGGGCAGGGTCGCCCCGCAGGCCACCGAGAGGTAGACGAAAAGGCCGAGCCAGGCGCTGCCGAGGGTGTAGGCGAGGAGCGGGGCGAGGACGCCGAGGACCAGCAGGAGCAGGACGACGGCCGGGCCGGAGAAGGACCTGCCCATGTTCCGGAAGACCAGCGCCAGGTAGACCGCGACGAACGCGGCGAGTCCGGCCGCTCCGGCCCAGGTGGCGGCCGTGCCGTGGCCGCCGCTCACCAGGTCGTGGACGGGCGAGCTGAGGAAGACCAGCCAGACGCCGATCCACAGCAGCTTCACCCACAGCTCCCGCCGGCCTCGCGGCGTACGCCCCACGGGGGTGTCCGACGCGGGCCCGGCGTACGGGTCCTCGGTCATCGCGTTCACGCCTTCAGCGTGTCCTTCCGGTACAGCCAGGCCGCGCCGCCCGCGAAGAGGACGAAGTACACGGCGAGGACGGCGACGTCCCGCGCGTGCGGGGCCTGGCTCTGTTCGACCGCGCGTCCCAGGGCAGCGTACGCGTACGTCGGCAGCCACTCGGCGATGTTCTGGAGCCACCGGGGGAAGCCGGCCGAGGGCATCCACAGGCCGCCGAGGAGGGAGAGCGCGAAGTAGACGATCATCGTGATGGGGCGTACCGCGTCCCCGGAGGCGAGGTAGCCGATGGCGACGCCGAGCGCGGCGAAGACGAGGCTGCCGGCCCAGATGACGCCGGTGAGGGCTAGCCACTGCCAGGCGTCGAGCGTCACGTCCTTCACGACGGCGGCGACGATGAACACCATCACGATGGACGGCAGGCTCACCACGGCCGCGCTGGCCGTCTTGGCGAGGACGTAGCCGTGGCCGGGCAGCGGGGTCAGCCGGAGCTGGCGCACCCAGCCGCTCTCGCGCTCCTTGGCGATGCGCTCGCTGTTGCCCATCAGCACGGCGGTCAGGGCGCCGAAGGAGGCCATGGAGACCATGAGGTAGGTGGCGACGGTCAGGCCGGTGCCGTCCACCTTCTCGCCGGTGCCCGAACTCCCCGCGAAGATCAGGAAGATGATCGAGGGGTAGAGCACGGAGAAGAACAGGAACTTGCGGTTGCGCAGGGCGCGGGCGAGTTCCAGCTTGATCAGGGCCCGTGAGGCGAGGATGCCGGTCATGCGCGCTTGGCCTCCTCGGCCTCGGTGATGGCGACGAAAGCCTGCTCCAGGCCGAGGCCGGCGACTTCCAGGTTGCGGGGGTAGAGGCCGAGCCCGTACACGGCGTGCACGGTGGCGTCGGCGTCGGCGGACTGGATGCGGACGGTCTGTCCGGACACGTCGAACGAGGTGAGCGCGGGCAGGGCGGCGAGCGCGGTCTCGTCGATGGTGCCGGTGAGGTCGAAGGAGACCCGGCGGGCGCCCGCGCGGGCCTTGATCTCGGCGGCGGTGCCGTCGGCCAGGAGCCGGCCCCGGTGCAGCACCAGCACGCGGTCGGCGATGGCGTCGGCCTCTTCGAGGTAGTGGGTGGCGAAGAGGACCGTACGGCCCTGGTCGGCCTGGTCGCGCATGGTGGCCCAGAACGCGTGCCGGGCGGAGACGTCCATGCCGGTGGTGGGCTCGTCCAGCACGATCAGGTCGCTGTCCCCGGCCGTGGCCAGGGCGAAGCGGACGCGCTGGGCCTGGCCGCCGGAGAGCTTGTTGACCTTGCGGTCGGCGATCTGCGTGATGCCGGCGCGCGCGAGCACCTCGGAGGCGGGGTGCGGGCGGGGGTGCAACGAGCGGGCGAGGCCGACCAGTTCGGCGACGGTCACGTCCTCCATCAGCCCGCCGCTCTGCAGCATCGCCCCGACCCGCCCGGCGACGATGGCCTCGCGCGGACTGGTCCCGAACACGGTGACCTGCCCGGTGTCGGCCTGCTTGAGGCCGAGCAGCAGATCGAGCGTCGTGGACTTGCCCGCGCCGTTGGGGCCGAGCAGGGCGACGGTCTCCCCCGGCCGCAGCGCGAGCGACAGCCCGTCGACCGCGCGCACCTCCCCGTACACCTTGCTCACCTGGTCGAACCCGGCCACCACCGGCGCGGCGGTGGCGGTCGGTACCGCTGTCGTCGTCATGCCGTCCATGCTGTCCGCCCCGGGCCACCGGACGGCAGTGCCTTCGGTCCTGGGTGCCGGATGACAGATGTCATACGACGGCGGGGGCACCCGGAACGCCTCCGGATGCCCCCGCCGTACCGCGCCCTGCTAGTTGGGCTTGGTGTCGATGGTGCCGATGCGCTGGGCCGGGGTCTTGCCGACCAGGGCCTTGCGCAGGGCGGCGACGACGTCCTGGGGGAGGATGCCGCGCTTGCCGGTCGCGCTCTCGACCTGCACCCCGTCGAAGGTGGTGCCGTAGGCCGCCTTGAGCGCTTCCAGGTCGTAGGTGTCGGTGAGCTTGCCGCCCACCGCCTTGAACCCGAGGATCTTCGGCAGCGACTTGGGGCCGAAGTTGATGCTGTGCGCCGTGTCGACCTGCACCGTCACGATGTTCGACATCGCGGGCTCCGCGAACGCCTTCATCATCCGGTTCACCTCGGCGTCGGGCACCGTCGGCTGCTTGGTGGTGGAGGGGACGCTGACCGGGGCCGCGGTGCCGGTCTCGATCAGGGTGCGGTAGGCCTGCTCGACCGCCTTGCCGGAGGCGGCCGCGTCGACGGCCTTGCCCGGCTTGCCGTAGACCGCGACGGCCTTGCCGGACTTGAAGGTGATGCCGCCCTCGACGACCGAGCCCGAGCCGCCGCCCGCCTGCTGCAACGCGACCTGGAGCTTCTCCTCGTCCACCGGGGTGACCGGCTGGACGACCCGCTTCTGGCCGAAGAGGGAGCCGATCACGGAGACCGGGTTGTAGTCGCTCTTGGCGGCCTCGGCGACCGTGGCCGCGTAGTCGAACTGGAGGCCCGCCTTGTCCGGGGTGAGGGCGACGGCGGAGCCGCCCACGGACAGCTGGAGCGGCTTGTTCACCCGGCCGCGGAAGGTGTCGTCGAGCTTCTTGACGGCGTCGTCGCGGGTGCCGCCGCCGATGTCCAGACCGAGCACGGTGGTGCCCTTGGGCACGTCGGTGCGGTTCATCAGCAGTCCGGCGCCGTAGGCACCGCCCACGACGACGACCACACCGGCGACCAGCAGCATGAGCTTGCTGCGGCCCTTCTTCTTCGGCGCCGGAGCGGCCTTCGCCTGCGGGGCGGCCGGCTTGGGCGCGGTGTACGCGGCGGGGTCGGCGCCCGGGGTGGGGCCGAACGGGTCGGCCTCGTCGCCGGGGAAGACGGGGATGCCGCTGGTGACGGTGTGTCCGGAGACGCCCTGCGGCCCGCGGCCGGGACCGCCGGGACCACCGGGGGCGGCGGCCAGCGGCTGCGGGGTGAGGATCGCGGTGTCCTCACCCGGGGTGCCGCCGGGCCGCGGAGCGCCGTGCGGGCCGGGGCCCGCGCCCTGCGCGCTCTTGGGCGCACCGCCGCCGGGGGCGCGGAACGCGGGCGGGCCGTCGAAGGGCTCGCCGGGCTCCATGCCCCGCATGCCGGGGGCACCGGGGGCGCCAGGTGCGTTGCCCGGGACCGGGCGGGTGGGCAGCGGGCCGTCGCCGGTGACCGGGCCGCCGGTCGGGCCCGCCGGGCCCTGGGGACCGGGTGCGCCCGGACCACCGGGGCCGCCCATGCCGTTCGGGCCGCCGGGGCCGCCGCGGCCGTTGGCGCCGGGCGCGCCGGGGCCACCGGCCGGGGCGCCGCCGTTGTCGGAGAAGAACGGCAGGTCGTCGCGGGTGGCGTCACCGGCGCGGGCGCCGCCGCGCGGACCCGAGGCCAGCGCCTCGGTCACGTCGAAGGAGCCGGTGCCACCGCCGTGGCCCGGCGCGACCGGGCCGCCCGTGGCACCGGACATGCCGGCGCCGTTGGTGCCGCCGGGGCGGGGTCCGCCGGGCGCGGGGGTGCCCGGCGCGGGGGCGGAGGGGCGCGGGGCGGGGGCTCCGGTGCCGGGGCCGAGGGCCGGGGCGGAGGGGCGCGGAGCGCCCGCTCCGGCGGCCGAACCGCCAGGCATTCCGGCGCCGTTGGTACCGCCGCCGCCCGAACCGCCCTTGGGGCCGCCGGACTTGCGGGGGTTGAACCAGTCGCTGGTCTTCTCCTCCGCCTGCGGCGCGGCCTCGGGGGCCGGCTTGGCGACGGGCGGGGCGGCGGGCTCGGGCCGCGCGTCGGCGCGCGGTTCGTCGCCGCCGGTCTCGCTTCCCGCGGCGCCGTCGACGGTCTTGCGCACGACGACCGGCGGAATGGGCCGCGATCCGGGGATGTTGATCCGGATGCGCGTGGTCAGCGTGGTCTCGGTCTTGCGGTCCTCGGGACGCGCGTCCGGACTTCCCGCGCCGGTCCCGTCGCCGGAAGCCATGGGGGTCCCGTACGGCGGTGTGCCGGAGGGGTATGCGGCTCCGCCGCGCCCGTTGGGCCCGGAGGACGGAGTGTCAGTTTCACGACTCAAGGCAGGTTCTCCCGGTTGGCTCCGCCGCCCGTCACGACCTCAGCGGGCATCTCGGCGGCGCGCACCACCATACTGGCCACCTCTGGCGGGAATCCCACGACCGCCGGGGAAATCCGCACCGGACCCGCACGAGGGCCACGCGAAGTGGTACGTCACTTGCCAAGTCGATCGGAGGGCCCGCCGGGTTGCCGTCCGGGGGCCAAGGTGGCGCAGATCACAGCGAGTGCCATGCCTCCGAGCAGGAAGACGTACGAGCCGCCGCCCGCGCCGAACATGAAGTCGCCCTCCGGGCGGCTGGCGGTGAGCAGGATGACGACGATGATCCAGCCGAGCACCGGCGCGACCGCCCCGGACCGTCCGCGCAGCAGGTAGCCCCCGCCGAGGAAGACCCCGGCCGCGCCCGCGAGGGCGAGCAGCAGGCCGAGCGGGAACCAGGCGGCCTGGAGCAGTGCCCCGGCGACGCCGACGACCGCGCCGAGCAGGCACAGCCCGAGCAGCGCGGCCATCCGGCCGAAGGAGGGGCGTTGCAGCGGCTGGGCGAGCATCGACCCGCGTCCGGCGTCGCTCATGACGCCACCTCCACTCCGGCGAACAGGTCGCTCTCGCCGGGCTCGGCGTGGCCCTGGACCAGCTCGTAGTACTCGGTGGTGAACAGCGGCTGGGCCAGGTCGTTGGAGAGCGCGAAGTACTCGCCCGCGACGGTGATCTGGGTGGCGTGGGCGCGCATCGCGGCGGCCTTGGCGGCGGCGTGCGCGCTGCCGTCGACGGCGGTGGTGACGCGCTCGTCGGGGACCACGCCGGGCAGGTCGGCGATGTCGGCGGCCTTGCCGAACGGCAGCCCGGGCAGGTCGTCGGCGAGGCGCGCGAAAGCGTCCTCGACGACCGAGCGGGGCATGCGGTTCCAGTAGACCTTGGCCACCCGGTGGCCGCGTGCGGCGGCCAGCTCGACGGCGCGCATGGCGACGCGGTGGGCCTGGATGTGGTCGGGGTGGCCGTACCCGCCGTTGTCGTCGTAGGCGACGACGACCTGCGGCCGGACCTCCAGCAGCACGTCCGCGAGCGCCCCGGCGGCCTCGTCGAGGTCGGCCTGCCAGAAGCAGGCGGGGTCGTCGTTGTCCGGCAGTCCCATCATCCCGGAGTCCCCGTACCGCCCCGCGCCGCCGAGCAGCCGCACGTCCGTGACGCCCAGCTCGCCGAGCGCGGCGTCCAGCTCGCCCTTCCGGTACGCCCCGAGCGCGGCCCCTTCGAGGTGCGCCAGCTCGGGCGGGATGACCTCCCCCCGCTCCCCGAGCGTGCAGGTCACCAGGGTCACGTGCGCCCCCTCGGCCACGTACTTGGCCATGGTCGCGCCGTTGTTGATCGACTCGTCGTCCGGGTGCGCGTGCACCAGCAGCAGACGCCGGGAGGGCAGTTCCGTCATGGGCCCCAGCGTACGAGGCCGGAGCCCGCGGAGCTTTCCCGGCAGTCGCGGCACAGGCCCGGTTCGGGGGCCCGGAAGCCCCGGTCGCAGCCGCCGCAGTTCTGGAGGGGGTGGCGTACGGCGGGTTGCGGGGCGGGCGGGGAGAAAGGGGGCGGGGGTGGGAGCAGCGCGGTCAGGCGGTGGGCGAGCAGTGCGGCGGGGCGGTGCAGGGGGCCCTCGGGGAGACCTTCGGTGAGGGCTGCGCGCAGGGCCGCCGGGGTGATGTCGCGCTCCAGCCAGGCCGCCGCGCCGGGGGCCAGGTGGGAGGTGTCGTCGGTGGAGAGCAGCAGGCGGCTGTCGTGGCGGCGCAGGCCCGCCAGGAGGTCGGTGGCCGGCTGGAGGAGGGCGGAGGTGACGGGGACCGGCACGGCGGGCAGCGCCTTGCGCCGGGCGGGGGCGGGGGCCGTGCGCGCCCGGTGCTCCCTCTCCTGGCCGCGCGGGGCGCCGGGCTGGTTGCAGGAGATCGTCCGCGTGATGATGCGGCCGCCGGGGACACGTTCGCGCACGCGCCGCAGGTAGCCGTGCCGCTCCAGCTCGCGCAGGGCGGCGGCGATCCGGGTGGCCCCTTCCGGGAACCTCGCGGCCAGGCTCTTGATGGCGATGTGGGCGCCGGGCGGCAGCGACTGGATGTGCGTCCCGAGTCCGATCGCCAGCAGGGAGAGGTCCGCGTGCTGGGCCAGGTGGTTGCCGATCACCGTGAAGCGGCTGGTGTGGCGGGAGTTGTCGTGGACGAGGCCACCCCGGTTCGGGTGGCCGTTGCCCGCATCGCGGGACCGTGCGCGCGAGGGCGCGCTAGGGTGCTGGGTATCCATCAGGAAGGGCCTAACTTCCTCGGTGGTCAGGCCCTCGCACTGGGAAGCCACTCCCGGCGGGGGCCGACGTATGTCTGCGGTTGTCGGGCCGAGCGTAGAGCCCTCAGGGGTGGCAATTGCCAGTCGAGTAGGCGATGTTCACCCGCCCGAGTGAGCGAGGCTCCACGGGCCGCCACGGGCGGGAGGGGTGGGGCTTGGTGGGGGTGCTTTCCCCCAGGTCTTCCGGGTCTTACTGATCGCGCCCGGCACCGGAACACGCCGCCACGGGTTCCGGTCCCGGCAGCCCCAGTTCGGCCCAGACGATCTTGCGCGGGAACCGGTCCTCCGCGACCCCCCAGCGGTCGGCCAGCGCGTCCACCAGAAGCAGACCCCGGCCGCTCTCGGCGTCCTCCTCCGGGGCACGGCACACCGGACGCCGGTCACCGCGCGTGTCCGTCACCTCGATACGGAGGGTGTCCCGCCCGGCGTACAGCCCCAGCCGGAAACTCCGCCCCGGCAGGCGGCCGTGGGTGATCGCGTTGGCCGCCAGCTCGGCGACGATCTGCCCCGCCTCCTCCCACGGCAGCCCCCAGCTCCGGAGCTGTTCGGCCGCGAGCAGCCGGGCCAGCCGGGCACCTCGCGGCGTCGAGGAGAACAGCAGACTGAAGTCGTGCACACGGACATCGAGTTGGGCAGCGGCCCCGGCGTTTTCCTGATTCACATCACCCAGAGTGTCCGCCGAGCCCTACCGTGAGGAGTGATCGCACCGTTGCGTACGGTCACTGTCGGCACGTTGTCCGGGGGTGTCCACGCTGTCCGGCAGGGGGTGCGGGCGGGACGACGGACCGGAGGGGCGCGCATGTCGGTGGAGACGGGGTCGGCACGACCGGCGGCGGAGACGGAGGAGCCCGGCTGGGAGCTGGAACCGGACGACGAGTGGGGCGCGGCCGTGATCGCCACGGTGGGACGCCAGTTGAAGCTGCGCCGCGAGGCGGCCGGGCTCCGCGCCGCCGAGTTCGGCACGCGGATCGGGTACGGCGAGGACCTGGTCTACAAGGTGGAGGCGGGCAAGCGGATTCCCCGGCAGGAGTTCCTGGACAGGGCGGACGAGGTCCTGGACGCGGGTGGTCTGATCGCGGCGGCGTGGGAGGACGTGAAGAGGGTCCGGTATCCCAGGAAGGTCCGCGAACTGGGCAAGCTGGAGGCGCAGGCGGTCGAGATCGGGGTGTACGAGTGCAACATCATCGCCGGGTTGCTGCAGACGCCTGAGCACGCACGGGCGCTGATCGGGGCGGCACAGCCGCCGTACTCACCGGACGACGTGGAGCGAATGGTGGCTGCGCGGCTGGCCCGGCAGTCGGTGTTCGACCGCGTCCCAGCACCGCCGATTCACTTCGTGCTGGAAGAGGCTCCCCTGCGTCGCCAAGTCGGAGGCACAATGGCATGGCGACGGCAGCTCGAACGCCTCCTGGAGGTAGGACAGTTGCATAACGTCACGCTCCAAGTCATCCGGACGAACACCGAGGCCCATCCCGGTCTCGACGGCAGGATCGAGCTGCTGAAGTTCGCGGACGGCACCGCGATGGGCCGCTCCGATGGGGCGTTCAACGGTCGGCCGACCTTGGACCCCAAACAGCTACGCGTCCTTGAGCTGCGGTATGGCACGATCCGGGCTCAGGCGCTCTCGCCACGGGAGTCGCTGGCCTTCATCGAACAACTGCTGGGAGAGACATGATCCGCAAGACCACGGCCGGAGAAACCTCCGAGCTTGTGTGGTTCAAGAGCAGCTACAGCGGCGGAACCGACGGCAACTCCTGCGTGGAACTCGCCGTCACCCCCAGCACCGTCCACGTCCGCGACTCCAAGCACACCGAGGGCCCCCGGCTGGCCCTCGCCCAGAAGACCTGGGCGGCCTTCGTCGCGGGTGTGCGCGACTGACGCCTGACGGCCCCGGCACAGCCCGCCGGGGCCCGCTCTCGTACCGCGTCCCCCTTGACGCCACCCTCCGCACGGGTACAGTGCGATGAGCGGCATGTCCGCGCCCTTCTTTACGGCGCCGGTGCCGCATCCCTCTCCCAGCCCTTGTGCCGTTGGTCGTCGACCAGGCCGGGCTTCTTCTCGGTAGCACCTCCTGACCAGGGCTTTTCCTGTCCGGTCACGGTGTCGTCCCGTCGCCCGGAGGCAGGCGTGTCCGCCCCTCCGCGATCCGCGACCCCTCCCCTCCCCCTCGGCCTGTGCCGTTCTCCGTCCGGAAAGGACACCCCGACCATGACCACCACCCTCGAACCCCCCGCCCGGGCCGCGGAAGCGACCCGCGCCGTCACCGGCGTCCTGGACGTCGACGCGCACGGGAAGGGGCACCTGCGGGCCGCCACGACCCTCCTGCCCTCCCCCGCCGACCCGCGCGTCCCGCCCGCGCTGATCCGCCGGTACGGACTGCGCAAGGGCGACCTCGTCGAAGGCGCCGTCGGAGCGCAGCGCACCCTGACCGAGGTGGCCGGCGTGGACGGCCGCCACCCCTCCGGGCAGCGCCGGGACTTCCGCGACCTGACGCCTCTCCACCCGCACCGGCGCCTGCGCCTCGAACACCCCGCGTCCGGCCCGGCCGGACGCCTCACCGATCTGCTCGCCCCCGTCGGCAAGGGCCAGCGCGGGCTGATCGTGGCCCCGCCGAAGAGCGGGAAGACCGTCCTGCTCCAGCAACTCGCCGCGGCCGTCGCGGGCAACCACCCCGAGTGCCGCCTGATGGTGCTGCTGCTGGACGAACGCCCGGAGGAGGTCACCGACATGCGCCGCTCGGTGCGCGGCGAGGTGTACGCCTCCACCTTCGACCGGCCCGCGAAGGACCACATCGCCCTCGCCGACCTCGTCGTGGAGCGGGCCAGGCGGCGGGTGGAGGCCGGGGAGGACGTCGTCATCCTGCTGGACTCGCTGACCCGCCTGTGCCGGGCGTACAACAACGCGGCGGGAGCGGGCGGACGGACCCTGAGCGGAGGCGTCGACGCGGGCGCGCTCATCGGCCCCAAGCGGTTCTTCGGCGCCGCCCGGCAGGCCGAGGAGGGCGGTTCGCTGACCATCCTCGCCAGCGCGCTCGTGGACACCGGGTCACGCGCCGACGGATTCTTCTTCGAGGAGCTGAAGGGCACCGGCAACATGGAGATCCGGCTGGACCGGGAGGCGGCGGCCCGTCACGTCTTCCCGGCCGTCGACATCGACCGCAGCGGCACCCGCCGCGAGGAACTCCTGCTGGACGCGGACGAACTGGCGGTCACGCGAGGACTTCGCCGCGCCCTGCGCTCCCAGGGGGAATCCTCACTGGAGACCCTGCTCAAGCGGATGCGCGAGACCCCGGACAACGCCGCGTTCCTGCGCCGCGTGCGGCCGACCCTGCCGGCCGCCTGAGCGCCGTGCCCGGCGGGTGGGGTGCCCGGTCGTGAGGACACCCCGGGCCCGCGTCAGAACTTGATGCTTCCGATCATGCTGGCGACGTTCGTGGTCAGCTCGCTGATCGTGGGTGCGATGGTCGAGGAGGCGAGATAGAAGCCGAGGAGCATGCAGATGGCGGCGTGCCCCCCTTTCAGTCCCGACTTCTTGATCAGCAGGAAGACGATGATCGCCAGCAGCACCACCGCCGAAATCGAGAGTGCCACGGCGGCTCACCTCCAATGAATCCCAGGGACACGGGGGGTTCGGACTATGGGGGTTGTGACTCGGTCCAGCCCCGGCGGACCAGCCCGAGAGCCAAGTCCACGCGGACGCCACCAGGTTCATACCCACGCAGCGACAGTGATCATAACTATCCGTGCTCGCGCATCGCTCGGCGCACGGCCGCACAAGGGGGCGCATGGCCAATATGGTCGGGCCATGACGACCCAGACAGCCGACACCGGCTCCTTCCCCCGTCGACACGCCCGGACCCAGCGCTTCTCCCTCGGCGCGCCGCGCGCGTTCACCGTGGCCCCCGACGGCTCACGTGTCGCGTTCCTCCGCTCGGGCTCCGGGACGGATCGCGCCAACTCCCTGTGGCTCCTGGACACCGAGGACGGCACCGAGCGCCTCGCCGCCGACCCGCGCGCCCTGCTCGCGGGCGCCGACGAGGAGCTGTCGCCCGAGGAACGGGCCCGCCGCGAGCGCAGCCGCGAGGGCGGCGCGGGCATCGTCGGCTACGCCACCGACTCGGCGGTGGAACTGGCCTCTTTCGCCTTGTCAGGGCGGCTTTTCACCGCCGAGCTGCGCGCCGGCACCGCGCGCGAACTCTCCGTCCCCGGCCCGGTGATCGACCCCCGGCCCTCGCCCGACGGCAGGCACATCGCCTACGTCGCCGGAGGGGAGCTGCGGGTCATCGGCGCCGAGGGAGCCGGGGACCGGCCGCTCGCGGCCCCGGAGAACGACGAAGTGACGTACGGCCTGGCCGAGTTCATCGCCGCCGAGGAGATGGACCGCACCCGCGGCTTCTGGTGGTCCCCGCGGTCCGACCGGCTGCTGGTCGCGCGGGTGGACGACACGCCGGTGCGGCGCTGGTGGATCGCGGACACGTCACACCCGGACCGTGAGCCACACCACGTGCGCTACCCGGCGGCGGGCACCGCCAACG
Source organism: Streptomyces sp. NPDC046860 (assembly GCF_040645115.1). Lineage (NCBI taxonomy): Bacteria > Bacillati > Actinomycetota > Actinomycetes > Kitasatosporales > Streptomycetaceae > Streptomyces > Streptomyces sp. NPDC046860. Next base: position 138,753 of record NZ_JBEYXQ010000001.1, on the reverse strand, counting down.
CGGAGGTGACGCTGTTCGTCATCGGCCTGGACGGAACCCGCACGGAGGTCCGCTGGGACCGCGAGCGTCACCCCTATCTGGCGCGAGTGCACTGGTCACAGGCAGGTGCCCCGCTGCTCCAGGTGCAGTCGCGCGACCAGCGCGCACAGGCGTACCTGGCCGTCGACCCGGACACCGGCGAGACCCGTACGGTGCACACGGACGAAGATCCAACTTGGCTGGAACTGTTCGCCGGGGTACCCGCCTGGACGCCCTCGGGAGAGCTGGTCCGCATGGCGGACGAAGACGGCGCGCGTGTCCTCAACGTGGGCGAACGCCCCCTGACAGGACCCCAGTTGCACATCCGGGCGGTGCTGGACGTGTCGGCCGCCGACATCCTCGTCTCGGCCTCCGCGGGCGAGGCGGCCCAGGACCCGGAAATCGGCGAGATCCATGTGTACCGGGTCGGCGAAAGCGTCGTGGAGCGGGTGTCGGCGGAGCCCGGCGTGCACTCGGCGGTGCGCTCGGGCGACGTGACGGTCCTGGTCTCCGCGACACCCGACAACCCGGGCACCCGTGTCCAGGTGCTGCGTGACGGAAAACCGGCTCTCGGTGTCCGCTCGTACGCGGAAAACCCCGGTATGTCCCCCAGGGTGACCCTGACCGAGGGGGGCGCACGACGAATTCCGTGCGCCGTGCTTATGCCTACGGACTACCCCGACGACACTCCCCTGCCCGTCCTGCTCGACCCCTACGGCGGCCCGCACGGCCAGCGGGTCGTCGCCGCCCACAACCCCCATCTGACCTCGCAGTGGTTCGCCGACCAGGGCTTCGCGGTGATCGTCGCGGACGGCCGCGGCACCCCCGGCCGCTCCCCCGGCTGGGAGAAGTCGGTCCACCAGGACTTCACGGCCACCCTCGACGACCAGATCGACGCCCTCCAGGACCTGGCGAAGCGGTACCCGCTGGACCTGTCCCGCGTGGCGATCCGGGGCTGGTCCTACGGCGGCTACCTCTCCGCGCTGGCCGTCCTGCGCCGACCGGACGTGTTCCACGCCGCCATCGTCGGCGCCCCCGTCACCGACTGGCGGCTGTACGACACCCACTACACCGAGCGCTACCTGGGCGACCCGGAGACGGACCCGGAGAGCTACGCCCGCAACTCCCTGATCACCGACGAGGGCCTGTCCGCGCCCGCCGGACCGCACCGGCCGATGATGATCATCCATGGCCTGGCCGACGACAACGTGGTCGCCGCCCACACCCTGCGGCTGTCCTCCGCCCTGCTGGCCGCGGGCCGCCCGCACGAGGTGCTGCCGCTGTCGGGCGTCACCCACATGACCCCGCAGGAACAGGTCGCGGAGAACCTGCTCCTGCTCCAGGTGGACTTCCTCCGGCGCTCCCTGGGGTGACGGCCCCGCACACGGGGCAAATCCACGTGAACCGCGTTAACACGCGGGCAACTTCACCGACGCCGCTCCGATATACGGACCCGCGAGTCTGAAGGACGTACGGCCGTGCGGGTGCCGTGAACGGGCCGGGATACGCCATGTCATCCCGGCCCGTTGCCGTGCCCCCCGTGCCCTTCCATGGCCCCCGGCACCACCCGCCGCTCCGCCGCGAACAGACACGCCGACGGATGCGCGGCCGGCCCCCCGGCCGCCCGGAACTCCTCGGGCACCGCCAGCTCCGGCACCTCCCTCGCACACCGCTCCCGCGCCTTCCAGCACCGGGTGCGGAACCGGCACCCGGAGGGAATCGCGGTCGGCGAGGGCACGTCACCGCTCAGGATGATCCGCTCCCGGTGCGCGCGCGCCTCCGGATCGGGCACCGGCACCGCCGACAGCAGCGCCTGGGTGTACGGATGCGTGGGGTGCTCGTAGATCTCCGCGTCCGTCCCGGTCTCCACGATCCGGCCCAGGTACATCACCGCGACCCGGTCCGAGATGTGCCGCACGATCGACAGGTCGTGCGCGATGAACACGTAGGACAGCCCGAACTCCGCCTGGAGCCGCTCCAGCAGGTTGATCACCTGCGCCTGCACGGAGACGTCCAGCGCGGACACCGGCTCGTCCGCGACGATCACCTCCGGGCGCAGCGCCAGCGCCCGCGCGATGCCGATCCGCTGCCGCTGGCCGCCGGAGAACTGGTGCGGATAGCGGTTCAGGAACTCCGGGTCGAGCCCCACCACCTCCAGCAACTCCTGGACCCGGCGCCGCCGTTCCCCCTTGGGCGCCGCCTCGGGATGGATCTCGAAGGGCTCCCCGACGATGTCCCCGACCGTCATCCGCGGATTGAGCGAGGTGTACGGGTCCTGGAACACCATCTGGATGTTCCGGCGCACCTCCTTCAGCCGGCGCCCGGACACCCCGGTGATGTCCTCGCCGCGGAACCGGATCTCCCCCTCGGTGGGCCGCTCCAGATGGCAGAGCAGCCGGGCCACCGTGGACTTGCCGCACCCCGACTCCCCCACGATGCCGAGGGTCTCGCCGCGGCCGAGCGTGAAGTCGACACCGTCGACCGCCTTCACCGCGCCGATCTGCCTGCGCAGCACGATCCCCCGGGTGAGCGGGTAGTGCTTCACCAGGCCGCGGGCCTCCAGGACGGGTTCAGCCATCGAGGCACTCCCTGAAGAAATGGCAGGCGCTCCGCCGGTCCGGTCCCGCCGGGTACAGCGGGGGCTCGTCCGTGCGGCACACGTCCCGCGCCATCGCGCAGCGCGGATGGAAGGCGCAGCCCGCCGGGACACGGGTCAGGCTCGGCGGCAGCCCCTTGATGGCGTACAGCTCGCGTCCCTTGTGGTCGAGGCGGGGGATGGAGTCGAGCAGACCGCGCGTGTAGGGGTGGGCCGGCGCCTTGTAGATGTCGTGCACGGGCGCCGACTCCACGATCCGGCCCGCGTACATCACCGCGATCCGGTCGGCGACGTCCGCGACGACGCCGAGGTCGTGGGTGATGAGGACGAGCCCCATGTCGTACTCCCGGCGCAGCTCGGCGAGGAGGTCCATCACCTGGGCCTGCACGGTGACGTCGAGCGCGGTGGTGGGTTCGTCTGCGATGACGAGCGCGGGTTCCAGCGCGATCGCCATGGCGATCATGATCCGCTGGCGCATGCCGCCGGAGAACTGGTGCGGATAGTCCCGCACCCGCTGGGCGGCGCCCGGGATGCGCACCCGGTCCATCAGCTCGACGGCTCGCTTCCGCGCGTCCTTGCGGGACATTCCCCGGTGCACGGTGAACATCTCGCCGAGCTGGTCGCCCACCGGGAGCACGGGGTTCAGGGCGGACAGCGCGTCCTGGAAGATCATCGCCATGCCGGCGCCCCTGATCCGCCGCCGCTCCTCCTCCTTCATCGTCAGCAGGTCGCGGCCCTGGAAGAGGATCTGCCCGCCGGTGATCCGGCCGGGCGGCATGTCGAGGATGCCCATCACGGCCTGCGCGGTGACCGACTTGCCCGACCCGGACTCCCCGAGCACGGCCAGCGTCTCCCCCGCGTCCACCTCGTAGGACACCCCGTTGACGGCCTTGGCGACACCGTCGCGGGTGCGGAACTCCACGTGCAGGTCGCGCACTTCGAGCAGCGGCACGTCTCTCACCTCAGCTTCGGGTCGAGGGCGTCACGCACCGCGTCGCCGAGCATGATGAAGGCCAGGACGGTGATGGCCAGCGCCCCGGAGGGCCACAGCAGGGCGTGCGGGGCGTTGCGGATGTAGGGCGAGGCCGCGGAGATGTCGATGCCCCAGGACACACTGGGCGGTTTCAGGCCGACGCCGAGGTAGGACAGGGTGGCCTCCAGCGAGATGTAGGTGCCGAGCGCGATGGTGGCCACGACGATGACGGGGGCGACGGCGTTGGGCGCGATGTGCCGCAGCAGCAGCCGGGCGGGCGAGGCGCCGAGCGCGCGGGCGGCCTGCACGTAGTCGTTCTGCCGGGCGGTGATGACGGAACCGCGCGCGATGCGGGAGATCTGCGGCCAGCCGAGCAGCACCATGAACCCGACGACCGGCCAGACGGTGTTGCTGGTGACCACCGACAGCAGCACCAGGCCGCCGAGGACCACCGGGATGGCGAAGAAGATGTCGGTGACCCGCGACAGCACCGCGTCCCAGGCGCCGCCGAAGAACCCGGCGAGCCCGCCGAGCACCGATCCGAACAGGGCCACCCCGAGCGTGGCGCACACACCCACGGTGACCGAGGTGCGCGCGCCGTACACCGTGCGGGTGTAGACGTCGCAGCCCTGGCCGTCGAAGCCGAAGGGGTGGCCGGGCGCGGAGCCGTCCTGCGCCTTGGCGAGGTCGCAGTCGAGGGGGTTGCCGGAGGTGATGGCCGAGGGCCAGATGGAGATGACGACCAGGAAGACGATGACCAGCGCCGAGAGCAGGAAGACCGGGTTGCGCCTGAGGTCCCGCCAGGCGTCGGACCACAGCGAGCGCGGCCTGCTGTCCGGCCCGCCGCCCGCCGGTCCGCCCGGCACCCGCTCCAGGGTGGCGGCCTCGCCGGCCGCGAGGTCCATCGCCCCGCCCGCGCCGGTCCCGGCGATCGCCCCCCGTGACTCGTAGGAAGACGGCTCAGGCATAGCGAATCCTCGGGTCGAGTACCGCGTAGAGCAGGTCCACCAGCAGGTTGGCGACCAGGAAGACCAGGACCAGCACGGTCACGAAACCGACCACGGTCTGCGTGTTCTGCCGCAGGATGCCCTGGTAGAGCTGGAAGCCGACGCCGTGGATGTTGAAGATCCGCTCGGTGACGATCGCGCCGCCCATCAGCGCGCCGACGTCGGTGCCGATGAAGGTGACGACGGGGATCAGCGAGGTCCGCAGCAGGTGCCGGACGATGACCCGGCGCCGGGGCAGCCCCTTGGCGACGGCGGTGCGGACGTAGTCCGAGCGCCGGTTCTCCGCGATGGAGGTGCGGGTCAGCCGGGTGACGTAGGCGAGCGAGACGGAGGCCAGCACCAGGCCGGGCACGATCAGCTCGTCGAACGGCGCCTCCGGGGAGACCGAGGGTTTGATCCAGCCCCACTCCACGCCGAGCAGCAGCTGGAGCACCAGGCCGGTGACGAAGGTCGGCACGGAGATCACCACGAGGGTGAGCAGCAGCACCCCGGTGTCGACGGGCCGGCCTCGGCTCAGCCCGGTGAGCACGCCGAGGCTGATGCCGACGACCAGCTCGAAGAGGACGGCCACGATGGTCAGCCGGAGGGTGACGGGGAAGGCGGCCGCCATCAGCTCGGTGACGGGCTGCCCGTTGAAGGCGGTGCCGAAGTCACCGGTGAAGACGTTGCCCATGTAGGTCGCGTACTGCTGCCAGAGCGGCCGGTCGAGGCCGAACTCGCTCTTGAGCTGGGCGGCGGTGGCCGCGTCGCACTGCCGCTCCCCGCACAGGCCCGCGATGGGGTCGCCCATCACGTTGACCATGAGGAAGATCAGCAGGGTGGCCCCGACGAACACCGGCACCATCTGGAGCAGTCGCCGGACGACGTAGCGCCCCATCGGCTCAGCTCACCTTGATCTCGTTGTACACCGGCACGCTGAACGGGTTGAGCTGGACGCCGGTGAGGCGCTGGGAGTAGCCCGCGTTGCCGTTCTGGTACCAGAGCGGGATGGCGGCCATGTTGTCCCGGACGACCTCCTCGGCCTGCTGGAAGGTGGAGACGGCCTTGGCCGGGTCGGTCTCGGCGTTGGCCCGGTCCACCAGCTCGTCGAACTCGGAGTTGGACCACTGGCCGTCGTTGGAGGAGGCGCCGGTGAAGTACAGCGGCTGGAGGAAGTTCTGGATCAGCGGGTAGTCCATCTGCCAGCCCGCCCGGAAGGGGCCGCTCATCTTGTGCTGCCCGAGCTGGTTGCGGAAGTCGGCGAAGGTGCCGACCGGGTTGCCGACACAGGCGTTGTCGTCGTCCAGGGCGTTGTTGATGGAGTTGCAGACCGCGTCGATCCACTCCCGGTGCGAGCCGGTGTCCGCGTTGTAGGTGATCTTCAGGGTGCCGCCGGGGATGCCCCCGCCCTGCCGGACCAGCTTCCTGGCCGTCGCCGGGTCGTAGGTGCAGGCCCGGCCGCACAGCCCGGCCTTGAATCCGCCGTCGACGCCGAGGACGGGTGAGGTCCAGTCGGTGGCGGGGGTGCGGGTGCGCTGGAAGATGGTCCGGGTGATCTGGTCCCGGTTGACGGCCATGGACAGCCCGGTGCGCACCTTCTCCATGCCGGGCTCGTTCCAGCGCTCGTCGTAGTACGGGAAGGCGAGGGTCTGGATGATGCCGGCCGGGGTGTTGATGTACCGCTCGCCCAGGTCGGTCTTCACGTTCTTCAGCTGGGCGGCCGGGATGTCGTCGGCGAGGTCCAGGTTGCCGGCCATCAGGTCGGTGTAGGCGGTGTTGCTGTCGGTGTAGACCTTGAGGATCACCCCGTCGTTGAGCGCCTTGTCGGCGCCGGGGTAGCGGTCCCACTTCGCCAGCGTCATCTGGGAGCCCTTGGTGTAGGACTCGATGGAGTACGGGCCGTTGCCGACCGGGTTCTTCAGCCAGGCGGCGTGGTCGGTGAAGAAGGCGCGGGGCAGCGGGGCGAAGGCGGCGTAGCCGAGGGTGTCGGGGAAGCCGGAGAACTTCTGGTTGAGGGTGACGGTGAAGGTGTGGTCGTCGACCACCTCCAGCCCGCTCAGGGTGTTCGCGCGCTGGCCGCCCATCTCCGGGTGGACCTGGTCGTAGCCCTCGATGTAGCCGAAGAAGTACGCGTTCTTCTGCCGGTTCTTCAGGCTCGCGCCGTAGTTCCAGGCGTCGGTGAAGGAGCGGGCGGTCACCTTCTCGCCGTTGGAGAAGGTCCAGCCGTCCTTGAGCTTCACGGTGTAGTGGCGGGAGTCGGTGGTCTCGATCGACTGGGCCAGCATGTTCTGGGCCTCGCCGGTCCTCGGGTCGTACCGCTTCAGACCCCGGAAGACCATGTCGAGCACCTTGCCGCCCTGCACCTCGTTGGTGTTGGCCGGCTCCAGCGGGTTCTGCGGGTCGCCCCAGGAGGAGGTGAGCATCCCGCCGTTCGCGGCGCCGCTCGCTCCGCCGCCGCAGCCGGTCGCGGCGAGCGCCACCGCGGCGGCGGCGACGAGCCATCGGGCGGGCGTGATTCCGCGCATGCTTGCCTCCTCGAAGATCACCTCACCGTTACCGGTCAATATCGGCCCGTACGGCACATCCCGCATGCCCGCCGCCCGATTGCCCCGCCTTCGGGGGAACAGGTCAGCCATATGCAGGCAGGCCGGGCGCGCCCTCGGCGATCTTGCCGACATGACGCAACGGATCGCCGCGCAACGTTGCCGAAACGTTGGATCACGACGCGCCGATGTACGCATTTCGACACCTCGCCGTCCGCATATCGAACCCATTGACCGATCTACCCGAATAGTCCGGAGTGAAGCACGGATTGATTACGGTCGCGCTACACGCGTAGCTACGGATGCGTCAAGCAGAAGTAAAGGAGGTAAAGAGAAAACCAAGTCGACCGAGAATTTATTGACCTTGAATGAATTGCGTTGAAAAAGTCCGGCGTAGCCCGTAGGGGAGCACCCTGCGGAGTCCTCAGACCCTCCCCCGGGCCAGGAGCACCGATGACCACCCCAACTCCATCCGCGGCTGCCCCGCTTGAGGTGACCGACGAGCCCGTCGAGAAGTCGGCCGCTTCCCCGGACGCGCCGAAGGGCGGCGAGAGCCGCTCCCCCGGACGGCTGGCGTGGAAGCGTTTCAAGCGTGACCGGACCGGCGTGATCTCCGCCTTCGTCGTCATCTTCTTCTTCGTGATCGCGATAGCCGCGCCCCTCATAGCGAAGCTGTACGGCAAGGACCCGTACACCACCTACGCGAGCGAGCGGCCCGAGCTGCTGGACGCGTTCTCCTACCCCGTCGGCCCCAACGGCGGCATGAGCTCCGAGTTCTGGTTCGGCATCGAGCCCCAGCTCGGACGCGACGTCTTCACCTTCCTGCTCTACGGCATCCGGACCTCGCTGGGCATCGCCACCGCCGCCACGCTCCTGACCACGGTGGTCGGCGTCGTCATCGGCGTCACCGCGGGCTACCTGGGCGGCAAGACCGACTACCTCGTCGGCCGGATCATCGACATCGTCCTGTCGTTCCCGTCCACGCTGTTCTTCATCGCGTTCATGCCGGTCGTCTACGGCATCTTCGTCGCGGCCGACGAGAACATCCCGACCTGGCTCGTGGCGATGTCGCTGATCATCGTCCTCTCCGCCTTCGGCTGGGCGTCCATCGCCCGCCTCCTGCGCGGTCAGGTGCTGGGCCTGCGCGAGCGGGAGTTCGTCGAGGCGGCCAAGGTCACCGGTGCCTCACCGCGGCGCATCGTGTTCAAGGAGCTGCTGCCCAACCTGTGGACGCCCATCCTCATCCAGTCCACGCTGATGCTCCCGGCCTACGTGACCGCCGAGGCCGGACTGGCCTTCCTCGGCGTCGGCATCACCGACCCGACCCCGGACTGGGGCGTGATGATCGGCCGCGGCGCCACCTTCTACTCGCAGGACATCACCTTCATGCTCTTCCCGGGCATCGCCATGGTGATCTTCGTCCTCGCCTTCAACTTGCTCGGTGACTCCGTGCGTGACGCCCTCGACCCGAAGTCGAAGCGGTAGCAGACCCGTTCCACCCGGCCCAGTCCTCCATGACGTCCGGCTGATTCCGATCGTCCGAATCTGACACTCACAGGCAGGCTCAGCATGGCTTTTTCCCGTAGGAACTTCCTGATCGCCACCGGTGTGGCCGCCGCCTCCACCAGTGTGCTGACCGCCTGCGGCAGCAGCGACAGCAAGGGCTCCGGCCCCCAGGTCCCGTCCGTGAGCAAGGGCAAGACCATGAACATCCCGGTCGGCACCAAGGCCGACTCCACGGGGCCTGCCCCCGAGGTGCCGGGCGCGGTCAAGGGCGGGACGATCTACTCGCTCGACCAGTTCGACATGGACCACATGGACCCGGCCCAGATCTACGTCTCGACCGAGGCCGCCATCACGGTCCCGATCATGCGCGGTCTGACCGGCTACCGCCTCGACGACAAGGGCGGCTGCGTCCTGGTCGGTGACGCGGCCACCGACGCCGGCACCATGAAGGACGGCGGCCGCACCTGGTCCTTCACGCTCAAGGACGGCATCAAGTGGGAGGACGGTTCCGACCTCTCCATGGACGACGTCCGCCACACCTTCGAGCGCCTCTTCGCCTCCTTCGTCACCGAGGGCCCGCGCTACGTCCAGCAGTGGCTGGTCGGCGGCGACAAGTACAAGGGCCCCTTCGAGGGCGGCAAGAAGCTCGACTCGGTCGAGATCTCCGGCAAGACGGTCACCTTCCGCCTCACCGAGCCGCGCGCCGACTTCAACTACACGCTGGCCATGCGCGGTTACGCCCTGGTGTCGAAGAAGAAGGACACCAAGGAGAAGTACGACAAGCGCCCGTTCTCCTGCGGCCCGTACCGCATCGAGAGCCGCAGCATCGGCAAGTCGATGACCTACGTGCGCAACGAGCACTGGGACCCGAAGACGGACTCGATCCGCAACAACTACCCGGACAAGTACGTCTTCCAGTACGGCTTCCAGCCGGTCTCCTCGACCGACCGCTTCATCTCGGACCGCGGCAACGACCAGTACGCGATGTCGATCTTCAACGAGGTCGCCGCCGAGCGCGTCGCCCAGGTGCTGACCGACCCCAAGATCAAGAAGCGCGTCCTCACCGCGGTCGACACGGTCACCTACTACTGGCCGATCAACACCACCCGCATCAAGGACGTCAAGGTCCGCCAGGCCATCAACTGGGCGTGGCCGCACCAGCAGCTCCAGACCATCCGCGGCGGCCGCGCCTCGACCGAGATCGCCACCACGATCCTCAGCCCGGTCACCCCCGGCTACCAGGACTTCGACCTCTACGGCGTGGAGAAGAAGCCCGGCGGCGACCCGGCCAAGGCCAAGGCGCTGCTGAAGGAGGCCGGCAAGGTCGGCCAGAAGCTGGTCATCGCGCACCAGCAGTCGGACAACGCGGTGAAGCAGGCCGTCGCCATCAAGAACGCCCTTGAGGCCGCCGGCTTCGTGGTCGTCAACAAGCAGATCGACAAGTCGACCTTCTACACGCAGATCGGCAAGATCGACAACGGCTACGACCTCTTCGCGGCCGGCTGGAGCCCGGACTGGCCGAACGGCTACTCCGTGTTCTACCCCTGCTGGAGCGGCAAGAACATCGGTGACGGCCGCAGCAACTACGCCCAGCTCAACGACCCGAGCGTCAACAAGGCGATCGACGCCGCGTCCAAGATCGCGGACGTCGAGGCGGCCAACAAGGCGTGGGGCGCCGTCGACCGCCAGATCATGGAGCTGGCCGCCGTCGTGCCGGACTACCACTCCATCCGCAACTGGATGTTCGGCTCCAAGGTCGGCAACGTGATCTACGACTCGGGCAACACCTGCGTCGCGCTCTGCAAGCTGTACGCCAAGAAGTAAGCGCGCACGACCCACCGGGGGCGGCCACGACCGGGCCGCCCCCTCATGGCCCCCCTCACCCCGGCGACGGCGCCCCGTCCGGAAAGTCACGCCCCATGCTCCGCTTCCTCGTCCGCCGAGTCTTCGGCGCGCTGGCGATTCTGTTGATCATCAGCGCCGTCACCTTCTGGCTCTTCTACGCCATCCCGCGTGACCCCGCCATGATGTCGTGCGGCAAGAACTGCACGCCTCAGATGCTCGCGCAGGTGCGGCACAACCTGGGCATCGACCACCCGGTCCCGGTGCAGTACTGGTACTGGATCAAGGGCATCTTCGTCGGCCGCAGCTACGGCGACTTCGGCGACTGCAGCGCCCCGTGCCTCGGGTACTCCTTCGCCAACCGCGAGCCCGTGCTCGGCACGATCATGGACCGGCTGCCGCTGACGCTCTCGCTGGCCTTCGGCTCGGCCGTCGTCTTCCTGATCTTCGGCATCGGCGCCGGCATGATCGCCGCGGTGAAGCAGGGCAAGTGGCAGGACAAGCTGGCCAGCTCGGCCTCGCTGGTCGCCTCCTCGCTCCAGATCTACTTCGTCGGCTACATCGCGATGTACTTCCTCGTCGCCAAGCTCGACGTCCTGGACAACCCGTCCTACACGCCGATCACCGAGAACCCGGCCGCCTGGGCCTCCGGCCTGCTGCTGCCGTGGCTGGTGCTCGCGCTGATCTGGACCGCCAACTACACCCGTATGACGCGCTCCCAGCTCGTGGAGACGCTCAGCGAGGACTACGTCCGCACCGCCCGCGCCAAGGGCCTCTCCGGCCGCAACGTGTTCTTCCGGTTCGCCTGGCGCGGCGCGATGGGCCCGATCGTCACCATCTTCGGCATCGACCTGGCCACCCTCATCGGCGGCGCGATGATCACCGAGTACACCTTCAGCCTCCAGGGCGTGGGCCGGCTCGCGGTGGACTCGGTGGAGAAGAGCGACCTGCCCATGCTCATGGGCGTCACCCTGCTGTCGGCCGGCGCGATCGTCGTCTTCAACATCATCGTCGACGCGGTCTACGGCATGATCGACCCGCGCATCCGGCTCGCCTGACCTCCGTCCGTCCCCCTACCCCTCGCATCACCCCCAGGAGCGTCCCCGTGACGAGCACCCATCAGCAGCCGTTCCTCTCCGTCAAGGACCTCAAGGTCCACTTCTCCACCGAGGACGGCATGGTCAAGGCCGTCGACGGACTCACCTTCGACCTGGCCAAGGGCCAGACGCTCGGCATCGTGGGCGAGTCCGGTTCCGGCAAGTCCGTCACCAACCTGACGATCCTGGGCCTGCACGACCGCGACCACACCACGATCGAGGGCCAGATCCTGCTGGACGGCGAGGAGCTGCTCGGCGCCCCGGAGCGGAAGCTGGAGAAGCTCCGCGGCAACAAGATGGCGATGATCTTCCAGGACGCCCTGGCCTCGCTGTCGCCGTACCACACCATCGGCACCCAGATCGGCGAGGTGTACCGCAAGCACACCGGTGCCTCGAAGAAGGCCGCGCGGGAGCGGGCGATCGAGATGCTGCGCCGGGTCGGCATCCCGCAGCCCGACCGCCGGGTGGACAACTACCCGCACGAGTTCTCCGGCGGCATGCGCCAGCGCGCGATGATCGCCATGGCCCTGGTCTGCGACCCGAAGCTGCTGATCGCGGACGAGCCGACCACCGCGCTGGACGTCACCGTGCAGGCCCAGATCATGGACCTGCTCAAGGACCTCCAGCAGGAGTTCGGCACCTCGATCATCTTCATCACCCACGACCTGGGCGTCATCGCGGACGTCGCCGACGACGTGCTGGTGATGTACGGCGGCCGCTGCGTGGAGCGCGGCCCCAAGGAGGAGGTGCTGCGCACCCCGCAGCACCCCTACACCTGGGGCCTGCTCGGCTCCATGCCGAGCCTGGACGGCCCGGTCGACGTGCCGCTCAACCCGATCCCCGGCTCCCCGCCCTCGCTGCTGAACCCGCCCACCGGCTGCCGCTTCCACCCCCGCTGCGCCTTCGCGGAGAAGGTGGAGGGCAACCGGTGCGCCACCGAGCGCCCGCCGCTCCAGATCGAGGACGGCCGCGGCAACGCCTGCCACCTTTCCGACGGCCAGCGCCGTGAGTTCCTCGCCGGCCTTGCCGCCAGCAAGGCCATCTGACGTACACGAGACGGGATTTCACCACCATGAGCGACTCCACCCCCCTCCTGGACGTCTCCGGGCTGACCAAGCACTTCCCGATCAAGGGAGGCTTCCCGATCCGCCGTACCGTCGGCGCGGTCCAGGCCGTGGACGGACTGGACTTCCAGGTGGCCGAGGGCGAGAGCCTGGGCCTGGTCGGCGAGTCGGGCTGCGGCAAGTCCACCACCGGGCGGCTGATCACCCGGCTGATGGAGCCGACCGCGGGCCGGATCGCGTACCGCGGCAAGGACATCACGCACGCCGGGCGCAGGGAACTCGCCCCGATCCGGTCCGAGATCCAGATGATCTTCCAGGACCCGTACGCCTCGCTGAACCCGCGGCACACGGTCGGCAAGATCATCTCCGGGCCGATGGAGATCAACGGCATCGAGCCGCCCGGCGGCCGCGAGAAGCGGGTGCGGGAGCTGCTGGAGATCGTGGGTCTCAACCCCGAGCACTTCAACCGCTTCCCGCACGAGTTCTCCGGCGGCCAGCGCCAGCGCATCGGCGTCGCCCGCGCGCTCGCCCTGAACCCGAAGCTGATCGTGGCCGACGAGCCGGTCTCCGCACTCGACGTCTCCATCCAGGCCCAGGTCGTCAACCTGCTCCAGAAGGTGCAGCGCGAACTCGGCATCGCCTTCGTGTTCATCGCGCACGACCTGGCGATCGTCCGGCACTTCTCGCAGCGCGTCGCGGTGATGTACCTCGGCAAGATCGTGGAGATCGGCGACCGCGACGACCTCTACGAGAACCCGCGCCACCCCTACACCCGCGCGCTGCTCTCCGCCGTGCCCGAGGCCACCGTCGACGAGACTCCGCGCGAGCGCATCCGTCTGGTCGGGGACGTGCCCTCCCCCATCGACCCGCCCTCCGGCTGCCGCTTCCGCACCCGCTGCTGGAAGGCGACGGAGAAGTGCGCGGCCGAGGCCCCGCCGCTCGTGGAGGCCGAGGGCAACAAGCCCGGCCACCTCACGGCTTGCCACTACCCGGAGTCACAGGAGATCATTCCGGTCGCCAGTCTCTCCAAGACCCCCCAGGAAGCGGTCTGACACACCCCTTTCGTCGACCGCCGCCTGCGGAACGGACTTTCACCGGCCCATTGACCCGAGCCCCGAATGTCCTGTTCCAGGGGACCGAAGGCCCGCGTCCACCCCGACGCGGGCCTTCCGCCTTTCCCCGGTGGACCCGCGCCAGGTGGCCGGAATCGTTCGCCGGCCCGCACGCGCTCCGCGGTGCCCGTGTGAGACTGCCCCGGTGGCAGCGCACCCCTTCAACGACCTGTCGCTCGCGGCGCACTACGACGCCCTCAACCCGTGGGGCCCGGGCGACGACTTCCACCTCGGCCTGATCCGGACGGCGCGCTCCGTGCTCGACATCGGCTGCGGCACCGGGCAGTTGCTGCGCCGGGCCCGCGCCGAGGGGCATCCGGGACGGCTGACCGGGCTCGACCCGGCCGCGGCCATGCTGGTCCAGGCCCGGCGGGGCACCCCGGACATCGAGTGGGTGCTCGGGGACACCCGCAGCGGGCGGTGGAAGCGGGAGTTCGCGCTCGCGGTGATGACCGGGCACGCCTTCCAGCAGCTGGTCCGCGACGAGGACATCCGGCAGTGCCTGGACGCCGTACGGGAAGCCCTGACCGAGGACGGGCGCTTCGTCTTCGAGACCCGCAACCCCGAGGCCCGCGCCTGGGAGCGCTGGACCCCGGACCGGGTGCACACGATCACCGGCCCCGACGGCACGGAGATCCGGGTCAGCCACGAGGTGACGCACGGACCGGCGAACGGCGTCGTCGGCTTCACGGAGACCTACGCGTGCGACACCTGGCCGGCCCCGGCCGTCGGCCGCAACGCCCTGCGCTTCCTCACCACCGCCGAACTGGACCGCTTCCTCGCCGACGCCGGCCTGCACGTCCTCGCCCGCCACGGGGACTGGGACCGAAGTCCGCTCACCCCCGCGTCCCCGGAGATCATCACCGTGGCCGTGGCGGCTTCCTAGGGCTTTTCTTCCGGATCTTGCCGACCCGAGCCGGCCTGATCCGGAAGAGAGGCCCTACTCCTTGGCCACGTCCTCCTCCAGCGCCACCAGCGCCGGGTCCAGGACGATGTCCTCGTCGCGGGCCTCGGTCGTCGGCTCCTCCGGGAAGTGGCAGGCGGTCAGGTGACCGGCGCGGTTGCCGTCGAGCCGGACCAGCGGCGGTTCCTCCGTCGCGCACTTGTCCTGCGCCTTCCAGCACCGGGTGCGGAAGCGGCAGCCCGAGGGCGGGTCGATCGGGGACGGCACGTCACCGGCGAGGCGGATGCGCTCGCGCGGCGGCGCGTCCTCGCCCGCCACGCTCACCTCGGGCACGGCGGAGAGCAGGGCGTGGGTGTACGGGTGGCGAGGGCGGTTGTAGATGGAGTCGCGGTCACCCACCTCGATGATCTTGCCCAGGTACATCACCGCCACCCGCTGCGAGAAGTGCCGGACGATGGCGAGGTCGTGCGCGATGAACAGGAACGCGATGCCCAGCTCACGCTGCACCTTCTGGAGCAGGTTCACCACCTGCGCCTGGATGGAGACGTCCAGCGCGGAGACCGGCTCGTCGGCCACGATCAGCTTGGGCTCCAGCGCGAGCGCCCGCGCCACACCGATGCGCTGGCGCTGGCCGCCGGAGAACTCGTGCGGGAAGCGGTTGAAGTGCTCCGGGTTGAGACCCACGATCTCCAGCAGCTCCCGCACCCGCTTCTCGCGGCCGCCGGACGGCTCGATGCCGTTGATCTCCATCGGCCCGGAGATGATCCTGCCGACCGTCTGGCGCGGGTTGAGGGAGGAGTAGGGGTCCTGGAAGATCATCTGGATCTCGGACCGGATCGGCGCCAGCTCCCGCCGCGAGGCATGGCTGATGTCCTTGCCCCGGTAGGAGATCGTGCCCGCGGTCGGCTCCATCAGCCGGGTGATCAGCCGGCCCGTGGTGGACTTGCCGCAGCCCGACTCACCCACCAGCCCGAAGCTCTCCCCCACCCCCACCGACAGGTCGACACCGTCCACCGCCTGGACCGCGCCGACGGTACGCCGGATCGGGAAACCCCCCTTGACCGGGAAGTGCTTGGTCAGACCGGAGACCTCCAGCAGCGGTTCGCCGCCCGCCTCGGCACCCTCGCCCCGCGGAGTGGGCACGAGCAGGTCCTTTGTCATGACGGTTCCTCCTTCACGCCCTAGCCCAGCCGGGGCTTGATCTCGTCCACGAAGATGTCCCGCTTCTGCGCCGGGGTCAGATGACACGCCGACTCCCGCGCCCCGAGCAGCGGACGCTCGGTGACGCACCGGTCGCCCTCGACCCGGTCCCGGAAGGGACAGCGGGGATGGAAGCGGCAGCCCGAGGGCGGGCTGAGCAGGGAGGGCGGGGCACCCGGAATGGGGGTGAGCGCGATGGACGGGTCGGAGTCCAGCCGCGGCATCGAGTTCAGCAGACCCCAGGTGTAGGGGTGTTCGGGCGCGTGCAGCACGGCATCGACCGAACCGCGCTCCACCGCGCTGCCCGCGTACATCACCATGATGTCGTCGGCCATGTCCGCGATCACCCCCAGGTCGTGGGTGATGAAGATGATGCCCGAACCGAACTCCTGCTGCAGGTCCTTGAGCAGGTCGAGGATCTGCGCCTGGACCGTCACGTCCAGCGCGGTGGTCGGCTCGTCCGCGATCAGCAGGTCCGGGTCGCAGATCAGCGCCATGGCGATCATCGCGCGCTGGCGCATACCGCCGGAGAACTGGTGCGGGTAATCGGCCGCCCGCGCCTTGGGGTTGGGGATGCCGACCTTGCCCAGCATCTCCACCGCACGGCTCCACGCCTCCCGCTTGGAGGCGCCGGTGTGCTTCATGTACGGCTCGGCGATCTGCCGGCCGACCGTGTAATAGGGGGAGAGCGCGGTCAGCGGGTCCTGGAAGATCATGGCGACCTTGTTGCCGCGCAGCTTCTCCAGCTCCGATTCCCGTGCGGTCGTCAACTCCCGGCCGTCCAGCAGGATCTCGCCCTCGACGGTGGTGAACATCGGGTTGTGCAGGCCGAGCACGGTCAGGTTGGTCACCGACTTCCCGGAACCCGACTCGCCCACGATGCCGAGCGTCCTGCCGCGTTCCAGGTCGAAGGAGAGCCCGTCGACCGCCCGTACGATGCCGTCCTCGGTCTTGAAGCTGACGTGCAGATCACGCACGGACAGCAGCGGACCGGCGCCCGCCGGGGCCGGACCGCCGGCCTCCTTGGTCAAAGTGGTCACGACAGTGCTCCTAGGACAGCCGCACGCGCGGGTCGATGAAGGCGTACGCGGCGTCGACGACGATGTTGAAGAGCAGGATCATGGCGGCGGCGAACAGCATCACGCCGAGCAGCAGCGGCAGATCGCTGAAGTAGACGGACTGCACGGAAAGTTGGCCGAGCCCCGGCAGACCGAAGGTCCACTCGGTGATGATGGCGCCGCCGAGCAGGGAGCCCAGGTCGATGCCGAAGATGGTGACGATCGGGATCAGCGAACCGCGCCAGGCGTACCGGAAGAAGACGTACCGCCGGGACATGCCCTTGGCGCGGGCGGTGCGGACGTGGTCCTCCTGGAGCTGCTCGATCATCGAGGAGCGCGCCATACGGGTGTACTGCGCCGCGAAGATGGTGGAGAGGATCACCCAGGGGATGATCAGCCCCGAGAACCAGGTGACGGGGTTCGCGGTGAAGTCGTTGTAGCCGGGCTT
The DNA here is from genome assembly GCF_040645115.1 of Streptomyces sp. NPDC046860. Taxonomy (NCBI): domain Bacteria; kingdom Bacillati; phylum Actinomycetota; class Actinomycetes; order Kitasatosporales; family Streptomycetaceae; genus Streptomyces; species Streptomyces sp. NPDC046860. Next base: position 121,406 of record NZ_JBEYXQ010000001.1, on the reverse strand, counting down.
CTCGAACCAGTGGGTCTGGTAGACGAGGAGCGCCAGGGCCAGCGGGCCGAGGAAGTAGATCTGCATACCGCTGATGACCATCGCGCCGGCCGTCGCCACCTTGTCGACCATGGTGCCGCGCCGCCAGGCGGCCACCAGACCGGCCCCGATGCCGATGGCGAGGAAGATCACCGCACTGCCGATGGTCAGCGAGACCGTGGTGGGCAGCCGGTCGATCAGCGTGCCCCAGACCTGCTCGTTGGTGTGGTACGAGTAGCCGAAGCAGGGTGCCGGGCACGGCCCCTGGGCGAAGCTGTCACTGCCCACGGCGATGTTGTGCAGGAAGATCATGTACTGCTCGGGGATGGACTTGTCGAGGCCGAGCACATGGTGGATGTTCTCGATGGCCTCCGGGTTGCAGGTCTTGCCGCACATCAGCAGCGCCGGGTCGCGCGGCACCCCGAAGAACAGGATGAACGTGACGATGCTGAGCAGGAAGAGGATGACGACGGCACCGAGGGTCCGGCGGACGAGGAAGCGCAGCATGACAGGGGCAGCTCTCTGACGTCGGCGGTCCGGGGCCCGGGCCCGGCGCGCCCCCCGCGGGTGCGCGCCGGACGCCGGGCGAGGGCGGTTACTTGATGAACAGACGGCGCGGGTCGATCCCGCTGAGCACGTCGTCGTAGACCAGGCCGCCGACCTTGGAACCGGCGATCTGCGTCTGCTTGTAGTACGCGGTCGGGACGACGTTGATGACGTCCTTCACGATGTACTGGTCGAGCTTCTCCCACTCGGACGCGGCCTTCGCCGGGTCGGTGATCTTGCCGATCCGGTCGATCTCGCTGTTGATCTTCGGGTCGTTGACCTGCGAGTAGTTCTGCGCGCCCTCGGCGATCACGCGGCCGTCGTACAGCGGCGGGATCACGGTCGAGGTGGACGGCCAGTCGGCGCCCCACGCGGTGTGGAAGATGTCGTAGTTGTTGTCCAGCTTGGAGACCTGGTCGTAGTAGGTCTCGGCCGGGATCTCCTGGCGCTGGACGTCGAAGCCGGCCTTCTTCAGGCCCGCCGCCATGGCGGTGGAGTACTGCTGGCCCTCGGGGGTGTTGATGTAACCGAAGGTCAGCTTCATGTTGAGCTTGCCGGCCTTCTTCAGCAGCTCCTTGGCCTTGGCCGCGTCACCGGCGGGCTTCTTCTTCTTGCCCCACGGGTCGAAGGCCGCGTCGTAGCCGGAGACGGTCGGGGAGATCAGACCGCCCGCGACCTCCATGGCGTCGGTGCCGCCGTAGGCACGGACGAACGGCGTGACCGGCAGGGCGTAGGCGATGGCCTCGCGGACCGTCTTGTCCTGCATCGGCTTGTGGCTCATGTTGATGTTCATCTGGCCGACGAACGACTGGTAGCCGGAGACCGTGCGCGACTTCAGCTTCGCGTCGTTCAGCACCGAGGACAGGTTGCCCGCGTCGACCTGGTTGTTGAAGCTGATGCCCGTCCGGTCCTTGCCGCCGTCGGCGAGCAGGGCCTTGGTGGACGCCTCGTACTGCTGGTTGAACGTGAAGTTGAACCGGTCGATGTACTGGTGGCGGATCGGGTCCGTCTTCGGGTCCCAGTTGGTGTTCTTCACCAGCACCATGGACTTGCCGGACTTGAACGACTCGACCTTGTACGGGCCGGTCGTCACGGGCGCCTTGTCGTAGCGCTCCTTGGTGTCGCCCTTCTGGGAGACGATCCCGTAGCCCGCCATGGCCAGCGCGTACGGCAGGTCGGCGTGCGGGGTCTTGAAGTGGAAGACGATCGTCTTGTCGTCCGGCGTCTCCAGCACCGAGTCCGGCAGGTGCTTGCCCTTGTAGGGGCCGTCCTTGAGCAGCTTGCGGTAGGTCGCGCCCGGCGAGTCGGCCAGCCACTGCTGGACGAAGGTCGGGCCCTGGTTGATGAAGGGCGCGAAGAGCCGCTCGACGCTGTGCCGGACGTCCTTGGACGTGATCGGCGTCCCGTCCTGGAACTTGATGCCGTCCTTGAGCGTGTACTTCCAGGTCTTGCCGCCGTCGGTGGTGGTGCCGGAGTCGGTGGCGAGGTCGCCGACCACCTCGTGCTTGCTGCCGTCGTCGCCGGTCGCCTTGTAGCCGGTCAGGCCACGGTGCAGCAGCGTGGCCAGCGAGCCCTCGTCGGCGACGTAGATCTGCGCCGGGTCGAGGTGCGCGTAGCTGTCGCGCTGGAGCACTTCCAGGGTGCCGCCGGGCTTGGCGCCGGGCACCTCGGCGGCCGGTCCGGTGGACGCCTTCGCGTCACCGAACTCGATCAGCGCCTGCTGGCGCTGGGCGTTCTGCTGCTGCTTGTCGTCGTCGCCGCCCTTGTCGCTGCCGCCCTTGCTGCAACCGGTGAGCACAAGCGCTCCGGCCGCGAGCACGGAAAGCGCGCCGTATGCGTGGCGTCCGCCCCTACTCGTCACGAGGTTCCCACCCATCTCTGTGTCACCAGTGCGTTCTGTGTCACCAGTGCGGAGAAACTGCTGGTAGTGCTGTGCGTGCGATGCTGTGGTGCGAAATGGACGGTCAGCGCGCCGACTTGGGGTCGAACGCGTCCCTGACCGAATCCCCGAGCAGGTTGAAGGCCACGATGAAGATGATCATCGAGATGCCGGGGAAGAACATGTAGGTGATGTCGTTCTGCATCACCAGTTCGGTGGACGCCTTGGAGAACATCTGCCCCCAGTCCGGCGTCGGTTCGACGATGCCCACGCCCAGGAAGGACAGTCCCGCCTCGGCGGTGACGAACGCGGGCAGCAGGTAGGTGGCCTGCACCAGCAGCGGGGTGACCACGTTCGGCAGGATCTCCTTGCTGATGATCCGCCACGGCGAGGCCCCGCTGACCCTCGCCGCCTCGATGAACTCCCGCTCGCGCAGGGCGAGCGAGGTGCCGCGCAGAATGCGGGCGAGACTCATCCAGCCCAGGAACCACTGGACGATGATCAGCGCGAACACCCGGACGTAGGTGGGGGTCTCGTCGCGGGGGCTGACGAACAGCGAGACGACGACCGGCATGCTCGCGATGAAGAACAACTGCGCCGGGAAGGCGAGGAGGAAGTCGATGACCCGGCCGATGACGAAGTCGACGCGCCCGCCGAGGTAGCCGGCCGCGACCCCGAGCAGGATGCCGGTGAGGACGACGGTTATGGTGACGGCCAGCGAGATCATCAGCGAGGTACGGATACCGAAGATGAGCTTGGTGAAGACGTCGTACCCGTTGCCCGGTTCGAGGCCGAACCAGAACTCGCCGCTGATACCGCCGTTGGGCTGCACCGGCACACCCGCGCTGTCGAACAGTTCGGGGCGCTCGTCCGCGTACACCGTGTACGGGTCCTTGCCGTACAGCTTGGAGATCAGCGGTGAGAGCAGCCCGATCGCGAAGAAGAAGGCCACCACACAGGCCGAGAGCACGCCGGTGCGGTCGCGCTTGAAGCGCAGCCACATCAGCCGGCCGGGAGAACGGCCTTCGAGCTGGGCGGTCTCGGCCTTCGTCAGCGGCCCTGGTTCGCCGTCGACGACGACCGAAGTCCCGCCGCCCTCGATGTCGAGAGGACTTGTCACGGTTCGTCCGTTTCGCAGATATGAGTGCGGGAGGTTCCGGGAAAGCTGGACAGCGCGCGAAACCGCAGCCGGACGCGCGTAGTTCTATGGCCGGATCAGACCGCTGGAAGCGACGGACAGCTCCGCTTGGCGCCTGTGACACCGCGCATGGGGGTTCCCTCCTCATGACTTCACGTGTTCACCAACAGGAGAGGGTTCCCGTCTTTCTCCCGACACCCCTGACGGAAGTTCAGACACCCTCTGGTGCTCGTGAGTCGGCGCTGTCCCCACAGCGCGTGACCCATTGACCCGAGCGGTACGCGGCTAACTATCTGCCATGAGCCACATGGCGACCACAGTCTTTAAATCTCAATTCAGTCACGGCTGACGGGCCGAACTTCCAAAAACCGGACAAACATCTCCCCTACTGAAGGCCACGAAACGGACGTGTTACATGGCTATCGGTCCGGGATCTCCGCGTTCCGGACACCCGCACCCCCGCCGCCCGGGCGAAAACAGGTTGCGAAAAAGCCCGGCCGCCCCCGAGACGGGGACGGCCGGGCTCAACCACCCGGCGCTCAGGCCGGATTGTTCAGACGTCAGTTGTGCTTGGCACGGCTGGCGGTGCGGCCGCGCTCCTTCTGGTCGAGCACCACCTTGCGGATGCGAACCGCCTCCGGGGTCACCTCGACGCACTCGTCGTCGCGGCAGAACTCCAGCGACTGCTCCAGGGAGAGCTTGCGCGGCGGGACGATCGCCTCGAACGAGTCGGCCGAGGCCGACCGCATGTTCGTGAGCTTCTTCTCCTTGGTGATGTTCACGTCCATGTCGTCGGAGCGCGAGTTCTCGCCGACGATCATGCCCTCGTACACCTCGGTGCCCGGGTCGGTGAACAGCACGCCGCGCTCCTGGAGGTTCGTCATCGCGAACGCGGTGACCGAACCGGAGCGGTCGGCGACGAGCGAACCGTTGTTACGGGTCGTCAGGGTGCCGAACCACGGCTCGTGGCCCTCGTGGATGGAGTGGGCGATGCCCGTACCACGGGTGTTGGTCAGGAACTCCGTACGGAAGCCGATGAGGCCGCGCGACGGGACGACGAACTCCAGGCGGACCCAGCCGGAGCCGTGGTTGGACATGTTGTCCATGCGGCCCTTGCGGACACCCATGAGCTGCGTGACCGCGCCCATGTGCTCCTCGGGGACGTCGATCGTCATGCGCTCGACGGGCTCGTAGGTCTTGCCGTCGATCTGCTGGGTGACGACCTGCGGCTTGCCGATGGTCAGCTCGAAGCCCTCGCGGCGCATCTGCTCGACCAGGATGGCGAGCGCCAGCTCACCACGGCCCTGGACCTCCCAGGCGTCCGGGCGCTCGGTGTCGAGCACGCGGAGGGAGACGTTACCGATCAGCTCGCGGTCGAGGCGGTCCTTGACCTGGCGGGCGGTGACCTTGCGGTCCTTGACCGCGGACTTGGCGTCCGCGCCCTTGCCCGTGCCGCCGCGGCCGACCAGCGGCGAGGTGTTGGTGCCGATGACCATGGAGATCGCGGGCTCGTCCACCGTGATCAGCGGGAGCGCGACGGGGTTCTCCGGGTCGGCGAGGGTCTCACCGATCATGATGTCCGGGATACCGGCGACGGCACAGATGTCACCGGGGCCCGCCACCTCGGCCGGCTTGCGGGTGAGCGCCTCGGTCATCATCAGCTCGGTGATGCGCACGTTCTGGACCGTGCCGTCACGCTTGATCCACGCGACGGTCTGGCCCTTGCGCAGCTCGCCCTGCTCGACACGGAGCAGCGCGATACGGCCGAGGAAGTTGTCCGCGTCGAGGTTGGTGACGTGGGCCTGCAGCGGCGCGTCCTCCTCGTACGTCGGGGCCGGGACGTGCTCCAGGATCGTGGAGAAGAACGGCTCCAGGCTGGTGGAGTCCGCCGGGACCGTGCCGTTCTCCGGCTTGGTCAGCGAGGCGATGCCGTCACGGCCGCAGGCGTAGACGATCGGGAACTCGATCTGCTCCTCGTCCGCGTCCAGGTCGAGGAAGAGGTCGTAGGTCTCGTTGACGACCTCGTCGATGCGCGAGTCGGGGCGGTCCGTCTTGTTGATGCACAGGATGACGGGCAGCCGCTGCTGGAGCGCCTTGCGCAGCACGAAGCGGGTCTGCGGGAGCGGACCCTCGGAGGCGTCGACGAGCAGGACGACCGCGTCCACCATCGACAGACCACGCTCGACCTCGCCACCGAAGTCGGCGTGGCCGGGGGTGTCGATGATGTTGATCGTGATCGGGTCCCCGCCGTCCTTGGGGTGGTACTTCACCGCCGTGTTCTTGGCGAGGATCGTGATGCCCTTCTCACGCTCCAGGTCGTTCGAGTCCATCATGCGGTCGTCGACGGAGTCGAGCTGGTGGGCGGCGAACGCGCCGGCCTGCTTCAGCATGCCGTCGACGATGGTGGTCTTGCCATGGTCGACGTGGGCGACGATGGCGACGTTACGGATGTCGTGGCGCGTGGCCATATTGCGGCGTTCTCCCGGAGTGTGCGGACTGCCCTGCGCGGGATTCTCTTGCGCGGGACCTGCCGGGCTGGACACGCCACGGCCTCACCCCATGGTACGTGGCCCTGCGGGGGACGGCCTCCGCAGGGCCACAAGGGCCGGTTCCGGTCAGTTCACGATCAGCTCTTGGACGGGCTCGGCGCGACCTTCGCGCCCTTCTTCAGGAAGCCCATGTCCTCGTAGACGGGCGTCTGGAAACCGAAGGCACCGACGTTGACCAGGGTCTTCCGCACCCCGACCAGCTGAGGGCGCTGGTAGAGCGGGATGGAGCCCGCGGCCGCCCAGATCCGGGTGTCGGCCTTGCGGATCAGGTCCCGCGACTCCTCCTCGTCCAGCGTCGAGGCGGCCTGGTCGAAGAGCTGGTCCACCTGGTCGGTGCCGACGCGGGTGTAGTTCTGCTCGACGTTCACCGAGCCGTCCGCGGCGGGCGCCGGCTTGGCGAAGATCGGGCGCGCGTCGGTGGCAGGGAACGCGGAGGCGGGCCAGGAGTACAGGGCGAGGTCGAAGTCGCCGGCCGCGATGTGGTCCTTGAAGTAGCTCTCGTCGGAGACCTTCACGACGGTGGTGCGGATACCGACCCGCTCCAGCATCGCGGAGATCCGCCCGGCCACGGTGTTCAGCGTCTGCGAGCCCGCGCCGGTGGGGAGCACGAAGCGGAGGTTGAGCGCCTGGCCGTCCTTGGCGAGCGGGCCGTTGACCGCGCCGGCCGGGGCCGCGGTGCCCTTGGGGGCGTACGCGCCGGGGGCGCCGCCCTGGCCGGAGTACTGCTTGCCGTCCTGGGCGAGGTGGCGGCCGTCGCCGCGCTCGTGCTTGCCGTCGCCGTCGTCGTGGTTCTTGTCGTCCTCGCCGACGATGTACTCACCGTCCTTGCCGCCCTCGGACCGGTCCTCGTCGTCCTTGGCGCTCTCGGGGCCCGCGGCCTCGCCGGTCTTCTCCGCCTTGACCGGGCCGCCCGCCACCCAGCCCGCGTCCGCGAGCAGGGCCTGCGCCTCCTTGGTGTCCTGGCCGCCGAGGGCGCCGCTGTTGTCGGCGTAGGCCGCCTGGCCGGACAGCGCGAGGTGGCTGCCGACCGGCTCGGCGGGCAGGCCGAGCGGGGTGAGCACCAGCCTGGCCAGCTCCTTGCGGTCCAGCGCACGGGCCACCGCCCGGCGCACCCGCTCGTCGGCGAGCACCCCGCCGGAGCCGTTCAGGGCGAGCTGGGTGTAGGCGGGCTCCAGCGACTTGCGCACCTCGAAGGAGCGCAGCGCGTCCTGCTCCTCCAGGTACCGGGTGATGGCCTTGCGCAGCTTCTTCTGCCCGGCGTGCGCCACCTTCCCGCGCTCCAGCCCGTGGGCGAGCGCCCAGGACCGGAGCTTCTTGGCGGAGGTCTTGCCGCCGCCCACGAGGGGGCTGCCGGTCCCGGCGCCTCCGGCGGCGCCGCCGATCCGCCCGGCGTCCGCCGCGTCGACGTCGGCGACGTCCACGGTCCCGTCGGCCAGCGCGGCCGCCCGGTCGTCCCGCGGGACGGTGTGCAGCGTGATGCCGTCGAGCTTGGCGGGCTGTCCCCACCAGCGCGGGTTGCGGGTGAGGACGATGTCCTTGGCCGCGGTGTCGACCTTCTCCACCTTGAACGGCCCCGCGGTGGTCCTGAGCTTGCGCCGGGCGCCGTCGTTGAAGGCGTCCGGGGTGCCCATGACGTCCTTCGGGTACAGCGGGGAGAACAGGGACTTCCAGTCGGCGTAGGGCCGGGAGAAGGTGACCCGGACCTGGAGGTCGCTGGCGCCGCGCTCGATCTTGGCGATGCGGTCGTAGCCCGCGTTGCGGGCGGTCCAGTAGGCGCTGTCCTTGCCGGACAGGGCGCGCCACTGGGCGACGAAGTCGGCGGCGCCGATCTCCCGTCCGTCGCTCCAGACCGCCTGCTGGTTCAGCTTGTACAGGACCACCTGGCGCGGCTCGGTCTCGATGACCTTGGCGGACTCCAGGTAGGCGGGGTTCACCGCCGGGCGTCCGTTCGCGTCGAGCTGGAACATCGAGGGGAGCGTGGCCTGGGCGATCCGGGTGGTGCCCGCGTCCGCGTCGGCCTGGTAGGCGTTCAGGGTCTCCGGCAGCGCGTCCACGGCCCACTTCATGGTGCCGCCCTGGGCGACCTTGGCCCGGGTGACCTGCGCGATGTCCTGTCCGGCCAGGGGGCGGCTGGCCTTCTCGTCCGAACCGCACCCGGCGAGGAGGGGCACCGCGAGTGCGCCCGCGGTGAGGAAGGCGGTCGCGCGCAGGACCGCGCGTGAGCCGACGCCGTCGTGGGACATCTCTGCTACCTCCGGAAGGGCGCGGGCGTGTTGATCACTTTTGGCGGTATATGGAGCTGATCAGATCTATGCGCCCACTGAAAACGACGGCACCGGGGGAAACGGGGCGACACGACCGCACCGCACGCCAAGCCCACCCGTGCGGCGCAACCCCGCCCGCTCGCGCGGGCCCGTACCCGCCCATACGCTCCCAAAGGTGACGTCCTCCCTGGTCCGGGGCCGCCCCCGGCACGCCACGGCGCACATACGGGTGCGGGTCGCGCACGCGCTGGTCGGCGCGGTCGCCGGGGCGGGCTGGCTGGCGATCCCGGTCCTCGCGGTCCAGGAACCGGCGACGGCCGCCCCGCCCGCGCACTCCGCCCCCGAAGACCCCGGGGACTCCCCTTCGCCCGGCGAGTCCTCCGCCGTCGACCTGATCCTCCCCGTCGCCGTGCTCGGCACGGCCGGCGTCCTGATCGCCTACACGCACGTACGCCGCTCCCGCCGCCCCAGCCGCGCCCCCGGCGTCGTCTCCGCCGCCCCGCCCGCCGCCACCCCGGCCGAGTCCGAGCGCCAGGTCCGCGAGGCCCTGGTCCAGGCCGACGACAGCGTCCGGGCGAGCGAGGAGGAGCTGCCCTTCGCGGCCGCCGTGGTGGACGGGCCGGCCCTCGCCCCGTTCCGCCGGGCCGTCCAGGCCGCCCGCACGGAGGTGTCCGCCGCGTTCGGCCTGTGGCACCGGTACGAGGAGGGCGAGCCCGCGGACCCCGGCGACCGGACGCGGGCGCTCGTGGCGGTCGTCGGCCGGTGCGCGGAGGCGGGGCGCCTGCTGGACGCGAGCGCCGGTGAACTGGACCGGCTGCGCTGGAACGACGTGCGGCACCCCCTGGAGGTCGCGGAGGAGACCTTCCGGCGGCTGGGGGCGCGGGCGGCGGGCACACGGGCCACGGCCCTTGCCCTGCGGGAGCGGTACGGGCCCTCGGTGGGCGCCCGGGCCACCGGGTGCGCCGAAGAGGCCATGGACCGGCTGGTGTTCACCACCGCCCAGCTCAACGAGGCCCGCCGCGCGGCCGACTCGGGCGACGACGGGCGGGCGGTGCGTCAACTCCGGTGCGCCGAGGGCGCGATGGCACAGGCCGGGATTCTGGTGGCCGGGGTGGACCGGCTGGCCCGCAGGCTCTTGGAGGCCGCGGCGCTGGTCCCGGCCGCGCTGACCGGGGCGGAGGCGGTGCTGGCGGCGGACACACCGGCACCCTCGGGCGCCGACGCCACCCTGGCCGCCGTCCGTACGGAGCTGACGGCGGGCCCGTACGACCCGCTGGACGCCCTGCGGCGGATCACCCGCGCCCTGGTGCGGCTGCCAGGGGCCCGGAGCGGGGTGCTCGACACCGCCGCCGACCTGGTCGCCCGGGCAGCCGCCGGCGAGGCGGAGGACTACGTCGCGGTGCACCGGGGCGCGGCCGGCGCCGACTCCCGCTCCCTGCTCGCGGCAGCCGTACGCACCCTCGCCGAGGGCCACCCCGTCGAAGCGGCCGTCCTCGCCCGCCGCGCTCTGGAACTGGCCGAACGGGACGTACGGGCACACGGCATACCCGAGTCCGGCACCGGCGGAACCGCCGGAGCGGCCCTCGGCGGGGTACTGCTCGGCGAGGAGCCGGACGGCGGCCCGCCGGCCGCCTTCGGCGGGCCGGAGACGCGCGGCCGCCTCCGGACCGGAACGGACTGAGCGCCGCCTTCCGAGGACGCGCGGCGCAGCGATGCGCTGTTCTCCGCCGCCGGGCCGCGCCGGGCCCCCGCCGACACGATCAGGTCCGGCTCGGGACGCGGCCGCCCGGCCCGCCACGCGCCGACGGCTCTCCGTAACGCGCCCAGCCCGCCCGGCAGGGCCCCTCAGAACAGGCTGAGCAGCGCCTCCGCCGGATCGGTCAGCGGACTGTCCGCGCCCGGCAGCGGCAGCTCGAACCACACCGTCTTGCCGCGCGGCGTACGCCGGGAACCCCACGCCGCGCTGAGCAGCCCGACCAGCTGCAGCCCGCGCCCGCCCTCGTCGGTGTCCCGCGCGCGCCGCCTGCGGGGCTGGACCAGACCGGCGTCCCAGACCTCGCAGACCAGGGTGCGGTCCAGCAGCAGCCGGAGCCTGATCTCCCCCTCGCCGTACCGCAGGGCGTTGGTCACCAGCTCGCTGACCAGGAGTTCCGTGGTGTCGACCAGGGGCTCCAGGTCCCAGCTCAGCAGTTGCGCCCGCGCGTACTCACGGGCCCGGCCCACGCTGCGCGGCTCGCGCGGCAGCGTCCAGTCGCCGACCGACTCGGCGGGCAGACCCTGGACGCGGGCCATGAGCAGGGCGATGTCGTCCTCGCCGTGCCGGGTGTCGAGGCTGTTCAGGACGTGGTCGCAGACGTCCTCCAGCGGCCGGGAGGGGTCGGTGAGCGCCTGCACGAACGCCTGCAGCCCCTCGTCCAGCGGATGGTCGCGGGACTCGACCAGACCGTCGGTGTAGAGCGCGAGCAGGGCGCCCTCGGGCAGATCGACCTCCACCTCCTCGAACGGCTCGCCGCCCACGCCCAGCGGCATCCCCGGCGGCACGTCCAGCATCAGCGCGGGCTCGCCCGGCTCCACCAGCACCGGCGGGAGATGCCCGGCGTTGGCGAAGGTGCAGCGCCGGGTGACGGAGTCGTAGACCGCGTACACACAGGTGGCGAGGTAGACCTCGCTCAGGTCGGCGTCGCGCGGCTGGCGCGCCGCCCGGGTGGCCTGCTGGACCCCGCCGGGGGTGCCGAGACCGCGCGCGATCTCGTCCAGCGCGGAGAGCACTTCGGCCGGTTCGAGGTCGAGCAGCGCCAAGGTGCGCACCGCCGTACGGAGTTCGCCCATCGCCACGGCAGCGCGCAGCCCCCGCCCCATCACGTCACCGACCACCAACGCGGTCCGGTGGCCGGGCAGTTCGATAACGTCGAACCAGTCGCCGCCGACCTCGGTGGCCGCGTTGCCGGGCAGATAGCGGCAGGCGATGTCCAGGCCGGACGCCTCGGGGTCGCCGGGCGGCAGCAGGGACCGCTGGAGTATCAACGCGCGTTCGTGCTCACGCCGGTAGAGCCGGGCGTTGTCGATGCAGACGGCGGCCCGCGCGGCCAGCTCCACCGCCAGGTCGCGGTCGCGGTCCCCGAACGGCTCGCTGCCCTTGGTACGGGCGAACTGCACGATGCCCACCACCGTGTCGTGCGCGACCATCGGCACGGCCAGCGTGGACTGCACCAGCCCGCCCTCCTCGGCGGGCACCCGCTGCGGCCGGGCGGTGCGCAGGGCGTCCGCGCAGGGCGAGTTGAAGGGGAAGCGGTGCACCGCGCCCAGCTCCACCCGCTCCCCCGCGCCGCCGAAGGGCTCGTCGGAGACGGCACTGGCGAAGGCCACCCGGCGCAGTTCCGCGCTGCCGTCGGCCAGCTTGGGCGGGGCCTCGTCGCCGGTCAGCAGCGCCTGGTAGAGGTCGACGGTGGCCAGGTCGCAGAAACCGGGGACGACCACGTCGAGCAGTTCGCGGGCGGTCGTCTCCAGGTCGAGCGAGTTCCCTATGCGGGCCCCGGCCTCGTTGAGCAGGGCGAGGTTGCGCCGCGCGGAGGCGGCCTCACGGGCGGCCTCGCGGCGGGCGGTGATGTCGGTGCCGAGCCAGGCCACGCCGATGGGGCGTCCGCTGCCGCTGTGCACGCGGTAGAGGTTGATGGACCAGTGCCTGCGCTCGTCGGAGTCGGGGACGAAGCCGGTGACGTGCATGTCGGCGATGGACTCACCGGTCTCCAGCACCCGGCGCATGGTGGCCGACACCCGGTCCGCCTCGGCGCGCGGCAGATAGTCGTGCACGCCCTTGCCGCGGTGGTCGTCCGGGGTGCCGCCGAAGGTCGAGGCGAAGCGCATGTTGGCCCGGCGCACCCGCAGATCGGTGTCGATCAGCAGGAACCCGAAGGGAGATTGGCCGAATATCGCCTGCGAGGCGGCGAGGTCGGTCTCGATGCTGCGCAGCGTCCGCACGTCCACGACGATGCACACGGCGGCCTTGTCGCCCTCGGCGGTCCGGGTCGGCATGACGTAGACCTCCGCCATGCCCTCCTCGCCGCGCGAGCCGTCGTCCCCGTCCGGCATCCGGAAGGGCACCACGCCGGTCCACTCACGGCCGTCCAGGATCTCCGCCATCTTGCGCTGACCACGACTGCGCAGGTCGGGATCGACGAACGCCTCGATCGGGTCGAGCCCCACGGCCCGGCCGGCCGGGACGCCGAAGAGCTGTTCGGCGCGCAGGCTCCACTGCTCGATCAGACCGCCGGGGCTGAGGGAGAAGGAGGCGACCCTTATGTAGTCGTAGATCGAGCCGGGCGGACTGCTCTGCCACATGTCAGCGGGGGCCGCCTCTTCGGCGGCCCGGCCCCTCGCGCCGTCCGACGGGTCCTCGGACTCCGTGGCCTTCGCTGGTATCTCGCTCACGCGAACCGTCCCCTCCAGCTCACCGCGTCCGGCACCGGTCACCGGGGGCGGCTGCCCGCAGTATCCAGCACTACGGCGCCGCACAACACGGTGTTCACGATCACAGCTCGGTACGGGTGCCTTCCGGACCGGGCCGCGACAACACTTCCAGTCTTCTAACCAGGGAACACGACCTCGAACCACGCGCCCGGCAACGCGCTTGCGCACCGGGGCACGAGCCGACCCACGCGGGGGCGCGCGCACCCCCCGCGTACCCCCGGTTCACCCCGCCGTGCCCCTGATGCCCCCGCCCGCGCTCCGGGTCGTGGGGCACTCGCGGGCATCATTCGGGGATGGCCAGCTCGAACCAGACGGTCTTGCCGCCGGCGCCGGGCCGGGTGCCCCAGCGACGGGATGAGCCGGCCACGAGCTGAAGGCCGCGCCCGCTCTCGTCCTCGGGCCGCGGGACCCGCTCGCGCGGCGGATCGGGCAACGGGTCGGACACCTCCACCAGCAGGGTGCCGCCGAGACCGCCGGGGCGCACCAGGCGCAGCCCGATGGGACCGTCCGCGTGCCGCAGGGAGTTGGTCACCAGCTCGCTGACCAGCAACGCCGTCAGATCGGCGAGGGAATCCAGCTGCCAGCCGCCCAACTGGCTCCGGACAGCGGTACGGGCCGCGCGCACCGCGCCGGGTTCCGCCGGGAACGTCCACTCGGCGCAGTCGCCCTCGGTGTCGAACACGCCGATCACTTCCCAGGCCAACGAGCCCACCCATGTCCGATTTCATGGGGTTACTGGCCACATACCCGGTATCCAGTGGGCAGTACCGCGCGGGCCGGGACACTGTGGCACGAACGGCGTACCCGCTCCGGGGCACACGGCCCCCAGGGGCGTGACGGGCGGCGGCCGCCTCCCGGTCCGCGCCACGCGCCGGCCGGTGCGTCCCGTACGCCGGTCAGCGCGCCCGCGCGCCGAGGCGTGCGGCGATCTCCCGGACGGCCGGCACGTCCTGGTCGAGCCAGGGGACCTCCCAGAGGCGGTCGGGGGTGAGCCAGCGCAGCTCGTCGTGATCCTCAAGGGCCTCGGGTTCCGGGGACCCCGGACGGAGCCGGGCCGTCCACACCCGCAGTACGTAAGGGGGCCTCAGGGGCCACTCCCCCGGCACGCGTTCGACCGCCTCGGCGTCCACGCCGAGTTCCTCGCGCAGCTCGCGCACGAGCGCGTCGTCGGGCCGCTCGCCGGGCTCGACCTTGCCGCCCGGCAGCTCCCAGCGCCCGGCCAGCTCCGGCGGCGCGCTGCGGCGCGCTGCGAGCAGCCGGTCCCCGTCGAGCAGTGCGGCTCCGACCACCACGATCCGTTCGGTCATGGTCCGGAGCCTACGGGAGCACGCGCGCGGTCAGTCGCGCCCGGTCGGTCGCGCGCGGCCGGTCGCGCACGGTCAGTTGCGCGTGCTCTCGCCGTGCTGCCCCACGCGCTCGACGCAGTAGAGCTGCCTGTGCCCGTGGCCGTCGAGACTGTCGGCGATCTTCTGGGCCTCGGCCCGCGTCGCGTACCGGCCGACCCGGTAGCGATTGCCGTTGTCGTCCTGCCGTATGACGAGCCAGGGCAGAACGACCGCACCCTCGTTCATCGCCCCCACCGTTTCCCTTCCCGTGCCACTTCGCACCGGCCCCACCCGCTTCCCGCTCCGGGGTTCCAAGGTGTCCCGCCCGAGGAAACCGCAATACGCATATGCCCGAGCGTACGCCCAACCTTCACACAGCGAATACGGCTTTTCACGAAGAGGTACGCAACCGGCCAGAACGCATGGGGCGCACGGAATCGAACGCGCCGCGTCGGCCGAGGGTACGGAGAAAGCCGCCCGGTCCGGGCCGACCCACGGCCACCAGCGAGAACGGCCGGATCGCGGCGGGTCGCCGGACCCCGGCGCACGAATCGCACGCCGGGGCACGTCACAGGGGGAGCGTGTCCCGTGTGCGCTACCTCACCGAGGGGTCAGCGGGTTGGGTGGGGGTGATGAGAGATCCGGCGCAGGGCCGAAGGATCTAGCGCACGGTGAGGTGGTAGGCGACCTGGTAGCGGTCGGCGGGGATGACCACGTCCGCGGTCTCCACCGGGCGGCCCGAGGCGTAGTAGGTGCGCTGGATGACCAGGACCACATGGCCGGGGACGCCGCCGAGCAGGATCAGCTCCTCGGCGAGGCCGGGGCGGGCCCCGACCTCCTCGGTGACGTTGTCCACGATGACGTCGATGGCACGCATCCGCTCCACGACGCCCATCCCGCCGAGCGGCCCCTCCTCCGGCAGCATGACCGGGGTGCGGCCGGTCACCGCCAGCGGCTCCCAGGAGGTGGAGAGCATCATCGGCTCCCCGGCGTCCCGGAACAGGTACTTGGTGCGCATCACACGCTCACCGGGCTTGATGCCGAGCCGCTCGGCGATCCCCGACCCGGCCTCGGCCCGCTCGCTGCTGGACTCCCAGGTGCCGCGCGCGCTCGCGTCGGCCTGCTCCTGCCGGAAGGGGGTGGCGCCGCCCGAGGGGCGGTATCCCGAGCGCGCCACACTGCGGGGCACCGGCCGCTCGCGGACGTACGTCCCCGAACCGGACCGGCCCTCGACCAGCCCCTCGGCCATCAGCACCTTGCGGGCCTCCAGCGCGACCGTGTCCGAGACGCCGTACTCCTGGCGGATGCGGGCCTGCGAGGGGAGGCGCGTATGGGGCGGCAGTGAACCGTCGACGATCTTCTGGCGGAGATCACCCGCCACACGCAGGTACGCCGGCTGTTCACCGAATGTCACGGGCCGCTCCCATCAGGTTGTACAGACAGCGACAGGGTGGCAACCGTGGGTTGTGCCACGCAAGCAGAGGCCAGAGAATCACTCGAAGTGATGACGGGGGGCCGCGCACACCCGCGTCCAGCGGCTTTCTCCGCTGATGACTCCCCCGTCCCGTCGTGATCACACCTGGGCACCCACCGGTTTCACCCGGCGCGCGAGAGGGACACCGGTACCGTTTCCGGGACGAGTCACGGCAGCGGGGGCGAGCGAGGACGCTCGGTCGGGCTACCGTACGAATGCGCGCATGGTGAGCGGGTCCGGACAAGACCGGAAAGCGCCCCGGCCCCGAACGGGCGCCGCGCGCAACGGACATGGGGGCGGACGAAGCGTGGGGGACACAATGAGCGGCACACTCGCGGAGAGCGCCACGCGGGCGGTCAACGGCCTCACCGCGCGGTGGGCACGGACGGTCGCGGCGGAGGACGGGACGGTCTTCTCGGCGGCCGGCGTGTGGCCGCTGCTGGCCTTCCTCGCCGACGGCGCGGGCGGCGCCGCGCGGGCGGAGCTGTCGGACGCCCTGGGCGTCCCCGCCGACGCGGCGGCAGCGGCGGCCCGCGGGCTCCTCGCCGACCTGGCCTCGGTGACCGGCCTGGACGCGGCACTCGGCCTGTGGACCCACCAGTCGCTGCGGCTCCGGGGCGACTGGCGCGCCGGGCTGCCCGCGGGCACGCAGGGCACGTTCGGGGACGACCTGATCACCGCTCAGGAACGCCTCGACGCCTGGGCCGCCGAGCGCACCGACGGCCTGGTCGAGCGGATGCCGATGAAACTCACCCGGGACGCCCGGGTGGTGCTGGCCGGCGCGCTGTCCCTGCGCACGACCTGGCGCCAGCCCTTCACCGAGATCCCGCTGCGCCCGGAGCACGGGCCCTGGCAGGGCCGCACCCTGCTCGGCCTCTTCCGCCGGTCGGTACGGCCGGACCGGGTGGGCGTGGCGGCGACCCCGGACGGCCATGTCACCTCCCTGACCATCCCCGGCGACAACGGCATCGACGTCCACCTGGTGCTCGGCGAGGAGGGCATGACCCCGGGTCAGGTCATCACCGCCGGAGTGGGCCTGGTGGAGCGCGCGTTCCCGGTCACCGAGGGCGGCCGTCTGCCCCTCGGGCACGCGGGTCCGGGCCTGCACGTGGAGCAGCGCCCGTCCGCGAGCCCGGAGCCGACGGCCCTGGACGTCCGCACGGTCGCGTACGAGGTACGCGCCGACCACGACCTCCTGGCCGACCCCGACCTCTTCGGCCTGACCACCGCCCAGTACACCCCCGGCGCCCACTTCCCCGGCATCGCGGACGCCCCCCTGGCGATCGGCGCGGCCCGCCAGTCGGCGGTGGCCCAGTTCGGCGCGAAGGGCTTCAGGGCGGGCGCGGTGACGGCGGTCGCGGCCCGCGCGGGAAGCGCCCCGCGGCACACCCACACCACCACGGTCCTCACCCTCACCTACGACCGCCCCTTCGCCTTCCTCACCACCACCCGCTCCCCCCGCCTCCTCCTCACCACGGGCTGGGTGACGAGCCCTGTGCCTTATCCGGCGATGCGCCTGACGCCTCCGGCTGTGTAGCAGGACCCCGGCGCTGTAATAGTTTCTGTACTAGATTTGAGCTCATGACGTCACCCCGCCCCGGCGGCACGGAGAACATCTCCGTCTCGATGCCCTCGGAACTCCTCGGTGCTCTGCGCTCGCGCACGGGCAAGCGTGGCGTGTCCGCGTACGTGACCGCGGCGGTCCGGCATCAGTTGGCGATGGACGGTCTCGCCGAGATCGTGGCCGCCTACGAAGCCGAGCACGAGCCGTTGAGCGAGGCCGAGGTCCAGGCAGCTCAGCGCGAACTGTTCGGCGACGCACCGGCGCCCTACGCGTCGGACGACAGCGCCGCATGAAGGAACCCGCGGCCCGGTCCCTGGTCCTCGACTCCCAGGCGCTGTCACTGCTGCTGCGCGACGACCGCCAGATGATCACCCGGATCGAGGCCGCCCGGCGCGTAGGCGTACCCGTCCTCGTGTCCGCCCTGACGGTGGTGGAGGCCGTCCACGGGAAGACGGACACCGCCCGGCTTCACTGGGTGCTCTCCCGTCTCCAGGTCCAGGACGTCACCCGGGCCGACAGCCTCACCGCGGTCCAGCTGCTGAGCGACGCCGGCGGCCTGCACGGCCACAAATACGCCATCGACGCCCTCGTCACCGCGATGTCGCTCCGCTCCCCGGCCCCCGTCCTCGTACTGACCTCGGACCGCGACGACTGGTCGAAGCTGTGCGGCGACCAAGTCCAGATCAAGGACGTCTGACGGCGGCGCCCACTCCGCGCTTGTCGGCACGCGATTCGTGCACCGACACCGAAGGCCATACCGCGCTATGGTCGATGTATGGCTACCAAGAAGGTGACTATCACTCTCGACGAATCCCTGGTCGAAGCCCTGGCCGGAGCCGCCGAAGAAGAAGGCATCCCGCTCTCCCGTCTCGTCGCCGGAGCAGCCGAACGCGAGCTGCGCCTGCGGGCCGGCAGGGCCGTCATTCGGGAGTGGCAGGCGGAGAACGGCGCCTTCACCCCGGAAGAGCTCGCCGCCGCCCGCGCGGACATCGCCGCCGCCGACGCCGAGTACCTCAGCGGTTCCGGAGCCTCGGCCGCGTGAACATCCCCTACCTGTACGACGCCGGGGTCCTCATCGCCATCGACAACGACGACCGGAGTATGTGGGCCCGCCACAGCCTGGCCCTCGAAGACGGCCGGGACATCCACGTCCCGGCCGTTGTCGTCAGCCAGGCATGGCGGGACGCCCGCCGCCAGGTCAGACTCGGTAAGTTCCTCGCCGGGTGCCACGTCGTACCCGTCGGCCTCGAAACCGCCAAAGCCGCAGGCATCCTCTGCGGCAAGGCCGGCACTTCCGACATCGTCGACGCCACCGTCGTAACCATGGCAGCCGGCCTCGGCGCCATCATCTGGACGTCGGACCCGAAGGACATCCGCACCCTCGTCGACGCCCAGGACATCAAACCCGCCCCTGTCGTCCGCACCATCTAGCAACCGATGACCTCCTGGGAAGCCCTGGCGCTCGCAGATGCGGATGATCCTGGGGTGCGGGCGCCGGCCCGGTCGCACCGGGCGAGGGTGCCGTCCAGCAGGACGAAGTCCGCCGGAGCCGCAAAAGGGGCCCGTCTTGGATTGACGGGCCCCTTTGGGCCTGCACCTTTACGGAGCAAGAAGTTTGATCGGAACTTCGATCAGACGTTGAACCGGAACTCCACCACATCCCCGTCCCGCATCACATACTCCTTGCCCTCCATCCGCGCCTTGCCCTTCGCGCGGGCCTCGGTGACGGAGCCGGTTTCGACCAGGTCCTCGAAGGAGATGACCTCCGCCTTGATGAAGCCCTTCTGGAAGTCGGTGTGGATGACTCCGGCGGCCTCGGGGGCGGTGGCGCCCTTCTTGATGGTCCAGGCGCGGGATTCCTTGGGGCCGGCCGTGAGGTAGGTCTGCAGGCCCAGGGTGTTGAAGCCGACGCGGGCGAGGGTGGCCAGGCCGGGCTCCTCGGCGCCGACGGACTCCAGCAGCTCCATCGCGTCCTCCTCGTCCAGCTCGGCGAGGTCCTGCTCCAGCTTGGCGTTGAGGAAGATCGCCTCGGCCGGGGCGACCAGGGCGCGCTGGGCGTTCTTGAAGTCCTCGTCGGTCAGCTCGTCCTCGTCCACGTTGAAGACGTAGAGGAAGGGCTTGGTCGTCAGGAGGTGCAGGTCGTGCAGGAGCTCGGCGCGCTCCGAGCCCTGGAGGATGCCCTGCGAGAAGAGGGTGTCGCCCTTCTCCAGGATCTCCTTCGCCTCCTCGACCGCCTTCACCTTGGGCGCGATGTCCTTCTTGATCCGCGACTCCTTCTGCAGGCGCGGCAGGACCTTCTCGATGGTCTGGAGGTCGGCGAGGATCAGCTCGGTGTTGATCGTCTCGATGTCGTCCTTCGGCGAGACCTTGCCGTCGACGTGCACGACGTTCTCGTCCTGGAAGGCCCGGATGACCTGGCAGATCGCGTCGGACTCGCGGATGTTCGCCAGGAACTTGTTGCCCAGGCCCTCGCCCTCGGATGCGCCGCGCACGATGCCCGCGATGTCGACGAAGTCCACCGTCGCCGGGATGATGCGCTCCGACGAGAAGATCGACGCCAGCTGGGCGAGACGGCCGTCGGGGACGCCGACCACGCCGACGTTCGGCTCGATCGTGGCGAACGGGTAGTTGGCCGCCAGCACGTCGTTCTTGGTCAGGGCGTTGAACAGGGTCGACTTGCCGACATTGGGCAGGCCGACGATTCCGATCGTGAGCGACACGTTGCGACTTCCCGTAGAGGAGTGGGCCAGGGGCTGCCAGGGCCCAGGGGACACCGGCCGATCCACCAGTTTACGGCGTCCGCGAGGGGCTATTAGCGGGAGCGTCCCCCGTCCTACGAGCCGGAGCATCCCCCGTCCGGCCGGACTCGCCCCGCGGACACGTCTTCGGCGTGTCTGATGGGCGATTCGGCACATAAACAGACCTAAGTTGGTCCAGTGGAGCAACACAGAACGCGACCTCGGAAAGACGGGCCGCGACGCGGCACACCCACGCCCGCGCATCTTCCGCCCCAGGCCCGCCGCGGCCCGGACGCCCTGCGCGGCGGGTCCCCGGCGCCGGTCGCGGCCGTGCGCGGCCCCGTCGCCGCCGAGCAGCGCCCCGCGCCCGCGGCCGGCCGGCGGCTGCCGAACCCCCGGCTCACCGGGCTCGGCGGCGGCCTGTTCTGCGTGGCCGCGATGCTGCTGCTCGGCACGCTGGACTCGCTGCTGTTCGGCTCGTCGCTGATCGCGTACGCGGTGCTGTTCCTGCCGGTGTGCGTCCTGACCGCGCTGTGGGTGCGCGGCGGCGACCTGCTGACCGCCCCCGTGGCCCTGCCGATCGCCTTCGGCGCCGGACTGTTCCCCGTCGCCGACGGCGACGCGGGCTTCCTCGGCTCGCTGATGGGCGTCTTCACCGGCCTCGCCACCCAGGCCGGCTGGCTCTACGGCGGGACACTCGTCGCCGGGGTGATCGTCCTCGTACGCCGAGTGCGGTGGGTACGCAGCAGACGACGGCGCCCCTAGGGGCGCGGAACCGGGGAGCTTGCCGGTCAGGCTCCCCGGGCCCGCCCTACTCCGCCGAAGCCCGCTGCTCGGCGCGCATCGCCGCGCCCACGATCCCCGCGTTGTTCTGCAGCTGGGCCGGGACGATCTCGGCCTTGATGCCGGTGATGTGCGGGAGGAACTTCTCGGCCTTGCGGCTGACCCCGCCGCCGATGACGAACAGCTCCGGGGAGAACAGCATCTCCAGGTGCGCCAGGTACTTCTGGACGCGCCGCGACCAGTGCTCCCAGGTCAGGTCGCCGTCCTCCTTGGCCTTGCTGGACGCCTTCTTCTCCGCGTCGTGGCCGTTCAGCTCGACGTGGCCCAGCTCGGTGTTGGCGAGCAGCACGCCGTCGGTGAAGACCGCGCTGCCGATGCCGGTGCCGAAGGTGAGGACGATGACCGTGCCCCGCCGCCCGCGCCCGGCGCCGAACCGCATCTCGGCGATGCCGGCCGCGTCCGCGTCGTTGACCAGGGTGACCGGCAGGCCGCCCAGCCGCTCGCTGAACAGCGTGCGGGCGTCCGTGCCGACCCAGCTCTTGTCGACGTTCGCCGCGGTGAGGATGGTCGCGCCGTCCTCGACCACTCCGGGGAAGGTCAGCCCGACCGGGCCGGTCCAGCCGAAGTGGTCGATCACTTCCTTCACGCCGTCGGCGACACCCTCGGGAGTCGCCGGATGCGGGGTGAGCACCTTGCAGCGCTCCTGGGCGAGATCGCCCTTGTCCAGGTCCACCGGGGCACCCTTGATCCCGGACCCGCCGATGTCCACGCCGAAGATCTGCATGGCCATACGTTACGACGTACGACTGACGGTCACGCCTCGGGCGTACCGGTTCCGCCACGCGCGGCCGCCAGGTTGGCGGCCTCCTCGCGCAGGTCGCGGCGGAGCTCCTTGGGCAGGGAGAAGGTGATGGACTCCTCGGCCGCCTTCACCAGCTCCACGTCGCCGTAGCCGCGCTGGGTCAGCCACTCGAGGACCTCCTCGACCAGGACCTCGGGCACGGAGGCGCCGGAGGTCACGCCGACCGTGGTGACGCCCTCCAGCCAGCTCTCGTCGATCTCGCTCGCGTAGTCCACGAGGAACGCCTCTCGGGCACCGGCGAGCTTGGCGACCTCGACCAGGCGGACCGAGTTCGAGGAGTTGCGGGAGCCGACCACGATGACCAGCTCGGCCTCGGCGCCCATCTGCTTCACGGCGAGCTGGCGGTTCTGGGTGGCGTAGCAGATGTCGTCGCTGGGGGGCGAGACGAGACCGGGGAACTTCGCCTTGAGGGCGTCGACGGTCTCCATGGTCTCGTCCACGGACAGGGTGGTCTGGGAGAGCCAGACGACCTTGGAGGGGTCGCGGATCTCGACCTTGGCGACGTCCTCGGGGCCGTCGACGAGCTGGATGTGCTCGGGGGCCTCGCCGGAGGTGCCGATGACCTCCTCGTGGCCCTCGTGGCCGATCAGGAGGATGTCGTAGTCGTCGTTCGCGTAGCGGACGGCTTCCTTGTGGACCTTGGTGACCAGCGGGCAGGTGGCGTCGATGGTGGCGAGCCGGCCGCGCGCGGCCTCCTCGTGCACGGTCGGGGCGACGCCGTGCGCGGAGAACATCACGATGTGGCCCGGGGGCACCTCCTCCGTCTGCTCGACGAAGATCGCGCCCTTCTTCTCCAGGGTCTGCACGACGTACTTGTTGTGGACGATCTCGTGCCGGACGTAGATCGGGGCCCCGTACTGTTCGAGGGCCTTCTCGACGGCGATCACGGCGCGGTCCACACCGGCGCAGTAGCCACGGGGGGCGGCGAGCAGGACACGGCGGCCAGGCGAAGCGGTCATGCGTCCCATCGTAAGGCCGGGTGCCGGACCCCGTAGATCCGCCCAGGGGGGTGTCCCCCGGCGCACCCCCTTTGTCGGTGGCGGCCGTTACGCTCGCCGCATGGCTGTGAACACGTCGCCCGAGGCCCCGCTCCCGGTCGGAGAGGTCTCCCGGCTGATCGGACGCTGGATCGACCGGCTGGGCGCGGTGTGGGTCGAGGGGCAGATCACGCAGTTGTCGCGGCGCCCCGGTGCCGGGGTGGTCTTCCTGACGCTGCGCGACCCGGCGCACGACATCTCGGTGAGCGTGACCTGCTACCGCCAGGTGTTCGACGCGGTGGCGGACGTGGTCGGCGAGGGCGCGCGGGTCGTGGTGCTCGCCAAGCCGGAGTGGTACGCCCCGCGCGGCCAGCTCTCGCTGCGCGCGGCGGAGATACGGCCGGTGGGCGTGGGCGAGCTGCTGGCGCGGCTGGAGCAGCTGAAGAAGTCGCTGGCGGCGGAGGGACTGTTCGCGGCGGACCGCAAGAAGCCGCTGCCGTTCCTGCCGCAGCTCATCGGGCTGGTGTGCGGCCGGGCGTCGGCGGCGGAGCGCGACGTGCTGGAGAACGCCCGGCACCGCTGGCCCGCCGTCCGCTTCGAGGTGCGCAATGTGCCGGTGCAGGGGGTGCACGCGGTGCCGCAGGTCGTCCAGGCGGTCAAGGAGCTGGACGCGCGCGAGGACGTGGACGTGATCGTGGTCGCCCGCGGCGGCGGCAGCGTGGAGGACCTGCTGCCCTTCTCCGACGAGGAGCTGATCCGTACGGTCGCCGCCTGCCGCACGCCGGTTGTCTCGGCCATCGGCCACGAGCCGGACACCCCGCTGCTGGACCTGGTCGCCGACCTGCGGGCCTCCACCCCGACCGACGCGGCCAAGAAGGTCGTGCCGGACGTGGGTGAGGAGCTGGCGCGGGTGCGGATGCTGCGCGACCGGGGCCGGCGCTGCGCCCACGCCCTGCTGGAGCGGGAGGAGCGGGGGCTCGCGCACGCGCTGGCCCGGCCGGTGATGGAGCGCCCGCACCGGATGCTGGACGAGCGGGACGAGCAGGTGGACGCCCTGCTGGGCCGCGCCCGGCGCACGCTGGGGCATCTGCTGGACCGGGCCGAGTCGGAGCTGACCCACACGCACGCACGCGTGGTCGCCCTCTCCCCCGCCGCCACGCTCCGGCGCGGCTACGCGGTCCTGCAGAAGGAGGACGGGCACGTGGTCCGCGACCCGGCCGAGGTGAGCGGGGGCGAGCCGCTGCGGGCGCGGGTGGCGGCGGGCGAGTTCGCCGTACGGGCCGATGTCGGTGGCGATGAATAGGGTGGGCGAATGAGCAGCAAGGTGGACGAGGCGCTTTCCTACGAGCAGGCGCGGGACGAGTTGATCGAGGTCGTGCGCCGGCTGGAGGCGGGCGGTACGACGCTGGAGGAGTCCCTCGCGCTGTGGGAGCGCGGCGAGGAGCTGGCCGGGGTGTGCCGCCGCTGGCTGGAGGGGGCGCGGGAGCGGCTGGACGCGGCGCTCGCGGAGGAATCCGGCGAAGGGGACGGCGAGTAGCACACCGGCGCGCCTTTGTTAAAGCTTGAACTTCTCTGGCGTAGGGTCGGTGCGTCAGCCGGTCCCGCACCGGGGACCGCACGCGCACCCCAGGAAGTCACGCATGTCTCTCGTTCTCGACCCGGCCGCCCAGGACCTGCTGTTCCGCGAGGCCCACACCGCCAACTCCTTCACCGACGAGCCGGTGACCGACGAGCAGGTCCGGGCGATCTACGACCTGGTCAAGTACGGCCCCACCGCCTTCAACCAGACCCCGCTGCGCATCACCCTGGTCCGCTCCCCCGAGGCCCGCGAGCGCCTGCTGGGTCACATGGCCGAGGGCAACCGCGCCAAGACGGCGGCGGCCCCGCTGGTGGCGATCCTCTCCGCGGACAACGAGTTCCACGAGGAGCTGCCGGCCCTGTTCCCGGCGTTCCCGCAGGCCAAGGACGTCTTCTTCGCCGAGCGCCCGGTCCGCGAGCACTCGGCCGCGCTGAACGCCACCCTCCAGGCCGCCTACTTCGTCGTCGGCGTCCGCGCCGCCGGCCTGGCCGCGGGCCCGATGACCGGCTTCGACCCCGAGGGCGTCCGCAAGGAGTTCCTGGACGACGACCACGCGCCGCTGATGATCGTCAACATCGGCCGCCCGGCCGCCGACGCCTCGCACCCGCGCGGCCCGCGCATGGCGTACGACGACGCCGTCACGACCATCTGACCCGCGCCCTTTCAGCAGGTCACCGCGTGCGCGAAGGCCCCCGGAACGCGATTCCGGGGGCCTTCGCGCATCGTGAGAGGGGGCCGTCGGGAAGACGGAGCCCCGAGCCGGTCTCGCGTGCCGGCTAGGCCATCCTGAGCGCAGTCGCCATGGTGGCCAGGCGCTCGAAGGACGCGGTGCCCGCCACCACCGTGGTGGAGCCGGGGGTGCCCTCCAGCACGAGGGCCTTGTAGCGCCCGCCGGTGTAACGGGTCCAGGTACGGCCGTCGATCTTCTCGGTCCGCCCGGTCGCCGAGGAGCCCTGGGTGGCCTGCTCGATGAAGTCGGAGCGCTTCAGGGCGGACTGCTCGACCTGCACGTACTGGCCCTCGGGGTCCTGGAAGCCGAGGTGCCAGCGGTCGGACTCCTCGCCGCGGAAGCGGACGGAGGTCGCCTTCCAGGTCTCCGGCAGCCCCTCGGGGGCCGCCACCGGATAGCTCACGGCCCGGCGTGCCGTGGTCGCCTCGACGGTGTAGTCGACCCGGGGGAGGTCGGGTGCGTGATCGTCGTGCGGGACGAAGACGTAGATGACCGCCGCCGCGATACCGATGAGGGCCAGGGAGAGGATCATGTCCCGGACCGTCTTCTGCTTGCCGTTCGAACCTGCCACGTCCCCTATGGTCTCAGGCGCCCTCGCCGCTCATCCGTGGGGCCCCCTGCTCATTTTTTCAGTCCGGGGATAGAGTCACCTCACACCCTCATCCGGCCGTCGTCGTATCAGAAAGGTGCGCTCCGATGACCGAGCATCATCATCTTCCGTCCGAACTCGATGTACCCTCCGAGGCTCCCGACCGGAACCTCGCCCTGGAACTGGTCCGGGTCACCGAAGCCGCCGCCATGGCCGCGGGCCGCTGGGTCGGCCGCGGCGACAAGAACGGCGCCGACGGCGCCGCCGTGCGCGCCATGCGGACCCTCGTCTCCACCGTGTCGATGAACGGCGTCGTCGTCATCGGCGAGGGCGAGAAGGACGAAGCGCCGATGCTCTTCAACGGGGAGCGTGTCGGCGACGGCACCGGGCCCGAGGTGGACATCGCCGTGGACCCGATCGACGGCACCACGCTGACGGCCAAGGGCATGCCGAACGCGATCGCCGTCCTCGCCGCCGCCGAGCGGGGCGCCATGTTCGACCCGTCCGCCGTGTTCTACATGGACAAGCTGGTCACCGGCCCCGAGGCCGCCGACTTCGTGGACATCGACGCCCCCGTGTCGGTCAACATCCGCCGGGTCGCCAAGGCCAAGCGGCGCACGCCCGAGGACGTCACCGTCGTCATCCTGGACCGGCCCCGGCACGAAGGCGTCATCAAGGAGATCCGGGACACCGGCGCGCGGATCAAGCTGATCTCCGACGGCGACGTGGCCGGCTCCATCCTCGCGCTGCGGGAGGGCACGGGCATCGACCTGCTGCTCGGCATCGGCGGCACCCCCGAGGGCATCATCTCGGCCTGCGCGGTGAAGTGCCTGGGCGGCACGATCCAGGGCAAGCTGTGGCCCAAGGACGACGAGGAGCGCGAGCGGGCGGTGGCCGCCGGGCACGACCTGGACCGGGTGCTGACCACCGACGACCTGGTGAGCGGCGAGAACGTGTTCTTCGTGGCGACCGGCATCACCGACGGCGAGCTGATGCGGGGGGTGCGCTACCGGTCCGAGACCGCCACCACCGACTCCATCGTGATGCGGTCCAAGTCGGGAACAGTGCGGAAGATCGACTCCGAGCACCGGCTGAGCAAGCTGCGCGCCTACAGCGCAGTCGACTTCGACCGGGCGAAGTAGCGGATCAGAGGGCGCGGGCGCCCGTGCGGGTGCCGGTCCGTCGCGGCCGGCGGCCCGGTGCCCCGCGCCCCTGAGAGCCGTCAGCCCGCTATGCGCGTCGCCGTGGCCTTCTTCAGCTCCACCTCGCGCCGGCGCCTGCGGGCCAGCACGACCCGGCGCTCGGCCGCGGTCAGGCCGCCCCAGACGCCGTACGGCTCGGGCTGGAGCAGGGCGTGTTCGCGGCACTCGATCATCACCGGACAGCGGGCGCACACCCGCTTCGCCGCCTCCTCGCGGGACAGGCGGGCGGCGGTCGGCTCCTTCGACGGCGCGAAGAACAGACCTGCCTCGTCGCGGCGGCACACCGCCTCGGTGTGCCAGGGCGCGTCCTGATCCCTGTCTCGCGCCGGACCCCGCTGGGCCGGGACGGCGGCTACCTGCGGGGACGAATGCGGCGGTTGCAGCACGGTCTACTCCTGACGACGGATTCGCTAGCGAGAGACGATGCAGCAAGCCCTACCCGTTGTACGCGCGCCTATGCACTGCGTTCCCAACCACCGGCGTGCGACGGCTTGTTCACACCCTTCACGCGAGCGCCCGCCGGTGTTCCCGGCCCACGCGGAGCCGGGACGGATTCACGACCGTCAACGGTCCAGGTGTTTGCGCAGCTTCCGGTCGACCTGGCTCTGGACCCGGTCGAGGATGTCCGCCACGACCCGGCCGCGCCGGGGCCGCGCCTCCACGTTGCCGAAGACCGACCAGCCGTCGACGTAGATCACGGGAGCGTCGGACTGGACGGAGTCCAGCGTGCTCACCTCGAAGTTGCCCAGCACGCTGCCGCCCGTGCCGCGCAGCGACACGTTCTCCGGGACCCGGATCTGGACGTCCCCGAAGACCGAGACCGCCTTGATCACCACCTGCTGGTACTCGAAGAGCGCCTCGCTGAGGTCGATCTCGACGCTGCCGAAGACCGCGAACGCGTGCAACCGCCGGCCGGCCCGCCAGCGCCCCCGGCGCACGGCGCTGCTGAAGACCGCGACCACACTGGTGTCCGCCTCGGCCGGGAGCGAGCCGGGCAGCGGACGGTTGGGGACGGAGCCGTACGCGGGCGCGGCGGGCCGGTCGTGGGCGGCCGGGAGGTCGCGTATGAAGACCTCCAGCTCACCGACGGTCTTGGTGTGGAGCACCCCCTCCACCCGCTCGGCGTGCTCCTCGGCGGTCAGCCGGCCCTCGGCCAGGGCCTCGCGGAGGATGTCGGTGACGCGGTCGCGGTCCGCGTCGGAGGCGCGCAGGTCGGCCGGGCGCGGGGCGGTGTCCGCGGGCTGGGCGTGCTTGTGAAGGTCCACGGCAGCAGCGTACCCAGACGCGATAGATCGCGACCAGAGGCTGTGGACAACTGCGCACACCTACCGGCCGGCGGGGCCCGGGAAGCAAGTGAGTCTTACCTCACCGGAGCGTTGTCCGCCGGTGGTTCTACGCTGGAGGCGCCCGCCAGCGTCGGCGGGCGCCGTCCGTCGAGTGAGGAATGGGCTGAGATGCCTGAGTTCGCGTACACCGATCTGCTTCCCCAGGGAGAGGACACCACGCCGTACCGGCTGGTGACCTCCGAAGGCGTGTCCACCGTCGAGGGGCCGGACGGGCGGACGTTCCTCAAGGTGGAGCCGGAGGCGCTGCGCAAGCTGGCCGAAGAGGCGATCCACGACATCCAGCACTACCTGCGCCCGGCCCACCTCGCCCAGCTCCGCCGGATCATCGACGACCCGGAGGCGTCCGGCAACGACAAGTTCGTCGCGCTGGACCTGCTGAAGAACGCGAACATCGCGGCGGCGGGCGTGCTGCCCATGTGCCAGGACACCGGCACGGCGATCGTCATGGGCAAGCGCGGCCAGAACGTGCTGACCGAGGGCGGCGACGAGGCGGCGCTGAGCCGCGGCATCTACGACGCCTACCTCAACCTCAACCTGCGCTACTCGCAGATGGCTCCGCTCACCATGTGGGAGGAGAAGAACACCGGCTCCAACCTCCCGGCGCAGATCGAGCTGTACGCGGCCGACGGCGGCGCCTACAAGTTCCTCTTCATGGCCAAGGGCGGCGGCTCGGCCAACAAGTCCTTCCTCTACCAGGAGACGAAGGCCGTCCTGAACGAGTCCTCCATGATGAAGTTCCTGGAGGAGAAGATCCGTTCGCTGGGCACGGCCGCCTGCCCGCCGTACCACCTGGCGATCGTGGTCGGCGGCACCAGCGCCGAGTTCGCGCTGAAGACCGCGAAGTACGCCTCGGCGCACTACCTGGACGAGATCCCGGCCGAGGGCTCGGAGCTGGGCCACGGCTTCCGGGACAAGGAGCTGGAGGAGAAGGTCTTCGAGCTGACGCAGAAGATCGGCATCGGCGCGCAGTTCGGCGGCAAGTACTTCTGCCACGACGTGCGCGTGGTGCGCCTGCCCCGGCACGGCGCGTCCTGCCCGGTCGCCATCGCCGTCTCCTGCTCGGCCGACCGCCAGGCCGTCGCCAAGATCACCGCCGAGGGCGTGTTCCTGGAGCAGCTGGAGACCGACCCGGCGCGGTTCCTGCCGGAGACGACGGACGAGCACCTCGACGAGTCCTCGGACGTCGTCCGCATCGACCTCAACCAGCCGATGGACACGATCCTCGCGGAGCTGACCAGGTACCCGGTCAAGACCCGCCTCTCCCTCACCGGCCCGCTGGTCGTGGCCCGCGACATCGCGCACGCCAAGATCAAGGAGCGGCTGGACGCGGGCGAGGACATGCCGCAGTACCTGAAGGACCACCCGGTGTACTACGCGGGCCCGGCCAAGACCCCCGAGGGGTACGCCTCCGGGTCCTTCGGCCCGACCACGGCCGGCCGCATGGACTCCTACGTGGAGCAGTTCCAGGCGGCCGGCGGCTCCAAGGTGATGCTCGCCAAGGGCAACCGCAGCAAGCAGGTCACCGACGCCTGCGACGCCCACGGCGGCTTCTACCTCGGCTCCATCGGCGGCCCCGCCGCCCGTCTCGCCCAGGACTGCATCAAGAAGGTCGAGGTCCTGGAGTACGAGGAGCTGGGCATGGAGGCGGTCTGGAAGATCGAGGTCGAGGACTTCCCGGCCTTCATCGTCGTCGACGACAAGGGCAACGACTTCTTCCAGGACCCGGCGCCCGCGCCGACGTTCACCACCATCCCGGTCCGGGGCCCCGGCCTGGCCTGAGACCCCTCCCGGGGGGGGCCGTGACCCGCGGCCCCCTAGGGTGCCTGCATGACTACCCAGGCTTATCTCTCCGGGCTGTTCTCGCTGGACGGACGCGTCGCCGTCGTGACCGGGGGAAGCTCCGGCATCGGGCGGGCGATCACCGAGGCGCTGGCGCGGGCCGGGGCCTCGGTGGTGGTCGTGGCGCGGGGCGAGGAGGCGCTGAAGGCCACCTGCGACCGGCTTGCCGGACTCGGCTGCCGTGCCGGGTGGGTGAGCGCCGACCTCGGTACGCGGGACGGGGTGCGGGCCGCCGCCGAGGAGGCGGCCGGGGTGTTCGGGGAGCCCGACATCCTCGTCAACTGCGCCGGGATCAACCTGCGCCCTCCCTACGGCGAGTTGAGCGACGAGGAGTGGGACCGCACCCTCGCCGTGAACCTCACCGCCCCGCACCTGCTAGGCCAGAGGTTCGGGCCCGGGATGGCCGAGCGGGGATTCGGGCGGATCATCCACATCTCCTCCCAGCAGGCGCACCGCGCGTTCGTCCGCTCGGGGGCGTACGGGGTGTCCAAGGGCGCGCTGGAGTCGCTCGCCCGCTCCCAGGCCGAGGAGTGGTCGCCGTACGGCGTCACCTGCAACACGCTGGTGCCGGGCTTCGTGATGACGCCGCTCAACGCCCGGCTTTCGTCCGACCCGGAGAAGGTGGCGGCCCTGGCCGCGCGGACCATGGTGGGACGCAACGGCCTCGCCGAGGACTTCGCGGGCGCCGCCGTCTTCCTGGCGGGCGGAGCCTCCGCGTACGTCACCGGCCAGTCCCTGTTCGTGGACGGCGGCTTCTCGGTCCACTGAACCGCCGCCACTGCACCCCTGCCGCTGGACCGGGCCCACCGGACCGCGCCGCCCGCAGTGCCGCGCCCACCGGCCCCCGTCCGGCTCAGCCCAGGAACATCGCGGCGCCGCCGTTCGCTGTACCCGGCATGAGCGACGAGTACCGCACGGAGCACGATTCCATGGGCGAGGTCCGCGTCCCCGCCCACGCCAAGTGGCGCGCGCAGACCCAGCGCGCCGTCAAGAACTTCCCGGTGTCCGGGCAGCGTCTGGAGCGCGCGCACATCGAGGCGCTGGCCCGGATCAAGGGGGCCGCGGCGAAGGTGAACGCCGGCCTGGGGGTGCTGGAGAGGGATGTGGCCGACGCGATCCAGGCGGCCGCAGAGGAGGTCGCGTCGGGCCGCTGGGACGAGCACTTCCCGGTGGACGTCTTCCAGACCGGTTCCGGGACCTCCTCCAACATGAACGCCAACGAAGTGATCGCCACCCTCGCCGGGGAGCGGCTGGGCCGGGAGGTGCACCCCAACGACGAGGTCAACGCCTCGCAGTCGTCCAACGACGTCTTCCCCTCCTCCCTGCACGTCGCCGCCACCACGGCCGTGGTCCACGACCTGATCCCGGCGCTGGAGCACCTGGCCGCCGCCCTTTCCCGCAAGGCGGAGGAGTTCGCCGACGTGGTGAAGGCGGGGCGCACCCACCTGATGGACGCCACCCCGGTGACGCTGGGCCAGGAGTTCGGCGGCTACGCGGCGCAGGTGTCCTACGGCGTGGAGCGGCTGCGTTCCTCGCTGCCCCGGCTGGCCGAACTCCCGCTCGGCGGAACGGCGGTGGGCACCGGGATCAACACCCCGCCGGGCTTCTCGGCGGCGGTGGTCGAGGAGGTGGCGCGGGTGACCGGGCTGCCGTTCACCGAGGCCCGCGACCATTTCGAGGCGCAGGGCGCGCGCGACGGGATCGTGGAGACCAGCGGGCAGCTGCGGACCGTCGCGGTCGGCCTGACGAAGATCGCCAACGATCTGCGCTGGATGTCGTCCGGGCCCCGCACCGGCCTCGCCGAGATCCGGCTGCCCGACCTCCAGCCCGGCTCCTCCATCATGCCGGGCAAGGTGAACCCGGTCGTCCCGGAGGCGGTGCTGATGGTCGCCGCGCAGGTCATCGGCAACGACGCCACCATCGCCACGGCCGGCGCCGCCGGGAACTTCGAGCTGAACGTGATGCTCCCGGTCATGGCGAAGAACGTACTGGAGTCGGTCCGGCTGCTGGCCAACGTCTCCCGCCTGCTGGCCGACCGCACGATCGACGGCATCACCGCCGACCGGGAACGCGCCCGTGAGTACGCCGAGTCCTCCCCCTCGGTGGTGACGCCGCTCAACCGCTACCTGGGCTACGAGGAGGCGGCGCGGATCGCCAAGAAGTCGCTCGCGGAACGTAAGACGATCCGTGAGGTGGTGCTGGAGGGCGGCTATGTGGAGCGCGGTGACCTGACGCTCGACCAGCTGGACGAGGCGCTGGATGTCCTGCGGATGACGCGCCCGTGACGGGCCGCGAACGATGCCGCCGATTTCCCGCCACCTGTCCGGCGGGGTGACACGCACCGCAGCGTCGGGTGCTTCCGGCACCTAATATCTGTCCATGACGGACGACGAAGCGGTGAGACGAGCGGAAGCGGCCCCTACGGCGTACTGGACGCCCGGCACCCCGATCCTGTGGCGGTACCGGGAGAACGCGGGCGACGCGTTCCACATCGCGCGCCCCGTCACCGTCGTCCGGGACGACGCCGACCTGCTCGCGGTCTGGCTGGCCCCCGGCACCGAGTGCGTCAAGCCGGTGCTGGCCGACGGCACTCCGGTGCATCTGGAGCCGCTGGAGTCCCGCTACACCAAGCCGCGCGTGGTGCGGCGGGACCGCTGGTTCGGCACCGGTGTGCTGAAGCTGGCCCGGCCCGGCGAGCCCTGGTCGGTGTGGCTGTTCTGGGAACCGGGCTGGCGCTTCAAGAACTGGTACGTCAACCTGGAGCAGCCACTGGCCCGTTGGGCCGGCGGGGTCGACTCCGAGGACCATTTCCTGGACATCTCCGTCCACCCGGACCGGACCTGGCACTGGCGGGACGAGGACGAGTTCGCCCAGGCGCAGCGGGACGGCCTGATGGACGCGGAGACGGCCGGGCGGGTCCGGGCGGCGGGGCGGCACGCGGTGGAGGTGATCGGGGCATGGGGGCGGCCGTTCACGGATGGCTGGCAGCACTGGCGGCCCGATCCGTCGTGGTCGGTGCCCGCGCTTCCGGAGGACTGGGACCGTACGCCCGCGCACGTGTCCTCATGAGACCCTTGATGCGCCCCCGGACCACAACCGTAGGATCGTCCTCCGCAAGGGTACCGAGGCACAACTTCCGGTCTCTGCGCAGAGCCTGACCATATGTCACCGAGGGGCGGCAGCACGTGAGCGAGGGGTACGACGGCAACGGCGGCGCGGTCGCCGCGGGGTTCCCCCCGGCGGTGGAAAGTGCCTCCGACCACGCGGGAATTCCGTTCCCGGGGCACGTATTGCGGGTATCGGGACTTCGGCGGCATCTCTCGCGCGCCCTGCGCGCAGCCCCGGACGGACGGATTCGACACGCGTGACGGAGCAGCCCACTTCCTCCTGCGGACGCCCCCAGCCGGGCGTCGCCCCCGCCGCGCGCGGGGCGCTGCTGGGTGCCCCCGCCCAGGCACGGGACAGCGCGGGCACGGGGAAGAACAAGAAGAAGGAGCGCCCAGTCAACGGCCCTGAGCACTCGCAGCCGGCCGCCGCCGAGCCCATGGGGGAACCTCCCGCACGCGCGAAGTCCAGCGTGGGGGAGCACCGTCCGCGGCCGGCGCCGGAGTCCATTCCCGCCCAGCCGGGCGCCGAGCAGGAGCGTGGCCCCGGCGCCCAGGACCGCCGCACCGGGCGCGGCGGCCCGCCGGGCCGCCCCATGCCCATGCGCCGCGACGGCGACCGGCTGCGGTTCGTCGGCGCGGCCACCCGGCGCATCGCGCGCGGTCTCGACCTGGACGAGATCGTCATGGGCCTGTGCCGCGCCACCGTGCCCACGTTCTCCGACGCGATCCTCGTCTACCTGCGCGACCCGCTGCCGGTCGGCGACGAGCGGCCCACCGGGCCGGTGGTGCTGCGGCTGCGCCGCACCGACCGCATCCCGGACGAGCGGGAGACCGAGAGCCTGCTGCTGCCGCCGCCCTTCCCGGAGCCGGACGCCGAGCCCTCGGCGCTGGCCGCGCTCTCCGGGCCGGCCGCGCTGACCGCCGAACTGTGCGAGGTACGGCCGGGCGGCGCGCTGAACGAGGTGCTGCGCGGGGTGCGCCCGGTGTTCGCGGACACCCCCGCGGCCCGCGCCGCGCTGCCCGAACTGCTCGGCGAGGACGGCGAGGCGGTCGTACCGTCTGGGCAGCGGGCGATCCTCGCGCCGCTGCGCGGGAGGCGCCGGGTGATCGGCGCGGCGGTGTTCCTGCGCCGCCCGGACCGGCTGGCCTTCGAGGCGGAGGACCTGCTGGTGGCGGCGCAGCTCGCCACGCACAGCGCGCTCGGCATCGACAAGGCGGTGCTGTACGGCCGCGAGGCGTACATCGCCGACGAGCTGCAGCGCACCATGCTCCCCGAGACGCTGCCGCATCCCACCGGGGTGCGGCTGGCCTCGCGTTACCTGCCCGCGGCGGAGACGGCGCGGGTGGGCGGCGACTGGTACGACGCGATCCCGCTGCCGGGCAGCCGGGTGGCGCTGGTGGTCGGCGACGTCATGGGTCACTCCATGACCTCGGCGGCGATCATGGGCCAGCTGCGCACCACCGCGCAGACCCTGGCCGGTCTGGACCTGCCCCCGCAGGAGGTCCTGCACCACCTGGACGAGCAGGCGCAGCGCCTGGGCACGGACCGCATGGCCACCTGCATGTACGCGGTCTACGACCCGGTCGCGCACCGCATCACCATCGCCAACGCCGGTCATCCGCCGCCGGTGCTGCTGCACCTGGGCGGCACCGCGGAGGTGCTGCGGGTCCCGCCGGGGGCGCCGATCGGCGTGGGCGGGGTCGACTTCGAGGCGGTCGAGCTGGACGCGCCCGCGGGTGCCACGCTGCTGCTGTACACCGACGGCCTGGTGGAGTCCCGGCTGCGGGACGTGTGGACCGGCATAGAGCAGTTGCGGGAGAAGCTGACCGCGACCGCGCGGCTGACCGGCCCGGACCACCCGCCGCCGCTGGAGGCCCTGTGCGACGAGGTGCTGGACATGCTCGGCCCGGGCGACCGGGACGACGACATCGCCCTGCTCGCGGCCCGCTTCGAGGGCATCGCGTCCAGCGATGTGAAGTACTGGTCGCTGGACGCGGAGGACGCGGCGCCGGGCCGGGCCCGGCGGCTGGCCCGCGCGGCCCTGGCCGAGTGGGGTCTGGAGGAGCTGACCGACTCGGTGGAGCTGCTGGTCAGCGAGGTGGTCACCAACGCGGTGCGGTACACCACGCGCCCGGTGACGCTGCGGCTGCTGCGCACGGACGTGCTGCGCTGCGAGGTCGGTGACGACGTGCCGCAACTCCCCCGGCTGTGCCAGGCGAGAGCCACCGACGAGGGCGGCCGCGGCCTGTACCTGGTCAACAAGCTGGCGCGGCGCTGGGGCGCGACCCGGCTGAGCGTCGGCAAGGTCGTCTGGTTCGAGCTGCACGGGGGCTGACCCACCGTCCGGTACGACGCGGAGGGCGCCCGGCATGCCGCCGGGCGCCCTCCGTGTGCGCGGGGTGCTACTGCCCGTCGTCCCGCTGCCGGGGGTCGAACGGGTTGCGCGGGGTGATGCCCCCGCTCGGCGGCTGCGTGGTCGGCGGTGTCGTCGGGCTCTGGGTGGGCGGCGTCGGGGTCCCGGTGTCGCTCGGGGTCTCGGACGGCGTCTCGGACGGGCTCTCGGAGGCCGGCGGCTCGCTGCTCGGGGTCTCGGAGGGCGTCTGGGACGGCGTCTCGGACGGGCTCGGCGGCGGGGTCGGGGCGACGGCGGCACCCTGGGTGGTGTCGAGGTCGAACTCGGCCCGGCCGGTCACACCGAAGGTGTAGGCCGCCCAGATCTCGGCGGGGGGCCCGCCGCCGTTGACGCGGCCGCCGCCCATGGCGCCCTTGAGCGAGACATGGGCGTACTTCTTGACCTTCTCGCCCTCGCAGCCGGTGCCGCCGGCCTTGGCCGCCTCGCCGAACAGGCCGACGGAGGTGACGAGGTCGGGGGTGTAGCCGGTGAACCAGGCCGACCGGTTGCAGTCGGAGGTGCCGGTCTTGCCCGCCACCTGCTGCCCGGCGCGCAGCGCGTCGTCGGCCACGGACCTGCGGGCGGTGCCGTCGTCGACGACGCCGGTGAGCACGGAGGTCACGGTGTCGGCGGTGGTGCGGTCCAGCACCCGCTCGCCGACCGGGTCGGGCATCTCGACCGCGCTGCCGCCCTGTTCGGCCGACTTGACGATGCTCGGGGTGACCTTGCGGCCGTGGTTGTCGAGGGTGGCGTACATGCCCGCCATCTCCAGCGGGCTGGCGCCCATGGAGCCGAGGGTCTGCGCGGGCACCGCCTGCATGCCCTCGGTGTCCATGCCGAGCCGCCCCGCGGTGTCCATCACCTTGTCCATGCCGACGTCCACGCCCATCTGCGCGAACACGGAGTTGACGGACTTGTTCATGGCCGTCTGGACGCTGATCGGGCCGTAGTTCGCGTCGTCCTCGTTGGGCGGGGCGAAGCCGACGCGGGAGCCGTGGTCGAGGACCGGGCGGCGGCTGGTGCCGTCGTAGACGGTGTTCGCGCCGATCAGCGTCCCGCTCTGGGTGGTGGCGCCGTGCTCCAGCGCGGCCGCGAGGATGACCGGCTTGAAGGTGGAGGCGGGCTGGTAGTCGGGGCGGGTCGCGTTGTCGACCCAGTGGTCGAAGTAGTCCTGGCCGCCGTAGAGCGCGACGATCCCGCCGGTCTTCGGGTCGACGGAGACCGCTCCGGCCTGGACGTCCGCGTCGACGGAGCGCTTCTTCGGGTCGAGCTTGCCGGTGAGCCGGCTCTTGACCGACTTCTCCAGCGCGGCCTGCTTCTTGCGGTCGACGTTGAGGGTGATGGTCCAGCCCTGGCCCTCGACCTTCGCCTCGGCCTCGGAGCTGGAGATGCCCTGCTGCTTCATGAGCTGGTGGCGGAGCTGGGTGTTGGCGAGCGAGACCAGGTAGCCCTTCTGGCCGGCCATGCCGGGGGCGCCCTTGGGCTCCTTGGGCACCGGGAACTTCAGGGCGGCGCGCTTGCCCGGGTCGAGCCAGTGCTCCTTGACCATGTTGTTCAGCACGTAGTTCCAGCGCTCGGTGACCAGCCGCTTGCCGGTCGGGGTGGCGGTGGACCAGTCGTACTGGCTGGGGGCCTGGAGGAGGGCGGCGAGGTAGGCGCCCTGCTCGACGCTGAGGTCCTGGGCGTCGACGTGGTAGTACGCCTGGGCGGCGGCCTGGATGCCGTAGGCGCCGCGGCCGTAGTAGCTGGTGTTGATGTAGCCGGCGAGGATGTCGTCCTTGGACTTCTCGCGCTCCACCTTCAGCGAGATGACCATCTCCTTGAGCTTGCGGGAGACGGTCTGGTCCTGGCTGAGGTAGAAGTTCTTGACGTACTGCTGGGTGATGGTCGAGCCACCCTGCTTGCCGCGTCCGGCGAGGGTGTTGAGGATGCCGCGGGTGGTGCCCTTCAGGTCGACGCCGGGGTCGGTGTAGAAGGACTTGTTCTCGGCGGCGACGAAGCTGAGCTGGACCTTGCGGGGCACCTTGGAGAGGTCGACTATCTCGCGGTTGACCTCGCCGTCACGGGCGAGGACCGTGCCGTCGCTGAACTTGTAGACGTTGCTCTGCCGCTGGGCGGCCACGTTCCCGGCCGGGATGTCGACCGACATGTACAGCGCGGCCAGGGCGCCCATGCAGAGCAGGCACAGACCGAAGACGGTGCCGACGATCTTCTTCCAGGTGAAGAGCCGGCGTATTCGGCCCTTGGCGGGCTTGCCGCCGGCGTCGCCGGTGCCGTCGGAAGCCGGAGCTGCTGAACGGCGTCCGGGTGCCGCGCGGTGGCCGCCGCGCTGTCGCGCTCGTCTCTCGTCCGCTCGTCCCATGGGTCCCTTGGCTCCGCTTCCGTCTCGGGGTCAGCTCCGAAAGCTAACACCCCTCTATCCGACAAAGGGCGTCCGATCCACACTTTTACGGACGTGAGAATGAGCACCCGCCCCAAAGGAACCGACGGGCAGGAAGGGGTCGAGGTTGCCCTCGGGGACGCCCGGAAAAGCGGACTTGCCCGTTCCGTACTCCGGTGTACGCGGGATGTATACACCGCGTGTAGAGTGCTCGCCATGTCCATCGGCCGCACCCTTCTCGGACTCCTGGAGTCCGGCCCCCGGCACGGTTACGACCTCAAGCGGGCCTTCGACGACACCTTCGGCCACGACCGGCCGCTGCACTACGGGCAGGTCTACGCGACCATGTCCCGGCTGCTGAGGGACGGCCTGGTGGAGGTCGTGGGGATCGAGTCCGGCGAGGGACCCGAGCGGAAACGGTACGCCGTCACCGACGCCGGCGTCAGCGACGTGGAGAGCTGGCTGTCCGCCCCGGAGAAGCCCGCGGACCACCTCCGCCCGGCCCTCTGCACCAAGATCGTCCTCGCCCTCCTGACCGGCCGCGACGCCGCCGCCGTCCTCGACGCCCAGCGGGCCGAGCACCTGCGCGCCGTGCGCGCCCTGAAGGACCGCGGGGACGAGGGGAACCTGGCCGACCGGCTGATCCGCGACCACGCCCTGCTCCACCTCGACGCCGACCTGCGCTGGCTGGAATCGGCCGCCGGGCGCCTCGGAGTCCGTACCGAGGTGGTCGCGTGACCCCGCCCGACGGCCCGCTGCTCACGGCCCACGGCCTGCGCAAGTCCTACGGACCGGCCACCGCCCTGGACGGCGCCGCGTTCTCCGTCCGCCCCGGTGAGATCGTCGCCGTGACGGGCCCCTCCGGCTCCGGCAAGTCCACCCTGCTGCACTGCCTCGCCGGGCTCGTCCGGCCCGACGCCGGGTCGGTCACCTACGCCGGGACCGAGCTGACCGCGATGAGCGACGCCGAGCGCGGCGCCCTCCGGCGCGGCGAGTTCGGCTTCGTCTTCCAGTACGGGCAGCTGATGCCGGAGCTGACCTGCGTGCAGAACGTGGCGCTGCCGCTGCGGCGGAACGGCTCCTCCCGCAAGGAGGCGGAGCGGGCCGCGCTCGGCTGGATGGAGCGGCTGGAGGTGGCCGGGCTCGGGCGCGCGCGGCCCGGCGAGATCTCCGGCGGCCAGGGCCAGCGGGTGGCGGTGGCTCGGGCGCTGGTCACCGGGCCCCGGGTGCTGTTCACCGACGAACCGGCGGGCGCGCTCGACCCGTTCGAGGGCGAGCGCGTCATGGAACTGCTCACCGGCGCCGCCCGTACCGCCGGTGCGGCCGTCGTCCTCGCCACCCGCCAGGCGCGGGTCGCGGCCTGGTCCGACCGCGAGAGCGCCGTACGTGACGGCCGGTCACCGGACCTGCGGCGCACCGCCTGACCGGCTCCCGCACGGGGCGATCAGCCCGTCCCCGCCACGATGCGCACCGGCAGCGGGCACATCGCCTCGCGCAGCGCGTCGGCCAGCTCCTCGTACTCGGCGCGGCGGGCCGCCGACGTGCGCATGGCGAGGGCGATCCGGCGGCTCGGCGCGGGCGCCGCGAAGGAACCGGTGAGCACCTTGCTGCCCCGGGTGGCCTCCAGCCGTATCGCGGTGCGCGGCAGCAGGGTGCAGCCGAGGCCGCCCGCGACCAGCTGGACCAGGGTGGACAGTCCGGCGGCGGTCGTGGTGACCGGGGCCGTGCCCCCGCCCCGGATCTCCCGGCCGGCCTCCCGGCAGATCTCCAGCGCCTGGTCGCGCAGACAGTGC
This sequence comes from Streptomyces sp. NPDC046860, assembly GCF_040645115.1. NCBI lineage: Bacteria > Bacillati > Actinomycetota > Actinomycetes > Kitasatosporales > Streptomycetaceae > Streptomyces > Streptomyces sp. NPDC046860. Next base: position 81,864 of record NZ_JBEYXQ010000001.1, on the reverse strand, counting down.
CCCTCGTCCAGCAGCAGCAGGTTCAGCTCGCGCAGCGCCTCGCGCGGGATGCCGCTGCGGCAGCCCAGTTCATGACCGAGGGGCGTGACCAGCACGAAGTCCTCGTCGAACAGGGGAAGTTCACTCACCCCGGGCACCCCGAGCGGGACGGCGAGCAGCAGCAGGTCGAGCCGCCCGGAGTGCAGGCCGTCCAGCAGGCTGGCGGTCTGCTCCTCGTGCACCTGGAGGTCGAGGAGCGGATAGCGCTCGTGCACCAGGCGGAGCACGGTCGGCAGCAGGTACGGGGCGACCGTCGGGATGACACCGAGCCTGAGGACACCGGTGAACGGTGCCCGGACGGCCTCCGCCTCCTCCAGCAGCGCCGCCATCTCGGCCAGCACCGCCTTCGCCCGCACCGCGAGCCGCTCCCCCTCGGGCGAGAGCAGCACCTTGCGGGTGGTCCGCTCCACCAGGGCCACCCCGAGGGTCTCCTCCAGCGCGGCGACCGCTCCGGACAGGGCGGGCTGGCTCGTCCCGACGGCGGCCGCGGCGTCCCGGAAATGCAGGTGCTCGGCGACCGCGGCGAAGGCACGCAACTGCGCCAGGGTCGGCTGTTTCCGCTTGCCGCTACTGATGGTCACTGATAGCCACCTCCGATCAACCGGACCGAGTGTAGCTATTTCACTAATCAATCCACCCTGTGCCAACATCGGCCGAGTCCAACCCATGGGAGACATCCCGCGACCCGGGGTGTCCCCGCGCTGCAAGGAGAGCACGTGCTCACTGTCGGTGACAAGTTCCCCGAGTTCGAACTGGCCGCCTGCGTCTCGCTGGAGAAGGGCGAGGAGTTCGCGACGATCGACCACAAGACCTACGAGGGCAAGTGGAAGATCGTCTTCGCGTGGCCCAAGGACTTCACCTTCGTGTGCCCGACCGAGATCGCCGCTTTCGGCAAGCTGAACGACGAGTTCGCCGACCGTGACGCGCAGGTCCTCGGCTTCTCCGGTGACTCCGAGTTCGTCCACCACGCCTGGCGCAAGGACCACCCGGACCTGACCGACCTGCCGTTCCCGATGATGGCCGACCCCAAGCACGAGCTGATGCGCGACCTCGGCATCGAGGGCGAGGACGGCTACGCCAAGCGCGCCGTCTTCATCGTGGACCAGAACAACGAGATCCAGTTCTCCATGGTGACCGCCGGTTCCGTCGGCCGTAACCCCAAGGAGGTCCTGCGGGTCCTGGACGCCCTCCAGACGGACGAGCTGTGCCCGTGCAACTGGAGCAAGGGCGACGAGACCCTGGACCCGGTCGCGCTGCTGGCGGGTGAGTGACCCATGTCCCTCGACTCCCTCAAGTCCCGCGTCCCGGACTACGCCAAGGACCTGAAGCTCAACCTGGGCTCGGTCATCGGCAACTCCGACCTCCCCGCGCAGCAGCTCTGGGGCACCGTGCTGGCGACCGCGATCGCCTCGCGCTCCCCCATCGTGCTGCGTGAGCTGGAGCCGGAGGCGAAGGCCAACCTGTCGCCCGAGGCGTACACGGCGGCCAAGTCCGCCGCCGCCATCATGGCGATGAACAACGTCTTCTACCGCACCCGGCACCTGCTGTCGGACCACGAGTACGGCACCCTGCGCGCCGGTCTGCGGATGAACGTCATCGGCAACCCCGGCGTCGACAAGGTCGACTTCGAGCTGTGGTCCTTCGCGGTCTCCGCGATCAACGGCTGCGGTCTGTGCCTCGACTCGCACGAGCAGGTGCTCCGCAAGGCCGGTGTCGAGCGCGACGTGATCCAGGAGGCGTTCAAGATCGCCTCCGTCGTGCAGGCCGTCGGCGTCACGCTGGACGCCGAGGCCGTGCTGGCCGAGTAGTCCCCCCGGCCGAGGGCCTCGCTCACTCCTGGTGAGCGAGGCCCTCGGTGTTTTCCGGGGCGCTCTCCGCCGGCGCGCCGGAGCCGCCGGACCCGCCCGGCTCGGCGGGCACTTCGGCCTCGGCGGACTCGCTCTCGAACGACGCCGTCGCCTGCTGCGAGTACTGCCGCAGGTATCCCACCACCGTGTTGGTCACCGCCACCAGCGGGACGGCCACGACCGCGCCGCCGATGCCGGCCACCATGCCGCCGGCCGCGACCGTGAGGACCACCGCGAGCGGATGGACCCGCACCGCCCGGCCCAGGATGAACGGCTGGAGCACATGGCCCTCGATCTGCTGGACCGCGAGCACCACCACCAGCGTCATCAGGGCGGCGAACACGCCCTGCGTCACCAGCGCGACGACCACCGCCAGCGCGCCGGAGGCGACCGCGCCGACCAGCGGGATGAACGAGAACAGGAAGATGAAGACGGCCAGCGGGACCGCCATCGGCACGTCGAGGAAGTAGATCCCGAGACCGATGAACACGGCGTCGATCAGGGCGACCAGGACCGTGCCACGGACGTACGCGGTCAGGGTCTCCCAGGCGCGCGGACCGGCACCGGCCACACCCGGACGGGCGGCGGCGGGCACCAGCTTCAGGAACCACTCCCAGATCCGCCTGCCGTCGTAGAGCAGGAACAGCGTCGAGAAGAAGACCAGCAGAATGCCGGTCAGTGCCTCGACGACGACCTGAACTCCCTCCAGACCGGCGGACGTTATCTGGTCGGTGTTGGCCCCGACGGCCTCGCGCAGATTCTTGGCGATCTGGTTGATCTGCTTGTCGGTGACGTGGAAGGGGCTCTTCAGCAGCCAGTTGCGCAGATCGTCGATGCCGTTCTGGATCTGGCTGGAGAGCGTGTCGATGTTCTCCATGACCTGCCAGGTCACGAACCAGCCCAGCAGGCCGATGATCACGAATCCCGATATGGCGGTGAGCGCCGTCGACGGACCGCGCGGCATGCCGTACCGCATCAGCCGGGCCACGGTCGGCTGGAGCAGCGCCGTGACCAGCAGGGCCACCACGAACGCGAACACCACGAGCTGAACGGCGCTGATGACCCGCATCAGCACCCAGACCGTGCCCGCGAGGACGAGCAGCCGCCAGCCGGCCTCGGCCGCGACCCGCACCCCCCACGGCACGGCGTGCGCCGGGTCGGGGCGCGGGGCGGGCGGCGGAGCGGGACGGGGGGCGGGGACGGCCGCGGTCTCCACGGGCACGTCGGATACGGCGTGCTCCTTCTCGACCTCGGCGCGGCGCTCGTCCAGGCGCTCACTCATCTCGGTCAGACCGGCACCGAGCCGGCCGAGCCATCCTGGCATTCGCGTCATGTTCCGTACCCTTCCCCCGCGTCCTGGCCCCACTCCGTCCCACAGGGGGGCCGTCCGAGGACGACCGTACAGTGCGAAAGCCCCTCACCCCGGGAAGGGGGAGGGGCTTTGCCGGGTCGAGTGTCCTGAAGGAGACTCAGTACCAGTGGTTGGCCTGCCAGAAGGTCCACGCCTCGCACGGGCTGCCGTAGCGGCTGTCCATGTAGTTGAGGCCCCACTTGATCTGGGTGGCCGGGTTGGTCTGCCAGTCAGCGCCCACCGAGGACATCTTGGAGCCGGGCAGGGCCTGGAAGAGACCGTAGGCGCCCGAAGAGGCGTTGACGGCGCGGTAGTTCCAGCTCGACTCGTGGTTCACGATGTTGCTGAAGCACTGGAACTGGCCGGCGCCCACCATCTGCCGGGCCATGGCCTGGATCTGGGCGACGGAGTAGCTGCTCTGCGGGGCGAAGCTGGAGGCGTCGCGGACGTCGCTGCGGCTGGCGGCGGCGGCCTTGGTCTCGGCGCGCTCCTTGGCCAGCTCGGCCGCCTTCTCGGCGTCCTTCTTCTTCGCGATGGCCGTCTCGGCCGCGGCCTTGCGAGCCGCCGCCTCCGCGTCCTTCTTGGCGCTCGCGTCGGCCGCGATGGCCTGCGCGTCGGCCTGCTGCGTCAGGGACGCGGTCTGGACCTGCGCCTGCTGATCCGCGGGGAGCTCAGCGAGAAGCGTGGCGTCGGCGGCCGTCGGCTCGGCGTCGTTGTTCTGCGCGACGCTGCCCGAGGCAACTCCGACGACGCTTCCCACGGCGGTGACCGCGGTGGCCGAGGCCACTGCGAATCCCCGGACCGAAATCCGGCTCACACGGTTTCCTTCCAGCACCGCCCGCTTCGGTGACCCTGGCGGGCGCAATCGTGCCCCCTGACACTGGCCTCCCAACTGAAGGGTCACGGGAGACACGGGCCCGGTGGGAACTCCCGCACGGGGAGCGCCGCGTGATGCTCGGGCGGCATACGACGACGCTATGGAGTTGGCGACTTGCTCCGTCGGATCGTGCCTGCCGGGGGGGCTGGCGCGGGCCTCGGGGTACAGGTGTGTCGTATGCGGGGCCTGACAGGAGTGAGACTCTGCCGTAACCCGGAGGCGAGTGGCAATTCCGTGTTGCGTGTGAAAGCTCACACCTCGTTTGGCCCAAGGTAATTCAGGAAACCCCCACGCGCGAAGACGCCGCCCGGCTAAGCTCTTCGGCTTCTCCGGGCGGCGCCTGTGGCGTCCGAGGACGGGTCAGATGTGGCCGTCCTCCAGCATTTCGGTCACCAGCGCCGCGATCTGGGACCTTTCGGACCGGTTCAGCGTGACGTGCGCGAAGAGCGGATGCCCCTTCAGCTTCTCCACGACGGCCACCACGCCGTCGTAGCGGCCGACCCGCAGGTTGTCCCGCTGCGCCACGTCATGGGTGAGCACCACCCGCGAGTTGGCGCCGATCCGGGAGAGCACCGTCAGCAGCACGTTGCGCTCCAGCGACTGCGCCTCGTCCACGATCACGAAGGCGTCGTGCAGCGAACGGCCGCGGATGTGGGTGAGCGGGAGGACCTCCAGCATCCCGCGCGCCGTGATCTCCTCGATGACCTCCCGGCCGGCCACCGCCCCGAGCGTGTCGAAGACGGCCTGGGCCCAGGGGCCCATCTTCTCCGCCTCGCTGCCCGGGAGGTACCCCAGCTCCTGCCCGCCGACGGCGTACAGCGGCCGGAAGACCATCACCTTCTTGTGCTGACGGCGTTCCAGGACCGCCTCCAGGCCCGCGCACAGCGCGAGCGCCGACTTGCCGGTGCCCGCACGGCCGCCCATGGAGAGGATGCCGATGTCCGGGTCGAGCAGCAGGTCGAGCGCGATGCGCTGCTCGGCGCTGCGGCCCTTGATGCCGAACGCCTCCCGGTCGCCCCGCACCAGCCGGACGTTGCCCTCCGGGGTGATACGGCCGAGCGCCTTGCCGCGCTCGGACTGGATGGTCAGTCCGGTGTGCACGGGCAGCTCGGACGCCTCGGGGACGAACACGTGGCCTTCCTCGAAGAGGATGTCCACCTGTTCACCGGGGAGCGCCAGCTCGGACATGCCGGTCCATCCGGAGGAGTCCGTGATGGCGAGTTCGGCGCGGTACTCCTCGGCCAGCAGACCGACCGAGGACGCCTTGATCCTGAGCGGCAGGTCCTTCGACACGACGGTGACGTCGAAACCCTCGGCCTGGAGATTCCGGGCCACCGCGAGGATGCGGGAGTCGTTGTCCCCCAGTCGGTAGCCGCTGGGCAGCACGCTGGGGTCCGAGTGGTTGAGCTCGACACGGACGGTGCCGCCGAGTTCCCCGATCGGGATGGGGGCGTCGAGACGGCCGTACCTGACCCGGTAGTCGTCCAGCAGGCGCAGGGCCTGGCGGGCGAAGTAGCCGAGTTCGGGATGGTGCCTCTTGGCCTCCAGCTCGGTGACCACCACGATCGGGAGCACTACCTCGTGCTCCTCGAACCGGGTCACGGCGTTGGGGTCGGCCAGCAGGACGCTGGTGTCGAGAACATAGGTGCGCCGGTCGGGCTTGTGGCGCTTTGTGCTGGTCACCACGGAAGGACGTACCCCCTCGGATGAGGTCGGGGAGCGACGAAGTGGACCTGGACCGGTCTCAAGGCCCTCGCGCGCGCGGCGGGCCGGCGACCGGTCCTCCGCGGCTGCTGCCGTGCGCGACGCACGGTCGGGCTGGTGCAAAGGGCCTCCCGGGCGGGCGACCCCGTGCCGCCCGCTGAGTCCGACGCCCGTGGTTCGGGTGTCGGCCTGAGAGCGTTATGCCCTCGAACCAGGCCGGCCATGCAGAACGGGCCACCGGCAGGCCGGTGAACTCCTTGTTACATCCCGGCGGGGGCGGGTAGACGCGCACACCCCGCCGGGCGGGTGCCGACGGGGTGTACGGGATGTTCCGGGTCGCTGAGGCCGGGGCCACGGGGGGCCACAGGCGGCCCGCCGGGGAGGGGGCTCAGCCGCCGAAGCGGCGATGGCGTGCGGCGTAGTCGCGCAGGGCGCGCAGGAAGTCGACCTTGCGGAAGGCCGGCCAGAAGACCTCGCAGAAGTAGTACTCCGAATGCGCGGTCTGCCACAGCATGAACCCGGAGAGCCGCTGCTCACCGCTGGTGCGGATCACCAGGTCGGGGTCGGGCTGGGCGCCGGTGTAGAGGTGGCGGCCGATCATGTCGACGTCCACGGACTCGGCGAGGTCGGCCATGGAGACGCCCTTCTCCTGGGCGTCGGCCAGCATGGAGCGCACCGCGTCGGCGATCTCCTGACGGCCTCCGTAGCCGATGGCCACGTTCACCGTTATGCCGTCGACGTGGGCCGTGCCCTCCTCGGCCTCCTTAAGGGTCTTCTGCATCCCGGCGGGCAGCAGGTCGCGGGTGCCCACGTGGTGCACCCGCCAGCGGCCGTCCTCGGCGAGGGTGCGTACGACCCCGTCGATGATGTCGAGGAGCGGGCCCAGCTCGTCCTGCGGCCGGTCGAAGTTGTCCGTGGACAGCAGCCAGAGGGTGACGACCTTGACGTCGGTCTCGCTGCACCAGCCGAGGAACTCCTCGATCTTCTCGGCGCCGACCCGGTGGCCGTGGACCGTGCTGGACCCCGCGGCCTTGGCCCAGCGGCGGTTCCCGTCCATGATCACGCCGATGTGCTCCGGCACCGACGCGTGGTCCAGGTGACCTTCCACCCGGCGTGCGTAGAGCCTGACCAGCAGGCCGCGCAGCTTGTCGCGCAGGTTCACGTGAGAGCCCCTCCAGTACGGCCGCGGTTGCGGTCCCCGCGAAGGGCGAGCCTAACCCGCGCGACTCACGCCCAAGAAAAACGGGCCGGTCCGTGGGGGGGGATACGGACCGGCCCGAGGGGGGGTTTCCACCATAACCCTTCGTGAGGGCAGAAGCGTTCCCCGGCGCGCCACAACTACTCTGCGGAGTCGTCCGGCGACGGCGGGGTGAGCGCGGAACGCTTGCTTCCATGGTGTCCGGTGGCCGATTCACAGCGGATTCCCAGGCGTTTCGTCCCGTCAGCGAATGATCATCAGGTTTTCAGGCCACTTCGGCCGTACCGGCCGTAAGCGCCCCGCGTCCCCCCGACGGGCGACCCGCCGACGAACGGTGACTTGACGATTCCGCTACGCGACGGCCGGCCTCCGGGCCACGAAGAGGTGGCGCGTGCTGTGCGCCACGAACGGCCCGTCGGCCGTGATCCGCCCGTGCAGCGCGCGCAGCCGGTCCTCGTACGCCCCGACGGTGAACCCCGGCACCATCCAGACCACCTTGCGCAGGAAGTGCACCACGGCGGCGATGTCGTGGAACTCCATCCGCAGCCTCGCCGTGCGCACCTCCTCCACCTCCAGCCCGGCCGCCCGCGCGTCCGCGCTCTCCCGCTCGGGATGCCGGGCTTCGCGCACCGCCCGCGGCTGGGGGCCGAGGAAGTACTCGACCAGCTCGAACGCGCTCGCCGGTCCGACGTGCTGCGCGAAGTACGTACCGCCCGGCCGGAGCACCCGCGCGATCTCCGGCCAGTCGGGGCGGACCGGGTGCCTGCTCAGGACGAGGTCGAAGGCGCCGTCCGCGAACGGCAGCGGCGAGCCGTCCCGCGCGGCGACGACCACGACACCGCGCGGGCCGAGCGACGCGTGCGCCCGGGCGACGTTCGGCGGCCGGCCCTCGGTCGCGGCGAGCAGGGCGGGACGGCCGGGAGCGGCCGCGTCCAGCGCGGACCCGAGCACCTCGCCGCCGCCGGTCTGCACGTCCAGCGCCGCCCCGGCGCGCGCCAGCCGATCCCCCGCCGAGCGGGCGTACCCCCACTCCGGCCGCTCCTCACTGGCCCGGCCCGCGAACCAGGAGAAGTCCCAGCCGTCGGTGGGCACGGCCGCGCCCTCGGCCACCAGTTCCTCGAAAGACCCGTCCATAAGGACATCGTTCTGGAGGCGTGGGCCGGCCGTCACGGGGTTTTCGGGGCGGGGCGGGCAGCCGGGGCCCGGCCGTCGAGGGCCGGGCCGAGGACCAGGAGGAGGTGTCCGTCCTCGTCGGGCGCCCCCACGCGCGTGAAGCCGTGCTTCTCCAGCAGGGCGACCGAGGCGATGTTGCCAGCGAAGGGATCGGCGTACAGGGGGCGCACCGGCTCCTCGGCGAGGAAGAGGCCGAGGGCGCGGCTGCCCACACCCCGGCGCCAGTAGGGACGGCCCAGCCAGTAGCCCGTGAAGCGTCTGCCGTCGTCCTGCGTCCAGGAGACGACGTTGCCCGCGACCTCACCGTCCACGACGACCGTGCGCACCAGGCAGTCGGGGTCGGGAAGGATGCGGGTGCGCCAATGGCGGAGGAACGCCTCCCGGGGGCGCGGGGTGAAGCGGGATCTGCGGACGGCCTCGGGGTCGTGTTCGAAGGCGAGGAAGACTTCGAGGTCGTCCTCGGTCACACCGCGCAGGCGTACGTCTTCGGGCTCGGCTGTCATGCCCCGGAGTGTGGCAGGGGGCACTGACAATCGCGTGGGGCGCGGGACGGGTGGGTACGGTCCCGGCGGAGGTGGGGCGGGATGGGGCACTGGCGGGACGGCCACGGGACGCTGACGGTCCATCGGCGGCAGGGGGACGAGGTGCGCGTGCCGCTGGAGTTCGCGGTGTCCTACCGGGCGCGGACCAGGGGGCTGCTCGGACGGGACGCGGTCGAGGGGGCGCTGCTGCTGTCACCGGCCGCGAGTGTGCACACCTTCGGCATGCGGATGGCCATCGACGTGGCCTACCTGGACCGCTCCCTGCACGTCCTGGCCGTCCGCACGATGCCACCGGGCCGCCTGGGCCTGCCCCGGCTCCGGTCCCGGCACGTACTGGAGGCCGGGGCCGGGGTGATGGCCGGGTGGGGGGTGGGGGTGGGGGTGCGGGTGTCGGTGGGCTAGGGCCTGTCTTCCGGATCAGGCCGGCTCGGGCCGACGGCGCCTTCGGGCCGACCCGAGCGGGGTCTGGTGCGTGCGGCTGCAAGGCGGAGGAGGGCGTCGACGCGATGGGGGTCCCCCCGCGCGAGCGCAGCCGAGCGTGGGGGAGTCGGTAACCGACGACAACGCCGCTGGGGGTCCCCCCTGCTCGCAGAGCTTGGGGGAGTGCGTGCCAGGGCCCGCGACCCCGGCAAGATCCGGAAGACAGGCCCTAGACGGTCACTGGGCGGTGCGGGGGAAGGAGACCTCCACGCGGCGGTTCTTCTTGCGGCCGGACTCGGTGGAGTTGTCGGCGATGGGGTACTGCTCGCCGTAGCCGCGTACCTCGAAGGTGACGCCGGGGGCGTTGAGGTCCTGGTCCAGCACGGCCTGTACGGCGTTCGCCCGGCGCTTGGAGAGGTCGTCGCCGTGGGCGGAGGAGCCCAGATCGTCGGTGAAGCCGAAGACGCGTACGCGGGTGGCCTTCTGCTTCTCGATCTCCGCGGCGATGGTGTTGATGCGGGCGCGGGCCTCGGGGCCGAGCTTGGCGCTGTCCTTGCCGAAGAGGACCTCCGCCTGGAGGGCGAAGGTGACGTCGGCGTTGGTGTCCTCGCGGCGCTCGTCCCCGCTCTGGTCCTCGACGACGGACTTGATGTCCAGCACCTTCGCCCCCGCGAGCGTGGCGCCCTCCGGCAGCTTGAGGTCCGGGTCGGTGGGGTCCACGTCGACCGGCGCGGCGGCGCTGGGCTCGGTGCCGGGGGGTTCGCTGGGACCGTCGGCATGGGCGGGGGTCAGGGGCGCGAGAAGCGCCGCGGCGGCGGCGGTCACGAGGAGGCGGGCGAGCCGGGTGGTGGTCACTTGGGCCTCAGCCGGAGATTTTGAGGGGGGCACTGGAGAAGGTCGGCAATTGCAGCGTCACTTCCGCGGTGCCGGCGGGCGGGGCGGGGAACTGGATGAAGACCGGAATGGTCTGACCCGGCTGGATCGTCGTCAGCCCGGTGGTCGTCAGCGGCCGCCCGTCGGTGTCCCGCAGTACGTAGTACCGCTTCTTCCCCTTGGGGTCCACGAGGGTCGCGCCGCCGAGTGACGTGCCGTGCTGCACGATCTCGGTCTCGTCGCCGCGGAGTCCGGACGGAATCACGAGCGACTTCGCGCCGTCGTTCTTCAGATTCCCGTTCACGGTGACGAAACCGCCCGCGTCGCGGTCCGCGGAGACGACCTGGAGCATCAGACCGTCCTGGCCGCGCAGTTCCGCGATCGGGTCCTGGGACTTTCCTTCCTGAGTGCTCGGCCCTGACCCTTCGCTTCTCGAAGCCGATGCCGAGGGCTCGGGCTTCTTGTCGTCGCCGTCGCCTCCGCAACTCACCACGCCAACGGCAAGACCCGTCGCGATGGCCAAGGCGACCGCCCCCCTTCGAGCCCTTGCAGTGAATCCGATACTCATCGCTCCGCTTCCTTCGTCGCTGTCAATTCACCGGTCGATCGGCCAGGTGGACGTCAAAGAGATCTTCGGGGCCGGGAAGGTCGCCGTCGCCGTCCGGCTTGAGGTCCCACAGGGTTCCGTCGCAGTCCAGGCTTGGCAGCGCGTGCGCCGCTCCGGACAGTTCGAATGAGCAGAGCGGCTTGATCACGGCGGTCGCGGAGGCCGAGGACTTGAGATCGTCCGTGCCGGGCACGACGGAATCCCCGACCGTCTTGTTGGTCGTGACATCGGCGGTGTATTCCAGTGCGGTGCCGCCGCAGTCGTCGAGCTGCGCGTCGTTCTGTTCCGCCAACTGACCGGCCCGCGTGCACGGGTCGTCGATGTCGACGGTGCCGGCGAAGATGTCGTCCCACTTGGTGGGGTCGAGAATGTCTTCCACCCACGCGTCGGTCAGCTGGTCGCGTACGTCCTGTGCGGCCGCGAGGGCCGCGGCGTCGGCCGCGGTCTGGGCGCCACCCCGGTTGACGGCGGCCTGGCCCACGGCGAGATAGGCCAGCGCAAGAAAGAGCAGGCCCGCCACCACCGTGATGTAGATGGGGAAGGCCTGCCCGGCGTCGCCGTCTCGGCGAGGGATCATCACACGATTCTGTTGATCTGCGTCATGATCTTGTCGAGGATCGCCGATCCGATACTCGTTCCCGTCACCGCGAGCACGATCGCCACCACCACAGCGATGATTCCCAGGTACTCGACGGCGGTCTGGCCCTTGTCGTCGCTGCGGCGCTGCATGGCAACCAACAGCTTCAGAATCTGATCGCTCATGGTGTTCCCCTCCGGATTCGCCTCCGATCCGCGCACCGTACGGTGTCGGGAGGAATCGGGCCCAGGGTCCGTGGGCCCAGTTCTGGGCCCAGTGCGGGGGGATCGTGCGCATCTCACCGCACCCCCAACCACTTGGCCGTCGCCTGGGTGCGGTTGGTGGTGTGGAGTTTGGCGAAGATGTGGTTGATGTGGTTCTTGACGGTCTTCTCGCTGATGAAGCAGGTCGCGGCGATCTGATGGTTCGTCATGCCGGACGCGACGAGGTCCATGATCTCCGCCTCCCTGATACTCAGTTGAAAACTCGACCGGAATGACTGTCCCACAGGGGATTGCAGTTGCGAAAGTCCTTTTGCGGACATCTCCCTGGGGAGGGCGGGAAGTTCAGGCTCCGGATGTGCATTCGCAGCCGGTGGCAACAGGGCCCGGGCCGCGCCCGGCGTCACATGCGGACGCCCCTCGCACACGTCCCGCACCGCCCGCACCAACTGCTCCGTGCCGAATTCCCCGTGCACCAGATATCCCCCCGCCCCCAGCCGCAGAGCCTCCCGCACGGTCTCCGTCTCGTGGCTGTAGGTCAGCATCATGACGGGCGCCAGCCGGACCAGGTGGGGCAATGCCGAGATTCCGTCGACACCCGGCATCCGGACGTCGAGGAGGACGACGTCGGGCCGGTGCCGCAGCGCGGCCTCGTACGCCTCGCGCCCGTCCGCCGCCTCGGCCACCACCGTGGTGTCCTCGCGGCCGGAGAGCAGCGCGGTGAGTCCGGCGCGGACCACGGGGTTGTCGTCGGCTACCACGAGGCGCAGCGGGGCGGTGGCGGGCGCTTGCGGGAACGGCATCGGAGGTCTCCTTTCGCGAATTCAGACGGGCAGGGGGAGTTCGACCCCGATCTCGGTGCCGGAGCCGTCCTCGCCCCGGCCGATACGGATGCGCGCCCCCGCCGACGCCGCCCGCTCCACCATGCCGAGCAGTCCGAAGTGGCCCGCCCCGCGCAGGGTCTGGAGGGTGGTGCCCGCCGGGAGGCCCCTGCCGTCGTCGTGGACGGCGAGGCGGAGCAGCCCGTCCCGGACGCCCGCGGTCACGAGGACCCGGGTGGCGTCGGCGTGGCGGTGGGCGTTGTCGAGGGCCTCGGCGGTGAGGGCGAGGAGGGCACGGGTGGTGGACGCCGGGAGGGGCGGGACCGGGCCGGCGGCGAGGTGGCAGGTGACCGGGAGGCCGGTGCGGGCCGTGAAGTCGGCCGCCTGGAGGTTGAGGCGCGGCCAGAGCGGTGCCTGCGGCGTCTCCTCGCGGAGGTCGGTGAGGAGTTCGCGGGACTCCGCCGCCGCCCGGCGGGCCGAGCGGGCGACCAGTTCCGCCTCCCGGCGCAGCCGCCCGGGGTCGGGGGTGGCGGCGGAGGCGGTGGCGGCGAGGGCGTCGGAGGCGAGGGCCACGCCGTGCAGGGTCTTGGCGAGCGAGTCGTGCATCTCGCGGGCCAGGCGCGCCCGTTCGGTCTGTACGGCCTCCGCCGCGGCCAGTCGGGCGCGTACGGCCGTCAGGGCCTGGGTGGCGGTGCCGAGCCGGAGCATCAGGTTGCGCAGGGTCGAGCCCATGGCGCCGGTGATCACGCACAGGCCGGGCAGCAGCAGGGCCTCGGCGGGGCCGGTGTGCCGTTCGGCGTCCAGGGTGGCGTGGACGAGGAGCAGGATCAGCGACTGGAGCGAGGCGAAGCAGGCGGCGGCACGCCAGCCGTAGAGGAGGCCGGCCAGCAGCGGGGTGCAGACGCTGACGTAGGCGAGGGTGGTGTCGGGGCCCGCGGAGACGAGGAGGAGCGAGCCGAAGAGGGTGTCGGCGGCCAGGAGGCTCGGGTGGCGCAGCAGGAGGGGGCCGAACCGTCCCCAGTCCCGGAAGAGCACGTACGACGCCATGAACGTGACGACGACGGCGGCGCCGACCAGCCGGGCCCCGAGACCGGGCGCGGCGTTGAGCAGCGCCGCCGGAGCGGCCAGCACGATCATCGCCAGCCGGAATCCGAAGACCTGCCGTCCGACGGCCTGCAGGGCACGGACCTGGAGTCCCTCGGGGGGCGCGCCGGGCCCGCCGCCCGGGCCGGACTCCGCACCTGCCCCGGCTTCCGCCCCCGCCGCTGCGCCGACGGCGTCCCGCGCGTCCGGGAGGCCCTCCGCGTCACCGCCCGGTCGCCGCACGGCCCACCCCCCTGCCGGGAACACCGCTCCCGCCTCCACGGCCCGCCTCACTCCCCCGCCAGCGTCCCGAAGTCCACCCCGGACCCGAGCAGGAGGCCCGCGCCCAGCAGCAGCATCGTGGCCGGGACCATGAACGTCGTGATCATCAGCGTGGCCTTGGGCACCGCGCGGGCGGCCTTGCGGCGGGCGTTCTGCGCGTCCGTGCGGCGCATGTCCTTGGCGAGGGAGACGAGGGTGTCGACGATGGGGGCGCCCAGTTCCTCGCCCTGCTGGAGGGCGGTGACGAACATGGCGACCTGCTCGGAGTCGTTGCGGCGGCGCAGTTCGGTGAACGCCTGGCGGCGGGTCATGCCGAGGTCCATCTGCCGCAGGGTGATGCGGAGTTCGTCCGCCCAGGGGCCTTCGTAGCGGGTGGAGACGCGGTCGAGGGCCTGGCGGAAGCCGAGGCCGGCGCTGACCACGACGGCGAGGACGTCGAGGAAGTCCGGCAGGGTCCGCTCGATGACGTCCCGGCGGACCCGGATCGCCGACCAGATGCCGACCTCGGTCCAGAAGGCGCCGAAGGCGAGCAGGAGGAGAGCCACGAACCACTGGCCCCTGAGGAGGAAGACCAGGAAGCCCAGGGTGCCGAGCGCGCCGTAGACCGCGCGGCGGGCGGCGTAGCGGTCGATGGTGAGGCCGCCGGGGTTGCCCGCGAGGTCGATGCGGCGGCGGTAGCGGGTGACCAGGGCCGGGCCCATCAGGCGCAGCACGAGGGGCGCGTACCGCATGCCCATGCGGTCGATGACGGAGCCGACCGCGCCGGTGCGGCTGGCGCCGATCTCCAGGGCGACGGCGAGGTCGCCGGGCAGCTTGGTCTCGGCGCGGTACATGCGGACGCCCGCGAAGGCGCCCCAGACGCCGAGGGCCGCCAGCAGGGCGAGCAGGAGTGTCATCCGGTCCGTCATCCCCTCACACGTCGATCCGGCTCATGCGGCGGATGAGGACGAACCCGACCGCGTACAGGGCGAAGGCGATGATCACGCAGCCCTGGCCGACCGGTGAGCCGGTCAGGCGTTCCAGGGCGCCGTCCTTGACGCCGTTCATCAGGAAGAGCGCGCCGACGCCGAGGGCGGGGACGGCGTACGAGGTCATGGTGACCTGGGAGAGCTGGGTGCGGATCTCGCGCCGGGTCTCCTTGCGCTCCTCCAGGGTCTCGGTGAGGTTGCGCAGCGCGGAGACCACCTGGCCGCCCGCCCGGTTGGAGAGCACGAGGGTGGTGACGAGGACGACGAGTTCCCGGGAGGGCAGCCTCGCGGCCAGCTCGCCGAGGGCGTCCTCCATGGACTGCCCGATCGCCAACTGGTCGGCCACCTGCGAGAGTTCCTCCCCGGCCGGCGCCTCCAGCTCCTCGGCGGCCATGCCGATGGCGGTGCGCAGGGCGAGGCCCGCCTGGGTGGCGTTGGCCAGGATGCGGGCCAGCTCGGGGAGTTGGTTGATGAAGCGCTCGATGCGTTTCTGGCGCTGCCAGTTGAGGAACTGCACGGCCGCCCAGATGCCGAGCAGACCGGCGATGGGGCCGAAGAAGGGGGCCAGGGTGGCCTGTCCGATGATCCAGAGCGCGGCCACCGCGGCGAGCATCCCGGCGAAGAACTCGCCCGGCGTGAGGTCGAGTCCGGTGGCGGCGAGCCGGAGTTCCAGCGCGCGGCCGAGCGAGGTGCGGCGCAGGCGGCGGTCCAGCCCGCGGAAGCGGCGCCTGCGGCCGCCGGCCGACACCTGGTCGGCGTGGGTGAGCCGGTCCTCCAGGGCGGCGCGCCGGGCCCGGCCGGAGGCGTAGGTCTGGAGGCCCGCGACGACGAGGACGCAGGTCAGCAGGGTGACGCCGGTGGTGAGCCGGGCGAGGGTGGACAGATCCATGGGCCTACCTGGCCTCTCGGGTGGCGAGCTGGTCCGCGGTGCGGGCGACGCCGAACGCCTGGGGTACGGGCTGGCCGGCCATGTAGAGGCGGTCGGCGGTGCGGCGGGGCAGCGGGAAGTACTGGAAGGCGCCGTGGACCTGGCCGTCGGCGGTCATCGGGCGGGCGTCGAAGCGGGCGACGGTCGCCAGCCGGTACGGCTCGCCGCCGTGGCTGTCGAGGAGGGCGACCTCGGTGATGCGGCGGGCGCCGTCGGCGAACCGGGTGAGCTGGACCAGGACGTCGACGGCGCTGTTGATCTGGTCGTGCAGCGCGGCGAAGGGCACCTCCACGTCGGACATGGAGGCGAGGGTCTGCAGCCGGGTGAGGGCGTCCTCGGCGCTGTTGGCGTGCACGGTGGCGAGCGAGCCGTCGTGGCCGGTGGACATGGCCTGGAGCATGTCCAGCGACTCCCCGCCGCGGACCTCGCCGACCACGATGCGGTCGGGCCGCATGCGCAGGGAGTTGCGCACGAGGTCGCGGATGGTGACCTGGCCGCTGCCCTCGACGTTCGGCGGGCGGGACTCCAGCCGGACCACATGGGTCTGCTGGAGCTGGAGTTCGGCGGAGTCCTCGATGGTGATGATGCGCTCGTGCGCCGGGATCAGCCCGGACAGGGCGTTGAGCAGGGTGGTCTTGCCGGTGCCGGTGGCGCCGGAGACGATCACGTTGAACTTGGCCTGCACGAGCCCGGCGAGCAGCAGCAGCATGTGGTCGTCGAGCGAGCCGAACCCGATCAGCTCCTTCAGGGTGTAGGAGCGCGGGAAGCGGCGGATGGTGAGGACGGGGCCGGTCAGGGAGAGCGGCGGGATGATGACGTTGACGCGCTCGCCGGAGGGCAGCCGGGCGTCGACCATCGGATTGGACTCGTCCACGCGGCGGTTGACGGTGGACACGATGCGCTCGATGGTCTGCATCAGCTGGTCGGCGGAGGCGAAGCGCAGCGGCAGCCGCTCGACGCGGCCGCCGCGCTCCACGAAGACCGAGTCCGGGCCGTTGACCATG
Organism: Streptomyces sp. NPDC046860; assembly: GCF_040645115.1. Lineage (NCBI taxonomy): Bacteria > Bacillati > Actinomycetota > Actinomycetes > Kitasatosporales > Streptomycetaceae > Streptomyces > Streptomyces sp. NPDC046860. Next base: position 65,349 of record NZ_JBEYXQ010000001.1, on the reverse strand, counting down.
ATCTCGGTGACGGAGGCGTCCTCCAGGAGGGGTTCGAGGATGCCGAGGCCGAGCGCCTCGTCCACCACGCGGCGGATGAGCTGGGCGCGTTCGGCGGTGGAGAGCACCGGGCCCTCGCGGCTGATGATGTGGCCGAGGACGCGTTCGAGCCGGGCCCGGCGCTCGGCGGCGGCCAGCGAACTCATCTCCGCGAGGTCGATCTCCTGGAGCAGCTTGGCCCGGTAGGAGGCGACCAGGTGCCCGTCCTCGCCCCGGCTGCCCTGCTCCTCGGGGGAGTTGATGCGTGCCCGCAGGCTCATGGGACGGCCCTCCTCAGTGGTCGAGCGGCATGGTGGCGGACTTGACGGCGTCCCCGAGGTCCCAGCCGGGCACGACGTCGGGGATCTTGACGGTCGCGGTCACGGTGACCGAGTCCGCGCCCCCGCCGCCCTCCGAGCAGGTCACGGAGAGGCCGCCGCTGACCGCGGCCGCGCACGCCCCCTGCGCGCCCTGGTGCAGCGAGGCGGCGCGCGCCCCGGCCCGCGCGGCGGTGCCGGCCTGCTCGGCGGCGTAGGCGACGGCGCCGATCTGGATGCCGGCGAGCCCGACGATCAGCAGGACGGGGACGAACCCCAGGTACTCGATGGCGACCTGGCCCCGGTCGCGGACATGGCTGCGGCGCATCTCAGTCCTTCACCTCCTCCACGGCGCCGGCGTGGCCGCGCACCGTGACCGGGAAGTCGATGGAGCCGGGGAAGAGGACGGGGACCTTCAGCGACACGTCGGCGGTGACGAACCCGGTGCCGCCGCAGTTCACCTCCGCGCCGTCCCGCCACGCCCCGGACAGGTGCTCCAGCGCGGCGTCCGAGCAGGCTCCCTGCCGGGCGCCCCTCGGTGCGGCGGTGCCCGCCCGTACGCCCTCGTCGGCGGCGTTCCCGGCGAGCGTGAAGGCGTACCCGACCAGCACGCACTGCCACATCAGCACCAGGGTGAGCACGATCAGCGGCGTCATGCCGAGGAACTCGACCGCCACCTGCCCCCGGTCCTGGCGTAACCTCCCGCGGCGCCTCATGCCTACTCCTTCCGCCGCCGGAAGCCCACGGCTCCCCGGTCGCCGCCGCGCTGCCGGCCGCCCCGGTGGGCGGGGCCGTCGGGCGCCTTGGCCAGGCCCAGTTCCCCGGCCAGCGCCCACAGGGCCTGCCGTACGGTGCTGCGGGCGTCGAGTTCGTGCACGCGTCCGGCGTCCACCACGCCCTGGAGTTCCTTGTAGGCGGCGGGCACGGTGGTGCGGGCCAGGGCGGTGCCGGTGATGCGCTGGATCAGCGCGGGCTGGATCTCGGTGACCCGGGTGTACCGGTTGACCACGACGGTGGTCTCCTCGGCCTTGCGGATCTGCAGCCGGTCCCACATCCGCACGGTCCGCTTGGCGGCGCGTACGGAGACCACGTCGGGCGTGGTGACCAGCAGCGCGGTGTCGGCGCCCTCGACGGCGGCCGCGGTGGCCCCGGTGAGCTGGGCGCCGCAGTCCAGGACGACGACCTCGTAGCGGGCGCGCAGGGCGTGGACGATCTGGCGGACGGCGCGGTCGGTGACCTCCTCGCCGCGTTCGCCCTCGCCGGGCGCGAGCAGCAGGGCGAGGCCGGTGTCGTGGCGGTAGACGGCGTCGGCGAGGACGCGCGGGGAGATGTCGGCGATGGCGGCGAGGTCGGCGACCGAGCGGCGGAACTGGATGTCCAGGAAGGACGCCACGTCGCCGGTCTGGAGGTCGAGGTCGGCCAGCGCGGTGGACTTCCCCGACGCCTGCGCGGCGAGGGCGAGCTGGAGCGCGGCCGTGGTGGCGCCGGTGCCGCCCTTGGCCCCGCTGACGGTGATCACGGTGCCGCCGGGCCCGCTGAGCACGTCGGCCCCGCCGTGCCCGAGATGGCGGCGCACCCCGCTGGACCACTGGGCGACGGCCTGCACCCGGTGCGCGAGGTCCTCGTACGCCAGCGGCAGCCCGACCAGGCCGCGGGCGCCGGAGTCCATCGCCGCGGCGAACAGCGCGGGGCCGGCGTCGGTGGTGACGAGGATGACGCCGACGGCCGGGAAGCGCAGCGCTATCTCCCGGATCAGCTCCAGCGCCGGTACGGGACCGATGCGTTCATGGACGACGACGACCTCGGGCAGTTCGTCGACCGACTCGGCGGCCAGCCGGGCCAGGGTGTCGACGAGCTGGGTGGAGTCGGTCACCGGGGGGACCGGCTCGGCGTCCGGGAGCTGGCTGAGCAGCGTGGTGAGGGAGCGTACGGCGTCCGGGTCGGCGCCGGCCGGCAGGATCCTGGTGGGCATGCGGGACGCCTCTCACTTGTCCGTCGCTAGTTCGTAGGTGCGGTCGCGGTCCGGTATGTCGGACTCGCCGCCGGGGGCGACCAGGGCGAGCCGGACCCGCTGGGCGAAGGACTCGGCGTAGGTGACGCGCTGAGCGTCCAGGGCGGACAGCGCGAAGGTGATGGGGACGGCCTTGGTGGGCTGGCTCTGCTGGTCGCGGTCCCGGTCGGGTTCGAGATCGCGGATCTTCCCGAGGTCGAGCACCCGGGCGTTGGTGACGATGATCTTCGACTGGTCGGGGTCGCTCTCCTTCTTCCCCTCGAAGGTGGCGTAGACGTTGACCCGCGCGCCGGGCGTGATCTTGCCCGCGACGCCCGTGGCAGCGTCCACCATGATGGCGACCTCCTGCTCCCCGGACCGCAGTTCGGGCTGGTCGACGACCATGTCGGTCTGGAGCAGGGAGCCCGCGCGCAGGGTGGTGACGGCGATCTTGCCGCGCAGCTGGGCGAGGTCGGTGACGGCGTTGGCCGACAGCCACCTCTTGGGCATCGAGATCTTCTCGAACTGGTCCGCGCCCAGCACGGTGTACGGCTGGACCGCGGACTTCACCCGGTAGGCGGTGACCTCGGGGCCGACCTTGGAGCGCACGTCCTGGATGACGGAGAGCACGCCCGCGAACGCGCCGAGGGCGCACAGGACGGAGAGGATCAGGAGTATCACGCCGCGGCGCTGACGGGAGTTCATGAACCGTGCAACCTCATTGGGGGAATCGGTCGTGCGGGACGGGAGCGTGGTCCGGATCGGTTCAGGCGGGGGCGCGGCCGCGCAGGGCGCGCGGCGGGGGCAGCGGGTGTTCGGGCGGGGACGCGGAGCAGAAGACGCAGCGGTCGCCGATCACGTCCAGACCGCACCAGTGGCAGCCGGACTGCCTGACGGAGGCGACGAGCTGGTAGAGCACGGACAGGTCGGCGAGGTGGCCGCAGAACTCGATCATCCGGTTGGTGCCCCACCAGGCCGGGGACTCGGCGGGCAGCGGGGTCTCGCGCAGCCCGTGCGCGCCCCAGTCCTTGGCGAACCCGGTGATCCAGTCGGACTGGAGCTGGCCGCGGGCCAGCAGCATCCAGGTGCTGAACTCGGGGCCCTTGAGGGTGGCGCCGGGCACCGCCTTGACGAGCTGCGGCTCCGGGTGGGCGACGACGGCGAACTGGGCTCCGGGGACCCAGGACTTGGCGTGGGCCTTGAGCCCGACGGGCACGTGGTCCAGCCGGGCGACCGAGCCGAGGACGGCACCGGCGTGGATGTAGTGGGTGAGCAGCCGTCCGGCGGAGGCGAGCACCCCGGGGCCGAGGTCGCAGGTGGCGAGCTGGCGCAGCTGCCGGGCCAGGACCGCGACGCCGAGCGGCGGTAACTCCGGCCGGAACACGGCGATACGGTCGCTCTCCAGCAGGGAGCGCAGCGTGTGCAGGCGGCGCAGCACGGGCTCGGGGGTGGCCCGTGAGCACAGGACGACCAGGTAGCCGAACTGGTCGGTGATCGTCTGGATCTCGGTGAGGGTCTGGTCCAGCGGGCGCCGGTCGAGATCGCGCAGCACGACGGCGGGCATCGTCCGCTCGTCCTGTGCCGGCAGCGCCAGGTCGGCACTGGTCACGGCGATGGCAGTTGGCACGCGCAGCTCCCCGCTCTTCACACCCTCCGGCCCACCGGCACGGTTCCCCTCGGGCCAGGACGACTTCGTTGCGTGACTACGTGAGCACTGTAACCACGCCTGGATCACGGGAGAACAGCGTTTGTGTAGCTCGTGGGGAACTCTCCTGGCACAACTCCCGGCAAAGCGGGACAGGTTGCGCGACCGGACCGGGGGCGGACCGGACGCGGCCCCTTGACAGCGAGATTGGTCTGGACCAACTTGTACCACCAGGGGTGCGCCTCGGGCGTCCACTCCCCTCCCCCGCGAATTCCCCCACTGGAGGCTCCAGTTGGACCTCGTATCTGTCATGCCCGCGCGCGGCGGGCGCGGCCGGGCCCGCGCCTGGTCGGTGACCGCCGCTCTCGCCCTCGCCCTGGCGGGCCTGGCCGCCGCTCCGGCGTCGGCGGCGGACGTCAACAACGCGAAGAACGCCGGCTTCGAGTCGGGCCTGTCCGGCTGGACCTGCTCGGCCGGCAGCGGGACGACCGTCTCGTCCCCGGTGCACGGCGGTTCCGCCGCGCTGAAGGCCACCCCCGCCGGGCAGGACAACGCCCAGTGCACCCAGTCGGTGGCGGTGAAGCCCAACTCCACTTACACGCTGAGCGCGTGGGTTCAGGGCGGGTACGCCTACCTCGGGGCGACCGGCACCGGCACCACCGACGTGTCCACCTGGACCCCGGACAGCTCGTCGTGGAAGCAGCTCTCGACGACGTTCACCACGGGCTCCGCCACCACCTCGGTCACCGTGTACACCCACGGCTGGTACGGGCAGGCCGCGTACTTCGCCGACGACGTGCGGGTGCAGGGCCCGGACGGCGGCGGGGGCGGTGACCCGGCGCCCACCGTGCCGGGCACGCCGGGCGGTCTCGCGGTGTCCGGCACCACCTCGTCGTCGGTCTCGCTGGCCTGGAACACGGTGTCGGGCGCGAGCGGCTACAACGTGTACCGCAACGGCACCAAGGTCACCGCGGTGAGCGGCACCTCGGCCACGGTCACCGGACTCGCCGCGTCGACCTCGTACTCCTTCCAGGTCACGGCGGCCAACTCGGCGGGTGAGTCCGCGAAGTCGGCCTCGGTGACCGGGACCACCACCTCCGGCGGGACCGTGCCCAAGGGCGACCTGCCCAAGCACGCGGTGACCGGGTACTGGCAGAACTTCAACAACGGCGCGGCCGTGCAGAAGATCTCCGACGTGCCCTCCGCCTACGACATCGTCGCCGTGGCCTTCGCGGACGCCACCTCCACGCCGGGCGCGGTGAGCTTCTCCCTGGACTCGGCCGGGCTGAACGGCTACACCGTCGACCAGTTCAAGGCCGACATCAGGGCCAAGCAGGCCGCGGGCAAGAAGGTGATCGTCTCCGTCGGCGGCGAGCGCGGCACGGTCGCGGTCAGCGACACCGCCTCGGCGAACAACTTCGCCAACTCGGTGTACTCGCTGATGCAGACCTACGGGTTCGACGGCGTCGACATCGACCTGGAGAACGGGCTCAACCCGACGTACATGACGCAGGCGCTGCGGTCGCTGTCGTCGAAGGCGGGCTCGTCGCTGATCATCACGATGGCGCCGCAGACGATCGACATGCAGTCGACGTCCGGCTCCTACTTCCAGACGGCCCTGAACATCAAGGACATCCTCACGGTCGTCAACATGCAGTACTACAACAGCGGTTCGATGCTGGGCTGCGACGGCAAGGTGTACAGCCAGGGCTCGGTGGACTTCCTGACCGCGCTGGCCTGCATCCAGCTGGAGGGCGGGCTCGCGCCCTCCCAGGTCGGCATCGGTGTGCCGGCCTCCACCCGGGGCGCGGGCAGCGGGTACGTCTCGCCCACCGTGGTGAACAACGCGCTGGACTGCCTGGCCAAGGGCACGGGCTGCGGCTCCTTCAAGCCGGCCCGGACCTACCCGGACCTGCGGGGCGCGATGACCTGGTCGACCAACTGGGACGCGACGGCGGGCAACGCCTGGTCCGGCGCGGTCGGCCCGCACGTGCACGGGATGCCGTAGCGGTACCGGAAGACGGGCGGTGCCCCGGCTTCCCTCAAGGGGGAGGCCGGGGCACCGCCGTCGTTCACTCGGACTCGAAGTACGCGTCCAGTACCGCGTCCATCCCGGCGTCCCACTCCGCGAACCGCGCGCGGGAGGGGGCCTCGATCTCGATCGGGTACCAGCGGCGGTCCGGGGTGTGCACCGTGACGGTGAAGCGCTTCCCGAACCGGGCCGTCTCCGTCTCCACGGCGGCGATCTCCGGCCAGCCGAACTCGCACTCCTCCGCGTCCAGGCTGAGCCGTACGCCCTTCCGGTCCGCGACTATCCGCGCCCGGCGGTCGGCGGCCTCGAAGACGGGCCCCTCTTCCGCGGGCTCTTCCTCGGCGGACTCCGCCTCGGCGTCAGCCGCCTCGGCCTCCTCCGGAACGGATTCCGCGGGCGCCGAACTCCCTTCCGCCTCAGCCGAGTCGGCCGCTTCGGCCGTCGGCTCGGCGTCCTCCGGTTCCCCCTGGGCGGCGGAGCCCGTCAGGCCGGGGATGAAGGCCGGGTCGAACCCGGCACCCGTGACGGGCTCGCCCTTCAGGGGCTGGCTGCTCGATCCTATGCGCTGCTCCACGGCGGCAGTATGGACGACTTCCCTGTGCCGGAACCACCCGGCGCTCCATTCCCGCCGGTATCCCACCGGTAAGTCCCCCGTCGTGTCCGTCAGACGAACAGGCTGACGACCGCCGCGACGGCGAACCCGGCGACGGAGAGGACCGATTCGAGGACCGTCCACGTCTTCAGCGTGTCCCGCTCCGAGATGCCGAAGTACTTGGCGACCATCCAGAAGCCGCCGTCGTTGACGTGCGAGGCGAAGATGGAGCCCGCCGAGATGGCCATGATCACCAGGGCGGTGAACGCCTGGGAGTGGTCGCCCTCGGCGAGCAGCGGGGCGACGATACCGGCCGTCGTCACGATGGCGACCGTGGCCGAGCCCTGGGCGACCCGCAGGACCAGCGAGATCAGGTACGCCAGCACGATCACCGGCAGACCGACGCCGTTGAAGGTGTCCGAGAGCGCCTGGGCGACGCCGCTGGCCTTGAGGACGGCGCCGAAGACCCCGCCCGCGCCGACCACCAGCAGGATGTTGCCGACCGGCTTCAGGGAGGCGGTGGAGACGTTCTCCAGGGACTTGCGGGACCAGCCGCGCCGGATGCCGAGCAGGTAGTAGGCGAGCACCAGGGCGATGGTGAGGGCGACGAAGGGGTGCCCGAAGAACTCGATGACCGAGCGCACGGTAGACGGGTCCAGCGCGACCGAGGAGAACGTGGCGGCCAGGATCAGGATCAGCGGCGTACCGATGATGGCGAGGACCGTGCCCAGCGGGACCGGCTTCTCCGCCGGCTCCACGCCCGAGGCCCGCTGCTCGGCGAGGACCGCCTGCCGGGCCTCCTCCGCCGCCTCGACCATGTCCTGCGGGACGGGGACGAAGATGCGGCGGCCGATCCACGCGGCGAACGCCCACGCGGCCAGCACCGCCGGGATGCCGCAGACGACCCCCATGAGCACGACCCAGCCGAGCTGCACGTGCAGCAGTCCGGCCGCGGCCACCGGGCCGGGGTGCGGGGGCAGGAAGGCGTGGGTCATGGACAGGCCCGCGAGCAGCGGCAGGCAGTACAGCAGGATCGACTTGCCGCCCCGCTTGGCGGCCGCGTAGACGAGCGGCGCGAGGACGAAGATGCCGACGTCGAAGAAGACCGGGATGCCGAAGATGAGGCCGGTCAGGCCCATGGCGAGCGGCGCCCGCTTCTCGCCGAACAGCCGCAGCAGGCGCCCCGCGAGGACCTCGGCGCCGCCGCTGACCTCCAGGATCGCGCCGAGCATGGTGCCCAGGCCGATGATGATGGCGACGTGGCCGAGGATGCCGCCCATGCCGGACTCGATGGTGGAGACGGCGTCGGAGCGCTGGACGGTGCCGAAGAGTTCGGTGACCGAGAGACCGGCGAGCAGGCCGACGGTTATGGAGACGGTGAGCAGCGCGACGAACGGCTGGAGCCGGACCTTGATGATCAGGAAGAGCAGCAGGGCGATGCCGATGCCGGCGACGGTCAGCAGACCGGGGGTGCCGTCCAGCAGGAGGAGCAGTCCTCCGGTGTGGGGTGGTGCGGCGGGCGCGGGTGCGGCGGCGAGCGGAAGGGACATGAGAGGGAGGTCCTCTGCGTGAGTGAGGTAAGTGCATCGGGCTTTCGGGCAGGGTGGAGCGCGGCACGGCACCCGAAGGGGGTGCCGTGCCGTGTGCGTCGTGCGGGTGGTGCGGTACGGGGAGGGCTCAGCCGAGGACGGCGAGCGCGTCGATCTCGATGAGGAGCCCGGCGGGCAGGCCCACGTAGACCGTGGTGCGGGCGGCGGGGGGCTGGGTGAGGCCCTGCTCGCCGAAGTAGGTGTTGTAGATGTCGTTCATCTCGGCGAAGTGGTCCACGTCGGTGAGGTAGACGCGGATCATCATCACGTCGTCCCAGCCCGCGCCGCCCTCTTCGAGGATCGCCTTGACGTTGGCGAGGGTCTGCAGGGTCTGCTCGCGCAGGGTGGGACCGGCGGGGGTGGGGGCCTGGCCCTCCTCGGCGGGCAGGAAGCCGACCTGGCCGGCGACCTGGAGGATGTTGCCCTTCCTGACGCCGTGCGAGAACTTCGCGGGCGGCACGGTGTGGGTCTTGGGGGTCAGGGCGATCTTGTCGGTCATGCGGTGGGGTCCTTCACTGGGGTTCTTCCGGAGTACTCGCCGCTGATCGCGTCCGCCGTGCGGCGCACCCGCGGGAGCAGGGTGAGGAGTTCGTCGGCGGTGACGACCACGTTCGGCGCGGAGACCGACATCGCGGCGACCACCCGGCCGTCGGCGCCCCGGACGGGGGCCGCGACACAGTTGATGGACTCCTCGTGGCCACCGAGGTCGGTGGCCCAGCCCTGTTCGCGCACCTTCTCCAACTCGCGCAGGAAAGCGCCCGCGTTGGGGGTGGAACGGGCCGTGTACAGGGGGTATTCGAGCTTCTCCGCCAGCGCCCGCCGCTCGCCCTCGGGCAGATCGGCCAGCAGCAGCTTGGCGACGGCGGCGACCGTGATGGCGACCGGCTTGCCGACGCGCGAGTACATGCGCACCGGGTAGCGGCTGTCCACCTTGTCGATGTAGAGCACCTCGCCCTCCTCGTGCACGGCGAGGTGCACGGTGTGCCCGCACTCCTCGTTGAGCCGGACGAGGTGGGGGTGGGCGATCTCGCGGATGTCGAGGTTCTCCATCGCCTCCTGGGCGAGGGCGAAGAGGCGGGCGCCGAGCCGGTAGCGCTGGTCGGACTGGCGGTAGACCAGGCCGTGTTCGTGCAGGGTGCGCAGCAGGCGCAGCGCGGTGGACTTGTGCACGCCGAGCCGCTCGGCGACCTGGCCGAGGTCGGCGGGTCCCTCCGCGAGCAGCGGGAGGATGCTCAGGGCGCGGTCGACGGTCTGGCTCATGAGGTGCTCGTTCCTTCGGTGACCTGGTCGGCGCCGGTCCAGCCGGGGCCGAGTCGCAGTCTCCCCCACGCCGTCTCGTCCAGGGCGGCCAGCCGGTCGGCGTGGTCACAGGCGGGCGGGTCGGCGAGGTCACCGGGGACGGTGAGGGCGGCGGCGGCCATGAGGTGGCCGTGCCGCAGCCGGTCGCGCACGGGCAGCCCGCGCAGGGTGGCGGAGAGGAAGCCCGCGGCGAAGGCGTCGCCCGCGCCGACGGTGGCCACGACGTCGACGGCGAGGGCGGGCACGCGGACCGCGTGCTCACCGGTCGCCGTGCGCTCGAAGGCCGTCGCGCCGTCCGGGCCCTCCTTGACGACCAGCACCCGGGGTCCGGGCAGCAGCCGCCGTACGGCCTCGACCCCGCCCCGCGTGCCCCAGGCGTCCTCCGCCTCGTCGGTGCCGACGAACACGATGTCGGCCCGCCGGGCCAGGTCCAGCAGCACCAGGGCGTCGTCGCCCTCGCGCCACAGGCCGGGCCGGTGGTTGACGTCGAAGGACACCACCGGGCGTCCCTCGCGCGGCGCGGTCAGCTCGTGCAGCAGCTCCCGGCATCCCGGCGACAGCGCGGCGGTGATCCCGGACAGGTGCAGCACGCGGCCCGCGTCCAGCGCGGCGCGGTCGGTGTTGTCGGCGGCCATGGCGGAGGCGGCCGATCCGGCGCGGTAGTAGGCGACTTCGTGGGCGTCGGTGGCCCGGTCGGCGGCGGTGCGGAAGTAGACGCCGGTGGGGCGGGCCGGGTCCACGCGGACCGCGCCCGTGTCGACGCCGTAGGAGCCGATCTTCTCGACCAGGTGCTGCCCGAAGCCGTCGGCGCCGACCCGGCTGACCCAGCGGGCGGGGTGGCCGGCGGCGGCGAGGGTGCAGACGACGTTGGACTCGGCGCCGCCGATCCCCCGCCGGAAGGCGGGCACGTCGGCGAGGCGGCCGGGCCGGTCGGGGAGGAAGGTGACCATGGACTCGCCGAGCGCCACGACATCCACGGTGTCGGGGGCGGCGCTGGACTGTCCGTCGGCGGTCACGATGGTTCGGCTCCTCGTCGATGGTCCCTGGGCTTTCCGGGGTGACGACTTCGTTGACCCCGTGTTGGCCGAGATGTTAGACAGCTCTGAGCGACATACGCAATGGACGTTGCATGGAGTGCAACGCTGCTGATCAGGAGGCTCGCATGGCTCGTGAGACCGGCTCCGAAGCCCTGGCCCAGCTCGCCGGGGAACGGGTCGACCACCGTTTCAAGGGCCTTCCGCCGGACGCCGCCGGGCTGACGGTGGGCGAGCTGGCCGCCGAGCGCCGCAACCTGTTCACCGACGGCTTCGCCACCCCCGTCCTCGCACTGTCCGCCGAGCGCCTGGAGCACAACCTCGCGCTCATGGAGACCTACGCCGCCCGGCACGGCCTCGCCTTCGCCCCGCACGGCAAGACCTCCATGGCACCGCAGCTGTTCGCCCGGCAGATCGAGCACGGCGCCTGGGGCATCACCGTCGCGGCGCCCCACCAGGTATGGGTGGCACGGGAGTTCGGCGTCCGGCGGATCTTCCTCGCCAACGAGCTGGTGGACGCCGCCGCCCTGCGCCGCATCGCCGCCGAGCTGGCGGCCGACCCGGACTTCCGCCTCGTCACCTACGTCGACTCCGTGCGCGGGGTCGAGCTGATGGACGCGGCCCTCGCCGGCGCCGCCCGCCCGCTGGACGTGGTCGTGGAGCTGGCCGCCGGGGAGGGCGCCCGCACCGGCGCCCGCACCGAGGCCGCGTGCGCGGAGATCGCCGCCGCCGTGGCCGCCACCGGCACCCTGCGCCTGGTCGGCGTGGCGGGGTACGAGGGCGAGGTGCCGAAGGCCGACCCGGAGCGGGTCGCGGCCTACCTGCGCCGGCTCACCGCGCTCGCCGCCGCCCTGGACGCCGGGGGCCTCTTCGGCGAGGCGGACGAGATCGTGGTGAGCGCGGGCGGCAGCGCCTGGTTCGACACGGTGGCCGAGGTGTTCGCCGAGGTGCCCGGGCTGTCCCGCCCGGTGCTGAAGCTGCTCCGCTCCGGCGCCTACGTCTCGCACGACGACGGCCACTACCGCCGGATCACCCCCTTCAACCGGGTCCCGGAGGAGGGCACGCTGGAGCCCGCGTTCCGGCTGTGGGCCCAGGTGGTCTCCCGCCCCGAACCCGGCCAGGCGTTCGTCAACGCGGGCAAGCGGGACGCCGCGTACGACCTGGACCGGCCCGAGGCGCAGGTGGTGCGCCGGGACGGCGCCGAGCACCCCGCCACCGGCGTCACCGTGACCGCCCTGTCGGACCAGCACATGTGGCTGGCCACCACACCCGAGGCCGATGTCATGGTGGGCGACTGGATCGGCTTCGGCCTGTCCCACCCCTGCACCAGCTTCGACAAGTGGCAGCTCATCCCCGTGGCCGAGGCGGACGGCACGGTCGTGGAATACGTCCGCACGTTCTTCTAGGGAGGCCGCAGCCGTGGCAGAACTCGTCATCCGGGACGCCGACGTCGTCGACGGCGGCGGGGGGCCCGCCTACCGCGCCGACGTGGTGGTCGACGGCGGCCGGATCGTCTCCATCGTCAAGGAGGCCGCGGCGGCGGGCTGCCAGCGCCCGACCGCCCGGCGCGAGCTGGACGCGGAGGGCCTGGCCCTCTCCCCCGGCTTCATCGACATGCACGCCCACTCCGACCTGGCCCTGCTGCGCGACCCGGACCACAGCGCCAAGGCCGCGCAGGGCGTCACCCTCGAAGTGCTGGGCCAGGACGGCCTGTCGTACGCCCCCGTCGACGACCGCACCCTGGAGGAGGTCCGCCGGGCCATCACCGGCTGGAACGGCTACGGCGACGACCTCGACATGGACTGGCGCTCGGTCGGCGAGTACCTGGACCGGCTCGATCAGGGCATCGCGGTCAACGCGGCCTACCTGATCCCGCAGGGCACGGTCCGCGCGCTGGTCGTCGGCTGGGAGGACCGCCCGGCGACCCCGGCCGAGCTGGACCGGATGCGGCACCTGGTCGCGGAGGGCCTCGAACAGGGCGCGGTCGGCCTCTCCTCCGGCCTCACCTACACCCCCGGCATGTACGCGAACGACGCCGAACTGACCGAGCTGTGCCGGGTGGTGGCCTCCTACGGCGGCTACTACTGCCCCCACCACCGCTCCTACGGCGCGGGCGCCCTTCAGGCGTACGCCGAGATGGTCGCCCTCACCCGTGAGGCGGGCTGCCCGCTGCACCTGGCCCACGCCACCATGAACTTCGGCGTCAACGAGGGCCGCGCACCCGAGCTGCTCGCCCTGCTGGACGCGGCCCTGGACGCGGGCGCCGACCTCACCCTGGACACGTATCCCTACACCCCCGGCTCCACCACCCTGGCCGCGCTGCTGCCCAGCTGGGCGAGCGAGGGCGGCCCCGCGGAGATCCTGGCCCGGCTCACCGACCCGGAGACCGCGCGGCGCGTCCGGCACGACCTGGAGGTCACCGGCTCCGACGGCTGCCACGGCGTACCCGCGCAGTGGGAGACGATCGAGATCTCGGGCGTGACCGATCCGGCGCTGACCGCCTACGTCGGCCGGACCGTGGAGGAGGCGGCCGCGGCACGCGGCGAGGAGCCCTGGGAGACCGTCCGGCACCTGCTGGTCGAGGACCGGCTCGGCACCACGATCCTCCAGCACGTCGGGCACGAGGAGAACGTCCGCGCGATCATGCGCCACCGCGCGCACACCGGCGGCTCGGACGGCATCCTCCAGGGCACCAAGCCGCACCCACGCGCCTACGGCACCTTCCCGCGCTATCTCGGCACCTACGTCCGGGAGTTGGGGGTGCTGTCGCTTCAGGAGTGCGTCGCCCGGCTGACCTCGCGGCCCGCGGCCCGGCTGCGGCTGCCGGACCGGGGCCTGGTGCGCGAGGGGTACCGCGCCGACCTGGTGCTGTTCGACCCGGCCACGGTCGCCGCCGGGTCCACCTTCGCGGAGCCGAGGACACTGCCCACCGGGATTCCGCACGTGCTGGTCGACGGACGGTTCGTCATCGAGGACGGGCGGCGCACCGACGTGCTGGCGGGCCGGTCGGTGCGCCGTACCCCGGTGTGACGGCAGGGGGCGACGGTCAGGGCTTGGGCAGGGTGCAGCCGGCCGCGCTGAGGTCGAGCCGGTTGCCGGTCGTGAAGCAGGCCGGTATCTGGTAGGTCTCCTGCGCGTAGTTGATGCCCTGGCGGACGGTGACCTTGCCGTTCTGGTCGACCTCGCAGGGGTTGTTCTCGGTGCAGGACTGGCCGTCCTCGTTGCCCGTGTTGTTGACGGCGACGACCTTGCCGGTGGCGGTGTCGATCACCGGGGAGCCGGAGGTGCCGCCGATGGTGTTGCAGGCGGAGGTGTAGCGCAGCGAGTCCTTCCAGGTCCAGTCGCCCTCCTTCAGCCGGTACACGAACCCGTCCGCGTTGCAGGAGTAGATCCGCTTCCAGTAGCCGGAGACCACCTTGATGGCGCTTCCGGCGACGGGGTGGGTGTTGCTCAGGGGCAGCGCGTTGATGCCGTAGGAGCTCCGGATCGCCGCGTAGCTGGTGGTCAGCCGGTACAGGGTGACGTCGGTGTCCGTCATCGTGGAGTAGACGACCTGGTTGGCCCGGAGCGTGGCCACCTTGGTGCCGGCCGAGTTCAGCAGGCCGAAGGTGCGGCTGGAGGACTGGCCGGTGATGACCTCGCCGGGCTCGGGGAAGCCGGTCTCCAGGCAGTGCCCGTTGCTCATGACGAGCGCGGGGTCGCTGTCCGCCGAGTTCGGCAGCCGGACGACCGAGCCGGAGCAGTTGCTGAGCGACACGGTCCCGGCGAAGTCGACGGTCACCGCCTTGGCCTGCGGCGCGGCCAGGGCCGGGGTCGCGCCGAACCCGGCGAGCGCCACGGCGGAGAGCGCGGCCAGGAGAGGCTTGTTCATGTGGGGGTCCCCTCTTCGTGAATTGTCATGCACATTGTCACGAGAGGGGCGAGGGAGGACAAGAGTGCCGGCCCGAGGGGCCCTTTCCCCGCCGGGCGTCAACGCATGCGCGCGGACACGGAGTTGAGCGCACGGGAGATACCGCCGCGAACCCGGCCGTTCCGCACCCGGGGCCGGCGGCGGGACACGTGGTGGAAAACACCGTCCACCGGGCACGACCGGGCCGTAAGCTCGCGGGCATGCAGGTGATCCAGTCGACCAAGCTCGCCAACGTCTGTTACGAGATCCGGGGCCCGGTGCTCGAGGAGGCGATGCGACTGGAGGCGGCCGGTCACCGCATCCTGAAGCTCAACACCGGCAACCCGGCCGCCTTCGGCTTCGAGTGCCCCCCGGAGATCCTGGAGGACATCCTCCGCAACGTCTCCACGGCCCACGGCTACGGCGACGCCAAGGGGCTGCTGGCCGCCCGCCGCGCGGTGGTCATGCACAACCAGACCCTCGGCATCGAGACCGACGTCGAGCACGTCTTCATCGGCAACGGCGTCTCCGAGCTGATCGTGATGGCCATGCAGGCCCTGCTCGACGACGGCGACGAGGTCCTCGTACCCGCCCCCGACTACCCCCTGTGGACGGCGGCCGTCTCGCTGTCCGGCGGCACCGCGGTGCACTACCGGTGCGACGAGCAGGCCGACTGGATGCCCGACCTCGCCGACATCGAGCGCAAGATCACCGACCGCACCAAGGCCCTGGTGATCATCAACCCGAACAACCCCACGGGCGCGGTCTACGACGAGGCGATGCTCAGGGGCCTGACCGACATCGCCCGCCGCCACAACCTGCTGGTCTGCTCCGACGAGATCTACGACAAGATCCTCTACGACGGCGCGGTCCACACCCCCACCGCCAAGGTCGCCCCCGACCTGCTCACCCTCACCTTCAACGGCATGTCGAAGGCGTACCGGGTGGCCGGATACCGGGTCGGCTGGATGGCCGTCTCCGGCCCGCGCGCGCACGCCGACTCCTACCTGGAGGGCCTGACGATCCTGGCCAACATGCGGCTGTGCGCCAACATGCCGGGCCAGCACGGCGTGGTCGCCGCGCTCAGCGGGCGCCAGACGATCGACGACCTGGTACTGCCGGGCGGCCGGCTGAAGGAGCAGATGGACACGGCGTACGAGCTGCTCACGCGGATTCCCGGCGTGAGCTGCGTACGCCCCAAGGGCGCGCTGTACCTCTTCCCCCGCCTCGACCCGAAGGTCTTCAAGATCAGGGACGACCGGCAGATGGTCCTCGACCTGCTGCGCGAGGAGAAGATCATGGTGGTCCAGGGCACCGGCTTCAACTGGCCCGAGCCCGATCACTTCCGGGTCGTCACCCTGCCCAACGTGGCCGATCTGACCGACGCGGTGACGCGGATCGGGACGTTCCTGGACGGGTACGGCCAGCCGTAGCACCGCCGCGACACCGGCCGTAGCCACGGGACCGCCGTCCGTGACTCGGCTCAACTTTAGACAGAATCCAAGCTAGGATGGCTTCCTGCCAGCGCTGAGGAGGCCGTCCCATGTACGAACCGATCCGCACCAAGTCGGTCCACAGCACCCCGGCGGCCCCGGACTTCCCGCACCGCACCCGCGACGAGGAGCTGGACCTCCAGCTCGCCGGGCACCTCGCCGCCCTGCTCGCCGTCACCGACGAGCTGCGCGGCCCGTCCGCCGATGCCGAGCTGGACGCGGCCGCCGAGCGGCTCTCGGCCGAGGTGGCCCGGCTCCGCGGGGGCCACGCCCCGGTGCGGGCGCCGGCCGGCGCGGCCGGGGACCGGGCGCCGCTGCACCGCAGGGCCCACATGCTGGCCGGCCGCGCCCTGGTCGTCGCCGCGTCCCGCGCGGACACGGCCGCCGCCATCCTGGCCGCGGAGCGGATGGACGCCCACGCCGCCGCGCCGGCCGCGCCGAGGGAACTCAGCGCGGCCCGCTGACCCGGCTCAGCCCAGGCGCTCGACCAGGGCCCGGTACTGGTCCCACAGCTCCTTGGGCGTGTGGTCGCCGAAGGTGTTGAGGTGCTCGGGCACCAGGGACGCCTCCTCACGCCACACGTCCTTGTCGACGGTGAGCAGGAAGTCCAGCTCCGCCTCGGAGAGGTCCAGGCCCTCGGTGTCCAGGGCGCCCTTGGCCGGCAGCACACCGATCGGCGTCTCGACACCCTCGGCGCGGCCGTCGAGGCGGTCCACGATCCACTTCAGGACGCGGCTGTTCTCGCCGAAGCCCGGCCAGACGAACCTGCCCTCGCCGTCCTTGCGGAACCAGTTGACGTAGTAGATCCGCGGCAGCTTCGCCGGGTCCTTGTCCTTGGCCACGTCGATCCAGTGGGCCATGTAGTCGCCCATGTTGTAGCCGCAGAACGGCAGCATGGCGAAGGGGTCGCGGCGCAGCTCGCCGACCTTGCCCTCGGCGGCGGCGGTCTTCTCGCTGGCCACGTTGGCGCCCAGGAACACGCCGTGGTTCCAGTCGAAGGACTCCGTCACCAGCGGGACCGCGCTGGCCCGGCGGCCGCCGAAGAGGATCGCCGAGATCGGCACGCCGCGCGGGTCCTCCCACTCGGGCGCGATGATCGGGCACTGCCCGGCGGGAACCGTGAAGCGGGCGTTGGGGTGGGCGGCCGGGGTGCCGGAGTCCGGCGTCCAGTCGTTGCCCTTCCAGTCGGTCAGGTGCGCGGGCCGCTCCTCGGTCATCCCCTCCCACCACACGTCGCCGTCATCGGTGAGGGCGACATTGGTGAAGACCGCGTTGCCCCACAGGGTCTTCATCGCGTTGGCGTTGGTGTGCTCACCGGTGCCGGGCGCGACGCCGAAGAACCCGGCCTCGGGGTTGATCGCGTACAGCTGGCCGTCCTCGCCGAAGCGCATCCAGGCGATGTCGTCGCCGATGGTCTCCACGCTCCAGCCGGAGACGGTGGGCTCCAGCATGGCGAGGTTGGTCTTGCCGCAGGCGGAGGGGAAGGCGGCGGCGACGTACTTGGACTCGCCGTGCGGCGGGGTGAGCTTGAGGATGAGCATGTGCTCGGCCAGCCAGCCCTCGTCGCGGGCCATGACGGAGGCGATGCGCAGGGCGTAGCACTTCTTGCCGAGCAGGGCGTTGCCGCCGTAGCCGGAGCCGTAGGACCAGATCTCGCGGCTCTCGGGGAAGTGCGAGATGTACTTGGTGGAGTTGCAGGGCCAGGGCACGTCCCGCTCGCCCGGCTCCAGCGGGGCGCCGAGGGTGTGCACGGCCTTGACGAAGTCGCCATCCGCGCCCAGTTCCTCCAGCACCGCGCTGCCCATGCGGGTCATGGTGCGCATCGAGGCGGCGACGTAGGCGGAGTCGGTGATCTCCACGCCGAGCGCGGAGAGCGGGGAGCCGAGCGGGCCCATGCAGAAGGGCACCACGTACATCGTGCGGCCGCGCATCGAGCCCCGGAACAGGCCGCCCTCGCCCTTCGCCCCCTGGAAGACCTCCCGCATCTCGGCGGGGTCCTTCCAGTGGTTGGTGGGGCCCGCGTCGGCCTCCTTCTCGGAGCAGATGAAGGTCCGGTCCTCGACCCGCGCGACGTCGGTCGGGTCGGAGGCCGCGTGGTACGAGTGCGGACGCTTGACGGGGTCGAGCCGGGTGAAGGTGCCCTTGGCGACGAGCTCCTCGCACAGGCGCTCGTACTCGGCCTCGGAGCCGTCACACCAGACCACGCTGTCCGGCTGCGTCAGTTCGGCGATCTCGTCGACCCACGAGATCAGTTCCTGATGAGTGGTCGGGATGACGGTGGGAGCCGCGTTGTCGCGCGCCACGATCGCTCCTAAGTGAGGGTTTATGGCCCTGGTGAGGGATTCTCTCGGCCCCTTGGGGGCTGCGGCCCGGATGCCAGACGGCGACCCCGATGGGGTCACCGCTCATCCGGTACCGACCGCACTCATTTGATCATCCGATGCGAGTGCGCATATGTCCAGAGGGCGTCACAGGTGAGCGAGTACCCCCGAACCGGCGCGTTGCGCGTCCGTCCTGCTGACATGCGCACCTCTTTGCGTCCGCCTGGGATGTACATGGCGGATTTTTTACGCGCGGGCGCCGGAGCGGGCGTGAGACGATGGATCTTGACCGGGGTCCTCCCCCGGCCGCCCACGCAGGGGGACTGATCCGTAACTTACGGTCCCGTAGGTACGATGCGTTGCATGACTGCGTCCGTCTCCGCCGCGCTCTCCCTGCCGGAACCCGTCAAGCCCCGGCTCCGTGGCTGGCTGCACCTGGGCATGTTCCCGGCCGCACTCATCGCGGGCCTGGTGCTCACCGCCCTCGCCGACTCCACCCGGGGCCGGATCGCCTGCGGGATCTACGCCCTGACGGCCTGCCTGCTCTTCGGGGTCAGCGCGCTGTACCACCGGGGCGACTGGAGCCCCCGCGCCGACCGCGTGCTGCGCCGGCTCGACCACTCCAACATCTTCCTGATCATCGCGGGCACCTACACCCCGCTCACCCTGCTGCTCCTGCCGGGCACCAAGGGCCAGTGGCTGCTGTGGGGGATCTGGGCGGCCGCCCTGGCGGGCATCGCCTTCCGCGTCTTCTGGGTCGGCGCGCCACGCTGGCTGTACACCCCGTGCTACATCGCCATGGGCTGGGCGGCCGTCTTCTTCCTGCCCGACTTCATGCGCACCGGCGGCGTCGCCGTCCTGGTCCTGGTGGTCGTCGGCGGACTGCTCTACAGCGCCGGGGGCGTGGTCTACGGCATCAAGAAGCCCAACCCCTCACCGCGCTGGTTCGGCTTCCACGAGGTCTTCCACTCCCTCACCCTCGCCGCGTTCATCGTGCACTACGTCGGCATCTCGCTGGTCGCGTACCAGCACTCCTGAGGGTCTCCAGGGCGCGTGCCATCCTGAGCGGGTGAACGGACCCGTGATCCACCTCGAAGTCGCCCCGGACCTGCACCTGTTCGTGCCGCACGCGCACCGGGCGGGCGTCGCCGGACTCGGTGTCGACGGCGTCTCCTCCCTCGGCCATGTCGTGGAGTCCCTGGGCATCCCGCTGACCGAGGTCGGCACCCTGACGGTGGACGGCCGGGAGGTCCCCCGCGCCCACGTCCCGGCCGACGGCGAGTCCGTCCACGTCGGCCCGGTCCCCCGCCCCCAGCACGTGCCCGGCGCCCCCTTGCGCTTCCTGCTCGACGTGCACCTCGGCACACTGGCCCGCCGCATGCGCCTGCTCGGCGTGGACACCGCCTACGAGTCCACCGACATCGGCGACCCGGCGCTCGCCGCGCGCTCGGCGGCCGAGCGCCGGGTCCTGCTCAGCCGCGACCGGGGCCTGCTGCGCCGCCGCGAGCTGTGGTCCGGGGCGTACGTGTACAGCACCCGGCCCGAGCAGCAGCTCCGGGACGTGCTGGAACGCTTCGCCCCCGAGCTGTCCCCCTGGTCCCGCTGCACCGCCTGCAACGGCCCCCTTCGTCCGGCCACCAAGTCCCAGGTGGCCGACCGCCTGGAGGCCGGCACCCGCGACACCTACGACGTGTTCGCCGCCTGCGGCGACTGCGGCCGCGCCTACTGGAAGGGCGCGCACCACGAGCAGTTGGAGGCGATCGTGGCGGAGGCGGTGCGGTTCCGTTCGGAGCTTTCTTAGCGGGTAGCTAGTTCTTCGTACCGTCCACGATGACCGGGCTGCCGCCGGAGCCGGAGCCGCACGGGACGGCGTACACCGGGTGGGACTTGGCGGCCTCCCGGAAGGCGTCCAGGCACTGGTTGTAGAGCACCTTGTCGCTCAGGGAGCGCTCCAGGATCTTGTTGGCGCGGGCCGTGCCCTCGGCGTCGATCCGCTTGCGCTCCGCCTCCGCCTTCGCGGTCCGCGCGGCCTCGACGGCGCGCTCGGTGGCCTGCTCCTGCTGGATCTTCTTGTCGATCTGGCCCTGCAGCTGCTTGGACGGGCGGACGTTGCGCAGGTTGACGGTGGTGACGTCGATCCCGCGCGGCGCCAGCCGCTCCTTCACCTGGCTCTCGATCTCGCCGCTGATCCGCTCGCGGGCGGAGGCGTACCCCTCCTCGCTGGTGTGCTTGGCGAAGACGTTGCGGATGATCTCGCGGCTGTCGGGCAGCACCAGCCGCTCCTGCACGGCGTCCTCGCTGCCGGCCAGCCGGTACAGCGCGACCGCCTTGCCCGGCACGACCGCCCACTTGACGGTGACGTCGGCGTACAGCACCCCGCCCTGCGAGGAGCGGACCTCGACGACGTCGTCACCGCCCAGGTCGAGGTCCACCGGGCGGGTGGAGAAGGAGGTGACGTCGGTGAACGGCGACTTCAGGTGCATGCCGGAGCCCAGCGGGGTACCGACCCGGCCGAACGTCACCGGCACGCCGACCTCGTAGGCGCTGACCACGTGGACGCAGGCGAAGAGCGCGGCAAGAACCCCGCCCAGGGCACTGAGGGCGGCACCGATCCACCAGCCGGTCTCGTCCCGGCTTCTTCCGACGAAGAACAGCACGACCGCCGCCACGAGCAGCAGTACGGACAGCACGAACACGGGCTTCCCCCCACAGGACGCGATGAACCCGCCACCCCTTCGCCGGGGCGGCGGGCAGCGCATCGTAGCGGGAACAGGTGTACGGGAAGTAGCCGTCGGGCGTACCCGGTCCGGTCAGCGGCCACCCAGTGCCGTGCGCAGCGCGCCGGGGTCGGTCACCGGGGCCTCGCAGGTGAAGTCCCGGCAGACGTAGGCGGCCGGTGCGCCGTCCACCAGGGGGCGGTGGGCGAGCAGGGGGAACTCGTCGCCGTCCGGGGTGCCGGCCGCGACGACCGCGCCGGGGGCCGTGGCGAGGAGGGCCGTGCGGTGCAGGGCCGCGGTCCGCTCGTCGCCGAGGGACGGTCCGACGACCGCCACCTCGCGCGGGCCGTCCTGGAGCGCCTCCGCCGCGGCGAGGCCCCAGCCGATGAACCGGGGCACCCGCGGCCCGAGCGCCTTGACCACGCCGAGGGCGCGTTCGGCGGCCGTCCGGTGGGCCTCGGAGCCGGTGTGCGCGGCGTAGGACAGCAGGGCGGCGGTCGCGGCGGACCAGCCGGAGGGGGTCGCGTTGTCGGTCGGGTCCTGCGGGCGGCGGATCAACTGCTCGGCGTCGGAGGCCGTGTCGTACAGCGCGCCGGTCTCCGGGTCGGTGAAGCGGGTCAGCACCTGGTCGAGGAGGAGGCCGGCGAAGTCCAGCCACACGCCTTCGCCGGTCACCGAGGCGAGCGCGAGGAAGCCCTCGGCGACGTCCGCGTAGTCCTCCAGTACCCCGGCGTTGGTCCCGGCGCGGCCGTCCCGGCTGGTCCGGGTGAGCCGGCCGTGCTCGTCGAGGTGGACCCGGACCAGGTGGTCGGCGGCGGCGACG
Source organism: Streptomyces sp. NPDC046860 (assembly GCF_040645115.1). NCBI lineage: Bacteria > Bacillati > Actinomycetota > Actinomycetes > Kitasatosporales > Streptomycetaceae > Streptomyces > Streptomyces sp. NPDC046860. The sequence goes on along the minus strand of NZ_JBEYXQ010000001.1, from coordinate 43,590 downwards.
GCGGCCTCGACGAGGTCGGGGCGGCCGAAGTAGGCGCCGGCCTCGGCGAGGGCGGCGACGGCCAGGCCGTTCCAGGCGGCGACGACCTTGTCGTCCCGGCCGGGCGCGGGCCGCCGGGAGCGCTCGGCCAGCATCCGCTCCTTGACGGAGGCGATCCGGGCGGCATCGAACACCCGCTCCGTCTGCGGCAGTTGGAGCACGGACTGACCGTGCTCGAAGGTGCCCTCACCGGTCACGCCGAAGTACTCGGCGGCGAGGTCGCCGTCCTCGTCCCCGAGGAGGGCTCGGAGCTTCTCGGGCGTCCAGACGTAGTACGCGCCCTCGATGTGCTTCCCGCTCCCGTCGTCGCTGTCGGCGTCCAGCGCGGAGGCGAACCCGCCCTCCTCGGTGCGCAGTTCACCAACGAGGAAGTCGGCGGTCTCCAGCGCGACGCGGCGGGCGAGGTCGGAGCCGGTGGCCCGCCAGAGGTGGGCGTAGACCCGGCAGAGCAGGGCGTTGTCGTAGAGCATCTTCTCGAAGTGCGGCACGACCCAGTCGCGGTCCACCGAGTAGCGGGCGAAGCCGCCGCCGAGCTGGTCGTAGATGCCGCCGCGGGCCATCCGCTCGCAGGTGTCGGCCGCCATCTGCAGGGCGCCCTCGGAGCCGGTGCGGGCGTGGTGGCGCAGCAGGAACTCCAGCGCCATGGACGGCGGGAACTTCGGCGCGCCGCCGAACCCGCCACGCTGCGGGTCGTACTCGCGGGTGAGCCCGAGCAGCGCCTGCGCCAGCTCCTCCTCGCCCGGCACCCCGGCCGCCTGCTGGACGATCTCGCGCTGGGCGAGGTCCCGCGTGATCTTCCCGGCGACCTCGGTGACCTCGTCCCGCCGTCCGTCCCACGCCTGGTGGACGCCCTCCAGCACCTGCGGGAAGGAGGGCATGCCGTGCCGGGGGCGGGGCGGGAAGTAGGTGCCGAAGTAGAAGGGCTCGGCCTCCGGCGTGAGGAACACCGTCATGGGCCAGCCGCCCTGCCCGGTCGCCGCCTGCACGGCCTCCATGTACACCGCGTCGACGTCCGGCCGCTCCTCCCGGTCCACCTTCACGCTGACGAAGTGCTCGTTCAGGTAGTCGGCGGTGGCCTGGTCCTCGAAGGACTCGTGCGCCATGACGTGGCACCAGTGGCACGCGGAGTACCCGACCGACAGCAGGATCGGCACGTTCCGCCGCCGCGCTTCCTCGAAAGCCTCCGGCCCCCACGGGTACCAGTCGACCGGATTGTCAGCGTGCTGGAGCAGATACGGCGAGGTCACGTCGGCTAGCCGGTTCATACGATCCAGCCTCTCACAGCGCCCCCGCCGGGCGGCGAAGCCCGCGCGCACCGCCTGTCCGGGGCGGTCGCGCGCCGCTCACCCGGTACGGGGGGCCAGTGCGGCGAGGTACTCGTCCAGCAGTTCCACCTGCCGCCCGGGCGGGAACTCCGCCGGGGCGAGCAGGGCCTGCACCACCAGGCCGAGGACGAAGGACTGGGCGCGGGTGGCGATCCCGGCCGGGTCGCCGGGGGCCAGTTCACCGAGCGCCTGGGCGGCGGCCACGCGTCCGGCCAGGCGGGTGCGGCTCTCCGCGTACCTGCGGGCGTGGTCGGCGCTCAGGGCGGGGTCCGAGAGGGCGGTGTCCCAGGAGGAGACCCAGACGCGGTTGCTGTCGGCGGCCTCGGGGGTCAGCGGCAGGATGTCGAGCAGGGCGTCCCGCAGCGCCGCGAGCCCCGGCCCGCTCGAACGGCGCGGGCGGGCGCGGGTGCGCCGGTCGAGCAGGTCGAGGGCGTGCTCGACCAGGGCCCGCTTGGTCGGGAAGTAGTGGGTGAGCAGGCCGGTGGTGGCGCCGAGTTCGGCGGCGACGGCACGCAGCGTCAGCCCCGCGAAGCCGCGCGCGGCCATGACCCGCCACACCGCCTCGGAGACGTCCCGTCTGCGGGCCTCGTGATCTCCCTTGGTGCGTGGCATGCCGCCACGGTACATTGCCGTAACACTTGTTATGCGAACGGGGAGGCCCCATGTTCCTGCTGCCGCTGCGCGACGGCGCCCACCTCGCTCCGTTGGAGCCCTGGCACGCCGAGGAGTTCGCCGCGCACCTGGACCGCGCCCGCGAGCACATCCGCCCGTGGGTCGGCGCCGGATTCGTCACCACGGACCTGCCGGGCGCGCGGGCCACCCTGGAGCGGTACGCGGCCCGCCAGGCCGCCGACGGCGGCCGCCTCTACGGCATATGGCGGGACGGCACCCTGGTCGGCGGCGTGATGTTCACCGACTTCAGCACGGCCCTCGGCTCCTGCGAGGTCGGCTGCTGGCTGGAGCCCTCCGGCGAGGGCCACGGCCTGGTCACCCGGGCCTCGTCCGCACTGCTGGACTGGGCGTTCGGCACCCGCGGCCTGCACCGGGCCGAGTGGCACTGCCGGGCCGACAACGACCGCAGCGCGGCGGTGGCCAAGCGGCTCGGCATGACCATGGAGGGCGTGCGGCGCGAGGCGTGGCCGTACGCGGGCACGCGCCACGACAAGCAGGTCTGGGCGGTCCTCGCTCCCGAGTGGCACGCTCGGGAGCGGTGAACCGCACCCCAGCGAGGAAAGGGACTTGATGCACGAGCGAGTACGACGGGTCAGCACGGCCCTGCGGGAACGCGGCAGCGCGGCCGAGGTGGTCGAACTGCCCGCCCCGGCACCCACCGCCGCCGACGCGGCCGCCCAGCTCGGGTGCACCGTGGGGGCGGTCGCCAACAGCCTGGTCTTCTCCGTGGACAGCGCCCCGGTGCTCGTCCTGACCAGCGGCGCCCACCGGGTCGACACCCGGCTGCTGGCCCGCCTGCTCGGCGTCGGGCGGAGCAAGGTGCGCCGCGCCGACCCGGCGTTCGTCCTGGAGGTGACCGGCCAGGAGGTCGGCGGCGTGGCTCCCGTGGGCCACCCCCGTCCCGTACGCACCCTGGTCGACGTCGCCCTGGAGGACCACGGTCAGGTCTGGGCGGGCGCGGGCATGCCGCACACCGTCTTCCCCACCACTTTCGCGGAGTTGGTGCGCATGACCGGCGGCGAGCCGGCCGTGGTGGCCGCCGACTAGTCAGCCTGGGCCCGCGGCCCGCCTCGCGGCCCGTCCCCCGTGACCGCCGTTCCCCGGCCGGTGATCGACGCACTCTCGCGCCGGCCGCCCACCCGAAGGACACTGGTGGGCAAGGGAGTTGCGGTATCCGGCGCCGAGGGGGACGCATGCGGGACGGACATCGGGCCGAGGCCGACCGGCTGTTGGTACGGGCCGTGGAGGAGGAGGTGCGCCGGTCGGGCGGGCGGACCGACGGCGCGCCGCTGCTCGCGCGGGCGCGCGCCGCGCTCGACGGCATGGCGGGGGCGGCGGAGGAGGAGTACACCGCCTACACCCGCGCGCTCGACGCGTCCGAGGCGGACCGGCTGACCTTCGGCCGCCGCTACGCCCGCGAGGGCGCCGGGACCCCGCTGCTGGTGGCGGCCGTGGCCGCGGCCGGCGCCGCCGTCGCCGACCTGTCCCTCGGCACCGGCGCGGGCACCGCGCTCGGGGCGGGCCTGATCGCCGGAGTGGCCGGAGCCGCCGCGACGGTGGTGAAGGTGGCCGGCACCCATCTGCCCGCCGCCCACCACCGCAAGGGCGCGGCGAGCCAGCCGGGCGGCCCCGAGCAGTTGCGGCTGCAGTGGCTGACCGCGCTGGAGGTACGGGGCATCCGCCCCTTCCTGGACCAGCAGCGGATGCTGGCCGCCTCCACCGCCCCGCGGAAGCCGGGCGGCGGCCCGGCGCTGCGCGGCGCGGACAAGAGCGCGGCCGCCCGGCGGCGCACGGCACTGGACCAGTCCTTCGGCCAACTGCCCGACCCCGACGACCTGTTCGCGGGCCGTGCGGAGGAACTGGCGCGCATCCGCCAGTGGGCGCTGGCCGCACGCGCGGAGACGGAGACCCGGCCGACCGTGGTCGTCCTGCACGGCGAACCCGGCTCGGGCCGCACCACCCTCGCGGTGCGCGCGGCACACGAACTGCGCGACCACTTCCGGGGCGCCGTCGTCGTCGACCTGCGCGGCGACGGCCGCGAGACCCGCCCGCTGCCCGTCCGCGACGCCCTGCTGCACCTGCTGAACCGGCTCGGCGCACCCCGCGAGCAGCTGCTCTTCCGTGAACACGCCTCCCCCGAACAGCAGGTCAAACGGCTCGGCGAGCTGTACCACCAGCACCTGGCCGGGCTGCCGGTCGCCCTCGTGCTGGACGACGTGTCCGACCCGGCGCAGGTACGCGCGCTGATCCCGGAGCGCTCCGACAGCCTGGTCCTGGTCACCGCCACCGCCCCGCTGAAGCTGGACGCCGGCCTGCCCGCCTGGGTGCACCAGCTGCCCGTGACGGCCCTGGACTCGGCCGGCGCCGGGGAACTGCTCGGCGCCGGGGCGCGCGAGTCCGGCCACCCCCACGACGCCGACTCCACCGAGCGGATCAGGGAGCTGTGCGGCGGACTGCCGCTCGCGCTGCGCTGCGCGGGCTCCGCGCTGGGCTCCCGCCCGGCGAGCGCGCTGGCGGCGGAGCTGGCCGCCTACGGCCCCGTGGCACCGGTGGAGCGGGTGCTGTGGCTGCGCTACACCGACCAGCCGGAGCCGGCCCGCCGCCTGCTGCGCCGGCTCGCGCTGGCCGGACGGGCCTCACTGGGCGTGGCGGCGGCCGCCGCGCTGCTGGGCGCCGGCGAGCAGGAGGCGGGCCGGCACCTGGCCGCGCTGGCCCGCGCCGGGCTGCTGGACCACGTCCGCGACGACCGGTACCGGCTGCACCACCTGGTACGCGCCTTCGCCGAGGCCCGGCTGCTGGACGAGGAGGAGCCTGCCGAGCGCACCGCCGCCCAGGAACGGCTGATCCTGAACTACGCGGAGCTGGCCGACTCGGTGCTCCGCCTGGTCGACGGCAACATGTCGACGCGGTCGGACCGGTTCGGCTCGCACGGCTTCCTGTCGCTGGAGGAGGCGCTGCGCTGGCTGGACGACGAGACCAGCTTCATCACGGCCACCCTGCGCCGGGCCGAGGGCGTGGACCAGGGGGCGGTGCTCAACCTGCTGGGCGCGCTGTGCGACTACTGCCTGCTGCGCGGCGACCTGTACCGGCTCGGCGAGATCAACGAGCTGGCGCAGGCCGTGGACGAAGGGCTGCTGGTGCGCTCGGTGCAGTGGCGCACCGGCATCGCGGCCCGGCAGCTCGGCGAGCTGGACAAGGCGCGTACCACGCTGACGTCGGTGGTGGACCTCTACCGGGAGGCGCAGCACGACGCGGGCGCCGCCCGCGCGCTGTGCTCGCTCGGCATCACCCTGCACCACCAGGGCAACCTGACCGAGGCGGCCGCCAAGCTCCAGGAGGCGATGGATCTCCAGGCGCCGCCGCAGCTGGCCACCGACCGCGCCTGGACGATGCACGCGCTCGCCGCCGTCCAGCGCGACCGGGCCCGGCTGCCGGAGGCGCTGGAACTGCTGGAGCGCTCCCTGGTCCTGCACCGGGCGGGCGGCTCGGTGCACGGCGAGGCGTGGGCCCACTACCAGCTCGGCCAGCTCGCGCTGTGCCTGGGCGACGTGCCCCGCGCGGAGTCGGAGCTGCGGGCGGCACTGGACCGGTACGGCCGCACCCGCGACGGGCGCGGCGAGGCGTGGGCGCTGACCCAGCTCGCCCGCGCCCGGATGGTCGACGGCGACGCCGGGCCCGCCGTGGAGGGGCTGCGCCAGGCGGCCGCGCGACACCGGGACAACGAGGACGCGCGCGGCGAGGCGTGGACGCTGTACCACCTCGGGCAGGCGCTGGAGGAGACCGGCGATCTGGACCGGGCGGTGCGGGAGCTGGAACGCTCGCGCACGATGTTCTCCCGGATGCGGGACGTGTACGGCCTGGCGTGCGCCCGGCACCACTCGGCGCGGGTGACCCGCGACCAGCGGGCGGCGCAGACCGGCTCGCTGCGCAACTCCGGCTTCGCCCGCCAGCTACTGGTCGACGCCCGCGCCGACTTCCAGCGGGTCGGCGTCCCGCACGGCGAGGCGTGGTCCTGCCTGGAGCTGGCGGTGGTGGACGCCGGCAACGCCCGTACCCAGCAGGCGCTGGCCCTGTGCGACGAGGCGCTCGGACTGTTCACCGCCTACGGCGACCGGCGCGGCGAGGACTGGGCACGCTTCCTGCGCTGCACCCTGCTGCCGTACGCGGCGCCCGGCGGCACCGAGGTGGGCACGACGGTCGCCCAGGAGGAGCTGGCCCGCCTGGTCCGCTCCGAGCACCCGCTGCGGGACGAACGGCTCACCGACTGCGCCCCGGCCTACGCCCTGCTGCTGCAGCGCGGGGTGAGCCTGGAGGCGGGCTGGCAGGCCTGGCGGCTGCGCATGACACCGGACCGGCACGCCCGCGATGTGCTGGGGGTGCCGGTACCGGGCAAGAGGTGAGCGCGGCGCGGCCGGTCCGGTCGCGCCCCGCTCGCGGCAGGTTCAGCCCTGCCGGGAGTCGGTCTTCGTTCCGGAGGTCTCCCCCTCGGCGGGGGCCTCCTTGAAGTCGACCTTCCCCATGTGCTTGCTCATGGACTTCATCAGGCCCCAGACGGCCAGGGCCATCACCGCGAACACGATGAAGCCGAGGACACCGGGGGTGACCTTGTTCTCGTCGATCTCCTTGGCGAGAGGGACGAGGTGCGTCACTGCGAGGCTCACGCTTGCGCTCATGTCAGGCATTGTCCCGGATGCCCGCGAAGAGGTCGTCCTCGGGGAGGGAGGTGTCCACGAGGGACTTCGCCAGCTCGTACTCCTCGGTGGGCCAGACCTCCTTCTGGAGCTCCATCGGGACCTTGAACCAGCCGCCGTCGGGGTCGATCTGGGTGGCGTGCGCGATCAGCGCCTTGTCCCGGATCTCGAAGAAGTCGGCGCAGGGGACGTGCGTGGTCAGGGTGCGCTCGACCCGCTCGAACTCCTTCCACCGCTTGAGCCAGTCCCCGTACGGCGACTCCAGGCCGCGGTCCAGCATCGCGTGGTGCAGGGCCTCGGTGCGGGGGCGGTTGAAGCCCTGGTTGTAGTACAGCTTGCCCGGCTGGAAGGCCGGGCCGAACTCGGACTCCGGGTACTTCTCGGTGTCCGCCGCGCCCTCGAACGCCACCATCGAGATCTTGTGGGTCATGATGTGGTCGGGGTGGGGGTAGCCGCCGTTCTCGTCGTAGGTGGTGATCACCTGCGGACGGAACGCGCGGATCTTGCGCACCAGCTCACCGGCCGCCTTGTCGACGTCCTCCAGCGCGAAGCAGCCCTCCGGCAGCGGGGGCAGCGGGTCGCCCTCGGGCAGACCGGAGTCGACGAAGCCGAGCCACTCCTGCTTGATCCCGAGGATCTCGCGGGCCTCGTCCATCTCCTTCTTGCGCACCTCGTGGATGTTCTCCTCGATGTACGCGTCACCCTGGAGCTTGGGGTTGAGGATGGAGCCGCGCTCTCCACCGGTGCAGGTCACCACCAGCACGTCCACCCCGTCGGACACGTACTTCGCCATGGTGGCCGCGCCCTTGCTCGACTCGTCGTCGGGGTGCGCGTGGACGGCCATCAGTCGCAGCTGGTCAGTCAAGACTCGTTCCTTGTTGGTCGGCGCCCCGCGGTTCGGTGGGGCAGTCAACGGGTGCCGTGCCGGGGGCACGTCGTCCATGGGGCGGCGGTCGGAGGGCGGGCGGCAGGCTTCTATAGTGACCGAATCGGGGGGCGAATAATTCCGCGGAGAGGACGATCATGGCTACGGCGAGCACGCGGCTGCCCGAGGGCCGCTACGGCCGTTCCTCGGACGAGCGTGCCGACCACCGGCTCAAGATCCTCGGCGCGGTGCTGGGCGCGGCCCTGATCGCGCTGGTCGGCTTCTTCGCCTACCACTACGTCGCCAAGAGCGAGATCAGCGCCCAGGTCATCACCTTCCAGGCCACGGACCACTCCGTGCGGGTGCATCTGGAGGTCCACCGGGACGCCGGTGTCGCGGGCTACTGCACGCTGCGCTCCCAGTCGGCCGAAGGGGCCGAGGTCGGCCGGGCCGACTTCCGTTTCACCGGGCCGGACACGCGGGTGGACAAGGTCGTCACGCTCCGTACGACCGCCAAGGGGTCCACCGCCGAACTGCTGGGCTGCCACGCCGGCTGAGGCACCACCCGGAATGCGTACGGCATGACCTGCGCTGATGCGATTCTGATGGCTTATGTCCTCCCCCTTTCGCCCCTGAATTGTTAGGCTCGTGGTTTCGCCCATCCAAGAGAGAACATGCTTCTGGGTAGGGCGATGCTTTGTATTCCCAGTACCGACGAGGAGCACCCTGTGACCCAGACCAGCGAGAACGTCACCTGGCTGACCCAGGAGGCGTACAACAAGCTCAAGGACGAGCTTGAGTACCTTACTGGTCCTGCGCGCACGGAGATCGCGGCCAAGATCGCGGCCGCGCGCGAGGAGGGCGACCTGCGCGAGAACGGCGGGTACCACGCGGCCAAGGAGGAGCAGGGCAAGCAGGAGCTGCGCGTGCGCCAGCTCACCCAGCTTCTGGAGAACGCCCAGGTGGGCGAGGCTCCGGCCTCCACCGATGGTGCCGTCGCGCCGGGCATGGTCGTCACGATCGCCTTCGACGGTGACGAGGACGACACGATGACGTTCCTGCTCGCCTCCCGCGAGTACGCGAGCTCCGATGTCGAGACCTACTCCCCGCAGTCCCCGCTCGGCTCGGGCGTGATCGGCCACAAGGTCGGCGAGGACGCGGAATACGAGCTGCCGAACGGCAAGAAGGCCACGGTGAAGATCCTGAAGGCCGAGCCGTACTCGGGCTGACCCGATCCCCCTTTTTCTTCCGGCCGGCCCCCGGCGCCCTCGCGGCGCCGGGGGCTTCGTCGTGTCAGGCGGTGGCCGAGCGGTACTTGCGGACCGCCAGGGTGCGGAACACCACGATGATGAGGACCGAGTAGATCAGCGAGGCCCACACCGGGTGCTGCATGGGCCAGGCGGTGGACGTGGACCCGCCGGGGTTGGCGAACAGCACACGGGCCGCCTCGACGGTGGCGCTGAACGGGTTCCAGTCCGCGATGTGCCGCAGCCACGGGGTCATGTTGCCGGTGTCGACGAAGGCGTTGGACAGGAAGGTCACCGGGAAGAGCCAGACCAGTCCGCCGGAGGTCGCCGCCTCGGGGGTGCGCACGGACAGGCCGATCAGGGCGCCGATCCAGGTGAACGCGTACCCCAGCAGGAGCAGCAGGCCGAAGGCTGCCAGCACCCGCAGGGCGTCGGTGTCGCCGTCGGACCCCACCCGCCAGCCGACCAGCAGGGCGACCACGGCCAGGACCAGCAGGGTGAGCGCGGTCTGCACGAGGTCGGCGAGCGTACGGCCGGTCAGCACCGCACCGCGTGCCATGGGCAGCGAGCGGAAGCGGTCCACCAGGCCCTTGTGCATGTCGTCGGCGATGCCCGCGCCCGCGCCGGCGGTGGCGAAGGTGACGGTCTGCGCGAAGATCCCGGCCATCAGGAAGTTGGTGTAGGCGGTGGCGCTGGTGCTGCCGCCGACCTTCATCGAACCGCCGAAGACGTAGGTGAACAGCACCACGAACATGATCGGCTGGATGAGGCCGAAGATGACGACCTCGGGGATGCGGACCATGCGGATCAGGTTCCGCTGGGCCACGATCAGGGAGTCCCGGACGGCCCGCCCCAGCGGATGGGCGGGCGCCACGGCCTGGGCGCTCCGGCTGACGGCACTCACTTGACGGCCCCCTCGGTCTCGGTGGTGCTCTCGGTGTCCGCAGGCGCGCCCGGGCCGGCCTCGGCGGTGTGTCCGGTCAGGGAGAGGAACACGTCGTCCAGGGTCGGACGGCGCAGCGCGATGTCGTCTATCTCGATGCCCCGGGTGTCCAGCTCCCGGATGACCTCGGCGAGCAGCTTGGCGCCGCCGGTGACGGGGACGGTGAGCTTGCGGGTGTGCTCCTCGACCGTGGTCTCGCCCTTGCCGAGGGCGCGCAGCACCTCCGCGGTGCCCGCGATCCGGTCCCGGTCGTGCACCACGACCTCGACGCGCTCCCCGCCGGTGCGGGCCTTGAGCTGGTCGGAGGTGCCCTGGGCGATGACCTTGCCGTGGTCGACCACGGCGATGTCGTGGGCCAGGTGGTCGGCCTCCTCCAGGTACTGCGTGGTGAGCAGCAGGGTGGTTCCGCCGGAGACGAGCTGCTTGATGACCCCCCACAGCTCCTGGCGGTTGCGCGGGTCGAGGCCGGTCGTCGGTTCGTCCATGAACATCACGGGCGGCGAGACCACGAGCGCCGCCGCGAGGTCGAGCCTGCGGCGCATGCCCCCGGAGTAGGTCTTGGCGGGCCGGTCCGCGGCGTCGGCGAGATGGAACTGCTCCAGCAGCTCCGCCGCGCGCGCCTTCGCCGCCTTGCCCCGCATCTGGTAGAGCCGGCCGACCATCTGGAGGTTCTCCCGGCCGGTCAGATACTCGTCGACCGCCGCGAACTGGCCGGAGAGACCGATGGAACGGCGCACGGTGTCCGGGTCCTTGAGCACGTCCACCCCGGCGACGACCGCCCTGCCGCTGTCGGGGCGCAGCAGGGTGGTCAGGCAGCGGACGGTCGTGGTCTTGCCCGCGCCGTTCGGCCCGAGCAGCCCGAGGACCGTCCCCTCCGGAACGTCGAGGTCGACGCCGTCCAGAGCCTTTACGTCCCCGAAGGTCTTCACCAGACCCTCGGCATGGATGGCGCCCGGCATGATGTCTCCACGTCGTCGGTGGTGCACGGAATTGGCTGCTGCGCGGACCCGGCCCCCAGACGAGCGAGCGGCGATCGGACCCCCGTGCGAAAAACCGTAACGCGATGTATCGCGTCGCTCAACGGGTTTTCGCAATCCTTCCCCGAACGAGTGACACGGGCCGCGGACCGCCCCGGTTCGGCCGCCCGGCCGCTCAGTCGATGATCGTGTACCCCGACTCGCGCAGCGCGGCCGTGACCTCGGCGCGGTGGGCGGGGCCCTGGGTCTCCAGGTGGAGTTCCACCTCGGCCTCGCTGAGGCCGAGCCGCGGGTCGGTGCGGATGTGGCTGACGTCGAGGACGTTGGCGTCGGCCGCCGACAGCACGCCGAGCAGGGTGGCCAGCGCGCCGGGGCGGTCGGTCAGCCGCAGCCGGACCGCGAGGTAGCGGGACTGGGCGGCCATGCCGTGCCGCAGCACCCGCTGGAGCAGCACCGGGTCGACATTGCCGCCGGACAGCACCGCGACGACCGGACCGGGGAAGCCGCCGGGGTCGGCGAGCAGCGCGGCGACCGGGCTGGCGCCCGCCGGTTCCACGACCAGCTTGGCCCGCTCCAGGCACAGCAGCAGCGCGGCCGAGAGCTGGTCCTCGCTGACCGTGCGCACCTCGTCCACCAGGTGCTCGACGATCCCGAACGGCACCGTGCCGGGCGTCGCGACCCTGATGCCGTCGGCCATGGTCGCGGGGTTCCCCACGGTCACCGGGTGCCCGGCGGCCAGCGAGGGCGGGTAGGCGGCGGCGCCCTCGGCCTGCACGCCGATGATCCGCACGTCGGGCCGCAGCATCTTCACCGCCACCGCGATCCCGGCCGCGAGGCCGCCCCCGCCCATGCCGACGACGATCGTGCGGACCTCCGGGCACTGCTCCAGGATCTCCAGGCCGACCGTGCCCTGGCCCGCGATGATGTCGGGGTGGTCGAAGGGGTGGATGAACACCGCGCCCGTCTCGGCCGCGTACTCCTCGGCCGCCGCGAGCGCCTCGTCCACGACCTGGCCGTGCAGGCGCACCTCGGCGCCGTACTCACGGGTGGCGCTGACCTTGGGCAGCGGGGCGCCCTGCGGCATGAACACGGTCGAGCGCACACCCAGCAGGGAGGAGGCGAGCGCGACGCCCTGCGCGTGGTTGCCGGCGCTCGCGGCGACCACCCCGGCGGCGCGTTCCTCGGGGAGCAGTCCGGCGATGCGGACGTAGGCGCCGCGGAGCTTGAACGAGCCCGTCCGCTGGAGGTTCTCGCACTTCAGGTGCACCGGCGAGCCCACCATCCGCGAGAGGTGCCTGCTGCCCTCCAGGGCGGTCGCGCGGGCCACGCCCGAGAGCATCTTCTGCGCCCCGCGCACGTCGTCGAGGGTGACGGAGCGCAAGGGGTCGGCCGTGCGGTAGCTCATGCCTCAAGTCTCGCAGTTCACGCTCGCGTCCGACGACGATCCCGACAACGCCGCGAGCGTGCGTGCCAGGCGTCGCGCGCCAGGCGCCACTTTGCGGACACGGCCCAGCGCCGGTACCGGTTTGCGCAGCGCCCGTACGGGCCGCCCCCGGGCCGCGTACCCTGTCCCCCAACCCAGCACCCCTTCATGAAGCGAGCCTCCGGCCATGCCCACAACACCTGATATGTCGATGGACATGACAACCGTCGGTGACAGCGGTCTGCTCGACACCCTCCAGCACGAGGTGGCACTGTTCGCGCGCCGCGCCGAACAGACCCGGCTCGGCGGGGTCGGCCAGGTGCGCAACTCCATGGACCGTGCCGCCTACCTCCTGCTCAACCGCCTCGACAACGAGGGCCCCATGGGCGTGAAGGCGCTCGCCGCGAGCATGGGCATCGACTCCTCCACGGTGACCCGTCAGGTGGCCCCGCTGGTCGACTCGGGCCTGGTCAAGCGCACCTCGCACCCGGAGGACGGGCGCGCCGTGGTGCTCCAGCTCTCCCCGCGCGGCAGCACCCGGCTGGCGGAAGTACGGGCCTCGCGGCGCCAGTTGATGGCCGAGCTGACCGAGGAGTGGACGCCCGCCGAGCGCGAGAGCTTCTGCGATCTCCTCACCCGGTTCAACACCGCGCTCTCCGAACGCATGGCCGTACAGCCGCAGCCGCCCGCCGCCACCTGAAGGCGGCCCGCTCCCGGCTCTTGACCCCCGGGCCCCCTCGGGCCTCATATGAGACCGGACCCTCGGCACGCGTCCGGGTCCCACGGGTTCTTCTCGCGCCGCGGGGTGCGCTGGGGGAGGCGGGGTGCGTGATCGGCAGGCCGTGCGGGACGCCCGCAGGGCACAGGAGTTCGGAGGGTTCGTCGCGGGCGCGGCGGCCCGGCTGCTGCACACCGCCACCCTGCTCACCGCGGAGGCGCCGGACGCCAACCCGCGGGCGCGGCGCCTGCTGACCCGCGCCCTCGCCCACACCTACGCCCACTGGGACCACCCGCCCGGCGAGGACCCCTACGACCGCGCCCGCGGCTACCTGGCGACCCGCTTCGCCCACGCGGCCTGGCACCGCTCCCGCCCGCTCGGGCCGCTCGCCGCGCTGACCCCGCGCGAACGCCTGGTCCTGGTGCTGCGGCTGTACGAAGGGCTGGCCGACCAGCAGACCGCGGCCCTGCTGGGCCTGCCCGCCGAGCGGGTACGCGCGCTCTGCGACCGGGGGACGGCCACCGTGCTGCATCCCCCGCCGGGGCACCCGCCGCGCACGCGGACCGGGGCCGTGAAGGGACTGGGGCCGTGAAGGGACTGAGCCCGTGAACCGGCCCGAACGCGAGGCCGCCGTGCGGCGGCTGATGGAGACCCTGCCGGTGAGCGTGCCGCCGGGGCTGCCCGGTGAGGCGGCGCGCCGGGGCGAACGCCTCCTGCGGCTGCTGCGGACCGGGCGGCGCCTGCTGTGGCTGCTGCTCGGCGCGGCGGCGGTCGCCTTCCTCACCTGGGCCGCGCTGACCCGGCCATGGGCGGAGCCGCCGTCGTCGACGACCCCGCCCGTGTCCCGCTGGTAGGGCGGGTTACTTGCCGAGCGCCTGCTGCAGGTCCTCCAGCAGGTCGTCCGCGTTCTCGATGCCCACGGACAGGCGGACCAGGTCGGACGGGACCTCCAGCGGCGACCCGGCGGCCGAGGCGTGCGTCATCCGGCCGGGGTGCTCGATGAGGGACTCGACGCCGCCCAGGGACTCGCCCAGGGTGAAGATCCGGGCGCGGTCGCACACCGCGACGGCCGCCTCCTCGCCGTCCTTGACGCGGAAGGAGATCATGCCGCCGAAGGCCCGCATCTGCTTGGCGGCGACCTCGTGGCCGGGGTGCTCGGGCAGGCCCGGGTAGAGCACGCTGCTCACGCGCGGGTGCCGGGACAGCATGTCGGCGATCTTCGTGGCGTTCTCGCTGTGCCGGTCCATGCGCACCGCGAGGGTCTTGGTGCCGCGCAGCACCAGCCAGGAGTCGAAGGGGCCGGCGACGGCGCCCATCGAGTTCTGGTGGAAGCCGATCTCCTCGCCCAGGCCCTCGTCCGCGACGATCAGCGCACCGCCGACCACGTCCGAGTGGCCGCCCATGTACTTGGTCAGCGAGTGCACGACGACGTCGGCACCGAGGGACAGCGGCTGCTGGAGGTAGGGGGTGGCGAAGGTGTTGTCGACGACGAGCTTCGCCCCGGCGGAGTGCGCGACCTGGGCCACGGCGGCGATGTCGGTGATGCCGAGCAGCGGGTTGGAGGGGGTCTCCACCCAGACGGCCTTGGTGCGCGGGGTCATCGCGGCGCGCACGGCGGCCGGGTCGCTGGTGTCGGCGACGGACCACTCCACGCCCCAGCGGGAGGCGACCTTGGCGAAGAGGCGGAAGGTGCCGCCGTAGGCGTCGTTGGGGATGACGACGTGGTCGCCGGGGCTGAGCAGCGTACGCAGCCGGGTGTCCTCGGCGGCGAGGCCGGAGGCGAACGCGAAGCCGCGGCGGCCGCCCTCCAGCGCCGCGAGGTTCTCCTCCAGCGCCGTCCTGGTCGGGTTGGCGCTGCGGCTGTACTCGTAGCCGCCGCGCAGTCCGCCCACGCCGTCCTGCTTGTAGGTCGAGACCTGGTAGATGGGCGGGACGACCGCGCCCGTGAGGGGATCGGCGGTGTTGCCCGCGTGGATCGCCAGAGTCTCGAAGTGCTCGCTGATGTGCCTGTCGCTCATGTGTACCGAGCGTAATGCGCTCGCGGGGGTGCTGCCGGACGCCGGGCCCGGGACGGGAGCGGTGCGGGGGCGGGAGCGAGGGGCTGGAGGGGGCCGGGGGGCGAGGGCGGGCGGGAGTTTTCCACAGGGACGGGGAGGGGTTGGCCAAGTGTCGGCGGCATCTGGTTCGCTTGACGCATGGCGACTCTCTGGCTGCTCCTGGCGCTGGCCCTCCTGGTCTGCGCGCTGCTTCCGCTGATCCGGCGCGGACGCGGCGGGATCGAGCGCGTGCATCCGGGCCACCCCGACGCCGCCGACCCCGAGCGGTACGGCTTCCTGCGCCAGGAGGAGCTGGACGTCCGCATGCCGGGCCCGGACCAGGACCTGCTGGACGTGCTGGACCTGGTGCGCCGCACCGGGGACCACCGTGCCGCGGCCCAGTTGCTCGCGGGCACGGAGACCGAGGGCGAGAGGCGCTGGCAGCGGGTGCAGGCGTTCGCCGGGGCGGCCTCGCTGGAGCTGCGCGAGCGGCCCGGCGGCGTCCACGAGACGCCGGGCGGCCAGTGGCTGCGGGTGTGGCGGGCCGAGCAGCCCAAGGACGCGGGTGGTGCGGCGGTGCACGCCGAGTTCCTGGCGCAGCAGGCGTGGCGGACCTCCGTGCCGGGCACGGAGGACTTCCGGATCATCATGGAGGAGGCGCGTGACGCCTGCGGGCGGGCCGCGCTCGCCGCCCCCGGCGACCCGGTGCCGCACATCGTCACCCTCTCCGTGGCACGCGGACTGGGCTGGTCCCGCCCGGAGTTCGACGAGCTGTGGGGCAAGATCCTCGACACCGCCCCGCACCACATGGGCGCCCACCTCGCCGCCCTGCACCACCTGTGCGAGAAGTGGCACGGCTCCCGCGAGGAGGCGTACGCCTTCGCCGAGGCCGCGGCGGCCCGCGCGCCCCAGGGCTCGCTGCTGGCCGCGCTGCCGCTGTTCGCGGTCTTCGAGCACCTGCCCGAGGTCAATCTGGTCTCCGGGTTCTACCGCAGCGAGGTCGTCGTCAAGGCGATCCACGGCGCGCTGCACGCGGTGCACTCCGCCCGGCCGGACGACCCGATGCTGGCGCACGTCCGGCACCTGCTGGTCTTCTTCCTGGTGCGGGCCGAGCGCTGGGCGGAGGCCATGGACCAGCTCGTGCACGTGGACGGTCATGTGGGCGCGCTGCCGTGGACCCTGTCCGAGGACCCGGCGGAGGCGTTCGCGGTGTACCGGGCGCTGGCGGTCGCGGGCTACGAGGCCAACGGCGGCAACCCGGCGAGCCTGCCGGGCTGACCCCGCCGGGCCGGCCCCGCCACCGGTCCTCGTCCGGGCGGCCGGGGAATCGGTATTGCTGGGCTGACCTGCGGTAGGGCATACTCCGCTTGCCCCGGGCTCTGCTCCTGCTCTGCCCCCGGCCCGAGTCCCCCCACACTCAAGCGGCCGCACCGCGCGGCGGTGTGCGCCATGTCCGTACTGCTCCGGCTTGCCCGGTTCCTGTGGGGGGATCTCCATCCGATGGGCGCAACCTTGCGCGCGCTGCGCGCCCTCGTCCTGCTGTCCGGCTTCTATCTGATCAGCCTCGCCCTGCTGGCGGCGCTGATCGGCATCGACATCGCCCTGTTCGACCTGGGGCTGCGCGGCTTCGCCGCCGTCAAGATCGTCATCGTCTCGGTGCTGGTCGCCGTGCCCGTCGTACGCGGCATGTTCATGCTCCGCACGCCGAAGGGCGAGGACCCGGCCGCCGTCGAGGCCACCGAGGCCGACGAACCCCGGCTGTGGGCGCTGGTGCGCGAACTGGCCGCCGAGAGCGGCACCCGCGCCCCCGCCCGCATCCTGCTCACCGCCGACGTCAACGCCTCCGTGCGCGAGGACGCGCGGCTGCTCGGCCTGCGCCCCGGACCGCGCACCCTCACCCTCGGCCTGCCGCTGCTCACCGGACTGAGCGAGGCCCAGCTGCGCGCCGTGCTCGCCCACGAGTACGGGCACTTCACCGCCGGCGACACCCGGCTGTCCGCGATCGTGGTGCGCGGCCGGGCCCAGATCAGCCGGGTCGTCGAGCAGTTCCACGCCACCGCCGCGGGCAAGGTGGACGACGAGCGCGAGCGCCAGGAGCGGACCGCCGCCAAGCGGATCGCCAAGGGCAAGAAGGCCCGCGAGGTCGACACCCGGCACACCGGCGCCCTGTACCGGGGAATGGCGTGGCTCTACACCCAGTACGCCAAGCTGTATCTGCGGGCCTCCCGGTCCACCGGGCGCGGGCAGGAGTTCGCGGCCGACCTGGCCGCAGCCCGGATCGCCGGCCGCGACGCCACCGCCTCCGCGCTGCGCGAGATACCGGTGCTCAGCACCGCCCACGGCTTCTACCTGGAGTCGTACGCCACGATGGGCCTGCCCGTGCGTACGCTGCCGCCGCGCGGTCAGTTCTTCGGCGGCTTCGGCCGGTTGCTGACGGCCCGGGCCACCGAGCTGGACGAGCTGCGCGCCGACCTGCCCGATGAGCCCGAGTCCCGGTACGACTCCCACCCGCCCATCGCCGAGCGGGTGCGCCGCATCGAGGCGCTGCCCGCCGACGGACGCGGCACGACGGGCGACGGCCCCGCGCTGGAGCTGCTCACCGACCCGGCCCGGACGCTGAGCGCGCTGGAGGAGGCGGTGCTGACCGCCGAGGCGCTGGCCTACCGGCGCACCGACGACTGGCCGGAGCTGCTGAACGTCGCGATGGCCGAGGGCATGGGCTCCGCGCAGACCCCGCTGCACCGCGCGCTGGCCGCCTACAACGGACGCCCCGCGACGCTCGCCGACCTGCTCGACGCCATCGACGAGGGCCGGCTGTGGCGGGTGGCCGAGCGGCTGCCGCTGTCCGACGAGGCGGCCGCCGCGAAGGGGCGGGCGTTCCGCGCGTTCGTGCGGCCCGCCCTCGGCGACGCGCTGCGCACGATGGTGCTCGCCGAGTTCAGCGCGCGTTCGCTGCTGGCCTGGGAGTTCTCCTGGTCGCGCCCGGCGGCCGTGCGGCTGCCCGGCGCGACGGGCGCCACCGGGGCGAGCCCCGAGGACGTGCTGAAGGCGGCCGTGGACGCCGCCCTGGCCGACCGGCCGGACACGGCTCCCCTGCGGGCCCTGCTCCCGCCGGTGGCCGCCCAGCCTGCCTGAGCGCGCGGCCGCCACCGCCCCCTTCCTCTCCCCCCTCCCGACCCGAACGGACCCCGCCCGCCCATGACCGTCCTGCTCTGGATACTGGCCGTCCTGGCCCTGCCCTTCGTCCTCTTCGCGGCCTGGATGGCCAAGGTGTTCCTGAAGGAGTTCTTCTCCGGCAACGCGGAGGCCGCCATCGCCGCCGAGGAGGCCGCCACGGCCGCCGCCGAGACGGCCGCCGCCTCGGCCGCGCTCGGCCTGCTGCCCGCCGAGCGGCAGAACACCGCCTCGGCCGGCCCGCTGACGCCGGAGACGGTGACCGCGCTCGCCGGGGTGCGGGGCGGCGACTGGCACCCCGCTGCCGAGCTGATGGCGGCCGTCGGCCGGGACTGGGAGCGCCGGTCGCTGCTCACGTTCCAGCTGGCCGACAAGGCCGCCGAGGACGACGAATGGCTGCTGGCCTGGGAGGCCGAGCGTCCCGGGGACCCGGACGCCGCCGTGGTCCGGGCCCGCAGCTCCGTGCTCCTGGCCTGGCGGGTGCGCGGCGCGAAGCGGGCGCAGTACACGACGCAGGAGCAGTTCCAGGGCTTCCACCGCGCGCTGACCAGCGCCCGCGAGGACATCGCGCGGGCCGCCGAACTGAACCCGGACGACCCCACGCCGTACGTCGCGGAGATCTGGGTGGCGCTCGGCCTCGGCTACCCCAACGCCCGGATGGACACCCTGTGGAAGGAGATCACCGACCGCGCTCCGCACCACTACGAGGCCCACTTCTCGGCCCTGCAGTACTGGTGCGCCAAGTGGCGCGGCTCCGAGCGGCTGGCGACCGAGTTCGCCGAGCGGGCGGCGGCCGGGGCGCCCGTCGGCTCTCTGCTGACGACGCTGCCGCTGATCGCGCACTTCGAGCACGACGACTCCGACGACACGGCCGCCGACAACACCCCCGAGATGGTGGCGCGGGTGGAGGCGGCCCTCAAGGACGCGGCCGCGGCCGACCCGGCGCATCCGCGCCTGCCCGAGATGCGCCACCTGCTGGCGTACTACCTGCACCTCCAGGGCCGCGACGAGGCCGCGCTGGAGTACTTCCGGCTGGTCGACGGCCATGTCGACGCGCTGCCGTGGCGGTACCGGAACAACAAGGCGGAGTACTTCTGCGAGGTCCGCGACCTGGCCGTGGTCGCGGCCGGGGGCAACGCGGCCTGAACCGGAATGCGCGGGGCGCGCCCGCCGTTGTAACCAGTGCCCGTCCGCACACCGAGACCGACCAGGGAGACCCCATGCTCTTCGGCCGCACACCGCAGCTACCGACCCCGGAGCAGGCGCTCTCGGGCCGGGACGTGCCCGCCTTCGAGGTCCCCGCACGGCACACCGTCCTCGGCAACCCCCTGACCGGCCCCTACCCGGACGGTCTCGAGGTCGCCGACTTCGGGCTGGGCTGCTTCTGGGGCGCGGAGCGCAAGTTCTGGCAGCTCCCCGCGGGCGTCTGGACCACGCTCGTGGGCTACCAGGGCGGCTACACCGAGAACCCCACCTACGAGGAGGCGTGCTCGGGCCTGACCGGCCACACCGAGGCGGTCCGCGTGGTCTACGACCCGGAGGTCATCTCCTACGAGCGGCTGCTCAAGACCTTCTGGGAGTCCCACGACCCGACGCAGGGCTTCCGCCAGGGCAACGACGTGGGCACGCAGTACCGTTCCGCGATCTACACCCACACCCCGGAGCAGGCGGCCGCCGCCGAGGCGTCCCGCGACGCCTACCAGAAGGTCCTGTCGGGCTCCGGCCACGGCACGATCACCACGGAGATCCTCCCCGCCGAGGGCCGCCCGTTCTACCCGGCCGAGCCCTACCACCAGCAGTACCTGGACAAGAACCCCGCCGGGTACTGCGGCATCGGCGGCACGGGCGTCTCCTGCCCGATCGGCGTCGCGCCCGCGCAGGGCTGATCCCCCCGCCCAGGGCCGATCACAGAAGAACGGGCCGCCCGGCTCCGGCCGGGCGGCCCTTCTTCACGCCTGGGACGTCAGAATGCCTGGGACGTCAGAATGCCTGGGACGTCAGATCGTCGCCGTGTCGATGACGAAGCGGTACCGCACGTCGCTGGCGGTCACACGCTCGTACGCGTCGTTGATCTCGCCCGCGCCGATCAGCTCGATCTCCGCGCCCACCCCGTGCTCCGCGCAGAAGTCCAGCATCTCCTGGGTCTCGGGGATGCCGCCGATGTTGGAGGTGGTGAGGTTGCGGCGGTTGCCGAAGATCGACTGCAGCGTGACCTGCACCGGCTCCTCCGGGAGGCCGACGTTGACCATGGCGCCGTCCAGGCGCAGCAGGGACATGTAGGCCGCGAAGTCCAGCGGGGCCGAGACGGTGTTCAGGATGACGTCGAAGGTGCCCGCCAGCTTCTCGAAGGTCTCCGGGTCGCTGGTGGCGTAGTAGTGGTCGGCGCCGAGGCGCAGGCCGTCGTCCTTCTTGCGCAGGGACTGCGAGAGGACGGTGACCTCGGCGCCCATCGCGTGGGCGAGCTTCACGCCGACGTGGCCGAGTCCGCCGAAGCCCACCACGGCGACCTTCTTGCCGGGTCCGACACCCCAGTGCTTGAGCGGGGAGTACGTGGTGATGCCCGCGCACAGCAGCGGCGCGGCCACGTCCAGGCCCAGTCCGTCGGGGATGCGGACGACGAAGCCCTCGTCGACGACGATCTGCTCGGAGTAGCCGCCGTAGGTGGGCTCGCCGTCCTTGCCGACGGCGTTGTACGTCCAGACGGTGCCGGTGCCGGTGCAGTACTGCTCCAGCCCGGCCTCGCAGTTGTCGCACTCGCGGCAGGAGTCGACCATGCAGCCCACGCCCACCCGGTCGCCGACGGCGAACTTGGTGACTTCGGGGCCGACCTCGGTGACGACACCGGCGATCTCGTGGCCGGGCACCATGGGGAAGATCCCCTCGCTCCAGCCGTCACGGGCCTGGTGGATGTCGGAGTGGCAGATCCCCGCGAACTTGATGTCGATCAGGACGTCATGGGCGCCGACCGGCCGCCGCTCGATCGTGGTCCGCTCCAGCGGGGCCTTGGGGGCGGGCGCGGCGTACGCAGCAACAGTGGTCATGCCGGACTTCTCCTAGCTCTTGCCGGTGACCCGGACACGATTCGACCGGGCACTGTCCCAGAGTGCCCCGATCCGGCGCTCTCACCCAGGTCACGCCTTTACGTACGTCCGCCGTGCCTACCACTGGGAGGGACAGGCTCCGGCGCCTACGAAACGGGGCCGCCCTCGATACTTGAGGTATGGACGAACACCCGGAGACGGCCGCGGGGCGCCCGCTGGACCGGCGGGCGGAGCTGAGCGAGTTCCTGCGCAGCCGCCGGGCCCGGCTCAAGCCGGAGGACGTGGGGCTGCCCGAGTTCGGACACCGCCGCCGGGTGCCGGGACTGCGCCGCGAGGAGCTGGCACAACTGGCCGGGGTGTCGATGGCGTACTACACGCGTCTGGAGCAGGGCAACGGGCGGAATGTGTCGGCGGAGGTGCTGGACTCCATCGCCCGCGCCCTGCGCCTGACCGACGCCGAGCACGCGCACCTGACCCATCTGGCCAAGCCGGCGCCGCACAAGAAGCGGCCGCCGGCCCGCCGCCCCCAGGTGCGCACCGCGCTGCGGCACCTGCTGGACTCGATGGACGCGGTGCCGGCGTACGTCGTCGGGCGGCGCACGGAGATCCTGGCCTGGAACCGGATGGCGACCGCGCTGTTCGGCGACTGGGGCGGACTCGCGCCCGAGGACCGCACCTGGGCGCGGCTGGTGTTCCTCTGCCCGGAGTACCGCGAGCTGTTCGTGGACTGGGAGCAGAAGGCGATCGACATCGTGTGCGGGCTGCGCATGGACGCCGGACGCTTCCCGGACGACGCCCGGCTGGCCGCGCTGGTCGGTGAACTCTCGGTCAAGAGCGAGGAGTTCCGCAGGCTGTGGGCCACGCACGACGTGAAGGAGCAGTTCTACGGCGTCAAGCGGCTGCGGCATCCGCTGGTCGGTGAACTCGCCCTGGGTTTCGAGGGGTTGCGGGTGACCGGCGACGCGGACATCAGCCTGATCGTCTACCACGCCGAACCGGACTCCGCCTCGGCCGAGTCCCTGCGCCTGCTGGCCAGTTGGGGCGCCGCCGCGGTGCCGACGCTCTGACGCCCCGCACACGCGAAAGTGCCGCCCCTCACCGGGAGGGGCGGCACTCGTGCGCTCAGGGGGTGTCGCGGAGCGGGATCAGACGGCCGAACCGGCCTTCCACTGCGCCCAGTCCATGTTCCAGCCGTTGAGGCCGTTGTCCGGGGCGACGGTCTTGTCACCGGTGTTCTTGATGACGACCACGTCACCGACGAGCGAGTTGTTGAACACCCAGGCGGCCGGGGTGTTGGGGTCCTTGGCGCCCTTGGTGTCGGCGAGGCCCACGCAGCCGTGGCTGGTGTTCACGCTGCCGAAGATGGACTTCGCGCCCCAGTAGTTGCCGTGCAGGAAGGTGCCGGAGCCGGTGAGGCGGATGGCGTGGGGCACGTCCTTGATGTCGTACTCGCCCTTGCCGTCGTCGTCGGTGAAGCCGACGGTCGCGCCGTTCATCCGGGTCTGCTCGAACTTCTCGGACATCACCATGGTGCCCGCGTACGTCTTGTTCTCCGGGGAGCCGGCCGAGATCGGGATCTGCTTGACGACCTTGCCGTTGCGCGTGATCTTCATCTGCTTGGTCTTCGCGTCGACGTAGGAGACCTGGTTGCGGCCGACGTGGAAGGTGATCGTCTTCTGCTGGACGCCGTAGACGCCGTCGGCGCCCTCGACACCGTCGAGCGCCAGCTTCAGCGTGACGGTGGAGTTCTCCTTCCAGTACGTCTCCGGGCGGAAGTCGATCCGGTTGGCGTTGAACCAGTGGCCGACGACCTCCTGGCCGCTGCTGGAGGAGACCGTGATCCCCTTCTGCACGGCGGCCTTGTCGGTGATCGCCTTGTCGAAGTTGATCGACACGGGCATGCCCACCCCGACGGTGCTGCCGTTGTCCGGGGTGAAGTTGCCTATGAAGCTGTTGGACGGGGAGACCGTGGTGAAGGACGCGTTCTCGTGGGCCACCCGGCCCTCGGAGTCCTTGGCCTCGGCGGCGAGCTTGTAGGACGTCGACCGCTCCAGCTGGGTGGTCGGCTTCCAGCTCAGCTTGTCGGCGGAGAGCTCACCGTCGACGGGCTTGCCGTCCGCGGTGGTCATGCTCACGCCGGTCAGGGTGCCCTTGGCGACCTTGACCGCTGCCGAGTTGTTGATGGAGGCGTTGTTCGAGCCGTCCTTGGGCGTGATCGTGATCTGCGCCTCGGAGGACTTCTTCGCCGCCGCCTCGTCGGCCTTCGCCTGCGAGCTCTCACCGCCGTCGGACGCGCTGGCGTCACCGCCACCGGAACAGCCCGTGAGCACGAGCACACCACCGAGCAGTGCGGACGCGACCGTCAGGCCCTTGCGCCGCTTACTGTCCGTCATCACACGCTTCTCCATCGTTGCCGAATCCGCCAGAACCCCGAGAATCCCCGTTGAACCCTTTCAACGTCACGGCCGCGCCTACCCGTTCCCCGGTCAGGGGTTCTGTGGGAAACGCCACGTCCCCCCTCGGGGACGGGCGGTGCGCGCTGCTCCGTGCGCCACTTGTGAGACGAGAAAACCCGGACGGCGGTTGCCGTCCGGGTCATCCGTGCCCCGAATCGCGCGGCCGAAGCCGCCGGCCTACCGCCCGTTCTCGCCGTCCGGCTCCTCGCCGTCGTCCCCATCATCCTCGTCGAGGTCCCACTCGGGCGAATCCGCGTCGTACTCGGACCGCTCGCTCGACCAGGAGGCCTGCTGGAGCTCCACCCCGGGCACCTCGCTGACCAGGTCGAACGGGTCGACGAGATACGCCAGCGCCTCGGCGGTGTCTTCCGTCACAGCGCCCTCGGCATGGGCCTGCTCCGACTCCGGCAGCTCCGGGTCGGTGGCGATACGGCGCAGCGCGGCCTTGGTCAGCTCGTCGTCGTCGACCACTTCGAGGACCAGCTCGACCCGAAGACGTACAAAACGTGATGTCTCTTCAGCTTCCATGCGGGGAGCCTAGAACCGAAACCTGTCGTGACTTTCCTGTGACCCGCGATTTTCACTAACATCGCTCCACACGGCCAATTCGCCAGCGTCACAAGGGGATCGATATTCCGTGGCATCCGCTCGCCGTCCGTTGCTGACCGCCACCGCCGCGGGCACGCTGCTGTGCGCCCTGTGGTTCGTCCCGTCCGCCAACGCCTCGCAGGACAGCCCCTCGACGGGCTCCGAGGGCGTCGGTACGGCGGTCTCCGGTCCGGCGGACTCCGGGAATCCGGACTCGGGGATCACCGGGCAGGTCACCACGGTGTCCCAGCTGACCGGCCAGGACGCCTCCGACCCGGCCAGACTCGCCGACACGGGCAGCTTCGACACCACGCCCTACGTGGTCTCCGGCACCCTGTTCCTCGCCGTGGGCGCGGGCTTCGTGGTGTATTCGGTGCGCCGGGAACGCCTGGAGTTTTAAGCCCGCTTGACGATTGGTTGACCGCCCCATGGGGGTCCCGCCCGGCGGACGGGACCCCGGCGGTACTAGCCCAGCCGCCCGGTGACCGTCTCGGCGGCCGCCACGAGCCCGCCCCCGCGCACGAACGCGTCGGCTGCGGCGAGGTCCGGCGCCAGGAACCGGTCCGGCCCCGGGCCGCCCACCCCGGCCTCGCGCGCGGCCCGGATCACGGCACGGGAGGCGGGCGCGGGCTCCAGCCCCTCGCGCAGCTCGACGGCGCGGGCGGCCGCGTACAGCTCGACCGCGATGATCCGGGTGAGGTTGTCCACGGCGGTACGCAGCTTGCGCGCGGCGGACCAGCCCATGGAGACGTGGTCCTCCTGCATCGCGGAGGACGGGATGGAGTCGGCGGAGGCCGGTACGGCGAGCCGCTTCATCTCGCTGACCAGCGCCGCCTGCGTGTACTGGGCGATCATCAGGCCGGAGTCCACGCCCGCGTCGTCCGCGAGGAACGGCGGCAGCCCGTGGCTGCGGTTCTTGTCCAGCAGCCGGTCGGTGCGGCGCTCGGCGATGGAGCCGAGGTCGGCCGCGGCGACGGCCAGGAAGTCCAGGACGTAGGCGACCGGGGCGCCGTGGAAGTTGCCGTTGGACTCCACCCGCCCGTCGGGCAGCACCACCGGGTTGTCGACGGCGGCGGCCAGCTCGCGCTCGGCGACCAGGCGGGCGTGCGCCATGGTGTCCCGTCCGGCACCGGCGACCTGCGGGGCGCAGCGCACCGAGTAGGCGTCCTGCACGCGGGGCGCGTCGTCCTGGTGGTGCCCGGTGAGCTGGGAGCCCTTGAGCACCGCGAGCATGTTGGCGGCCGAGGCGGCCTGGCCGGGGTGCGGGCGGATGGCGTGCAGCTCGGGCGCGAGGACCTTGTCCGTGCCGAGCAGCCCCTCCAGGCTGAGGGCCGCGGTGATGTCGGCGGACTTGTAGAGCAGGTCGAGGTCGTCGAGGGCCATGATCAGCATGCCGAGCATGCCGTCGGTGCCGTTGAGGAGGGCCAGGCCCTCCTTCTCGCGCAGTTCGACCGGCTCGATGCCGTGCTCGCGCAGCAGCTCGCCGGCCGGGCGCACGGTCCCGTCGGGGCCCTCGGCGTCGCCCTCGCCCATCAGGGCCAGCGCGCAGTGCGAGAGGGGGGCGAGGTCGCCGGAGCAGCCGAGGGAGCCGTACTCGTGCACGACCGGGGTGATCTGGGCGTTGAGCACGTCCGCCATGGTCTGCGCGACCTCGGGGCGCACGCCGGTGTGGCCGGAGCAGACGGTCTTCAGCCGCAGGAACATCAGCGCGCGGACCACCTCGCGCTCCACGCGCGGGCCCATGCCGGCGGCGTGCGAGCGGACGATGTTGCGCTGGAGCTGCGCGCGCAGCTCGGGGCTGATGTGCCGGGTCGCCAGGGCGCCGAAGCCGGTGGAGACGCCGTAGACCGGGTCGGGTTTGGCGGCCAGCGCGTCCACGATCCGGCGGGCGGCGGCGAGCGCCGCGACCGCCTCATCCGACAGCTCCACGCGGGCACCGGCGCGCGCGACGGCGAGGACGTCGTGCGCGGTGACACCGGTGGTCCCCACCACCACAGTGTGCATATCCATATTCAGGAGCGTACGCATTGAATGCGTCGGTGTCACTAGTGGAGCGCGCCGGCGCCCCTTACCCCGTCACGGCCGGCGGCGGCCCCGGAACCTGCGCCGCTCGGTCCGCGCGGGCGGAGTCGCCTCGTCCGCCAACCGTACGACCGGGTCGTCCGGGCCCTCCCGGCCGGCCACCACGGGCAGGTCCGCGCGGTCCGCCTTGGCCCGGTACTGCGCCGCGTCGGCCAGCCGGAACAGCCGCCGGGCGTCGCGCACCGGGCCGATGTCGTGCCCCGTGGAGGCGACCCCGCAGGCCACCCCCTCGCCCAGCTCCAGCGCACCCGCCCGGCGGCACAGCTCGCCCGCCGCCACCACCACGTCCTCGGCCGGGGGCCCGAGCGCCAGCAGACAGAACTCGTCCCCGCCGAGCCGCGCCGCCAGCGCGCCCGGCAGCATCGCCCCGCACAGTGACAGCACCGACCCGAACCGCTCCAGCAGCCGGTCCCCCACGGCGTGCCCATGAGTGTCGTTGACCCGCTTGAGCCCGTTCAGGTCGCAGACGACGAGGCTGACGACCGACCCGTCCGCCCGGTGCCGCTCCACCGCCTCCTCCAGCCGTACGTCGACCGCGCGGCGGTTGGCCAGACCGGTGAGGGCGTCGGTGAAGGCCAGCCGCCGGGCCTCCTCCAGCCGCTCGGTCTGCGCGAGCCCGGCGGCGACGACCGCGGCCAGCACGGTGGCGAAGTCGGCGTCCCCGTGGTCGAAGACCGGCACCCCGGCCGCCCGGGCCACGTACAGCTCGCCCCACGCCCGGCCGTGCAGCACGACGGGCGCGACCACACAGCAGCCCCGGCCCCGGCGGCGCAGCGCGGCGACCCGCTGGTGGGTGTAACCGGGGGTGCCCGCGGCCGGGCCCTGCGCGGTCTCCACCCAGGCGTTGGGGCCACCGCCCCCGGCCCAGCGCTCGTGCAGGAACTCGGTGATCTCCGGGAACTGGTGGACCGGGTACGTCTCCGACTCCGGGAACTCCTCCTCGCCCTCGGCGCGCCTGCCGACGTTCACCAGGACCCTGAGCCGGCCCCGCTCCCGCTCCCACACCGACAGCGCGGCGAAGTTCCCGGCCAGTGCCCGGCAGGCGCCCAGCGCCGCCGCCCGCCAGGACTCCGGGGCCGTGTGCGCGGCCGCCATCCCCTGCGCGAGCCCCACCACGGCAGCGAGCCGATCATCCTCTCCCATCACCCCAGGTTAGGGACGAATGCGCACATCAGGGGCATCGGCGCGGGCGATCAGGTGGTCAGCGGCGCACCCGGCTCACTCCCCCGGCCACTGCGGCGCGCGCTTCTCGTTGAAGGCCGCGACGCCCTCCGGGCGGTCGCCGGAGAAGGCGGTCGCCCGCCAGGCCGCGTCCTCGACCTCCAGACCGGCTCGCAGATCCAGGCCCATGCCCAGCCGGAGGGCGCGCTTGGCCGAGCGGAGGCCCACCGGGGAGTTCGCCGCGATCTTCGCGGCCAGCGCGAGCGCGTCCTCGCGGTCCTGGCCGGCCTCGGTGAGCTGGTCGACGAGTCCGAGCGCGGCCGCCTCCGGCGCGTCGACCCGGCGGGCCGTGAAGATCAGCTCGGCCGCGCGCGCGGCGCCGACCCGCCTCGGCAGCAGCTGCGTGCCGCCGCCGCCCGGGATCACGCCCACGGAGACCTCCGGCAGCCCGACCACGGCCGTGGCGTCGGCGACGATCAGGTCGCAGGCCAGCGCCAGTTCGAAGCCGCCGCCGAGCGCGAAGCCGTGCACCGCCGCGATCGTCGGCACCGGCAGCTCCAGCACCCCGGTGTACGCGCCGCGCGCCGTCGGGCGCTGCCGGACCAGGTCGGCGTCGCTGAAGGAGTTCCGCTCCTTCAGATCCGCGCCGACACAGAACGCGCGTTCGCTGGAGGACGTCAGTACGACCACCCGGGCGTCCCGGTCGGCCGCGAGCGCCGCGCAGGCGGCCGCGAGGGAACGGGCCATCTCCGTCGACACGGCGTTCATGGCCTTGGGCCGGTCCAGCACCAGCTCGGCCACGTACCCGTGCCTGCGCACCAGCACGAACTCCCCGTACCGCTCCTCGCTCATGACACCCTCCGGTTAACGCGGGTTAACACACTGTGGGGCCGATCATCGCAGCAGGACCGGTCCCCGGAAAAGAGCGGAACCCACCCGATCGGGTGATGCCCCCGCCGACCGGGCCCGGACCACCCGCACGAGCGCCTACCGTCCCACTCGGCTGACGCGCCCGGCGGCGCGGCGGCGGGGAGGAGCGGAGCACATGACACCGAGGGAGCCGAAGTCCCCCACGCCTCCGCCACGGCCCGCCGCCGAATCGGTTCCGCTGGTGTCGCCGGGGCGCATCCCGACCGACCCGACCAAGCCGCCGGGGGTGTCGTTCCGGGTGCGGACGGGGGTCGTCCGGGGAGCGGCCGCGGGAGGCGGGCGTGACGGCCTGCCCCGGACCGGAGCGGGGGCGACCACGAGGGCGGCACGGAGCGGAGCCGCTGGTCCGCCGCAGGCGGGAGTCAGCAGGGCCGGGGCGACCGGTCGCCCCGAGGCGAGCACGCGCGAGGCACCCGGACGGGCGGAACCCGGTGCCGCCTCCACCGACCGGCCGAAACCAGTCGCGGCCCCGCCCGTCCCGGTCGCCCCGACCGCCGTGCTCCCCCCGCTCCCGGAACCGGACCCGCCCACCCTGACGTGTCGTGCCGTGGCCGCGCTGCGGCGCGGTCGGCATCGGCGCGGGCGACGGGTGGTGCTGCTGCTGGCCGGGGCGGCCGTGCTCGCCCTCGCGGTGTCGAGCCTCGTGCGGATCGCGCCGGACGCCGGGCCGGGTACCGCCGAGGCGGAGCCCCGGCGGCCGTGGAAACTGGGCGGCGCCGGCCCCTCGCCGGAGGTCTCGGCGACCGTCGTCGCCGTACCGTCGGCCTCGACCGCGAGCGCCTCCGGCCGGCGGGAGGCGGGTCCCGCGCCGAGCGGCACGGTCACCGCCGGAACCGAGGCGACCTCCGCACCCACCGGCGGGACCGTTCGGCCTTCCGCCGCCGCGACCGGCGTACCGCAGCCCCCGCCCGCACCGCACACACCCGCCACGCCGCACACGCCCACCGAAGCCCCCGCCCCGCCGCCGCAGGCACCGCCACCTGCGCCGACCCGGAGCAGTGCGCCACCGCCCACGCCTCCGCCGGAGAGCAAGGGCGTGTGCGTGCCCGTACTGGGACTCTGTCTGGAGTTGCGGGGCGGGTAGGGGCCGTCAGCCCTCTTCGCCCCGGCGGGCCAGCAGCCAGGGCTCGACCATGCCCAGGCCGCGCACCGAGCGCTGCCACATCGGGCGGAGCCCGAAGCGGTACTCCGGGGGCGCCTCGCCCTCCTTCTCGGCGGTGGCGGCGGCCTCCGCCGCGTCCGCCTCGGAGGCGGGCGCCAGACCGGTGCGGATCAGCTCCTCCGCGAAGGCGCTGTCGACCAGCACGGCGTCACGGGGTGCGATCGAGGTCAGCCGGGAGGCGAGGTTCACGGTGGTGCCGAACACGTCGCCCATCCGCGTGGTCACCGTGCCGAAGGCCATGCCGACCCGCAGTTCGGGCATCGTCTCGTCGTTGGACAGCGTCTCGACCAGGCGCAGCGCGATGTCGGCGGCGGTGGCGGCGTCGTCGGCGACGTACAGCACCTCGTCGCCCAGGGTCTTGATGAGGCGGCCGCCGCGCGCGGCCACGAGGTCGGCCGCGGTGGTCTCGAACGCCTCGACCAGTTCGCCGAGTTCCTCCTCCTCCATCCGGCGGGTGAGCCGGGTGAAGCCGACGAGGTCGGCGAAGGCGACGGCGAGCCGCCGGTCGACCATCTCCGCGTCGTCCACGTTCTGCACCACGCGCCCGGCGGACGCCGCGAGCTGGCGGCGCCAGACGTAGACGAGGAACTCCTCCAGCTCGGGCAGGAGCAGCTCGATGATCGGGTACGTGACCTCGGTCCGGGTCATGCCCGGCTCGGGGGGCTCGGTCAGGCCCTCCAGGAAGGAGTCGATCTGCCATTCGGCCAACCGGGCGGTGGTCTGCCCGGTGGAGCGGGCGACCTGTACCGCCATCGCCTCGCTGAGCAGCCCCGCCTCGACCAGACCGGCCAGCCGCCGCAGGGCGAGGACGTCGGCCTCGGTGAGCGCCTTGGCCTGGCCGATGTCGGCGAAGCCCATGGCCCGCCAGAAACGGGAGGCCAGTTCCATGGAGACACCGGCGCTGCGGGCGGCCTGGAAGGGGGTGTAGCGGCGCTCGGCGCCGAGGATGAGCTGTTCGAGGCGGAGGGCGAGCGGGTCGTCGCCGGGGTCGGGGGCGTCGGGGTCCACCCGGCCCTCCGCGCCCGCGCCGGAGCCCGTGTCGTCGACGCTCACGCCTGCTGCCCTTCCGATCTGCCGCGGTCAGGTCCGACCGGCCTCAACTCTACGGCAGGTGTGCGCCAGCTCACTCCGCCGGGACCGCCCGCCCGGACGCACCGCGCGGCCCCCGGAAGCACCGCCCCGCGCGCACAGCGCACACCGGGGGCGCGGTTCGGCGCCCTCACGCCCCTCTGCCCGCTCTCGCCGCCCGGGAACGCCCGGGGAGGCACCCCGCGACACCCCGAGGGCACCCGGAAACACCTGCAGACACCCGGAAACGCCCGAGGACACCCAGGGAAATACCCGGGGAACACCCACGGGAGACCCGGAAACGCCCGCCGCTACGCCGGCCGCAGATGCACGATGTCGCCCGCGCCGACCGCCTCCCGCTTCCCCTCCGCCGTGGCGATGACCAGCCGTCCGTCCCCGTCGATCGCCACCGCCTCCCCGGTCAGGTCCCGGTCGCCGGGGAGTTCCGCGCGGACCTGGCGGCCGAGGGTGGCGCAGCCGGCCGCGTAGGTCTCCTGGAGGGTGCTGGCGACCGGGTCGCCGTCGGCCGCGCGCCAGCGGTCGTACCAGGTCTCCAGGGAGCGGAGCACGGAGCGGAGCAGCGTGTCGCGGTCCGTGCTCACGGAGTTCGCCAGCGCCAGCGAACCCGCCTGGGGAACGGGGAGTTCGTCGGCGCGCAGGGTGACGTTGAGGCCGACGCCGACGACCACGCCGTCCTCCCCCGCCCGCTCGGCGAGGATGCCGCCCGCCTTGCGCTCCCCGCCGTCCACCGTGACCAGCAGGTCGTTCGGCCACTTCAGCGCCGTGTCGACGCCCGCCGCGCGGGACAGCCCGGTGGCCACCGCGACGCCGGTCAGCAGCGGCAGCCAGCCCCAGCGCTCCAGCGGCACCCCGGCCGGGCGCAGCAGGACGGAGAAGAAGAGGCCCGAGCGCGGCGGTGCCGTCCAGCGCCGGTCCAGCCGGCCGCGCCCCGCCGTCTGTTCCTCGGCGACGAGCACCGCGCCCTCCTCCGCCGTGCCGGAGGCGGCGCGGGCCACGAGGTCGGAGTTGGTGGACCCGGTGCGCTGGACCACGTCGACCGAGGACCACAGTCCGCCCTCCCGGACGAGGGCGCGGCGCAGCGCGGCGGCGTCGAGCGGCGGGCGGTCGAGGTCGGACCAGCGGCTGGGACCTGAGGCATTGTGCGGCGTCATGCAAGTCACCCTAGGTGTGGGAAAGACCGCACTCCCGGGAGGTGGGCCCCGCACTACGCTACGGATGAGTAATCGTCCCCCCTTTTGAGCAGGCAGGGAGCCGCATCCCGATGTCCGAGCCGGAAGAGCGTCACGAGACCGACATCCACACGACCGCCGGGAAGCTCGCTGATCTTCAGCGACGCATTCACGAGGCGACGCACGCCGGCTCCGAACGCGCGGTGGAGAAGCAACACGCCAAGGGCAAGCTGACGGCGCGTGAGCGCATCGAACTCCTCCTGGACGAGGACTCGTTCGTCGAGCTGGACGAGTTCGCCCGCCACCGCTCCACCAACTTCGGCCTGGAGGCGAACCGCCCGTACGGCGACGGTGTCGTCACCGGGTACGGCACGGTGGACGGCCGCCCGGTGGCCGTGTTCTCGCAGGACTTCACCGTCTTCGGCGGCGCCCTCGGCGAGGTGTACGGCCAGAAGATCGTCAAGGTCATGGACTTCGCGCTGAAGACCGGCTGCCCGGTCATCGGCATCAACGACTCCGGCGGCGCCCGCATCCAGGAGGGTGTCGCCTCGCTCGGCGCGTACGGCGAGATCTTCCGCCGCAACACCCACGCCTCCGGGGTGATCCCGCAGATCAGCCTGGTCGTCGGCCCGTGCGCGGGCGGCGCGGTGTACTCCCCCGCGATCACCGACTTCACGGTGATGGTCGACCAGACCTCGCACATGTTCATCACCGGCCCCGATGTGATCAAGACGGTCACCGGCGAGGACGTCGGTTTCGAGGAGCTGGGCGGCGCGCGCACCCACAACACCAATTCGGGTGTGGCCCACCACATGGCGGGCGACGAGAAGGACGCGATCGAGTACGTCAAGCAGCTGCTGTCGTACCTGCCGTCCAACAACCTCAGCGAGGCCCCGGTCTACCCGGAGGAGGCGGACCTCGCCCTCACCGACGAGGACCGCGAGCTGGACGTCCTCGTGCCGGACAGCGCCAACCAGCCGTACGACATGCACACCGTGCTCGAACACGTCCTGGACGACGGGGAGTTCTTCGAGACGCAGGCCCTGTTCGCGCCGAACATCCTCACCGGGTTCGGCCGGGTCGAGGGGCATCCGGTGGGCCTGGTGGCCAACCAGCCGATGCAGTTCGCGGGCTGCCTGGACATCACGGCGTCCGAGAAGGCCGCCCGGTTCGTGCGCACCTGCGACGCGTTCAACATCCCGGTGCTCACCTTCGTGGACGTGCCCGGCTTCCTGCCGGGCGTCGACCAGGAGCACGACGGCATCATCCGGCGCGGCGCCAAGCTGATCTACGCCTACGCCGAGGCCACCGTCCCGCTGATCACCGTCATCACCCGCAAGGCGTTCGGCGGCGCGTACGACGTGATGGGCTCCAAGCACCTGGGCGCCGACCTCAACCTGGCCTGGCCGACCGCGCAGATCGCGGTGATGGGCGCGCAGGGCGCGGTCAACATCCTGCACCGCCGCACCATCGCCGAGGCGGAGGCCGACGGCGCGGGCGAGGAGACCCGGGCGCGGCTGCTGCGGGAGTACGAGGACGCGCTGCTCAACCCGTACGTGGCGGCCGAGCGCGGCTACGTCGACGCGGTGATCATGCCGTCGGACACCCGCGCGCACGTCGTCCGGGGCCTGCGTCAGCTGCGCACGAAGCGGGAATCCCTGCCCCCGAAGAAGCACGGCAACATCCCCCTGTAGACCCGCGGACCCGGGAGCCGTCATGAACATCAAGGTCGTACGAGGCAATCCCACCCCGGAGGAGCTGGCCGCCGCTCTGGCGGTGGTCCGCGCCCGCGCCGCGGCGGCGGCCGAGCCGTCGCCCGGCGCGGAGGATCCCCGGGACGCGTGGTCGGACCCGGCCCGCATCGCGGCCCGGCGCCTGCCCCGGCCGGGGCCGGTGTCCTGGTCGCGCACCTACTGGCCGGGCTGAGCGGGAACCTGAGTACGGGTACTCAGGCGCGCGGACCGGGCCGCGCCGCAGGCTGGAGCCATGCTGTGGTCAGACCCGGAGAACGAGCCGCCCGAGGAACTCCGTCACATGGAGGAGAAGCTCAGGCGGCTCGGCCTCTTCATGGCCCTGGCCATGGTGCTGGCGATGATCGTCATCGGGCTGAGGTGAGAACGGCCGCGGCGCTAGGCTGATCGCATGACAGACCAGCGCCGCCGTCTCGTGCTCGCCTCCCAGTCCCCCGCCCGTCTGGGTCTGCTGCGGCAGGCCGGGCTGGCGCCCGAGGTGATCGTGAGCGGGGTGGACGAGGACGCCGTCAGCGCCCCCACCCCGGCCGAGCTGGCGCTCGCCCTGGCCGAGGCCAAGGCGTCCGTGGTGGCGGCCCGGCCCGAGGTGCGGGGCGCGCTGGTGATCGGCTGCGACTCGGTGCTGGAGCTGGACGGCCAGGCGCTCGGCAAGCCCGCCGACTCCGAGGAGGCCACCGCCCGCTGGAAGGCGATGCGCGGCCGCGCCGGGGTCCTCCAGACCGGGCACTGCGTGTGGGACACCGCGGCGAAGAGGTACGTGTCCGCGACCGCCTCCACCGTGGTCCGCTTCGGCGAGCCCACCGACGAGGAGATCGCCCGCTACGTCGCCTCCGGCGAGCCCCTCCACGTCGCCGGGGCCTTCACCCTGGACGGCCGCTCGGCACCCTTCATCGAGGGCATCGAGGGCGACCACGGCAACGTGATCGGCATCAGCCTCCCCCTGGTCCGCAAGCTGCTGCGCGAACTGGGTGTCGGGATCACGGAGTTGTGGGCGCCGTCCGAGTGATCTTCCCGGTGTCGGCCGGACGGCCCTGAGCGTCACCCGTAGGGGTGGACGTGGGGACCGGTTCCGGGACGGCCTCGGGGGCACCGCCCTGCCCGGGCGGATCGCCGGCCGGCCGGGCGCCCGCGTCGCGCGGACGGTCGTACGTCATCAGCAGCAGGACGATCAGGGCGAAGACCGCCATCAGCACCAGGAAGGCCGAGGGCCCCTGCAGGCCCCAGGCGACCGCGCCCAGCAGGGCGTTCACCACGGCGACGCTGATCAGCAGGACGCGGCCGAGACCGGCCGGGGCGCGGTCGCGCACCGCGACCAGCAGGGCGACCAGGGCGCAGAAGGCGAAGTAGAGCCCGAAGACCACGGCTCCCGCCTTCGCGGACGTCGCCATCGCATGGGGGTCCAGCCCGGCCAGGGACATGTTCTGGTTGCTCACCACCGTCCCGAGCAGCCAGTTCACCCCCGCTACGCCGACCGCCTCGGCCAGCAGGACCACCGTCACGATCCATGCCACCGGTCTGCGCACCACCGGTCCCACCCCACCTTCGCCGCCGCCCCCGCGGATCACCTGTTACCGGCAGTACGCCGGTCAGCGCGAACGCTACTAACGGGTAAGAGCGGGGACAAGACCTCGGCCGACCGCAAAGAATCATTGGGCCATTCGTAGGGACTCCACAAAGAAACCGCGTGGCCCGCAGCACGCTCTCACAGAGACCTTGACCACATGACGGGGCTAGGGTTTTCCGGTGGAGTCCTGCGTACCGAGGTGCGACAAGGGCTTTCGCGGGTCGAGCGGGCCTCGCATCACGCTCCGTGTGGGCAAGCTCACCATTGGGGACGGGTCGAAGTGTCGTGTCGGCTGTCCCTAAACTCGGCTTGTTTCAAGGAGGGAGCCTCAATCGTGCGCAAGGTGCTCATCGCCAACCGTGGCGAAATCGCTGTCCGTGTGGCGCGGGCCTGCCGAGACGCAGGTATCGCGAGCGTGGCCGTGTACGCCGACCCGGACCGGGACGCTCTGCACGTCCGGGCCGCGGATGAGGCGTTCGCCCTGGGCGGTGACACCCCGGCCACCAGCTACCTGGACATCGAGAAGGTCCTGAACGCCGCCCGGGAGTCCGGCGCGGACGCCATCCACCCCGGCTACGGGTTCCTCTCGGAGAACGCCGAGTTCGCCCAGGCCGTGCTGGACGCGGGCCTGAACTGGATCGGCCCGCCGCCGCAGGCCATCCGGGACCTCGGCGACAAGGTCGCCGCCCGGCACATCGCGCAGCGCGCGGGTGCCCCGCTGGTCGCCGGTACTCCGGACCCCGTCTCGGGCGCGGACGAGGTCGTGGCCTTCGCGAAGGAACACGGCCTCCCGATCGCCATCAAGGCCGCCTTCGGCGGTGGCGGTCGCGGCCTGAAGGTCGCCCGCACCCTCGAAGAGGTGCCGGAGCTGTACGACTCGGCGGTCCGCGAGGCCGTCGCCGCGTTCGGCCGGGGCGAGTGCTTCGTGGAGCGCTACCTCGACCGCCCGCGGCACGTGGAGACCCAGTGCCTGGCCGACAAGCACGGCAACGTGGTCGTCGTCTCCACCCGTGACTGCTCGCTCCAGCGCCGCCACCAGAAGCTGGTCGAGGAGGCCCCGGCGCCGTTCCTCTCCGAGGAGCAGGTCGCCGAGCTGTACCGGGCGTCCAAGGCCATCCTCAAGGAGGCCGCCTACGAGGGCGCCGGCACCTGTGAGTTCCTGGTCGGCCAGGACGGCACGATCTCCTTCCTGGAGGTCAACACCCGCCTCCAGGTCGAGCACCCGGTGACCGAGGAGGTCGCCGGCATCGACCTGGTCCGCGAGATGTTCCGTATCGCCGACGGCGAGGAGCTGGGCTACGGCGACCCCGAGCTGCGCGGGCACTCCTTCGAGTTCCGCATCAACGGCGAGGACCCGGGCCGGGGCTTCCTCCCCGCCCCCGGTACGGTCACCCGCTTCGAGGCGCCGACCGGTCCCGGTGTCCGCCTGGACGCGGGCGTGGAGTCCGGCTCGGTCATCGGCCCGGCGTGGGACTCCCTGCTGGCCAAGCTGGTCGTCACCGGCCGCACCCGCAAGGAGGCCCTGGAGCGGGCCGCCCGCGCGCTGGACGAGTTCCAGGTCGAGGGCATGGCCACGGCGATCCCCTTCCACCGCGTGGTGGTCCGGGACGCGGCCTTCGCCCCGGAGCTGACCGGCTCCAAGGACCCCTTCACGGTCCACACCCGCTGGATCGAGACCGAGTTCGTCAACGAGATCAAGCCCTTCACCGCCCCCGCCGACGCGGACGCGGACGAGGAGCTGGGCCGTGAGACGGTCGTCGTCGAGGTGGGCGGCAAGCGCCTGGAGGTCTCCCTCCCCTCGTCGCTCGGCATGTCCCTGGCCCGCACCGGCCTCGCGGCGGGCGCCAAGCCCAAGCGCCGCGCGGCCAAGAAGTCCGGCCCCGCCGCCTCCGGCGACACCCTCGCCTCCCCGATGCAGGGCACCATCGTCAAGGTGGCCGTCGAGGAGGGCCAGACGGTCCAGGAGGGCGACCTGATCGTCGTCCTGGAGGCCATGAAGATGGAGCAGCCCCTCAACGCCCACCGAGCGGGCACCGTCAAGGGCCTCCTCGCGGAGATCGGCGCCTCCATCACCTCGGGCGCCCCGATCTGCGAGATCAAGGACTGACGCGCAACTGACGCGCTCCGGCGCACTGTGATGAACGCCCGGCCAAGTGCCGGGCGTTCGTCATTTCCCGGCGGACTTCGCCCGGTGCCGCTCCTCGGCGACCCTCAGCAGCAGCGTGCGCAGCCGCTCGCGGGAACGGCCACGGGTCTTGACGGCGTGGCAGTTGGGGCAGAGAGCGACCATCTGGCCGGGGTGGTCGCGGCCGCCCAGGGCCAGGTCCCGCACATGGTCGACCTCCAGCAGCGGCAGCCCCCGGTCCGTCAGCTCCTCCGGCTGCCCGGCGCACTCCGGGTTCTCACAGCGCCCCTCGCTACGGCCCAGCACCAGCAGCCGGGCGGCCGACGAGCGGCGAGGCCGGCTGCCATCGGCGGGGGCCCGCGTGCCGTGCCGCCGTTCCTCCGTCAGCTCCAGCAGACGGCAGCCCTGTTCGTACTCGACCGCGGTGACGAGCCACGGCTCGGGATCACCCGCCCGCGGCCTCGGCAACGGAAGGTCCAACGGCTCCGGGGCCGTGGATGGCTCCGGCTCGGCACCCGCCGGCGCGGGCTCGGCGAGCAGCGGCCCCGGGTCGCGGTCCCCGAAGTACAGCTCCAGCAAATGCTCCCGCACCGCGAGCCGGGCCACGGTGGAGTCCCGGAAGAGGGCATAGACCTCCTCGGCAGGGCCACCCAGCGGCTGCCGCTCGGTGAACCACGGCTTCGGGTGTCCGTGTGCCGTGGGCACGTCGTCCTGGCCTGGCAGCGACCACAGTTTGTCGTGGTAGAGGGACGACACCCCGAACTCGGGTTTCTGGGGCGCTCCCTGGGCTTTCAGCGCCTCATTCAGTCCCCGCTCCGTCTGGGACCAGGACAGCAACCGCGCCTCACCCCGCGCCGCCCGTCCCATGGCCCACAGCACCGCCACCGGCTTGTACAGCGCCGGCCCGTCGGAGGAACGGTTCACCCGGAAGTGGGTGAGGCGGTGGAGCAGCTGCTCCGAGGCTGTGAGGGTGGTGGGGTGCGGCTGAGTCATGCCCGGAACACTACGAGCGGTCCGACCGCCGCAGGCGCTACCTGCGCCTCAGGTCTGCCACCCTGGCGCGTTCTGTTGGCTGGTCGTTGAGGACTCCTCGGAGGGCCGCGCCGGGGACCTGGCCGCGGCGGGGGCCGGGGAGTGGGGAGCGTTGGCCCCGGGGGGCCGGGGGCGTCTCCTGGGCCGGGGCGCCGGTCGCTCCGGCCACCGTGATCTGCACGCCCTGGTCGGCCAGGGCCTGGAGTTCGGTGGCGGCGCGGTCGTCGTGGGCCGGGGGGTCGTCGGTGACCAGGCGGGTGATCGCCTCGGTGGGCACCGTACGGAACATGGTGTCCGTGCCCAGCTTGGTGTGGTCGGCGAGGACCACCACCTCGGAGGCGGCCTGGACCAGGGCCCGGTCCACGGAGGCCGACAGCATGTTGGACGTGGACAGGCCGCGCTCGGCGGTCAGACCGCTCCCGGAGAGGAACGCCTTGGAGACGCGCAGGCCCTGGAGGGACTGCTCGGCGCCGGAACCGACGAGGGCGTAGTTGGACCCCCGCAGGGTGCCGCCGGTCATGACGACCTCCACCCGGTTGGCGTGGGCCAGCGCCTGCGCCACCAGCAGGGAGTTGGTGACCACGGTCAGGCCGGGCACCCGGGCCAGCCTGCGGGCCAGCTCCTGGGTGGTCGTACCGGCGCCGACCACGATGGCCTCGCCCTCTTCGACGAGTCCCGCGGCGAGGTCGGCGATGGCCGTCTTCTCCGCGGTCGCGAGATGGGATTTCTGCGGGAAGCCGGACTCTCGCGTGAATCCACCCGGCAACACCGCACCGCCATGCCGGCGGTCGAGGAGTCCTTCTGCCTCCAGAGCGCGCACGTCCCGCCGTACGGTCACTTCGGAGGTCTGGACGACGCGGGCGAGCTCACGGAGCGACACCGCTCCGTTGGCCCGCACCATTTCGAGGATCAGTTGACGACGTTCTGCAGCGAACACGAAACTGACAGTAACCCCAACGACCGTCTACTTTCAGCAGTTTGCGCCGAATAGCAGAAGTTGTTCGCAAGCGGACCCTGGAAGTGATATAGGGCTTTACCGGTCGACTATGCCGCCCGCATGGGCCGCACGGACCCGGCCGCTCGGCCCCCCGTCAGCCCCCGTCGGCCGTCTTGCGGGTCTGCAACTGCCGCGCCACCTCGGCGATCGAGCCGGACAGCGACGGGTAGACCGTGAACGCCTTGGCGATCTGCTCGACCGTCAGGTTGTTGTCGACCGCGATCGAGATCGGGTGGATGAGCTCCGAGGCGCGCGGCGCGACGACCACACCGCCGACCACGATCCCGGTGCCCGGCCGGCAGAAGATCTTGACGAAGCCGTCCCGGATGCCCTGCATCTTCGCGCGCGGGTTGCGCAGCAGCGGCAGCTTCACCACGCGCGCGTCGATCTTGCCCGCGTCCACGTCGGCCTGGGTGTAGCCGACGGTGGCGATCTCGGGGTCGGTGAAGACGTTGGAGGAGACCGTCTTGAGGTCGAGGGGGGCCACCGCGTCGCCGAGGAAGTGGTAGACCGCGATCCGGCCCTGCATCGCCGCGACGGAGGCCAGCGCGAACACGCCGGTCACGTCACCGGCCGCGTACACGCCGGGCGCGCTGGTGCGGGAGACCCTGTCGGTCCAGATGTGCCCGGACTCGCGCAGCCTGACCCCGGCCTCCTCCAGGCCGAGCCCGGCGCTGTTCGGGATCGCGCCGACCGCCATCAGGCAGTGCGTACCGGTGATCACGCGGCCGTCGGCGAGCGTGACCTCGACCCGGTCGCCGACCCGCTTGGCGGACTGGGCGCGGGAGCGGGCCATCACGTTCATGCCGCGGCGGCGGAAGACGTCCTCCAGCACGGCGGCGGCGTCCGGGTCCTCGCCCGGCAGCACGCGGTCGCGCGAGGAGACCAGGGTGACCTTGGAGCCGAGCGCCTGGTAGGCACCGGCGAACTCGGCACCGGTGACGCCGGAGCCGACCACGATCAGCTCTTCGGGCAGCTCGGTGAGGTCGTAGACCTGGGTCCAGTTCAGGATGCGCTCGCCGTCGGGCTGCGCGTCGGGCACCTCGCGGGGGTGGCCGCCGGTCGCGATGAGCACGGCGTCGGCGGTGAGGGTCTCCTCGGTGCCGTCGGCGGCGGTGACGACGACCTTGCGGGAGCCGTCGAGGGCCTGCATGCCCTCCAGGCGGCCCCGGCCGCGCATGACGCGGGCGCCGGCGCGGGTCACGGAGGCGGTGATGTCGTGGGACTGGGCGAGCGCGAGCCGCTTCACCCGGCGGTTGACCTTGCCGAGGTCGACGCCGACCACGCGGGCCGCCTGCTCGATGTGCGGGGTGTCGTCGGCGACGATGATGCCCAGCTCCTCGTAGGAGGAGTCGAAGGTGGTCATCACCTCGGCCGTGGCGATCAGGGTCTTCGACGGCACGCAGTCGGTCAGCACCGACGCTCCGCCCAGACCGTCGCAGTCCACGACGGTCACCTCCGCGCCGAGCTGGGCGGCCGTCAGCGCCGCCTCGTATCCGCCGGGTCCGCCACCGATGATCACGATCCGAGTCACGTACCCCATTGTCCCGCACCGGGCGGGAAGCGGGTGCGGCGGGGCGGTACTGGACGCCGCACGGCCGCTGCGCAGCCCTTTTGCCCAGCCTTTGCCGGAATCTGCCTGACAACGATCGCATTCCCGTGGGCTCTGTCATCTACGCGCGTAGGAGAACACCGGCTACCCTCGTCGCGTGAACGCATCTCTCCTTCCGGACGACCGCCAGGGCGACCCGCACGCCGCCGCCGACGCCGCCGCCGCGCGCCTGCGCGAACTCACCGGCGCCGAG
This sequence comes from Streptomyces sp. NPDC046860, assembly GCF_040645115.1. Lineage (NCBI taxonomy): Bacteria > Bacillati > Actinomycetota > Actinomycetes > Kitasatosporales > Streptomycetaceae > Streptomyces > Streptomyces sp. NPDC046860. The sequence continues at coordinate 2,528 of NZ_JBEYXQ010000001.1, read as the reverse complement.
ACCCACGACGTCGCCCTCGTGATGGGCTCCGGCTGGGCCCCGGCCGTCGACGCCCTCGGCGCGCCCGACGCCGAGTTCCAGGTGACCGAGCTGCCCGGCTTCCCGCCGCCGGCCGTAGAGGGGCACGGCGGCAAGATCCGCTCGTACACCTTCGGTGACAAGCGCGCCCTGGTCTTCCTGGGCCGCACCCACTACTACGAGGGCCGCGGCGTCGCCGCCGTCGCGCACGGCGTCCGTACCGCCGTCGCCGCGGGCTGCAAGACGATCGTGCTGACCAACGGCTGCGGCGGCCTGCGCGAGGGCATGCGCCCCGGCCAGCCGGTGCTGATCAGCGACCACCTGAACCTGACGGCCACCTCCCCGATCGTGGGCGCCAACTTCGTCGACCTCACCGACCTGTACTCGCCGCGCCTGCGCGCCCTGTGCAAGGAGATCGACCCCTCCCTGGAGGAGGGCGTCTACGCGCAGTTCCCCGGCCCGCACTACGAGACCCCGGCCGAGATCCGCATGGCCCGCGTCATCGGCGCCGACCTCGTCGGCATGTCCACGGTGCTGGAGGCCATCGCCGCGCGCGAGGCGGGCGCCGAGGTGCTGGGCATCTCCCTGGTCACCAACCTCGCCGCCGGCATGACGGGCGAGCCGCTGAACCACGAGGAGGTCCTCCAGGCGGGCCGTGACTCGGCGGCGCGCATGGGCGAGCTGCTGGGACAGGTGCTGAACCGGCTGTAGCCGGCGCGGCGCAGCGGACGGAATCGAGAGAGAGGTTCACCCGAGGTGCAGGACGAAGTGATCGCACGGGCCCAGGCGTGGCTGGCCGAGGACCCCGACCCCGAGACCCGCGAGGAGCTGGCGAAGCTCATCGACGCCGGGGACACGGCGGAACTGGCCGAACGGTTCGGCGGCACGCTCCAGTTCGGCACCGCCGGGCTCCGCGGCGAGCTGGGCGCGGGCCCGATGCGGATGAACCGCGCCGTCGTCATCCGCGCCGCCGCCGGTCTGGCCGCGTACCTGAAGGCCCAGGGGGAGGCCGGCGGCCTGGTCGTCATCGGCTACGACGCCCGGCACAAGTCGGCCGACTTCGCGCGGGACACCGCCGCCGTGATCACCGGCGCCGGACTGCGCGCCGCGGTGCTGCCGCGCCCGCTGCCCACCCCGGTCCTCGCCTTCGCCATACGGCACCTGGGCGCGGTCGCGGGCGTGGAGGTCACGGCCAGCCACAACCCGCCGCGCGACAACGGCTACAAGGTGTACCTCGGCGACGGCTCCCAGATCGTGCCGCCCGCCGACGCGGGGATCGCCGCCGGGATCGACGCGGTGCGCGCGCTCGCCGACGTGCCCCGGCCGGAGTCCGGCTGGGAGGTGCTGGGCGACGAGGTGCTGGACGCGTATCTGGCGCGTACCGACGCGGTGCTGGCCGAGGGGTCGGCCCGCAGCGCCCGTACCGTCTACACCGCGATGCACGGCGTCGGCAAGGACGTGCTGCTCGCGGCGTTCGCGCGGGCCGGGTTCCCGGAGCCGGTGCTGGTGGCCGAACAGGCCGAGCCCGACCCGGACTTCCCGACCGTGGCCTTCCCCAACCCGGAGGAGCCCGGCGCGATGGACCTCGCCTTCGCCCGGGCGACCCGCACCGAGCCGGACCTGATCATCGCCAACGACCCGGACGCGGACCGCTGCGCGGTGGCCGTACGCGACGGCGGCGACTGGCGGATGCTGCGCGGCGACGAGGTGGGCTCGCTGCTCGCCGCCCACCTGGTGGGCCGGGGTGTGAGCGGCACCTTCGCGGAGTCCATCGTCTCCTCCTCCCTGCTGGGCCGGATCGCGGAGAAGGCCGGACTGGGCCACGAGGAGACCCTGACGGGCTTCAAGTGGATCGCCCGCGTGGACGGCCTGCGCTACGGGTACGAGGAGGCGCTCGGCTACTGCGTGGACCCCGAGGGCGTCCGGGACAAGGACGGCATCACCGCCGCCCTGCTCGTCACCGAGCTGGCGTCGGAGCTGAAGGAGGCCGGGCGGACCCTGCCCGACCTGCTGGACGACCTCGCCCTGGAGCACGGCCTGCACGCCACCGACCAGCTGTCGGTGCGGGTGGAGGACCTGTCGGTGATCGCGGACGCGATGCGCCGCCTGCGCGAGCGGCCGCCGGCCGCCCTCGCGGGGCTGCCGGTCACCTCGGCGGAGGACCTCACCCGGGGCACGGCCGCCCTCCCGCCCACGGACGGCCTGCGCTACACCCTGGACGGCGCCCGCGTCATCGTCCGCCCGAGCGGCACCGAGCCCAAGCTGAAGTGCTACCTGGAGGTCGTGGTCCCGGTCGCCGACCGCGCCGCCCTCCCGGCGGCCCGCGCCCGCGCCACGGAACTGCTGGCCGCGATCAAGCGGGACCTGTCGGAGGCGGCGGGGATCTGAGGGGGCGGGAGCCCCACCGGTCCTGGAGCGGGCCGGCGGCGGACGGATTCGTAGGGCGGGGAAGCTCGCGCTCCCCCGCCCTGACCCGGTCACGGCTCAGCCGGCCGGGAACGCCCCGAGGG